>CAMAVZ010000040.1:0-14410 GCA_945861645.1 Opitutus sp. GAS368 | reverse complement strand
CCAATTCGTGGATCCAGCCCAACAAAAACAAATTTCATAACAATAATCACGCCGCCCTGCGCGAGTGTTTTGAAAAACTGCAGGCGGCTGGAGTTACTGGGCTCTATTATATTCCCGGCGATGACCTTTTGGGCTCGGATGCTGAAGGCACTACCGACGGCTCCCATCCCAACGATCTTGGATTTCTTCGCCAAGCTGACGTGATGGAACCGATCCTCCGCGCGGCGCTGGCCGGACGCTAATTCCAGCGAGCGAGCGTGTCCGGATCGACCCGCCACCTCGAACCGAGTAGTTCGTCTGAACCGATCACCAGAGATTCGACGCAGGCAACTGGCAATCCACTGCTCTGAAGGCCACTTCGCTGAACGCACCGCTGCCCGATCTCCCATGCCGCAATTCGCCCGCTATCTTGGCATCGACTATTCCGGTGCAGCTACCCCCGCTAGCAGTCTGAAAGGACTGCGCCTCTACTCGGCCACGCCCAAGCTGTCGCCCACGGAAGTGCCACCGCTACTTAGCCCGCGTAAATACTGGACGCGCCGCGGACTCGCCGAATGGCTCGCCGAGGAACTGCGCGCCGGCCCGCCCACCCTCGTCGGGATTGACCACGGCTTTTCTTTTCCGCTGCGCTACTTCGAATACCATCACCTCGCGCATAATTGGCCCGCATTTCTTGACGATTTCCAGCACCACTGGCCGACCGATCATGATCACCTGTATGTCGATTTTATTCGCGACGGCCTAGACGGCCACGGTGCGGCGCGCACAGGGAACTCCCGTTGGCGGCGGCTGACGGAGGAACGGTGCCGCGCGAAGTCCGTCTTTCACTTTGATGTACCGGGTAGCGTTGCAAAATCTACTCACGCCGGCCTGCCGTGGCTGCGCTACCTCCGCCAGCAACTCGGTGAGCGCGTGCATTTCTGGCCCTTCGACGGTTGGACTCCGCGACCAGATCGTTCGGTTATCGCCGAGGTCTATCCGGCTTTATGGAGTAAACTATACCCGAGTGAAGGCCGCAACTCTGATCAGCACGACGCCTTCAGCGCCGCCTGCTGGCTGCAGCAGAGCGATGCCCGCGCCACGCTGGCCAACCATTTTTATCCACCGCTATCTCAGCCTGAGCGCACGCAAGCCCAGTTGGAAGGGTGGATCCTTGGCGTCACCTGAATTTTCCAAGCCTGCAGCCAGACGGTGCGCGTTTTTCACCGGAAGCAACCTAGCCTCCAGCAGACAGCGGCCGGGATAAAAAATTGCAGAACCAATTACTGCACGGACTGGGCCACACTGCTAAGCGGTTTGAACCGCGGATCGCGCCCCTGAAATTCGGCCCAAAGTTCGCGGGCGCTCACCCGCCTATCTCGCGAACGGTTCACCCACTCGATTTCTGTTGGCGTTCCAGCCGCCAAGAAGCGAATGCCCCAGATCGGGTCGAAAGCTTCGGTCGAAAGCGAATAGCGCATATCACCCAACACGGCAGGATCGGTCGGGCTCCGCGCCACCCAGTGCTCCGAAAACCACGCGAACCGAGCAAACGAACTCCGTTGGTCGCGCGTGCGCTCAGCCGGCGTGAGCTCGCTCGCGCTGACCTTAACCAACGCCCAACCGCCACGCACGGTAGCATCGCCCGCGAGTCCAACCCGAATTCGATCAGCGTAGATCTTACCCTTGTGCTCGTAGAGTGCCCGCCACACGAGGACATTACCCAGCGTGGGCATCACTTCAATCCGATCCACCGTGTGCCCCCGTGACGCCGCGAGCACGGCCTGCGCTGCCACCGCCCGCGAATGCTGTACCACGCCCAGTCCCATATATACCGCCGCGGCGATCAGCCCCGCCAACGCCATACCTGGTTGCAGGCGGATGAGCCCAACGATCAATCCAATCAAAAGCGCCAACGTGAACACCGGATCAACGACGGCGATAAAATCCCAGCCATAACGATGGTCCGTAATCGGCCACATCAACTGAGTGCCGTAGCTGGTGGCCGCGTCTAGCAAGCAATGGCTCACCCACGCAACGAACCCACACAACCAGACCGCATCGAGTTGCCCACGCCACCTCTGCCGCCATGGTCGGTAAAGTAACAGGAAACCTACGGCTACCGCCGCACCCACGGGCGCGAAAAGTAGCGAATGGGTGAAATGACGGTGATACTCCACCGCGATCAACGGATCGGTCGCGCTTTTGATGAAGACATCCAAATCTGGAGCTGCCCCTGCCAATGCACCCACACCCACGGCCGTCCCTCGACGGAGTCGCCGGCCAAAACCAAAGTAGCCGAGGCTAGCGCCCAGCAGGATATGTGTAACGGGATCCATGAACCTGAGACAGAAAACATCTCACCCGCCAACGCAACTCTGCCGCCCCAGGCGGACTGGCTCAGCTGCCCTGTTTCGCCCCATCCGACCATTGCCGGGAGGAAACTGCATTGGCATCGGCCAGGGGCTTAATTATGATCAATGACTAAGGGTGGAGACGCCGCCGGGCAGAGAGTGGAGCGCGGCGATCTCTGTTGGTGTCAGCCCCCGGTTCCATACGGCGAGATCATCAATGTCGCCAACATACGACGCTCCCAGCACAAGGCGGACCACGGCGGGATCCCAGCCGAACCTTAGGTCGTGTCCTAGAATGGATCCCACCGGTAGTCCGTCGATGTACAGATGGGCCTTGGGCGAGACATCGCGGGCGTTCAGACGTTCAAGTACAAAGACGATGTGCGTCCAGCGGGAGCGAGCAAATGGGGCGTGCTCCAACTTAACCATCGGCCTTTGCGCATCGGGGATTTCTTCCCAGCCGACCGCCTGGGGGTTCCAGAGGTGATAAAGCGGGCGGACGGCAAAGCGGAAATGACGGGGCTTATGGTCTTTGGACCATTCGAGGAAGATAAAGCCGTTTTTCGTGTCGTCGCCGACGATTTGCAGCGGGTCGCAATAGCCCGGGGCCAAGTCGCGATCAGGGTCGGTGCGGAGCCAGACCGAGACCGTTGCCGACCAATCGAGCGTCGAGTAGCCGAGGGCTTTCGACGCCGCGAACTCGGGGCGGACGGAGCTTTTGCGAGCGAAGCGGAGGGCGGCCCCGAAGCGGCCGTCGGGGACGCGGGCGAGATCAGGACCGTCGGTGGCAGGCTGTAGGGTGCGACCCACGCGGAAAATGCAGGCGGGCGCATCTGCGGAAAGTTCAGCGGCGTAAGCTACGTCAAAGGACGCGTGAAAGGTCAGTCCTTCGCGGAGTTCATCGTGGGCTTGGGCAGCAATCAGTCCGAACAGCAGTAAAAAGAGAAAGCTCACAGCGGGTTGATGGGAATATTACTAATGGAATAACAGTAGCATAGTCAGATACTTTTGCCGAAGGGTTGCTCGGTTATTCCATGAGATCAAGGTCAGTTGACTACCCTCCTTTGCCCGCGTGCCGCGCAATAAGCCTACGCGAACAAGAGCTGCGCTGATCCCTCCAAATCTAGGCCACTTGCAAGATCAGACTGCGGCTTGCGGCGGCGACAGTTCGCTCCGATCGCTTACGAAAACCTCCCTGAGCCCGGCGCAGATTTCATCATGGATCAGCGGACGATCGATGCTGATCTCAGCCGCGTTTCTGGCATTCATGCTCTGAGGCAACCAGTAGTGTGATAACTCTGAAAACTAAAAATCCCACCGCCGCGGGATAATGGCCAATAAACCAGTAGCTCGCGGATGGACTCAGGTTTAACTGGGGTAATAGTGGCATGCATGGTGGGGAGATAATGAATTCACATGAGAGCGAACTTTACGCGGCGCCTGATCAACGAACGGCGAACCTGTGGTCGGTACCCCCGGCAGACAAGGCGCATACCCATTCTTTTGGTCAGTGGAAAAACGAGTGACCCGGCTTAAAAAAACTCCAGCCTCTAGTCATGAGTCGCCTTACCCCTGCCCTGCTCTTTTTCGTCGCCCTTGGTATTACCGTTACCGCTGCGCCTCCCGTCAACGTAGAGTGGAATCCGCCCAACCTTCCACCCGCACCGCTCGAGGGGCCCTCTTTATGCGTTGGGGCTTACCTCGAGCCGGCGCAAGGCCAAGCGATGCTCAATGCGGCGCTGGCGCGATTTCCTGATCGAGCGTCATGGGACGCCTATGCGGCCCATCTGCGCCAGCGCATTCAGGAAAATATCGGACTCTCGCCGTGGCCACAACGCACCCCACTTAACGCTATTATTCGATCCAAGCGAGTGTACGACGGATACACGGTCGAAAATGTCGCCTTCGAATCGGTGCCCGGTTATTTCGTTACGGGAAATCTCTACCGCCCACTCAACGCCAAACCGCCCTTTGCGGTTATTCTCTCCACCCACGGCCACGGTAGTCGGGTTAAAAAGCCGGCAGACTTCGAGAACCAGGGACGCTTCACCGCAAGCGTACAAGCGCGCGGTGGGACCTTCGCGCGTCTCGGTGCGATCGTTCTCTCGATCGAGATGGTTGGTTACGGCGATTCGATCGCGCAAGTCGGTGAAGCCGCCCACAAGCGCCCCTTCACCCAGACTCTCCAAACCTGGAATGCGGTGCGGGCACTTGACTTTCTGCTTTCGCTTGAGGGTGCCGATCCGACTCGTGTTGCCGTGAGCGGCGAATCCGGCGGTGGCACTCAGACCTTTCTGCTCACAGCCCTCGACCCACGCGTCACGTTGGCGGCACCCGTGGTGATGGTGTCATCTTACTTTTTTGGTGGTTGCGCCTGCGAAAGTGGCCTGCCCGTGCACCGCAGCAAAGATCATTTTGCCAACAACGCCATGATCGCCGCCCTCGCCGCTCCTCGCCCCCTGCTGGTCGTCTCCGATGGCCAGGACTGGACGCAGCACGTGCCGCAGATCGAATTTCCCTTTCTCCAACAAATTTATGGCTACTATGGCGTGCCGCAGAATACGGCCAATATTCACCTCGCCGCAGAGGGGCACGACTACGGCCCGTCAAAGCGCGCGGCGGTCTACCGCTTTATCGCGGCCCATTTCAGGCTCGATTTGGCGCGGACACTTGATGCTGCGGGTGGAATTGATGAATCGCATATCACCATCGAGCACCACGGTCCCCTTCACGTGTTCAACGAAAAATTTTCCCTGCCGCCTGATGCACCCCAAGACATTGCGATGATCGAACGCACCTTGCAGCAACTTCAACGATAGCCATTAACAGCTCGGCATCACCTCAAGCCGATTGCAGGGATATTCGGGCACCCACCGTTAGGGCAATGCCTGAATCACATTCTCACTCTGATAACAGTTTTCTGCTTGTGAGTGGTGGACCCTAACGGGTTCGAACCGTTGACCTCCTCAATGCCATTGAGGCGCTCTACCAACTGAGCTAAGAGCCCGTCACTCAACTAACGAAGGGCCTAAGAGAAAGTTTTAACCTCCGAATGCAAGGACTTTTTATGATTCGTCTTTCAGCTTGAAACCAACCGTCCAGGTATCGGCTTTGCCCGTGGGGGTTGGCCCAATCGACCGGATCTTTCGGAAGGCTTGGAGTACCGACTGATCGAACTCGTGATTACCAGATGATTTTGAAATCCGCGGGTTCAAAATCGATCCGCTCGCAGTGATATCAAAGGTAACCTTAGCCTCTAATTGATCGCTCACCCCAGGAGGCGGCTCATGGGCTTCCTTGAGCGCGGTGAGGAGAAATGAAATGTAAGTATTGAGCTCGTTTTGCTCCTCTCGACTCAAGGCCTTGCCGCCGCCGCCACCTTTCAGATTGGTGGTCGAGCCTCCCCTTACTCCATTCGCAATACCCTGCGCATCAATTCGCGGAACTTTGCCTGTTTTAGGGTTGGCCGCGGCCGCAGGCTTGGGCGTGGGATGTTTCTTCAAATATTGTTGATAGGACATTTTCTCACTGCGTTTGAGCTGTCTAACAATCGAGGTATCAGGCTTAACCTTAGCCGGCGGGGGCGTCACCGCTTCCATGGGCGGCGCAGGCGGAGTTTCGGCAACTTCCGGCTCGGGCGCTTTTTCCGGGGGCGTCGCCGCCGGGGGGACCGCCAATTTTACCACATCTGGCGTATTGCCCAACGCAGGGGCCACGAGCTGCTCGGGGGCGGTCGGTGGCCCCGCCACTAATTCAAAAATCACGGGAGGCTGTTCGCGCTGCGCGACGTAGACGGTCGAGAGAAAAATGACCGCGGCGACAAAAGAATGAATACTGAGCGAAACAACAATCGAACTGGGCGAATTAGCGCGCATCGCGTCACTTAGCGTCGGTATCGAATGTAATCTTAGTGAGGTTATTTTTCTTAATCACATCCATGACCCGCACGACCTGCTGCCATTGTAAACTGAGATCAGCGCGGATGCGAATCACGGGCTGCTTGGGCTTGGCGGCAAGCGCGGCGAGATTGCTGGAGAGTTCCGAAAAACTGACGCGCTTCTGGCTAAAATAAAAATTGCCGGCCTTGTCGATTGAAACGACCTGAAATTCTGTCTCCGGCAAAACATCCTGCGCCTTTTTACTCTCGACCGGCAGGTTCACGGGAATGGTTTGCTCTGATTGAATCAAGGGCGTGGTAATCATGAAAATGATCAGCAGGGTGAAGCCCAAGTCCACCATGTTGGTGACATTGAGTTCCGCCACCGGATGCAGATTGCGCTGCCTTCGAAAAATTCTGGCCATGGCGGGGCTTATTTAGCTTCGAGCTCGATGCGGTCGGCCAGGTTGCTGGCATAATTCTCCAGCTCGGTGATCATCGTTTTAGCATGACCGAGTAGGATATTGTAGCCAAACACCGAGGGTATCGCGACCACGAGGCCGGCAATGGTCGTCAGGAGCGCCGCCGAGACGCCCGGAGCGAGCGTCTGGATGCTGGCGCTTTGCATCACGGAGACCGCGCTAAACGCTTCCATGATACCCCACACCGTTCCGAAGAGGCCCATGAAAGGTGCGCCGGAAACGAGTGAGGCGAGAATGATCATACTCGATTCGTAGCGTAAGGACTGGCGGGCCAAGGCGCGTTGAATCGCGTTTTCGGCATGTTCGAGGCGGGAGCGCATTTGGTCATCGCCTTTTTCTTTACCGATCGCGGCAGCGCGCCAGTACGCTTCGAGCGCGTCGGCCAGCAAATCAGCGTAAGGAATATCGCGGCGATTTTTTAGCGTATCGGGCAAATTGAGAATGTGGCTCTCCTGCCCAAGCTTGCGCTCGAACAATAAATTTAACTCACGCATCTTTTTTAGATCCGAATATTTTCCGAGCATGACGGCCCAAGCAAAAATACTGAAGACCGCCAGCAGCCCGATGACCGCTTGACCCACGGGGTCGGTGGTCATGAAGACGTGCCAGACGTTAATGGTGGATGCGGCGAAGAGCGGAGGTAAAAGACTGAGCATGTGAGACGAGTGTGGCAGCGTTTGGGCGACGCAATCAATGGAAATTCTAAATTAATGGCGAAGTTCTAAATCTAAAAGTAAGGGAGCTTCAGCCTCATAACCCATCACATGATTGTGGCGGTGGACGTTTGAATCTGATTGCGCGCCGGCCGATCCTTTTGTTCGTTGGTAGCGCCCTTTTTCTCATGCCGCTCCCCCCCCCATTACTCGGAAAATTTATCACCTTCGAAGGTTCGGAAGGCAGCGGAAAATCAACCCAGATAGCGCGCCTCACTAGCTTTCTGCAACGATCAGGGCGCGAGGTGGTCACGACCCGCGAGCCCGGTGGCACCGAGATTGGCGAACAAATTCGCAACATTATCGTCCACAATGCCAAGGGCGACGAAATGTGTCCTGAAACTGAACTCCTCCTCTTTACCGCGGCCCGGGCGCAAGTGGTTCGCGAGGTAATCTCCCCGGCCCTCGCGCGTGGTGCGGTGGTGTTAAGTGATCGCTTTCTCGATTCTTCAACTGTTTACCAAGGGCTAGCCCGCAACCTCGCGGCGGATCCAGTTCGCGCGATTAATCAATTCGCTATCGGCGGGGTGATGCCGCAGCTGACGATCCTGATTGATATTCCCACTGAGGTTAGCCTCGACCGCGTGCGCGGACGGGCTTCCAACTTACCGGATCGAATGGAGCGCGAAGGGCAGACTTTTTATAAAAAAATTCGGGAAGGTTATCTACAACTAGCACGGGCGTGCCCCAAAAGAATTATCGTGGCCGACGGCACCTTGCCGCTCGACGCGCTGGAACTGCTCATCCGCACCGCAGTGCAACGCGTGCTCGGTTAAAGCACGCTCATCCCATGCCGGCTACGCCCTTACCTTGGCCCCCTGCGCTTGATGGCACCCCCACGGTGACCGTGATTGAACGAGCCATCAACCGTCAGCGTCTGGCGCATAGTCTCTTACTTCACGGAGAAAATCTCGGCACCCTGGCCATCGTCGCTCATGCCATTGCTGATCGGCTGCTGAATGATCCGCGGCAGAACCCGCAAAATTTTCCACCGAAACAGCATCCCGATTTTCACGCCCTACGTCCGGCCGGTAAAATGCGCCTGATCGACGTCGGGAGCACGCGTGAACTCATCGGGAAGATGCAAATATCCTGCGCTATTTCCACGCGCAAGGTTGCCGTTATTTACGAAGCCGACCGGATGAACACGCCCGCGGCTAACGTCTTCCTGAAGACCCTGGAAGAGCCCACCCCGAGCACGACGATCTTGCTCCTCACGACTCGACCCTACGCCTTGCTGCCGACCATCCGCAGCCGCTGCCTCCATTTTCGCTTCACTGATTCAGGGAGCGAAGCGCTGATTGATGCTGATGAAGCTACGCAAAAACTCTGGCGCTCAACCCGCACCGATTATGCGGCCTGGCTGCAGCAATTAGCCGCCGGGAAACCGGATAAACGGACCATCGCTGATCAGGTCATGGGCGTCTACGGACTCATTACCCGCTTCAATGCCATTCTCGGTGCCGCCACGGAGACCATTTGGAAAACCCAACAGGCCAAGTTACCTGACGACCTCGATGACGATGAGCAGATCGCGATTGAGACCGGTATCGCCAACGGTATCCGGCAGAAACTATTTATTGAAATTGAGCAAGCGACACGGACCTTTGCCCAAGAACGGTTATTGGCCGGCGACGATTCCGTGCGTCGCGCCCTGACGGCCTCAATTGAAAAACTCGAGCACAACGCCGGATTGCTGCGGGTTAATTTTAATGAATCCGCCGCGTTCGAGGATTTTCTGCTTACGTCACTGCGCCTTTGGTCCATGCGTTAACCTTGACCGATGGGTTGCCGTAGCCGGCGCATTTCCCACGAGATTTTTAGAATTATACCACTAGCAGTTGTCGAACGAACTCCGCGCGTTGCTCAACGTGGGGATTGTGCCCTGCTTCAGGAATAATCGCGATGCGCGCCTGGGGAAAATGGCTTAAAACAAGCGCGTGATCACTCGGGGGCAGATAGAGGGAATTTGCCCCCGCTATAAATAAAGTGGGCCCGCGATAAGTGTCGGTAGGTTGCAGGCAGTTTTCTTCCATGACTGGCAACGCGGCGGTCAGCACGGGTAAATTAATCACCCAGCGCCACGTCCCCGCCTCATCATGCTCAAGATTGGTAATCAAAAACTTCCGCAGTCCATAGTTGGAAATTCGTGCGGCCAATCGCTCCTCGGCATCCTGGCGCGAGACTAGATTGTTAAGGTTGAGTTCATTCAAGGCGGCAAATTCGGCACGATGCGCGGGCCAGAAATAATCTTTCGGCGCGATATCCACGACCACTAAGCGTTGGATTCGTTCGGGGTGTTGGCAGGCCATGAGCATGGCAGTTTTACCGCCCATACTGTGACCGACGACGGTCGCCTGGGCCAGTCCTTGCTGGTCCATCCATTGGACCAGATCAGCGACCATGACTGCATAATTCATGACTGGCTCATGCGAAGAATGACCATGATTGCGCGCATCCAAGGCGATCACATGATAGGCCTGCGCGAGGTCTCGTCCGGTGGTTTGCCAATTGCGCGAAGAACCCAGCATACCGTGAAGCAGCAAGAGAGGTGGCTGGCCCGCGCCACCAAGATCAGCATGATATAAAGTAGCCACGGAGCCACGAAGGACAGTAAGGCCACCAAAACCAAGAGAAAATTAGCTCAGACTTGCGTGCATTATTTTCGTGCCCTTCGCCTCTCGGTGGTGCAATAAAAACGCTCTATGTCAGAGAAGTTAACGCCCATGCTGCAGCAGTATTTCGAGGTCAAACGCGGCTTGCCTGCGAATACCCTCCTGCTTTTCCGGCTCGGCGACTTTTATGAGATGTTTTTTGAGGATGCCGAAATTGGCTCGCGCTTGCTGGGCATTACTTTGACGAAGCGCCAAGAAACTCCCATGGCCGGCATTCCCCATCATGCGGCCGACAATTATGTCAGCAAGTTACTCGCCGCTGGCAAAAAAGTTGCGTTTTGCGATCAAGCCGAACCGGCGAAGGCCGGTAAATTGGTGAAGCGGCACCTCACGCGAATTTTATCACCTGGGACGACACTCGCTGCCAGTCAGCTCGATGCCGCGAAGAATCATTATCTCTGCGCGCTCACTTACGACCAAGCTGGCCTGCATGCTGCTTGGCTGGATCTGTCGACGGGGGAATTTCGCTTGGCGACTGAGGCCCGCGCCGAAAATTTATTACCGGTCCTCACGGCGTTAGATCCGGCCGAACTGGTCATCATGGAAGGCGCGCTCACTCAGTGGCAAAACGCGCCGCATGAGGAGCATGCCATCCGTGCGCTGCATCAATTCTGCGCGGCCCGCCTTTGCTCCGAATTACCCGGCTACCATTTCGGGACCGCGAGTGGTGCCCAGCTGGTGATGGAGACACTCGGCGTGCTTAACCTGCAGGGTTTTGGTCTTACGCACGAACATCTCGCGTTGGGCGCCGCTGGGGCCGTCATTTATTACGCTACGGAAAATCTCTGCGCGAAACCTGAAAACCTCTGTTCATTACAAGAGTATCGCAGCACGCGTACCCTGCTGCTTGATCCGGCGACCCTCCGGAATTTAGAGATTTTTCAATCCGCCCGCGGCACCCGCGAGGCCTCGTTGCTCGGGGCGATTGATCGCAACACGACCGCCGCTGGTTCCCGTTTACTCGAGCGCTGGCTAGCCTCCCCGACTCTCGAATTACCCGAAATTATTCGTCGGCAAACGATCGTCGGTGAACTGCTCAATCAGCCAAGCGATCTCGCGCAAGTGCGCGAGCTTCTGCAGAAAGTTCGCGACATACCCCGAATTCTTGGTCGCCTGCAAAATCGCCTGCGCAATCCGCGCGAGTTAGGTGGCGTGAAGGACACCCTGGAGCAGTTACCCATTATTATAGGCTGTCTCGACCAACTGGATACGCCCCTCGTGGGGGCCCACGGTGGTGAAATCTCCCGACTCCGGCAGCGGCTGACAGACTTACCCGCGTTGCGGGATTTATTAGCAGCCGCCCTGGCGGACACGCTGCCCAATGACCTGCAAGACGGAAATTATATCCGCGCTGGCTATGACGCCGAGCTCGACCGTCTCCGCAGCCTGACGACTGATAATAAAACTTGGCTCGCGAAGCTCGAACGCACAGAGCAGGAGCGCTCGGGTATCCGCAGTCTCAAGGTTCGTTACACTTCCGTGTTTGGCTATTACATCGAAATCACAAAAGCCAATCTCGCGCAGGTGCCCGCCAATTACATTCGCAAGCAGACCACGGTCAGTGGCGAACGGTACGTAACCGAAGAGCTCAAGCTGAAAGAAAAAGAAATTTTCTCCGCCGAGGAAAAATCGCTCGCCCGCGAGCTCGAATTATTTGGCGCTTTAGTGAGCGCGGTCTTGGCGGAGTCCGCGGCGCTAACGTGCACGGCTGAGGCGTTGGCCGAATTAGATGTTTTAGCGGGCTGGGCGGTCTTAGCTCGCGAGTGGGATTATTGCCAACCCCAGATCGATGACGGGGAAATCTTGAGCATCAGCGATGGTCGTCATCCGGTCGTGGAGCAAATGATGAAACAAGCACGCCTCGGGCTAGCGGGCAGTTACACTTTTGTGCCCAATGACACCGCGCTGTCTGCGGCGTCGGCGCAAATCATGCTGATCACCGGGCCAAACATGGCGGGTAAATCAACTTACATTCGGCAAGTTGCTTTGATCACCCTCCTCGCGCAAATCGGCAGTTGGGTGCCCGCTAAAGCCTGCCGCATTGGACTGGTCGATCGCATTTTCTCGCGGGTTGGAGCCAGCGACGATCTCGCTCGGGGCAATTCAACCTTCATGGTCGAGATGAATGAGACCGCGAATATTCTCAATAATGCGACGGATCGCTCGCTCATCATCCTCGACGAAATTGGTCGCGGTACTTCGACCTATGACGGACTGAGTATTGCGTGGGCGGTGGTCGAACATCTGCATCGCGCGGCCGAGGCCGGTCCGCGAACTTTATTTGCCACCCATTACCAAGAGTTAACGCAACTGGATAAACACCTCCCGCGTTTAAAAAATTACTCCGTGGCCGTGAAGGAATGGAATGACGAGATCGTCTTTGTCCGCCGAGTGGTTCCAGGGGCAGCTGATCGTAGTTATGGGATTCAGGTGGCCCGCTTGGCCGGATTGCCGCTGAGCGTTATCGAGCGCGCTAAAACCATTCTCGAAAAGCTCGAATCCGATGACACTGCGGTAGCGTTGCCCTCGCCTTCGCCCAAAGTGCAGCCGAAGAAGAAAATTTCCGTACTACCGGTGGCCGATGCTCAGCTAGATTTGCTGTAAAAATACGCCGGCGGCGCCGCTAGGCCGACCGGTCGAGTGCTCTTTGAGGAATGCCCTCACTCCAGGTCGGTTCGACTGCGGACTCTTTTTTAATAAACAGTCGTAAAGTCGGCCGGCAGAGGGGCCGTGGCTTTAAAGGCGCAGGTGCGGCCAGCGAACTCGTAGGTGAAGCTGGTTTCGAGTGAATGCAAAAAGAGCCGTTTATTTTTAGTCGCCTTGGCAAAGGAACGATTACGGGCAAAATCGCCGTACGTTTGATCACCAATAATCGGGGAATGGCGTTTGGCACATTGCACCCGCAGTTGATGACTCCGCCCGGTGAGCGGTTCGAGGCGAATCAAGGAGGTCGAAAAATTCCGCTGGGTGTGCTTAATTAAACGGTAAAGCGTTTCGGCCGGCACGTTGCCGATGAGCGAGGTGCGCAATTGGCCGCGAATATTTTTTACCGCGACTTGATCGTACCATGATTCCGAATTCTTGTGGGGTTGGCCAAAAACCAACGCCTGATAAATTTTGGTTACCTGTTTTTTCAGGTAATGCTCGCGAATCGCGATCGCCAATTTCTCACTGGCCGCAGTGAGGATCACGCCGGAAGTAGCCGAATCGAGTCGGTTGAGCAGCCACAACTGACGCTCACTGCCGTCGGCCGCCTTCCAGCTAAAACATTGGGTATCTTTGTCGTAACGACAGGTCAGCAAGGAGCGCGGTTCATCCTGCGATGAATTGGGATGGGAGAGCACCCCGAAAGGTTTATCAAAGGCGGCTAGCCCATTGGCATCGCCGGCGAGCAAGTGAACACCCGTCGCCAACGGCAGCGTGGTCCAGAAATCTGCGGCGAGGGCACTCATTGGTAATAAAAAGCGATGGTGAGTTCCTGTTGCTCGCCCAAGACGGCGATCATCTGCTGCGACCACTTACGATAAGGTTGCGGATAGGTGATCGCATTTTGGCAGGAGAAAACTCCTTGTTTGCCGCTATCGGCATCCTCGACTTTGACGATATCCGTTTCGCCCTTGGCATTAATCTTAAAGGTGACCACCACGTGCGATCCCCGCGGAGGGGAAACGCGGCTCTCTTCCAAAATTCGGTACCACGTGACTTGGATAATCTCGAGCATCTCGTTCAGATATTCGCCATACTCACTCCAGCGGGCGTCGCGGCCCACGATCCCCACATTAGCCACCCCAGATAGTCGGGTGGTTAAGGGAGTAGTCCGATTGAGCGAGACCGATGCGAGGCGCGGTCTTTCCTTGGGCTGAGCCTGGCTAGTCTGCTGCACGGCGACGAGACCGCCTTGCGCATTTTTCGAATTAGGATCTCCCTCCAGCGCCTGCTCGGCGTTAGTCGTAGGAGATTTAGATTTAGCTTGATTCATGGCGATGCCGTCCGCCGATTTTCCCTCAACTTTCTCAAAACCATTTAACGGAACCTGCTCGGCGCGGGCTAACTGCTCCGCGCGATCAGCCGCTTCATCTTTGCTCGGGTCGCGGCTCGGTGCACTCGGCAACTGCGGCGGGGCTAAATTGCCGGACACAATCGCGGTATCATTTTTAATTTTATCCTGTCCCTCAATGCTGGGGCGATTCTCCAGGTCTTTTTCTTTCGCCGCTACTTCTTGGGCCGACTGTTGGTTCCGGTTGCTGAAGTTTTCTGTTTTGTCGGGGATGTTTTCCGGCGCGGCCGAATTAGTTTCCACAAACTTAAAAGGGTCGCGCAGCTTGGGCGC
>CAMAVZ010000039.1:0-14841 GCA_945861645.1 Opitutus sp. GAS368 | reverse complement strand
AAGCGGTAGCGCTAATGCTGAATTTAAATGCACTTAAAAGAATTTTGGCTCAGTCCTTTCCCGTTTACTCGCGGGGGGATTTTTTATAAACTTGCATGATGAAAATATCCGCCACCCCGCTGACCAGCAATCCGCACTTAATCCAGTGGGTGAAGAAAATGGCCGTACTCTGCCAACCGAAGGCGATTCACTGGGTCGATGGTTCGAAGGCCGAGTATGATGCGCTTTGTGCGCAGATGGTGAAGGCAGGCACTTTCATTAAATTAAATCAGAAAAAATGGCCGGGCTGCTACTACGCGCGCTCTGACGCGACGGATGTCGCGCGGGTCGAAGATCGCACTTTTATTTGCAGTCAGTCGAAAGACGCGGCGGGTCCGACCAACAACTGGGTGAATCCCTATGAGATGAAGAAAACTCTCCGCGGAGTTTTCAACGGCTGTATGCGGGGTCGTATGATGTACGTGTTGGCTTACAGCATGGGCCCAATCGGTTCGCCGATGTCGCAGATCGGCGTCCAGCTGACCGACTCGCCTTACGCCGTCGTCAACATGCGCATCATGGCCCGCATCGGCTCGCGAATCTTTAAGCTGATCGATCAAGATTTTAAGCGCGTGGTGCCGTGTATTCATTCGGTGGGCGCCCCACTCAAGCCAGGGCAAAAAGATGTCGCCTGGCCGTGTAACCAGGAGAAATACATCGTTCACTTTCCCGAGACGCGCGAAATCTGGTCTTACGGTTCCGGCTACGGCGGCAACGCTTTGCTCGGGAAAAAGTGCTTCGCCCTGCGCATCGCTAGTGCCATGGCGCGCGATGAAGGCTGGATGGCAGAACACATGCTGATTTTGGGCGTCGAAAATCCCCAAGGCAAAAAATCCTACGTGGCGGCCGCTTTCCCCAGCGCGTGTGGTAAGACGAATTTCGCCATGCTCATTCCGCCGCCTGCTTTCGCCAAGAAGGGCTGGAAGGTTTGGACCGTCGGCGACGATATCGCGTGGATTAAGCCAGATGCTAACGGCCGCTTGCGGGCGATTAATCCTGAAGCTGGTTTCTTCGGCGTTGCGCCCGGCACCGGCAATAGCACCAACCCGAACGCGATGAAGGCGCTGGCGAAGAATACGATTTTTACCAACGTCGCGTTGACGGATGACGGCGGCGTCTGGTGGGAAGGCATGACCGATAAGCCACCGGCGCATGCCCTCGATTGGCAGGGCAATGATTGGACCCCGGCCCTAGCCAAGGAGAAAGGGGTCAAGGCAGCGCACCCGAACTCGCGCTTCACCGCGCCCGCGTCGCAGTGTCCGACGATGGACGCTGACTGGGAGAGTCCCGCCGGCGTGCCGATCAGTGCCTTTATTTTTGGCGGTCGCCGCGCAACCACGATGCCCCTCGTTTATCAGGCGTTTAACTGGAGTAGCGGCGTTTATGTCGGCGCGACCATGGGCTCTGAAATGACCGCTGCCGCCGCTGGCACGATCGGCAAAGTGCGCCGCGATCCGATGGCGATGTTGCCCTTCTGCGGTTACAACATGGGCGATTACTTCCGGCATTGGATTAATATGCAGCGCAATCTCACCGAGACGCCGCGCATTTTCCACGTGAACTGGTTCCGTAAGGATAAAGCCGGTAATTTTGCGTGGCCGGGCTTTAGTGAAAATATGCGCGTGTTGAAATGGATCTTCGATCGCGTGCGCGGGGGTGGTCGAGCCAAAGAAACTCCCATTGGCTGGGTGCCGCGTTATAAAGATATCGATTGGGAGGGTTTGGATTTCCCCCGCGAAAAATTTGAAGAGCTGCAAGCTTTTGACCGCGTCGCGTGGCGCGCCGAAGTGCTCGGACACGAAGAACTTTTCCTCGATGTTCACTCGCATCTGCCGAAAGAGCTCATGTTCGAGCGCGAGCTTTTAATCTGTCGCATGTAGGCAGCGCTCTGGCTTAGGCCGTTCGCAAGATGGGTCGGCGCGGACGGTATTATTCCGTCCTCCAAACTTGCAGAAATAAATCCAGGGCGCATGGTGCATAGAATGAGGCGATTTTTTGTTTTAGCGGGTACTTTGTTCGTGACGGCCTGCTTGCGGGGCGAGGAACCCATTAACGACGCTGCGCTGAGCACAGCGCAGGATTCGCTTTCAAGTCAGACGCCGCCGCTTCTAGCTGAGGCCATTAAAAAATCCTCCTTGGATAGCGAGCGGTGGGCTTACACTCAAACTACCGTGAACAAGGATCGAGCGGGCCAAGCCAAGGAAGAGCTGGTGGTTCGTTTCGACCCCTCGTTGCCTTTTGCAGAACAGTGGACGCCACTTAAAATCAATGGGCTGGAGCCCACCGCTCGGCAAATTAAGCAGCGCCGGGCGGAACAGGAAAAGCGCCGCCAGACTCGCCGGGCACTCGGCGAGCTGCTCAATCTCACTCAGGCGACCATCGCGGCCGAGACGGCTACCACCATTACTTACGAGGTGCCGCTGATCAAAGATGACAATCAGCGGCTGCCTCCCGAAAAATTCCGCGTCACGGTTGAGGTCAATAAAGCCCAGCAATCCTTAACGCACGTCGGGGTGCGGTTGCGCGCCGCGCTGCGCATGATGCTCGTATTTAAATTAAAATCGGGTGAAGCCGATCTTAACTTCGTCACGGTGGATCCGGCATTTGCACCGCCCATCACGGCGCTGAGAGCGGAGGGCGAGGGGTCGGTCTTGTTTGTAAAGGTGGGTGGAAATTACACGGCAACGCGCACGGATTTTAAGCGGGTGACGCCTTACCGGGAGCGTTTTAAAGTCAAGCTTGGGGAGATGAAGTTTTTGGATTACTGATCGCGGCGGCTGGTTAGGGGGCAGATCAATGACTAGCCACGGTCGGCAAAAATCCCTGTTGCCTGCGGCCGATCGACCGCCATCTTGCAGGCCAATGTCTCCGTCTCCCTCGCCCCAGGAACGCGTCCACAGCGAAGAGTTTTTGCATTCGCTGATGCGCCGCCAATTAAAACTGTCCGTAATCTGCGCCGCCACTTTTCTCGTGGTTTTGCTTGGACTACCCCTCGCCAACTATTGGGCGCCGGCTTTGATGGCTACCCGCGTCGCCGGCTTCACGCTGAGCTGGCTCATTCTGGGCGTGCTCTTTTTTCCTGCGGTGTGGGCGATCTCGTGGTATTTTATTCGCCGCTCGATTTGGTTGGAAAATGATGAAGTTGCGCAGGTTCAAGCCGCTCAAGAGGAGGCCAAGCAATGAGCGCCCCCGCCTTACCCCTCGGGTTATTCGCCGGCGTGGATCCGTGGATCTTCGCCTTTTCTTTTGTCACGGTGGTTGTGACGATTTGGATGGGCTTCCGGTCGGCCCGAACCTCTAAGACTGCGAGTGATTTTTTTGTCGCGGGTCGTTCGGTTTCAGTCGGCTGGAATGCCTCCGCCATCTCCGGCGAATATCTTTCGGCGGCCTCTTTCATGGGGGTGGCCGGCATGGTGATGTCGAGCGGCTATGACGCGCTGTGGTATCCGGTCTGCTATGCCTGCGGCTATTTATTCTTATTGTTGTTCATCGCCGGACCGCTGCGCCGATTCGGCGCCTATACGATTCCGGATTTTGCTGAGGGCCGTTATGATTCGCCGGTCTTCCGGAAAATTGCGGTCTGCTTCGTGCTGTTCATCGGATTTTTCTACACGATGCCCCAGATGAAAGGCGCGGGGACAACGCTCGCTTATATTTTCCCCGGACTCCCTTACTGGGTGGGGGTGGTGTTGGTCGGCGCGGTGATCACGCTGAACGTTGCCCTCGGCGGCATGAAGGGCATTACGCTGGTGCAAGCGGTCCAGTATTGGATTAAGCTATTCGCGATCTGTGTGCCCATTTTTGTCCTGATGTCGGTCTACGGCTTTTATGGGCGTCATCTCGAAGTTAATGATGGTCGGTCAATCGCGCCTGCCGTTGTGCTCAGCGCGCCGCCTGCGGCTAATGCTGGCGGCGGCGATGCGGCGGTTACGATTCTCCGCAAACCGCTGGGTGAAAAAGCCCCGAGCGACCTCGCGTGGATTTCGCCCTTCGGCCCACTCACGACGAAAGCGGCCAAGACCGCTGGTTTGACCGCGGAGGAGGCTCGACCCTATTCACTGCTTTATACGTATTCGCTGATTATTGCGCTCGTCTGTGGGACCGCCGGTTTGCCGCATATTCTGGTCCGCTTTTATACTAACCCTGATGGGGTCGCGGCGAAGAAGACCACCATGTGGGTGATGATTCTCATCGGGGTTTTTTATGTATTCCCGCCCATTTTTGGCGTGCTCGGGCGCGATTTATTGCCGGAGCTTTACGCTGCGACCGGCGCGAAAGGGACGGACAAGATCGTCTTGGAATTACCGCGGTTGTTAAACGAGCGCGGCGGGGTTTGGGGCAGCGTATTGAGTGGCATCACGTGCGCGGGCGCTTTTGCAGCATTCATGAGTACGTTTAGCGGACTGCTGGTTTCCATGACAGGCGCGCTCGCGCATGATGTGTATGGGCGCATGCTGCGGCCGAAATCTACCGCAGCTGAACGGATGTTTGCTTTCAAAATTTCTGCAGTGGTGATTGGGGCCATCGCCATTGGGCTGGGGGCCCAAGTCGAGCAGCTACAAATTAATTTTATGGTCGGCCAGGCGTTCGCCATCGCCGCGGCGAGTTATTTTCCGCTGCTCTTCATGAGCGTATGGTGGCGCGGGATGACGATGCAGGGGGCCGCTACCGGCATGCTTGGCGGTGGGCTCGCGGCCTTGGCCTGCACGACCATCATCAATCTGAGCGATCTCAAGATCGTGGACTTGGCTGCATTTTGGAAAGTAAATCCGCTGCTCCGCATCTTGTGCGAGCAACCGGCCATCTGGACTGTTCCCCTCGCCATCGGACTGATGATCGGAGTTTCCAAACTCACTGCGGCGACCATTCCCTCAGATATTCGCATGAAAATGCTCGTCCTTCACGCCCCGGAGAAACTCGGTCTCAAGCAGGAATATATTCAGGAGCATTCTGCCGGGGCCGGACATTAAGCTGATGTTAGTCGTCTCTGCCTCAGCTCGTTTATGAAAATACTCCGCCACCTTTATGTCCAAGTGCTCATCGCCATCGTGCTGGGGGTGATCCTCGGTTATACGGAGCCGGCCTGGGGCGCGGCCATGAAGCCGCTGGGCGATGCTTTTATCAAGCTGATCAAAATGCTGATCGCCCCGATTATTTTCACGACCGTTGTCTCGGGGATCGCGGGCATGGGCGATCTCAAGAAAATTGGCCGCGTTGGGTTGAAGGCGCTGTTTTATTTTGAAGTCGTCTCCACCCTCGCGCTCGTCATCGGCTTGCTCGTCGTGAACTGGATCCAGCCGGGAGTTGGCATTAATGCGGACGTCACCACGCTCGATACGAAATCCGTCGCGCAGTACACCACCGCCGCGCAGCATAGTTCCACCACGGATTTTTTGCTGCATGTGATTCCTGATACCTTCGTCGGTGCTTTCGCGCAGGGGGAAATTCTCCAGGTGTTGCTGATCTCACTGCTCTTTGGTTTTGCCCTCGCGGGTTTGGGTGATCACGCCCGCCCAGTGGTCAATTTGTTGCACGACGTAGCCCGAGCTTTTTTTGGGATAGTCAGCATGGTTACTAAAATCGCCCCAGTGGCGGCGTTCGGCGCGATGGCTTTCACGATCGGCAAGTACGGTCTCGGTTCGCTGATTTCCTTGGGGCAATTAATGCTCTGCGTCTATATTACCTGCGCGTTTTTTGTGTTTGTCGTCCTCGGGGCCATCGCGCGCTGGCATGGCTTCAGTGTTTTTCGACTGCTCGCTTACATCAAAGAGGAATTATTGATTGTGTTGGGCACCTCCTCGTCGGAGACCGTTTTGCCCCGCATGATTCAGCGCATGGAAGCTGTCGGCTGCGAGCGCTCGGTGGTCGGGATCGTCTTGCCGGCGGGCTACTCCTTTAATCTCGATGGAACTTCGATCTATTTGACGATGGCCGCGATCTTCGTGGCCCAAGCGACCAATACTCCCCTCACGCTGACGCAGCAGCTCACTATTCTTGGCGTGCTGCTGCTGACTTCCAAAGGAGCCGCCGGCGTCACGGGCAGTGGCTTTATTACGCTCGCGGCAACTTTGGGCGCGGTGAGTCACATCCCGATTGCTGGTCTCGCGCTTTTGATCGGCGTCGATCGTTTTATGTCTGAGGCCCGCGCGCTCACTAATCTTTGCGGTAACGCGGTGGCGATGGTGGTCATCGCCATGTGGGAGGGGGCCTTTGATCGAACCAAGGCGGGGGCCATTCTGCTCAAGCCGGTCGCGCCGCTTTAATTAACGAGGCTTCGGTTAGTAAGTCTGGTTTATCTTGCCTCCGGCGTGAAGCCCCGGCGCATAACATTCTCGGCAATCAGTCGGGGGAAGAGAAAGTTTTCGAGATACGCTTTGCCGCCGGCCTTGGTGCCGCCGCCTGACATCTTGAAGCCGCCGAAGGGATGGCGTTCGACGATGGCGCCGGTGCAGCCGCGGTTAAGATAAAGATTTCCCGTAAAAATTTCTTGCTGGGCGCGTTCGAGCGAGCGCGGACTGCGGGAGAAAATCCCCGCCGTCAGCGCGTAGTCGCTGGCGTTCACCATGGCAAAGGCCTCGTCCAGATCCTTCGCCTTCATGATGGCGAGGACCGGGCCGAAGATTTCTTCTCGCACGATCGTGTGCTCGACCTTGCAACCGGTGAACACGGTCGGCGGCACGTAGTAGCCGCCGCTGGCGAGGATCTCAGGCGAGAGCTTGGCCTGCCACGCGAGCTGGCACTCCTGCTTGCCGGCCTCGATGTAACCGAGGATAGATTTTAGCGCGGCCTCATCGATAACGGGATTGACGATGGTCCCGGGCAGGGCGGGGTCGCCGATCGGGAAGCTCGGACAGGCCGAGAGAAAGCGTTCGACAAATTTGTCGTAGACGCCCTCTAGCACGATGAGGCGAGAAAGGGCGGAGCATTTCTGCCCCGCGTAGCCGAACGCGCTGTAAAGCGCGGCAGGAATGGCCTCATCGAGGTCGGCATCATTGTCGATGATCAGGGCGTTCTTGCCGCCCATTTCACAGACCACTTTTTTGAGATTCAGCTGGCCGGGGAGAACTTTGCCGGCGGTTTCATAGATGTCGCAGCCAACGGAGCGCGAACCGGTGAACGCAATGAAATCAACCTGCGGGTGCGCGACCAGATGGGCGCCGGCGTCAGCTCCGGAGCAGGGGAGAAAGTGCAGCGCGCCAGCGGGCACGCCGGCTTCCCTCATGATTTCCATCAGCAGGGCGCCGATGATGGAGGTTTGACGCGCCGGTTTGATGATCACGCAATTTCCGGCCACGAGCGGCGCAACCGTTAGCCCGGTGAGAATCGCGAGCGGGAAATTCCACGGGGCCACCGCGACACCGACGCCGCGCGGAGTCCAAGTCTGCACGCAGCGTTCGCCGGGCACGGCTTGGGTGACGACAGGCTGGGCGAGTTTAACCATCTCAAGCGCGTAGAAGCGGAGAAAATCAATGGCCTCCGAAAGATCGCCGTCGGCCTCGACCCATGGTTTGCCGGCTTCGAGAATGAGAAGCGCATTAATCTCGTAGCGCCGCGCCTCCATAAGATCGGCCGCCCGCAGCAGAATGGCGGCCCGATCTTCAACCGGCGTAGCGCGCCATTGCGGAAAATAGGCGACGGAAGCAGCGACAGCGTCATCGGCGTCCTGCACCGTGCCTTTGGCCCAGTACCCGACCACTTGCGTGGGGTGCGCCGGATTGACCGAGGGGAGGTAGGGTCGGTCGGTTATTTTTTTTCCATTAATAATAACTGGCCACTTTTTTCCTATTTTCGTCGCGGTATAATTTTCCAGCGCAGCGCGCTGTTGCTCGCGGTGGGCGGCGATAGTGAAGTCAGTGTTGGCTGCATTCGCAAAAACGCCGGGTGCCTGGGGTGGCCGGGCGAGCGGTTCGGCCGCAGCGGCAATGGCGTTGACTGGATTGTCGAGAAGCTGGCCTTGGGTTGCTTCACCCCTATTTTTCAGGCGCAGGAAACCTTCATTGGAAGTGTTCTCGAGTAAACGGCGGACCAAATAAGCCATCCCGGGAAGTAATTCGCCGATTGCACAATATTCGCGCACGCGGTGGCCCATTTGGAGCAGGGATAATTTTAATTCATCGGCCATGCCGTAGAGCGCTTGAAATTCGTAGGCTCGCGGATTGATGCCTAGGCGCTCAGCCTGCGCGATCGCGTGGGCGACAGAGCGAACATTGTGCGAGGCGAAATTAGGGGTGATCAGGTCGATGTTCTCGAGCAGGAGGAGCGTGAGTTTTTCGTAATTAGCATCGGACTCCGGTTTTTTTTGCCAGACCGGGATCGGCCAGTTGCGCTGCTGGGCCGTAATGGTTTCGTAATCCCAGTAAGCTCCCTTGACGAGGCGGACGGAGAGCGGTCGATTATTTTTGCGCGCCCAAGCGATCAGATCGCGGAGATCAGTCTCGCTATCGCGGAGGTAGGCCTGCAGGGCGATGCCGATGGCGGGCTGCTGGGCGAACTCGGGTTCCTCAAAAATGGATTTAAAGAGCTGCAGCGTGAGGTCTTTCAGCTTGTAGCTCTCCATATCAAAATTGATGAGCGCACCGACGGCCGTCGCCCGGCGCAAAATTGGGCGCAGGCGTTGCTTCAGCGCCGCGATGGAATTTTCCGGGTCGGCCGGATGCACCTCCGGCGTGAGCGCAGAGATTTTGACGGAAAGATTGAGGCGCGGGAGCGGACCGTTCGGTCCAATATCGCTGAAGCAGGGGGAGCTTTCCTGCGCTAAATATTTAGCCACCGAGTCGAGAATCTCGAGGTTTCTTTGCAGAAAGACATCCGCTTCGGCTTCATTCACAACCGCCTCGCCGAGCAGATCAATCGTGGTGGCGAGGCCCGCTTTACTATTTTTTTTGATCTGCTGGAGGAGATCTTCGCCGCTTTCCCCGGCGACGAACTGGCCGGCCATGTCGACGATCTGCGCCTTGACGGGCGCGGCGACGAGGGCCGGGGCAAAAGAGGATGCGGCGAGCCCAACCTTCAGCGCGGGATTGAGGGCGACCGCCTGGTCACCGAGATATTCTTGAAGATGACGAACTATTTCGGCCGAGCTATTCAGGGAGGGCAGGACATCGACGAAGCGAAAGAGCTGCGTTTTAAAAGCCGGATCCTGCATCGACCACTCCATGAGGCGGGCGTAAGCACCTTTTTTAGAAAACAGCGCGGGCAGGGGCTGTTGGTCCATGAGGGCGAAGAGCTGTTCCCCTTTGGCGCGGATCGCCGCTTCGAGGGTTAAGTCAGGGGTGAGGAAGGTAGACATGGGCGCAATTTTTGAGCTACCTTCTGCACGGTGTCATAATTTGGCAAGGGCTGACCGGTGGTCCAAAGGGAGTAAAGCCCCGGCCGTCGTCGGCGATTGGCGACGGAAGCTTGGCGGGACTGACAAATCTTGTAACTTAGCCGTGCCCTGCGGGGTATTGAGCGTGAATGAATCTTTCCCCATACCAGCTGGCCCTCCGGGGATGATGCCGCCCGCTGACTTCACCGTGTTCATGCATAATTACCAAGACATGGTATACGCCACCGCGGTGCGGCTCACGGGTAATCCGACCTCGGCCGAAGATATCGCCCAAGAAGTTTTTTTAAAAGCCTACGCGCATTTCGAAAATTTGCGCACCAGTCCCACCGCGGGTGGTTGGTTAAAGACAGTGGCGACGAATCTATCGCTTAATCATCTGCAGCGGTATCGGCGGCGGTGGCGTTTTTTCTCCGAGTTGGTCCGACCCACCAGCGAGGGCAGCGAAGTGGCGATCGAATTTCCTGCGCCTGAGACATTTTTTGTGGGCTTGGATACGGCGGAGCGGCGCGCCTGGGTGGAGCGAGCGCTGGCTCAGTTGCCCGATCATCAGCGCGTGCCGCTCGTGCTCTATCATTTTGATAGTCTCCCCTATGAGGCCATCGCGCGGCAGATCGGGGTGTCACTCAGCAAAGTAAAAACCGACATCCTCCGCGCGCGCGAGGCGCTCGCTAAAATTCTGCTCCGCAGCGGTCGGTCCCATGAACCCTTTCAACCTTAAGAAGCGCTATGAAAAAAATGACGCCCGCTGAACTGGAAAAATTTATCGATCAAAATTTACGCACGTTGCCAGTGCCGCGCGCGCCGCTTTCGCTGGAGACACGCGTCTGGGCGCAGCTTCAGCGCCCAGCGCCCTTAGCGTGGTATCAGCAATCGTGGACCTACTGGCCGCTGGCCGCACGGATTAGCCTTTTGGTCTTAGTCATCAGTATAACCGCCGCGACGCTCGCGGGATTTCATCTCGGGTTGGCCGCGGTGAAGGCGGGCGGCGTGGCGTTGCAGATCGGCCAGTATCTAGGCGTTTTCACCCGTCTCTATCACGTGGCTGTATGGTGCGCGCAATTCAGCGCCGATCAAGCCGACACGATTCCGAATCTATGGCTTTATGGCGGCCTGACGGTGATCAGTGGACTCTATGCTGCATTTTTTGGGCTCAGCGCGGCGGCTTACCGCCTGCTTTATCATAATCAGTAATCACTTATTCTCATGAAATCTAAATCAATCCGTAAAATTTTTGCGCTCAGCTTAGTCACGGCGCTGACCTGGTGGCCCGTACTTCGTGCAACCGAAACTGCCTCGGAAGCAACGCCCCTCGCCCCGTCCGCAGAACCGCCAGTCGCGGCCATCTCGGTGGCGCCAGATACCGCGCCGGAGAACGAGGCCACCGAGCAATTGGCAAAACCTAAAAAACATGGGGCGAAGGGGAAATATAAAATATCCGCCGCCTCCAGGAGTGACCGCAAATCCGCCACGACGACCAACGATGCCGTTGTTTCGGTCTTCGGCTCCGCGAGCACCTTGGCCGCCGGGGAGATAGCTGAAGCCGTGGTTTCTATATTTGGATCTTCCACTTCCGCGGGGCAGGTGGGCGATGCGGTGGTTTCGGTGTTTGGCTCTTCTACTTCATCGGGAGAAGTGGGGGATGCGGTCGTTTCGGTTTTCGGCCACACGCGAGTGACCGGCGGCACCGTGGGCGGGGATGCTGTGGCGATTCTAGGTAATAATTATGTTAACGGTCACGTGCAGGGTGACGTGGTCGCAATCCTCGGTGATGTCGACCTCGGGCCGGCAGCGATCGTGGATGGTGATATCACCTGTATCGGGGGTGTCGTAACGCGCGATGCGCACGCGGTTGTGAATGGTAAGGTTGGGAATCTCGCGATCGGGAGTCGCGCGACTGGCTTTGCGGGTCTGCAGGCTTGGTTGACGCAATGCTTACTCTACGCGCGCCCCTTAGCCTTTGGGCCAAACTTGCTTTGGGCGTGGTGGCTCGCGCTCGGCGCTTTAGGCTTCTACGCGGTTGTGGCCTTGGCCGCGCCAAGCGCGGTCGAACAGTGCGTGCGGACGCTCGAGGATCGGCCGGGCAAATCTTTGTTAGCAGGTGTGCTGACGTGGTTGCTCACGCCGGTGGCGTTTGTCTTAATTGCACTGACGGTGTTGATCGTCATCGGCTTGGCCCTGCTGCCGCTCTTTGCGCTGGGCGTATTTATCGTCAGCCTTTTTGGTCGAGTCGTCATGTTGGCCTGGCTGGGTCGTCAGCTAAATAAATTTTTTCGGCCGAGCTCTCTCAATCGCCCTGTAGTCGCTGTCTTGATGGGCGGAGTGGTTGTCCTCGGGCTCTACACGGTCCCAGTGATTGGATTTATCCTCTATCAACTGATCGGGCTCGTGGGTTTCGGCGTGGTGGTCTACACGATCTTGCGCGCGTACCAGCAGAATAAAAAAACGGCGGCTCTGGGGTTGTCGCCCGTGGATGAACCCGCCGCTGGGGCCGTGCCCTTGGTTGCCTCTTTGCCTTTAATTATTTCTGCCGCTACTCTGCCGCGCGCTGGTTTTTGGCCGCGCCTCCTCGCGACTTTACTCGATGCCGTCGTCGTCAGTCTGACGCTTGGTTTGCTGCATCGGGTGTGGCCGGGTCTCGGTGGGGTTTTCCCGTTTTGGTTGGCGGTTTATTGCATTAGCTTGTGGGCCACGAAAGGCGCCACAATTGGCGGTATTATTTGCGGGCTCAAAGTGGTGCGGTTGGACGATCGGCCGGTCACTTGGAGCGTGGCTGGGGTGCGGGGGCTGAGCGCTTTTCTTTCTCTGGCGATCGCCGGCCTCGGTTTTATCTGGGTGGCCTTCGATGACGAAAAGCAGTCGTGGCATGATAAAATTGCCGGCACCACGATCGTCAAAGTGCCGAAGGGCACGCCGCTCATTTAGAAAATCATTTAAAAATAATAAGCGGAGCAACTATGACTTGCACCGCTCGTTTTTTTGATCTGTTTTTCGGCTATGTCAAAACCAGCCGTTGGAATCATCATGGGTAGCGCCTCAGATTGGGCCACAATGCAGCGTTGTGCGGAGACGCTCGATCAATTGGGCGTGGTCTACGAGAAGCGCGTCATCAGCGCGCACCGCACGCCTCACTTGGCTTTCGAGTGGTGCACCAGCGCGGAAGCCCGTGGGCTGAAGGTGATCATCGCGGCGGCGGGCGGAGCCGCGCACTTGGCCGGAGTTGCCGCGGCTTTGACGCCGCTCCCTGTGCTCGGTGTGCCGATGGAATCAGCTTCGCTCAAGGGCATGGATTCTTTGCTCTCCATGGTGCAAATGCCCGCCGGTATTCCGGTGGCAACGTTAGCGATTGGTAAACCTGGCGCCATTAATGCCGCCTTGTTCGCCGGGGCGATTCTCGCCTTGAGTGATGCTAAGACCAAAAAAGCGGTCGATGATTATCGCACCGCCCAAACCAAGAAAGTCGCGGAGACTCAATTGCCCTGAGCTGGCCGCCTCAGGCTTGAATGAGTGAATTCGGGCGCGGTTCAGCGCGCCGGCAGCTCGAGAATTTTCATCGGGGCCAATCGGGTGGTCGGATTTTTCCCGTCCATATATTTGCCGAGGAAGGATTCCAGTTTGGCGTAGTAGCCAATGCGGCCGGCTTCGTTGCGGAAGCCATGGCCCTCGTTATCTTTGATGATAATTTCGTAGGTCTTGCCGTACTGCTTCAGTTTGGCTTCTAGCCGAGTCCAATTTTCAATGACCACCCGCGGGTCATTGAAGCCGTAAGCGTGCAAGGTGGGGACGCGGATTTTTTCGACAAAATTAACCGGTGAGCGGTCGTGCTTGTAGGTCGGATCATCGCCCACCCACTCGCGGTAAAACATATCGCTGTCTCGGCCCTGCCGACCGCGCGCCCAACTGGTGATCAGGTTGAGATCAGACACGCCTACATAGTTGATGGCGCAACAATAGAGCTCGGGCGTAAACGTGGCTCCCGCCAACGCCGCATAGCCGCCATAACTGGCGCCATAAATAGCGACCCGATTGGGATCGGCAATGCCCTGCGCAATTGCCCAGGCCACTCCATCACTCAGGTCATCTTGCATTTTGCCGCCCCATTCCTTTTGGCCAGCTTTTTGAAATGAATAACCATAGCCACCCGAACCGCGGAAATTAACCTGCAAGACGCTGTAGCCGCGATTCGCGAGCAATTGTACTTCCGGATTGAAGCCCCATTCGTCGCGCGGGCCATAGGGCCCGCCGTGGGGATGAATAATGAGCGGACCGGCTTGGCCTTCGGCCCCGGCTGGTCGGGTGAGGTAGCCGTGAAGCTTCAGGCCATCGCGGGCCTGATAGGTGATCGGCTCCATCGGCCGCATCTGCGCGGGGTTGATGCGGGCATTGATCTTCCCGATCATCTTGAGCGAGGGCTGCCGCAGATTGAGGATATAATAAGTGCCTGGGTCGCGATCGCTGGAAGCCAGCACCGCCATGATTTTTTCATCGGCCGAAATACTGCGGATGGTATTATGAGTCCCCGGCAGCGAAGCATCGATCGTGCGCTGGAGATCAGCGCGGCCTTGATCGGCAAAACTGTAATAGAGTTTGTCGGTGTCGTAGCTAACGCCGTAAAATTTACTCCGATCCCACGAAGTCAGCACGCTGCTGATTTCGCCAGCGGGGGTGTGAAACAGGACTGGGCTGAGTTGTTGCGTGCGGACGTTGAGGGTGTGGAGCGCGCCGGTGTCCGTCTGGTCTGTCGTAATAATGTACAAAGTTTCATTGTCCGCAGCGAAGCCGCGGAATGACCACTTGGGGTTATTAGCGGGAAATTCCGCGACCTTAACAAAACTGCTTTCGGCCTCCGGCCGCACCTCAAAAATTGTTTTATCGCCCAGCAGATAGCTCCGAGCGCGGACGACTCCGTCATTATCAATCGCTAGGTCGTTGGTATCATCCTTGGGGTCATAACCTGGCGCGGCGCGGCGCTCGCCAGTGCGAATATCAAGTTTCCAAAGCGAATAATTAAAGCTCCCCCGCGTTTTTGGACCTGAAACTAACAAGCGGTAGGGGTCAAATTTCAGATCATCCACCAAGCCGGCGGAATTAGCTTCTTCGGCTACGCGTTCGTCATAAGAATCAGCCAACGCAATCACCTTGCGTTTGATGAGATTGATGGAGCGCAAAGCGCTCGATTCGTTCCCGCCAAGATCACCACTGAAAACGATCCAATCATTACCTTTCCAAAAAAAGCTCTTATAGTTTTCATCTTTTCCTCCCACCAGCGGCTCAACCTTGCCAGTATCTAGATGCATGAGAGCGATGCCCACCTTGCCGGTGGCTAAAGTGGTGAGGAAGGCAGCTTTGCTTCCATCAGGTGAAACTTGTAAACCCCTAATGTCTGGCTCAGCAAAAAACTCTTCCACCGTCACGCGGGGAGAAGTTTCTGCCGACTGGCAGGGTGCGACCCAGACCGCCATTGTTAGAATGAATGC
>CAMAVZ010000038.1:0-15000 GCA_945861645.1 Opitutus sp. GAS368 | reverse complement strand
CGATAAGGTCGCGCAAGCGGCGGGCGAAAGCATCGTCCGTTATCTAAAAAATCTACAGACCGCGGCGGCTGAATTGAACCCTGACTTTGATGTTATTTTGCGTATCGAACCGTTCAAGGTCGAGCATCAGTACATTAAAGCCGGCATGGGCGGACACGTCACCTGGGAAGCGCCTTCCCTCCTCGTGAAGGGTTATGATGTGCCGTACGCGCACCCCAAATATCCCGAGAACAAAGCCGTCGCGGGCAGCCTTTTCCACACCACGATGGATCAAGCGGAAGCTGACACACTGACGGCCTCGCGCGCCCAAGGCTGCGAGCCGGTGCTCCATTATTCTGCTTCGGGCGTCATGAATCATGAGCCGCTCCTCGGGCTGCCGTTCCCGCGGATGTTGCACGAAAAATTTACCGCCATGCGCGGAGCGGGTCTCAACCGCATCAGCTGCCTCGGTGGTCTGACCAATGCCGCCCAAGCGCCCTACTGGCCGAACCCCGTCATCATTCGCGCGGCGCAATTCTTTCCTGAAAAACCCGTCGAGCAAGTGCTCACCGAATACGCTACTAGGCTTGTCGGCCCGGCCCAAGCGAGCAGCCTCCTCACAGCGTGGCAGGATTTTGAAAATGCGCTGAGGTGGCAGCCGTTGGTCGGACTCTACTGCGCCTTCGGCTTTTGCTGGCAGCGCACTTGGGATCGTCCCTTCGTCCCTGATGTCGAAGCTGTCCCCGCCGCCGAGCGCGAATACTACGAACGCCACGGCTGCTTCCAGCACAACAATCCCGGCCTCGTTGACCTCGGCAAAGACGTGCTCTTCGATCTCATCACGCAAACTTCCGGCACAAAAATGGCCGCCGATATGGACGAGCACGTCATCGCGCGTCTGCGTCCGCTCATCAAACGCCTCGATGGTTTGGCTAAAGCCACCGAACAAATCTCGGCCCCCGGCGCCCCGCGCCGCGTCAGCACCGAAAACGCCGCCGTCTTCGCTGATCTTCGCGATCGCGTTCGCGCGTACCTGCATTGGGTTTCCAGCCTCCGCAGCGTCTGCGCCTGGTGTGAATCGGTTTACGGTTATCTCCAAGCACCCGACGCCGCCACCAAGGCGAGCTATGAGCAAAAACTCCAAGGCGCGATCGACTTGGAACTCGCGAACATTCGCGGCCTCATCGAGCTACTCGAGACGACGAAGTCCGAGGTGCTCGTGGTGTCCGGCGTGGCCGACAATACCTTTTTCTACGGCGAAAATTTAGTCGAGAATTTGAAGATAAAGATTCGCCTCACCGAAAAATATCGCCATCACGCGCCGCGGATCGACCAGGATATTTTCTGGCGCCCCCTCCCCGGCACCACCTGGCCGGAAGGTTGGTCCGCCAAAATGCCCTGAGGCTTAGCTAGGCGGCACCGTTGTTGACTGCTATCAACCCGGTGTTCGTCCTCAGTTCTCGCGACTGTGGCGAAACAGAGGCGAAAAGGTTTAAGTTTTAAGCTCGGATTTTCTTTCGCGTCCTTTCGCGTTTTTCGCGGGCAAAAATGCCTTGGTCGGTTTTTGTGTTTCTCGTGTTTTTCGTGGCCATGCCTTGGTCGGTTTTGCGCCTTTTGTGGCGGCTCGGAGATCGGTTCGATCCCCACTTAAAACCACATACCACCGTCGCCGAATTACTCAATGTCCGCGGACGCGGCGGCGATAATCAGACGGAGTAAAACCGATCTCTTGTTTAAAGGCCTTGGAAAAATGAAACACGTCGCAAAAGCCCAGCGTGTCCGCGATCCCCTTGAGCGAAGAGCCGCCCTGATAGATCGCCGCGCACGCCCACTCCAAGCGGCGTCTTTTTTGGTACCGGCCGGGAGATTCCCCAGTGAGTTCGACAAAGCGCTTGCGGAAATTTTCGTAATTTAAGCCAACTTGGGGCGCCACCGCCTGGGGCGTCAGCCAGCCTGTGACCCCGCGATCACCGAGCAGGCGCAAACTTTTCTCCAACCAAGTATCGCGGCCGGCTTGCCGCATGCTCTCCGCATCGGCGGCGATCATATCCGTGACCACATGGAGCAAGCGGCCCAAGGCGCGCAACGGCGCCCCCGCACTATGCAGCGGCTCACTTTTGACCACTTCATGGAGCCGCCGCCGCCAATAATCGACCGCGCCGAGCCGCAGCACCGGATGATCAGGCGCGAGCAGCCCTTGCGCGCGCCAGAGCTGGAATTGGGGGCCAGCAAAGACAAAATAAATCTGGGTCCATTCCGTGCCCGGCAGCGGGCCATAGGCGTGGGCAATTTCAGGGAAAACCAAAACGACATCGCCCGGGCCTAGATCGAGTTTGGTGCCGCGCGCATCGTGATAATAGCCTTGCCCCTCCACCATAAGCACCAAGGTGAAACGTCTCAAAATTCGCATGCCAGCCGGATCAATCCCCTTCACGTTGCGCAACACCCCCGCCAGCTCGATCTCGCCTACTGGAGTGCGTAAAGGACTTTGCAGCCAAGGCTCAGCGCGGTATTTATGCAAAGGGGGCACCCCCCCAAAATTTACATGACTTCTCCCACTTCAACCATTTAATGACCGACGATATTCCTGTAACTTAATGTGATGAGTGCCACGACCACCCTACCCCAACTTTATTCCTACGGCCACGAATTGGAAATGACTGACGATAAAGTCGGCCTGCTCCGCGATTCCAGCGCCGCCGCGGAAGATTTTCCCGAGCTGCGCCGCCGCGTGGCGGAGGATGGTTATCTCTATCTGAAAGGGTATCTCGACCACGATGAAGTGCTGGCCGCGCGCGCCAGCCTCACCACGGGGCTCGCGGCGGCCGACGTGCTGGATCCCGCTTATCCCAGCATCGACGCCATTTGCAAACCGGGCGCGGGCTATGTTTTCAAACCTGAACTCACCAATAATAACCCCGCGGTCCAAAGCCTCCTTTATTCAGGCCGCTTGCCAGAATTTTATCGGCAATTCTACGGGGAAGCTATTCGGCATTACGATTACACTTGGTTGCGCGCCATCGGGCCCGGCAAGGGCACGAACCCGCATTGCGATCTTCCTTACATGGGGCGCGGCACACACGGACACATGACCTGCTGGGTGCCTTACGGCGACATTTCCTTCGAGCTGGGCGGCCTCATGGTGCTCGAGGGTTCGCATCAGCGCACAGACTTGTTGGAGAAATATGTTTACCGTGACGTCGATGCTTTTTGTACCAACAAGCCGTCGGAAGCTCAAGCCGCGCAGGCCGGCAAATGGGCATTCAGTGGCACGCTCTCGCATAACCCACCGACGCTGCGCAATAAATTTGGCGGCCGCTGGGTGACTGCTGAATTTTCGCCCGGTGATTTTATCACCTTCGGCATGTTCCTCGTGCATGCGTCGCTCGATAACCGCACCGAGAATCGTGTGCGGATCTCCAGTGATGCCCGCTACCAACGCGCCAGCGAGCCCATCGATGAACGCTGGATCGGCGTCAATCCCTCCGGTCACAGCACTGCCGGCAAACGCGGCCGCATCTGCTGAGCCCCGATCGGGTTGAACGTCGGCCGAGCCACGGCTCCGCGCCGACGATTAATTAGCCTTTAATATTTTAACCATGGTCGCTCCCGCCCCCTCCTCCCTTGGCCGCATGGCCGCCGTGCATGATCTGGCCCGCTTGCAACGCGTGCTTTTTGAAGTCGAACGCGATTTCATCCGCACCGCCTCGACGCTGATCTATCGCGTGGGCGACCCCGAGTTAAAATATTTACTCTGCCAACACCTCTGGGAATCCGCCGGCCACGCCCGCTTCCTACGGGAGCGCGGCCGAGAAATGAGTGGTTTTGGCAACGGGGAAACCACCCGGACCAGCGTACGCGAGATTTATAATGAGGCGGTCATGCCCACCGATGCCCTGATCGCCTTGGCCGGCTTTTACGGCGTGCTCAAACCAGCCTTGCTGGCCGCCTACCGCCATTATCTCGCCGCCACGCACCACCTCGCCGACTGGCCGTCGCGCAAACTCGTCGAAGAATTTATCGCGGACGAAGAACGCCATGCCCGCGAAATGGCCCCCTACCTCCAGCTCGAGGGCGCCACGACTTGGACCGCCCACCTCGCCACTGCTCTCGCCGCTCACGGCGGCTGGCTCGGCGAACAGTCCGCGCAACCGCTGCCCACAAATTTTATTTGGGCATCAAGCCAGCGGACCTATCAACATCCGCCCACCTGCAACCGCAGCCCGTACCCCACGTGCTCGAGCGCTTTCAGCTCCGACGCCGCGGAAACTCCCATTGTCCGCCCTTGGCTCGTTGATCCGCAAACCGATGCCCGCGTCATTCGCCTGATGGTATATGTGTGGCTCATGATGGAGTTGGATGCCGTCGATTATCTCGCGACTATTTTCTACGACACCCCCGCGGCTCCCTTTGATTTGCACCACGATATGGCGCGTCATCTGTGGGATGAATCCCGCCACAGCGCCTTCGGCTACCGCCAACTCCCCAAGCTCGGCGTCGATTTGATGACCGTGGAACACTCCCTCGATCTTTATAATATTTTAATTCAGATGTCGCCGCACGAACGCTACGCGATGATGACCATGGAATTTGAGGCCGGCAGTTTTCCGACCAAGGCCACCGTCATGGACCGCATCCGCTAGCTCAACGATTTCGAAGCCGACACCCTGCTCGCCTTCGATCGCAACGATGAGCAAAATCATGTGCGCTATGGCCACCATTGGCTGCCACAAATCATGGCACTCGGGGGCGAGACCCGCCCAGTGGAGGAATTTGTTAAAGCGACCCAAGCTAAATTCGTCGAACTAGCGAAAGTCTTCGGCAATCGCACCCCGCACAGCCTGCCGCCCGAGCGCCGGCTCACGGGCAATAAAATCCTCACCCTCGTCGGCGTAAAATAACGCCCCGAAACGCTCGTTTGTAATATAATATATTACAAACGAGCGTCAGGAGATTCGAATTAGGCGCACGGGCAGCGGTGCATAGCTGCACTGGCACTGAGCGTGGCTGCGGCTAGAACCCAATGACCGCCCCCGCCCGAGGACTCATGCCGGCGAGGATGGCAGCCTTCAATTGAATGGTGGACTGTGTCCAAATTTACATCTTTTTTCCTCTTTCTTGCCCCCAGACCAATGGCAGCCTGCATTTAATTTTCATTTATTTTCAGATAATTCATGTCGCCCATTGCTATTAAATAGGCTTTCTCATGCTTTCGCGTTTCGCGGACTCCCTGTGCGCTCTTCATCCTCACCCACCATTAACCCATGAAAACCTACCGCGCGGTCCTGGTTGGGACTGGTTCAATCGGCGATGCGCATGTGCGCGCGGTTGAGGCCACGCAGGGCCGGGTCACCCTCGATGCGGCGGTCGATCTCGATGCTCAGCGGGTAGCTGATTTTTGCGGCCGGCATAAAATCCCCCGCCACTATACGGATTACGCCGCGATGCTGAAGGCCGAGCGGCCCGATATTGTTTTAATCGCCACACCGCCCGATCAGCATGCCAGCATGAGCATTGCCGCCATGGCAGCGGGCGCCTGGGTACTGTGCGAAAAACCTCTTTGTGGCTCCTTGGCCGAATTGGATTTGATCGAAGCAGCCGAGCAACGCACCGGCTGTTTCACTTCGTGTATTTTCCAGATGCGCTTTGGCTCATCGACGGCGCATGTGCAGCACCTCGCCGACCACGGCCAGTTGGGACGCCCCCTCGTCGGCATCTGCAACACGTTATGGTTTCGCGATGCGGGGTATTATGCGGTACCGTGGCGGGGTCGCTGGAATACGGAATTGGGCGGTCCCACGATGGGGCTCGGGATTCACGCGATGGATCATTTTCTCCATTTGATGGGCGACTGGCGTGACGTCCGCGCGGCGGCCGGCACGCTTGATCGGGCGATCGAAGTCGAAGATGTTTCGATGGCGATTGTCCGCTTTGCCAATGGCGCCATGGGCTCAATCGTCAACAGCGCCCTGAGCCCGCGCCAAGAAACTTATCTGCGACTCGATTATCAACGCGCCACCCTCGAGCTCACCCACCTTTACGGTTACACGCGTGATCACTGGAAGCTCACGCCGATTCCGCCCGTGCATGATGATAGCCTCATGCAGGCGTGGCAAAATTTCCCCCCTGAAATCAGCTCGTCGCACGGGGCGCAACTCAACGCGTTTGTGGCTGACCGCGATGCGCAACGTCGTCCGCTCACGTCGGGCTTCCAAGCGCGCCAGACACTCGAGCTCCTGACCGCAATTTACAAATCAGCCTTCACGGGTGAAATTGTCCCGCGCGGCTCCATCCGTCCGGGAGATTCTTTCTATACGGCGCTGCATGGTCACCGCGCGCCCCCGCGGACGAAAGGTCAGCCGCCCGATCGCGGTTGAGTGCGGCGCCCCTAGCTCCCGAAGCCCTCGTCGCCCGCGGCGGCCTCTTCGCTCGCATGGTCGCGGCCCAAAATACCGGCGATCACTTTCTCCAGCTCTGACCCAGAGCGCCCCGCGCGGCGTAAAATCAGCTAGGCAACGCTCGTGAATTTTTAATCGAGCTAGATATTTTATCCTCGTTCACCGGCAGCGATCGCCTCAAACTTGCTCTATGAAATTGGCCCTACGCTGGTTCCTCTGCCTACTCCTAGCCGTCGCTTGCTCGGCCGCCGAAAAATTCCCCGGCCTTCAAGCCGTCCTCACACCCGCAGAATGGCAACGCGCCGGCCTCGATCGCCTCAGTCCGGACGAACTCGGCGTCATCGATGCCGCCCTTATTCGCCAACAAGCGGCGGCGACCACTCAGCTCCAAACGGCGCTCGTCACCGCTCGCGCAGCAGTTGTCGCCGTCGCCGCTCCCGCACCCATGCCCATGGTACAACCCAAGGCTGGTTGGCTCCAGCGCTTTGGTCTGCCGGCCTTCGATGACTCGGAGTGGCGCACGCTGCCTCCGCTGGTCGGCACGGTCGTTAAATGGGAATCATCTAACCGCTTCCGCCTCGATAACGGTCAAGTGTGGGAAGGCTTTGAACCGATCACCTATGAGCTCGTGGGCAAGAGTATCGAAATTCATGCCCGTCCGCATGGCCAATTCGTTTTAGTCATCGACGGCCAGAGCACCACGCTGCGCCTCATGCGCCTGCGCTAAGTTTTTATCGGCGCTCGCGTGCAGTATCCCCCGGCCCGCGCTCTCACCTCACGGTTTTTCTGCTCATGCTGCATCTCGCCAACGCCGAACTCACCGTCGATCTGCTTGATCCGGTCGCGGAACATGCCCACTTAGGCCCCCGCTTTTGCTGGGGGGGCTACATCTGGCAAATTCACGACCAACACGTGGGCGATTTACTCACCGGCCCCGAATGGCCCAAACCCGATCCCGTTCCGCGCAACGGCCAAGGTCTGCCCGAGTCGTTTCGCCATAGCACCATGACGGGACAGCCCTTGCTCTGGGATGGCCCCATCGGCCTCGCTCCCGGCGCCGGCCAACTCGGCCGCGATGCGGAAGGTAATGTGATCGTCACCCAACCCTGCCACTGGGAAACTGAACTCACGCCCACTCAGGCAATTTTCCGTACGGCCCAAACCGTGGGTCATTGGTCCTATGAAATCGAGCGCACCATCGCCTTAAAGGGTCGGCACCTGCGCTCCACTTCGCGCCTGACTAATCGCGGCCGCACTCCGCTCAAGTTCGAGTGGTTTGCCCATCCTTTTTTTGCGCTGCAGACCGATGGCTTGCAGGTCGTCACTTTGCCGGCCGGCACACAACTCGCCGAAAATATCGGTTATAAATTAACGGGGCGCACGCTCACTATGTATCGCCCTTTTATCGGAGTCGACGGCGGCCATCTGGAGCTTTTAGGACTGCCCATGGGTCAGCCTTTAGTTGCAACCCTGACGCACCCGAAGCTGACCTCAGTCCATTTCACCACCGACTTCGTCCCATTTAAATGCGTGCTGTGGGCCAACGGAAACACCCTCTCTCTCGAACCTTATCTCGCCCTCAATCTTGCTCCCGGCGAGACCCGCGAGTGGAACCTAACGTACGATTTCGGCCCCGCTAAGTAGCCGGAGGCAGGGGCGAGAGGTGAGAGGCTAGAGGCGGCACGGAGAAGCTGGGTCAGAGGTGAGAGGTTATAGGTTATAGGGCCTATCCTCTGTCGCGCGGGAGCGGCGGCGGGTTTAAGTTCGAACCCTTCGCGTCACTTCGCGCCCTTCGCGGTTAAAAATGAATTGGTTCGTTTTTGTGTTTCTCGGATTTTTCGTGGCGGCGTTAAGGCTTGAGGCTAGAGGCGAAAGGCTAGAGGCGGCACAGAGGTGAGAGGTGAGAGGCGAAAGTTTTAAGGTTTAAGTTCGAACCCTTCGCGTCGTTTCGCGTTTTTCGCGGCCATGCCTTGGTCGGTTCTGCGCCTTCTGGGCTTTTTGTGGCGGCTTGGAGGCTTGAGCCGAGCGGTCCCATCACCGCTAAAATTATTTTTCGGGCAGCAGCTCGGGAATCAAATCACCGGGCACCAGTGACCGGCGGCCCTGCACTTGATAAACCCAGCCTAGCCCTGCCGCCAACGTCACGCGACCCTCATGAAGGCGCGCCATCGCCCCATTGCCCAACGCCAACACGATCTCAGTGGGGTTGAAGCCGAGATACTTATTAATTTTTTCCGCCCGATAATCAAAATCACCTCGCGCGGAAGGCGCCGGATGGTGCGGATTAATGACCGCCGGGAAAATCGCCAACGCCCGCCGGCTAGGAATTTCCGCGACCGGAAAATCGTTGGTGGTGCCAATCACCAGCCCCGCCACGTTAGCCCCCGCGCTCGAACCACCGTACGGCACCCCCGCGGCCACGCGCGATCGAATCAGATCTAACTGCCCCGTCCGGTACAGTTCCGCCAACAGCACAAAAGTTTCGCCACCACTCACGAAAATTCCATCGGCTTGCTCCAATAACATCCGCTGCCCCGCCAGATCCGCATGATGCAGGGATTCCACCCGCGCAAAACCGAGCTCGTCAAAGGCCGCCTTGAGCTGGACCTCCCGTCGATTCCGATCGCGGGGTAAATCAGCATGGAGCACGAGGACGATTTTCTGGCAGCCCGCATAATGTCGCTGCATGACCTCTCGCGTGCTCGCAATGAAGTGCGGGCCGTCACTCATGGCCCCACCCACGACCAACACGGAGGGACTTACCGCCGCTTGCGTCGCGCCGCGCGTGGAAGCAACGGTGAGCAGGATCACTAAAAATAGCCCAAAAGTACGCATAGAATTACCCCCAAGCAGAGCAAGTTAAGCCGCTGACACAACTCAGCATTCAACCCATTCTAAATTTTTGTTACATTCATTATACACTAAACGCCTCCGCTGAATTCTCGGCTCCTCGTTTAACCTTTCCCACCTGACGGTGGTCTTCTGTTGAGGGCGGCCCCCCTGAAGTCAGGATCGAAGCTTTGCGCACGACTCGGGCTAGCGCGGCCGCAAGGCTCGCCGTTAACTGCCGAGCACTAAGACGGCCTTAAAGAACACGAGGATAAAGCCCACGACCGCGCAGCAGCCGAGGAAGCCCAACCCATCTTGGCGATTCCACTTGGTGAGCTCCCATTGGGAATGGGGAAATAGTTTCAGGTGATCGTAACGCGTCGGGTGGGCGTAACTCGCCGCCACGGCCACCGCATCTTCTTCGAGCGTGGCGGCCACCGGCGTCTTCATGCGCACATGAAACCGCGCCACTCGCGCTGGGTCGGTGGGGGTCGTGAGCAGACTGACCACGATGAGAATTATAAGAGGAAACAAAGCATCGACCACATAGCGCGTCATCAATAATTGGGCCGGATTGAAACCGGCTACATCGAAGCCGAGTACGGCGAGCAAGTAGACTTCGATGCGGAATAATCCCTTCCCCGTTTTGGGCGACTGCCAGTCCTGCGGGTTGCTGCGCACAACCCCTTCTTCAAAATAGATCGAAACGGGCTCGATGCGGTGCGAGGTCAGCGCTGGATCACCAGCTCCATGCACAGTGATCACCTGCTCGCGCGTCAGTTGGGTCAAGGTAGCCGATTGCGCTAGTGCCGGAATGGCGGGAACCGTCCACGGGATCACGGCAACAAACATAACCGTCGCGAGGACTTGTACGCGTACGGCTGTTTCGGTCAAACGTCGCCAAAGAAAAATCAAGGTGATGGGCACGCCCCAAATCACGAGGAGGACGATCGAAAACTTTAACAAAGCGATAACGCTATTGAGATAGAGCCCTACGCCGATCCCACACGCGAGCACCAGCGGCACGGTCAAGCGGGCCACCACCATATAGTGACGCTCCGATCTACCGGGCAGCATTGGTTCATATAAATTCTTCACCGCGAGGCCGGCCAGAACTACCGATTGAGCGCCGAGCAACGCGAGTTTGCCCCCCAGAATCCCGATGATCATGACGCCAATCAAGCCGACGGGCAGCAGGGCCCGCGTCAACAACCCCCAAACTTGATCTGGGTCGGATAAATTGCCCCCAAAAAGCGCTAGGGCAATCAAACCACAGAAAGCCCAAGCAATGGTCACAAAGCGCTTACTAAAGCCCCCCGTCACCGCCCCGATGCGCGCGGCCAATTCGCTTTTAGCCGAACCAGCGATCGTCATGTTCGCCGTCGACGCCACAATACCGAGAAACTGCACCAACAACAAGGCGGCGATGGAATACCACGTGTATTCACTGGCGCCCCCACCCCCAAATAAATTGAACATGACCGCGGGCACTTTGGCGTGGAGCCCAGCTAAGCCGCCGATTTCCGCTAGACCAAAAGGAATCAAAACCACCGAAATAATAATCACGAGAATAGCCTGAAGCCCATCGACGACGGCGGACGCTTTCAGGCCTCCGAGCATGACAAACACGGCGACGAGGACGGAAGAGACCAAGTAAAAAGTCACCGGATGGAGGTACGTCACATGGGGCTGCAAGGCACCCCGAGCGTAAGCATCTTTGAGCAGATCATAACGCGCGACCGCCGCATCGGCGAGCGGGGCGATGGCGCGCTCCTTACGCAGGGCGATGAATTCGTAATACTCAGTCACCATTTGTTTTTCGGCGACGGAGTAAATCGCAGGCTCTTTGACCATCAACGGCTGTAATGTCTTGAGGGCCGTTACGTTGCCTCCCGCAATTGCCACGATTACCATCATGATGGTCGTCACCGCATATAAGGTGGCGAGAAAGCGCCGGCCGAAGCGGTCTTCAAATAAATCTGCCATGGTTGTCAATCGGACGCGCCGAAACCACACCGTGGTGAACCAATAATAAGGGGTTAAAAATAACGTGATGAGGGCCAGCCAAGCCCCCCCAGCGCCTTGGCGATAAACCGAACTTGCGGTCGTCGTCGCTTGCCCTGGATCCGTCATGGTCCCGAAGCTCAGAAAGAACTGAAACCATTTCCCCAAAGAACGGCCGCCAAGAAAAAAATCTTTTTCGCCTTTCATCCCATGAGATAAAATTTTCCCAATGGCTAAGACGGCAATAACGTAAGCGACTATAATGAGGGCGTCGACCAGGTGGAGTCCAAGAATATGCATAAAACGCAGGTTAAGGTGGGGCGGGCGAGCGGGGGTTAAGTCAAACGGGGATGCAGTTAAAATCTGCTAGCGGAGGGGAGTCGAATTTAACTTCGCGGTTAAGTAAAGCCATGGTCAGGGCGAAGCGGGAAACGGCCAATAACCGATCGCTTGCATGCGCCGCTCCAGCCCAAAGGTAGTAAATAATTTCTCGGTCTCAGTCGGCGTCCGCCGCGCGGCGGTCAACGTCGAGCTATTCGCCAACGTCAACACGAGGTCCCCAATCACCGCCGTCGAATCAACAATAATTTGCGCCGGCAATTTATCGATCGTGTCCGCAAAATCGTGATAAAAGCGCACCGACTCGCGCGGAATCGGCCCATTAAAAGTGAGCGCCCGCACGCCAGCTAATTGGTAAGGGGTGTGGTCACTACCAAACCAATTAATATTCTCCACGCCTCGCGGAAGCGCGGCCGAGCCGCGCGTTTGCGCCCACGCCTGCAGCGCCGGCACGAGGGTGTCATCCCCAAGGGCATTCACGGCGATCGGCACCCCGACCATGTCGAGATTGATCATGGCGATGATGGGATCGGCGCCTAATTGCGCCGCCGCCTGACGCGAACCCCACAGGCCTTCCTCCTCACCATTGAACCAAATCAGCTCAACCGAGTGCGCGAGCTCACGGCCGCGGAGGGCATGGGCCAGCGCAAATAATTGGGCGAGACCAATCCCATTATCGAGTGCGCCCTGCCCGAGATCCCAGCTGTCAAAATGCGCGCCCACAATCAGGCGAGCTGGCGATCGACCCGGTAAGCGCACCACTAAATTTGCGGTGGTCACGACGCGACACTGCGATTTTGTCGCCACCCGCACGCGCACCGTCTGGCCCCGCTTCATTAAACGCTGCAGCCACCGTCCCTCTTCCTGCGCCAGAGAATACACCGGCAGCACTAAGGGTTCGCCGATGAAGCTCCCCGTCCGGGCCAGCAACTGGCCGCCGCCTTCACGATTAATATGCAAGATACCCCGCGCGCCCCGCTGGAAGGCCAGCTGTGAAAATTCTCGAGCCGTGAGCGTACAGGCGGGATCTAAGAGCGCAATTTTTCCGGTCACGTCCGCCGGATAATCAGCCACCCCGCCCGCGCCGATATCAACCACCTCAGCTTCAAAGGGAGCGTGCGCTGACGTATAGGCAAGCGCCGCCACGCGTAACGGTCGGCTCAGGGGCGCCAACAGCTCAACGTGATCCGCGCCCCGCTCCCACCCCGGCATCGAGAACGGCACTCGCTCCGGCTGCAGCCCCAAGGCCCGGAGCTCAGCGGCTAGTTGCGTCAGCGCCCTTTCATTGGCGACGCTGCCCGTGAGCCGCCCACCGAAATCATCACAGAGCCGCGTCAGCATCGCGTGACCAGCTCGGGCTGAATCAGCCCACGGCGGCGCCTCCGCGACTAGCTGACTCAGCGGCAAACTAAACAGCAGCGCGCCGAGCGAGAGCGTTAACCCACCACTGAGGCGCGCGCGATTACTCATGGGGTCCGCACGCGGTCGGTGGCGGTCAGCGCATTTAAATCCAGCACGCGCTCCAATTGACCGTGAGTAATGGTGAGGCGCCGGCTGCCCACTTCAGAATTAAGGTACGGGCCCTCAAATAATTTCCACTTTGAATAATCCAATGGGCTGCCGTCGACCGTCGGCGTTTGCCCGTAGGTGCAGGTCACCTTTTTTCCCCGCAGGGTGGTGAAATTCACGGTCGGCACCGGCTCGAGAGAGAATTGCAGCGGGAGCCCATTAATCGCCGCCTGAAAAGCCGCGAAGCTGGGGAATTCACTGACACTCGCCGCTTGCACGATCGTGCCATTTTTTAAGTGCGGACTAGTGAGAATTCGTCCGCCGAGATTGAGCCCGACCTTGGCCCAGCCACCCGCAAAGTGGCTGTACTTAGTCCACGTGTAGCCCGCGAGAGGACGGTACGCGAGATAGGTCCGCCCACCCTGAGCAAAGATCCAGCCGGAGGGACTCTCCGTCACCTTAACCAAATCTTTGGAGAAAAATCCGTTGATGTGCGGAAAGCGTTCCCCGGCCGGAATGTCATAGAGCGCCACAACCGTATCGAGATCTTGAAACACTTGCTCGTAGGGCGAACTGCCGAGAATCTTATCCGGCGAATCATACGTGGGTTTACCTTCCCTCGTAACCGCCTTAATCATCGGTTCAGGATAACAGGTGAACGACGATTGCATCGCGTCCATGGAAGAATGCGGATGCATCGAGAACATCGTGTTATGTTTTTTACGCGGATCCGCTTCAGCCCACGTAACGTCCCATACGTGCGCCTGAATCGGATCAATCATCCCACCGCGCGTGGAGCCCACGGCGTAATCGGTCCGTAAATAATTCGTTTTATAGACCAGCGGAGAAAGCTCGTCGCTGTAACGCCAACGCCGGCGCGTGCGCGCCCGATCCCGCTGCAGGTAGTCCGCTGACCGATCGGTCGCGATGCGGTAGATGACCTCGGGCAGCTTGTAATTTTTTGCCAATGGCGCGAAATAAAGAGACCAGCCACCGTAACCGGCCGTCGGTGGCGTGTTGCCGAAAAGCATCCAACTAAAGTCGGAGGCCTGAGAGTTCCATCGTTCGGCCACCGGCCCTTCCGTGGTACGCGAATTAGGTCCACGCAACACGCCGTTCAATGTATTGGCCGCCAATTCAGCAAAAAGCCAATCGAGCATCAGCCGCCCGCGCTCTTTAATTGCGGGGTCCTGTGCCCAATTGGCCAGAAAAAGTAACGGGATCGCGTATTCAGCAAGGTACTCGGTTGGATTGAATTCTCCCTGCCCCATACTCGTCGAGAGATCCGTCCAGTAAATGAGATAGGCGCGCGCCTCGGCTAGATTTTCCGCCGAGGACTTTCCCGTGTACCATGATTCCGCCGGATCGTTGGGATACAGCTCGGACATGAGGTAAAGCGACGCGTAGTACATCATCCAATGATTCTCCGTATCGCCGCGCAGTTGCCGAGTCGTCCGCCACGCCTCGCGGATGGAAGCCAAGGCGGCGGGCGACAATCGGCCGCGACCTAAAAAGGCGGTCGACACGGTCGGAAACATCCAAAAAGGCCCCGTGCCGGGCTTGCTCATCAGCTCGATGACGCGCTGAGAACAGTGCTCGTAATCTTGGCCGCGCACTAACTTGGCCGCGATGGTGACCAGTTCAAATTTGGCCGGATCATTCGTCTTAAATTTAGCGCCGCCGGTGGCGAAATCGATCACTTCATCGATGCGGCGAACATAGTCGGCTTGCCGTTGTTGCTCATTCAACACCGGCGCCGTCGAAGGTGCCGGGCCGGATAAGGCCGATCCGGCCCGCGCGCTGAGCGCCGTAAGCGTTAACAAAAGAACCAGAGAAAAAATAGGTTTCATGGCGAAAAAATGGGTAATTAGTTAGTGCTCCGCGGGAGGATCATAAAATTATTTACGACGGTCCCGGCCAGTGCATCCGCTCGCCAGGTCCG
>CAMAVZ010000037.1:0-15019 GCA_945861645.1 Opitutus sp. GAS368 | reverse complement strand
AAATGGAGCGGGAGAAGAGACTCGAACTCTCGACGTCCACCTTGGCAAGGTGGTGCTCTACCAACTGAGCTACTCCCGCGAGAGAGGAGGAGTATTCGACTCCCGATTTACCCGTCAATGAGATTATTCTAGAGCCAATTTTTAGCCCTCACTCTTGCCTATCATGATTGAGCTTACTGGTACTCCGCTAACTCGACAATGACCCCATCGGGATCGAGGCAGTAAACCAACCGCTTATTGCTGATGCCTTGATCGAAAGCCACCACGCCTCTCGGGACGTCGGTGGGCTCACCCCAGACCTCCACCCCAGCCGCCCGGAGGCGAGCGACGAGGGCCGTGAGATTAGAAATGCGCAGGGCAAAATGCCGGAGCCCTCGCGTATTCGCGCGAGAATTTTCTGCCAGCGCCAAACCCGCGGGGGCGAGATATTGCAAAAGCTCAATCCGCGGCTCACCGCCCGGCGAAACGATAAACACGGCGTGAGCCTTCACTCCGGTGAGACCCACAATCTGATCAATCCAAGGGCCTTCTAGGTAAGCCTCTTTCGTCTGCACAAAGCCGAAGAGCCCACCATAAAACGCCAGCGAGCGAGGCAAATCTGCCACGACAATGTTAAGGTGATCTATGCCGCCAATCATGCCTGCAGGTTTTCCATCGCCCGCGCGGCGGCAAGAACTGTTTACCTCCAGTATTTCCAGCTTCCCCCTCGCTCGTTGCTCGGTACATGTAGGCCTTCCCATGGCCGGCCGCCCTTCTCCTTCTTCTCGTCATCTACCCGCGTTTACCAACGCCAGCACCGCCGCAGAACGGCTGGCCGCTTGTCAGGCCTATCTCAAAACGGAAGGTGAACGGATTCAGGCCAAACACCAAGCGGGCGAGCCGGGCCAAAAAATTGTCGCGGCGATCGCCACTAAGGTCGACCGACTCCTCCAACCCCTATTTGCCTACGGCTTGGAATCGTGGCGGCAGCAACGCGGCGAGCCCCCCACCCCCGTCTGCTTAATCGGCCTGGGCGGTTATGGCCGCAGCGAACTCAATCCCCTGAGTGATATCGATGTGATGTTCCTCTACCCGAGCACGGCGAAAGCCAAGGACCTCGTAAAATTTCAAGAGCATCTCTCCAACGAAATTCTTTATCCGCTCTGGGACCTGCGCCTAAAAATCGGCCACTCCACCCGCACGCTCACCGAGGTCTTCGCCGAAGCTGGCCGCGACATTCGCACCAAAACTTCCTTGCTCGAAGCGCGGCTGATCGCGGGCTCGGAATCACTTTACGAAAATTTTGCGACCACCTACCGCCAACATTACCTGACGGAAAACCCCAAAGGCTACATCGCCGCCCGCCTCACGGATCAAGGCAGCCGCCGCCTGCAACACGGCGACACGGTTTTCATGCAGGAGCCTGATCTTAAAAATGGCGTCGGCGCGCTCCGCGATTATCAGAATGCCCTCTGGATGGCACGCGTGCGTCTCGGCGTCACCCGACTCGATGAACTCGTCGACCAGCGTTACCTCCAAGCGGGTGAATTGCGCGACTTCACCCGCGCTTACAATTTCCTGCTCCGCGTCCGCAATGAACTGCATTACATGAGCAAACATCCCACCGATGTACTCAATTTGGAAATTCAACCGCGCCTCGCCGCTAACCTCGGCTACGCCCAACCCGCCATGTTGGATCGGGTCGAGGCCTTCATGCAGGATTATTATGGCCACGCCCAAATCATCTACCGGATCTCGAAAATCATCGAACAGCGCCTCGCCCTGACTATTGCGGCTCGGCCCGGCTTCGTTGGCTCCTTGAAAAATCTGCTCCTTGCGCGCCGCTCCGAACGCACGAAGCGCCTCGATGGCTTTATTGTCCGCGGCCGCGAACTCGCCGCGGAAAGCCCCACGATCTTCCAAGATGATCCCGTCCGCCTCATTCGCGTCTTCCGCCACTGCCAACAACTCGAGTGCACCCCAGAGGTCGACTTAGCCGCGCTGATTCGCGGTTCACTGAAATTAATTACCAAAAAAATTATCGCGTCACCCGAGGCCAATCTGAGCTTCCGCACCCTGCTGGAAGCAAGCGGCCGCGTCTATCCCGCCCTCGCCTTGATGCACGAACTGGGCGTGCTCAGTCGCTTCCTCCCCGAGTTCAAACCGCTGACCTGCCTGGTCCAACACGAATATTATCACCGCTACACCGCTGATATTCATACCCTCAGCGCCATTCGCGAGCTCGATAATCTTTTCACCCCCACGGGTCCAAGCGCCGAAAAATACCGCGACGAACTCCACCAGACCGCTCAACCCAGCCTCCTTTATCTCATTCTGCTCCTCCACGATATCGGCAAGGGCCAGGGTATTCAGGGCCACGCCGAAAGCGGGGTCGTCATCGCGGCCGATGTTTTAAGGCGTTTCCAAATTGATGCCGGCAGCCAAGCGGTCGTGAATTTTATCATTAAAAATCACCTCGTGATGGCACGCTTCTGGCAGAAGCACGATCTCGATGATCCCCAAACGGCAACGGCCTTTGCTGAAATTATCGGCGACCCCGATCGGTTGCGCTATCTCTTCGTGCACACATTCTGCGATGCTAATGGGACTTCGGCGAGCCTCTGGAATGGCTACAAAGATTCGCTGCACCGCACGCTATTTGATCGCACCCTTGAGCGTCTCACGCTCGGCGACACCGTCGAACTCCGACTGCGGGAGCTGAAGGAAATGACCCGGCAAAGCCTCATCGCCCAGACGATTCCCGGCATCAGCCCGGATGAAATCACCGCCCATTTTAATTTATTGCCGGAGCGCTATTTCACCCAGACCGAAGCGCCAGAAATCACTTTGCACCTCCAGATGGTGCATCGACTGCTCCAGTCCATTGCGGCCGCTGAATCGGTCGGGGCATTGCGACCCATCATCGAATGGCAGGATGATATTAATCGCAGTTACACCACGGTCCACGTCGTGACTTGGGATCGGGCGGGGCTGTTTTATAAATTAGCCGGCGCCTTCAGCGTCGCGGGCCTCAGTATTCTCTCTGCCCGCATCACGACGCGCTCCGACCACATCGCGATCGATACGTTTCATATTGTCGAACCGGGGCGCGGCCTCGTCCAAAGCCAACCAGCGATGGAGACCTTCGCGGCCACCGTGGAGGCCGCGTTGATGAATAATCGCGATCTGCTGCCGGCGATCGCGACCCAAGCCAAAAAATTTGCCGATGCTACTCGCTATCTCGCGCCCACCCAAGCCATCCCCGCAAGCTTCCCCCCCACCGTCGAGGTCTACCATGAGCTCTCGCTCAACCGCATCATCGTGGAAATTCAAGCGCACGATCAAATTGGTCTGCTCTACCAGCTCGTCAAAGCCATCTCGGACCATGGTTACGACACCACGTTTGCCCGCATCAGCACGGAGCGGAGCGTCGCGATTGATACGTTCTACATTGAGCCCGACCAACCCAGCCCGACCGTCGATACGGCCCGCCTGCACGCCCTCTGCGACACTCTCCGCGCGATCATCACGCCGCTACCGGTCGCCTAGCCCTGACGGTCAGCGGAAGATCGCGGGTTGCGAATCACGGCCTCCTTCTCCTAGTTTTTTAGCATGGTATCGGGCTTAACTATTTTTAACAAACAGACCGGACTGCTGCGTACCGCAGTCCCGGAGCAAGCTGACTGATGAGCTCGGCGTCCACGACCCAAGCCATGATGGCCGCCGATGCGGCCGTGCTTTATCGCCTCGCCTCGCTCGCCGTCCGCGCCACGGCAGCGACCACCGCGCAACGCGACATTTTGGCAATCATCATGGAGGCCTTTCCGGCTGACAGCGGCTCGTTGGCTTTGCTCAGCGCGGAGAGTGGTCAGCTGGAAATTAGTGTGCAACAAGGTCTGCCGGCCGACGCCGGCAAATTTGCGCTCCGCCCCGGCCAAGGCATTACGGGCTGGGTTGCTCTCCACGCTAAACCCCTACTCGTCCCCGATGTAGCCGCCGAAATTCGTTACATCGCCGCGCGGCCCGGCGTGCGCTGCGAGATGGCGGCGCCCTTAATCGCCAAAGGTCGAACCATCGGCGTCATCAATCTCGATGCTGATCGTCGCGGCGCTTTCGATGAGTCCGCGCTCGCTCGCCTCCAGCGTTTTGCTGATGAGGCCGGCGCCGTGCTCCACCGCCTGTGGCAATTGGAGCGGTTGCGGTCCAATGCCACGCAGCTCACCACCCTCGTAGAATTGGGGCACTCGCTCGTCACCCAACTCGCCCCCGAAGAACTCCTCGCGACCCTCACCCAAAGCGGTCGCTCGCTTTTCAACGCCCGCCTCTGCCTGTTGCACGACTACGATCCCACGCGCCGCGAACTGCGCCTGCATGCGTGGACAGCCACGGGCGATTTGGCCGCCGCGCGCCTCACGCTGCCCCCCGCCACCGTATCCGTTGATCTTGCATTACTCGCCGCCGTCATTCGCTCCGGCAAGGTCATGGAATTTCAAAATATCGATGGCCCTGGTTACAGCGAAGCCGGCGATCTCCCCCGCGATCGCACCCTGTGCTCCGCCTTAGCTGCCCCCCTCATGCTGGATGGTTTACCCACCGGCGTGCTCACTATTTTCTACGATCAAGCTCATCGTTTTAATGACGACGAAAAGCGCCTCGCGACCGCCCTCGCCAGTTTCGCCGCCGTCGCTCTACAAAACGCCCGCCTCTATGCGCGGATATTTCACACGGAGGAAGTGCTCCGAAAAAATGAAACCCTGACCACGCTCGGCCTGCTCGCCGCTGAAATTGCCCACGAGATCCGCAATCCCCTCACCGTGATTAAATTGCTCCACGGCACCCTCGGTCTTGATTTCAACCCCGCCGATCCCCGCCGCCGCGACCTCGAGGTGATCACGGATAAAATCGCTCAGCTCGAAACTATCGTCACGCGCGTGCTTTCCTTCGGCCGCGTCTCCTCGGCCCTGCACGCCCGCTGGGCGCTCAGCGAAATTCTTGATGACACCCTCGTACTCCTCCGCGCCAAACTCGCGCAGGCCAATGTGCAATGGCATTACACGAACCCGGAGCGGGCCTTATACCTCAACGGCAACAAAGGGCAGTTGCAGCAGGTGTTGCTCAATCTCGTGCTCAATGCCGTGCAAGCGATGCCCCAAGGTGGCCACCTCACCCTTCGCCATTCGGTGGCGGGCCCGCGATTGCAACTCGAGCTTACTGACACTGGCAGCGGCATCCCCGCCGCCATTCAACCGCGAATTTTTGAATCATTTCTCTCAGGGCGCGCCGATGGCACCGGCCTCGGCCTCGCGATTGCGCAGCGCATCATGAAGGACCACCAAGGCGAACTCACTTTGGCGGCCACCGGACCGCAGGGTACCACCATGCGACTCACCTTGCCGTTGCTGCCGGCCTAGTTGAGCGCGTCCGCCGCGACCAGCCCGCGGAACTTATTCCTCCAGCTCTACGTTCCAGTAAGCGACGTCGAGAAAATCCTTCCATTTTTCGTGGCGGTGATTGCCGATGACCAAAGAAATAATCGGCCGCCATTTTGGCCGCACCGGTTTTCTAATCAGGCGCATGTGGGCTTCGTGCGGCAGGCGGTTGGCTTTGCGCGAATTGCACTTGATGCAGGAGCACACGATATTGTCCCACGTCGTCTTGCCGCCGTAATGCCGGGGAATCACATGATCTAAATTGAGCAACTCCCGCTCGAAGGCGTGGCCGCAATATTGGCATTTATCGCTGTCCCGCTCAAAAACATTACTGCGCGTCAGCTTTAATTCTTTGCACGGTAATTTATCAAAATAAGTCAGTAAAATCACCCGCGGCAGCCGAATATTACGATTGATCGTTCGCACCGTTTCCAGCGCCTCGATCGGCGGATTAAAGGCGGAGAAATCAATCCAATCCAAGAGCGAGTAAGTCTGAAAGGCCTCCTCGGTTTGATGCACCACTTGCGCGTGCTCGCGGGCCAGCAGGGCAAAGGCGCGGCGCGCGCCAATAATATTCACCGCCTGCCACAGGCGGTTCAAGACGAGCACCGGTTGATCGAGCACGACTTCCATAGACGACAAGACCAGAAAAATAAGCAGCCCCTCCTAGCCCTGTCAAGTAGCGCGCCAACCCGCGGCCGCGGCGCGCGGTTGGCGCTGAGTTTCAGCCCGACCCCGGCTACTTACGCGGCACCCGACGGCACCACGGTCACTTTCAGCGATTGGTTTTTCACCCGAATCCCCGCGAGCTTGGCCACCACGGCGGCCACGTGCTCATCGGCCACATCAATGTGGGTATGGTCTTCGTGAATATCGATCGCGCCCACAATGCTCGCCGGCAAACGCGTGACTCCCGCGATTTTACCCACGAGATCCGCCGGCGTCACCAAATGCTGTCGCCCAATATTAAAGGCGACCGGCGTGAAACCGGGTTCGTGGCCCGTGCGCGCTTTGCGCTCATACGTACGCTTCTGGGCCGCAAATTTATCGCCAGACTTCGGCGCCGGCGGCAGCGGCTTCCGCTCGACCCTGCCGACGAGGGCCGCGGACGGCGGGGGGGCGCGGCGAACGACCGGAGCGGCAGGGGCCGCCGGCGCGGGGCTATAATTTTCGTTGGCCGCCACGCGCTCGGCTTTGGGCTTCGTCGGTGGCTTCACTGGTTCAGCGGCATCACCTTGCGTCAAATGGATCAACGCGGAGGCAATATCCGTACTCGTGTAACCCTGCTCCAACAGCCGATCAATCATCTGATCGTGCGAACGGAATTTCTTGGCATCCAACGTCGCCTTCAACTTCTCGAAAAATACATTGCCCTTGGCCTCTTCCACTTCGTCCAGCGATGGCACCCGCTCCCGGCGGATTTTGATCCGACCATAATGGATCATATTCTGCATTTTGTAGAGCTCGCGCCCCGCCACAAACGTGAAGGCCATGCCCTTCTTGCCCGCGCGGCCGGTGCGGCCAATCCGGTGCGTGTAATCTTCCGCGTCATTCGGTAAATCAAAATTAAAAACCACCTCGAGATCGTCGACATCGAGGCCGCGCGCCGCGACATCCGTCGCGATGAGAAACTCAAACCCGCGGCGCCGAAATTTATCCATCACGCGCGTGCGCGTGGCTTGCGTGATATCACCGTGCAAACGGTCCGTCGAATAACCCCGCGCGTGCAAATGATCATCCAGTTCATCAACCATGATCTTGGTGCTACAGAAAACGATGCCGAAGCGGAAATCGTGCAAATCAATGAGGCGCGTCAGCAGCTCAATCTTGGAACGCCGATCGACTTCAAAATAAATCTGTTCCACCTGCGGGGCATTTTGCGCGAGCGACTCAATGCGAATCCACTCCGGCTCCCGCGTGTAGCGCTTGATCAATTCTTGAATCATGCGCGGCATCGTCGCCGAGAAGAATAAACACTGGCGCTGCGCTGGGACGGATTTTAAAATGTGCTCAATGTCGTCGCGGAAACCCATATCAAGCATACGATCCGCCTCATCGAGAATGATCACCTTGAGGGCATCCAACTGCAGCGTTCCCCGCTCCATGTGATCCATCACCCGCCCCGGCGTGCCGATGACCACCTGCGCGCCCGCCGCGAGGGCGCGGAATTGGCGCTCATAACTTTGCCCGCCGTAGATTGGCACCTCCATCACGCCTTTCTTAAAGAAAGCCAATTTGCCAAACTCTTCGGAAACTTGCACGGCCAGCTCCCGCGTAGGGCAGAGCACGAGGACCTGCACTTTGCGCAACCGGGGATCGACTTTCTCGATCGCGGGAATCGCAAAAGCGGCGGTCTTACCGGAGCCGGTCGCGGACTGACCCACGACGTCCCGCCCAGCGAGGGCAAACGGAATGACGGCGGTCTGAATGGGCGAGGCTTCCTCGAAACCCATCTTGTCGACTGCCTTTAAAATTTCCGGCGAAATGCCGAGCTCACTGAACGGACGTTTTTCCATACCCGCAGGGTGCAGCGGTCTGGGAAAATATGGAGCTTATTCCTCCACCCCCGAGCATTATCCTAAAAACCTCCCGCCCGCCGCCCTCGAACTCAACTCATCCCATCTCATCTCGACTGAACTCCACTCCACTCCACTCATCTCAACTCAATCTACCTCGACTCACCTCACCTAAGCTCGACTCACCTAATAATACCTTCACTCAGCCCGATTCGCTCGGTTTGTAACACATTATATTACAAACCGAGTGCGCCGCGGGGTCTTGGCGGCGGACCCTGAGTGGGATCACCGGGGCGGGCGGCTTTAACCTCGCCTTACCGGAAAATTGTCTGGGTAATGACCCGCTATGCCATTTTCCAAGCTCGGGCTACCGCCCACTCTCGTCAACGGGGTCAAAGCCATGGGCTACGTCGATCCGACGCCCATTCAGCTCCGCGCTATTCCGGTCGTGCTGGGCGGCGGTGACCTCATTGGCTCGGCCCAGACCGGCACCGGCAAGACTGCGGCCTTCGCGCTGCCCGTCCTCGCCCGCCTCGGCAAACACGAGGCCCGCGGGCCACGCGTGCTAGTCCTTGAGCCCACGCGGGAATTGGCCGCCCAAGTGGAGACCGCCTTCCGCGACTTTGGCCGCTTCACCGATATTCGCGCCACCGTTGTGCACGGCGGCGTCGGCTATGGCCGGCAACGCAGCGAAATCCAAGCGGGCACCGACATCGTGATCGCGACACCGGGCCGCTTGATGGATTTCCTTAACGAACGCACTTTACGCCTCGATGGACTGCAGATTCTCATCCTCGACGAGGTGGATCGCATGCTCGACATGGGCTTCATCAAGGATGTGAAGAAAATTATCGGCCTCTGTCCGCGCGAGCGCCAGACGCTGTTTTTCTCCGCCACTATTCCGCCCGAGATCAATGCCATCGCCGCTTTCGCGCTGCGCAATCCGGCCCGGATCGAGATCGGCGTCGCCCGCACCGTTAACAAATCCGTCACCCACGCCTTTTATCCCGTAGGTACCGCGCTCAAATTCGAACTCCTCGTCGCGCTCCTCGAGAAAACTGATTTCCACAGCTGCTTGGTCTTCTCCCGCACGAAACACGGCGCGGATAAAATCGCGCGCAAACTAAAAGCGGCCAACCACTCGGTCGCCGTTTTGCACGCCAACCGCTCGCAATCGCAGCGCGTGGAAGCCCTCGAGGGCTTTAAATCCGGCAAATATGAAGTGATGGTCGCTACCGATATTGCCGCTCGCGGCATCGATGTGGCCGGCGTCTCCCACGTCATTAACTACGACATCCCCGCAAATCCCGAAGACTATGTTCACCGCATCGGCCGCACCGGTCGGGCGCAAGCTGTCGGCGAGGCCTACACGCTCACCACACCGGAACAGGCGGGCGAAATTCGGGACATCGAGCGCTTCATCGGGCAAAAAGTACCGCAATTAAAACTGGAAGGTTTCAATTATAACGCCCCGCCACCGCGCCCCGCGATGGGTTATCAAGGCGCTGCCCCAGCTCACGGCCAACGGCCGGCTTACGGTCAGCGTCCGAGCTATGGACACCCAGCCAGCTCCGGCCCGCGGCCGGCCCATGCCCCCCGCCCCGCCCCTGCGCACGCCCCCCGGCCCGCCCCTGCCGCCCCGCACGCGGCACCCGCGCCCCGTCCGCACACCGCCCCCGCGGCCCAGCCCCGCTCTGGCCAAGCACACACTTACATACAACCAGGCCAGCCCGAGCAGCCCAGCGGTCACTCCGCCCCTGCGCCCCGTAAACCCGGTGGTCTATCCCGCGGCGGCTGGACCCGCCGCCCGTAAGCCCACCCGCCCAGTGCGGTGATGGAGCCTAATTTTAAGCCTAAGCTCGGAGCACCTCGACTCCGATCCGCCACAAAAAGCACAAAAGGCGCAAAAACCGAGAAACACAAAAATTGACCAAGGCATTTTGCCCGCGAAGGGCGCGAAGTGACGCGAAAGGGAAATTCCGAACTTAAAACTTAAACCTTAAAATTTTCCCGCCTCTAGCCTCTCACCTCTGACCTTTTGCCTCTGTGCCGCCTCTATTTCGCCCAGTGGCGAGAACTGAGGACGAACACCGAGTTGATAGTAATCAACAACGGTGCCGCCTCAAACCTTGGGACTGCCCGCTGTTATCGGACTTGCAGGGTATCGGCTTCGTAGGCGAGGCCGAGGGAGGGAATCGTCACGGCTTTGCGGCCGCCGGCTTTTTTCACGTGGCCCGCGACCCAAGCTTCATGCCCGGCCGCCTTCGCGGCCGCGAGTGTGGCGGCGACGGACGCCGGCGCGACGTAAGCCGCAAATCCAACGCCCATGTTAAATGTCGCGTAGGCTTCCCGCAGCGTGATCGGACCCGCCTCCATCAAAAATTGAAATAGCGCGGGAATCGCCCGCGGGGTCGTGATCTCATAAACGAACGGCTCCTCCAGGCGCATCAATTTGCGCCAACCGTGGCCGGTGACATGGGCCACATAGTTAAGCTTCACGTCGGCTTGCTGACACTGAACGACAAAATCTACGTAGATCGCCGAAGCCGCCAACAACGCCTCACCGTAAGTGCGCTCGTCGCCGTGGCCGATCGGGGTTTGATAACCTTGCGGTAATTTATCTGCAATCAATCGGCACAAGCTTAGCCCATTCGTCTGCACGCCGGTGGAAGCGAGAAAGATAATCGCGTCGCCGTCGGCGACCTCGCCCGTGATGCGCCGAGATTTGGGTGCAATTTTCCCGACCGCGGATCCGGCGAGCACGATGGCCGCGGGATTAATCATGCTCTTGAGCGTTGGCGTTTCGCCCCCGCCCCAAACCGCGCCGGCCCGGCGACAGCCCTCGGCCCAACCCGCCACCAACGCCTGCATCCGCACCGCGTCAGAAAACCAACCGGAGTCGCCCACCGCCGCATGCATGGCCACCGAGATTGGCCGAGCGCCGCAGGTCACGAGATCATTGACGATCGTCGCCACTGTATCGATGGCGATTTCCTGATAAAAACATTTCCCCGTCTCAGCGTAGACCACATCGGCCACGAGATTTTTGGTGCCAAGACCTTCCTCGACGTGCGCCAAGTAGTGATCGGCTCCCTCGATAAGATAAGCGCTCTCGCCCCGCGTGGTCGCCGGCTCCGCGTAGCCGTGCGCTTTTAATTCACTGGCGGTGGTACGCGCCGCGACCTGACACGCGCGCTTGAACGCATCCAATTGATCGTAACGCACACCCGAAGATTCGTAACTTAAAGCCATGGTATTTTATCAGTAATGGCGGCGAGCTGGACCCGAGCAGCAGGTCCATGATCAGTCGGCTTGATCAATAACTGCGCCCCTCGTTTTTCTCGAAATAGTTTACGTAAGCTTGATTCACCACGCGATAACCGCCGGGCGTGGGGTATTTGCCAGTGAAGTACCAATCGCCATTATGATTCGGCAGCGCCGCGTGTAAATTTTCGACCGATTGAAAAATGATTTCAATCTTCCCGCCCCAACCGTTCGGCGGCGGCGACACCAACTCCGTAATCTTGGCCGAAATCTCCTCCGCCGTGAACGGCTCGTAGATCTTGCACACATGGTTGATGGACTCGGGTGATTTTTTAGCCAACTCGTCCCGACAGAGCTGATAAACATCGGCTAGCAAGCCAGCTTGACCACGTTCTTTCAGCAGCGTGATCGCCGCTTCAAAGGCGACGAATTTGCCGATTTCCGACATATCAATGCCGTAACAATCAGGATAGCGAATCTGCGGCGCGGTGGAGACGATGATGATTTTCTTGGGCTGCAGCCGCTTCAGAATGCGCAAGATAGAGCGGCCGAGCGTGGTCCCACGCACAATGGAGTCATCCACGCAGACCAAATTATCCTGTGGCTGCACAACCCCGTAGGTTACATCGTAAACGAGCGAAGCGAGATTATTGCGCGACTTTTCCTGACTGATAAAGGTGCGCAGCTTGACGTCCTTCGTCACCAGCTTTTCGCCGCGTGGCCAGTTCTTGAGAATGAGATCATCCACGAGCGCCTCGGTCACTTTTCCCGTTCGCGCCGCTTCCAACAAAATTTGCTTAACTTCGGCGCGCCGGCGGCAGCGCAATTCGCTCATCAACCCAAAGAAGGCCACCTCCGCCGTATTGGGAATGAAACTAAAGACCGAATGCTCGAGATCGCCCTCGATGGATGCCCAGATTTGCTGAGCTAAACCCGCGCCCAGCGCTTTGCGTTCGCGATAAATATCTGCGTCGTTCCCGCGGGAAAAATAGATCCGCTCAAACGTACACTGCGTCTTGGCCAAGGCGGGTTTGATCCGCTCGACGGTCACCGTACCGCTGCGCTTCATGATCACCGCGCAGCCGGGCTCGACCTCGTGAACCTCTTCCGCGGCTCGATCAAACACGGTGCACAACGGGGCGCGCTCGGAGGCAAAAGCGACGACTTCGTCATTTTCAAACCAATGACACGGCCGAATACCCGACGGATCGCGCGCGACGAAAGCATCGCCATTCCCGAGTACGCCGACGAGCGAGTAACCCCCGTCCCAATTAGCCGAAGCCGTCCGCAGCACGCGGGCGGGATCGATTTCCTCATTGATCCGCCGAGAAATCTCTGGGCCGGGCCGGCCGGCTTGGCGCAGACTGCGGTAGATTTGCTCATGTTCATCATCGAGACAAAAACCGATTCGCTCGAGGATCGCCTGGGTATCGGTGGCAAAAATGGGATGCTGACCGATCGCAATCAGGCTATCATTTAGCTCTGCCGTGTTGGTCAGATTAAAATTGCCCGCGAGCATCAGATTGCGCGTCGGCCACGAGCTGCGCCGGAAGAAAGGATGGCAGGCGCTTAAATTATAACCGCCGGAAGTACCATAGCGCAAGTGACCGAGGTAGAGCTCACCGCAAAAATCAAAATTCTTTTTCGCGGTGTCCGGAAATTCCGGGTGAATCGCTCCCTCCCCGACCAACGTAGTGTAACGCGCCGTCAGGGACTGAAAAATTTTGTCGATGGGGTTCGTCTCCACATTGCGCTCGCGGAACATGTACGGCTCGCCCGCGGGCACATCGAATTTTACGCACGCCACCCCGGCGCCATCTTGACCGCGGTTGTGCTGCTTCTCCATCAAGAGAAACAATTGCTGGAATCCCCAAAGCGGGGTGCCATATTTCTCCTGATAATAGGCGAGCGGCTGCTTCAGCCGCACCAAGGCGATCCCGCATTCGTGGCTGATGAATTCGCTCATGGGTGAGAAGGATGGGCTCTCGCCTGAGCGGCGCGCAAACACAGTTTCTCCGGGGGATAGTCAGCCCGCTGGCTGGCCCTACCCTGATCGCCGCTTACTGCTTGGTAGAAATCGTGGATCAAGGCCGCAGATTTCGGGGAGCCAGCGAGAATCGTCAACGGCTTTCTCCGGCATACTCCAGCCCACTCCGTAAATAATCGTGCAGACCGCTTAAAATGCTAGCGCTCTATACTAAGAGGCGTTTAAAGCCAAAACACTGCAAAGGAGCGGCCGCCCCGCAACGACCCCACCCGTTTTTTCAAATTAACGAGTCTGCGCTTTACCCCACTTGACCGCATCGATGATTTTGTGAACATCGCCTCTCTGACCATGCTGATCCTTCGCGGCTCACCAGCCCTCTCAACTTTTCGCCTCCAACAACTGCAACGGGATCTCGCCGCGGCCGGCCTGCCCGTCCAAGCGATCAGCGCGGAGTTTGTTCATGTGGTCGATCTGACGACTGCCCTCACCGCTCCGGAACAGAGCGTCCTAGAAAAGCTGCTGACCTATGGCCCCAGCCGCACCGCCGTCCCGCTCACCGGCCTGACCCAAATTGTCGCGCCCCGCCCCGGCACGATTTCCCCGTGGTCCTCAAAAGCGACCGATATCGCGCACATCTGTGGCCTCGCCGCGGTGGCGCGGATCGAGCGCGTCATTCTCTACGTCATTGATCTCGGCGCAGCCGTGCCGCCTTTCCCCCTGGGCTTGCTCGCCCCCGCTCAACAACAGGTCCTCGCCGCTCATTTGCACGACCGCATGACGCAAGTCGTCTTGGGGGATTTAGCGGCCTGCGCCGCGCTTTTTCGTCATGGCCAACCTCAAGCGATGGCGAGTGTGCCCCTGCTGGCCGCCGGCCGCTCCGCGCTGGTCGCGGCGAACACCGTGCTGGGGCTCGCGTTGGCGGAGGATGAAATTGATTACCTCGTCGCTGCTTTCACCAAGCTCGGCCGGGATCCGCATGACATCGAGTTGATGATGTTCGCCCAGGCCAACTCGGAACATTGCCGCCATAAAATTTTTAACGCTAGGTGGGAGCTTGATGGTCAAGCGCAGGATCATTCGCTGTTCCAGATGATCAAAAATACCTACGCGCTGCACCCCACGGGAATTTTATCCGCCTATAAGGATAACGCGGCCGTCCTGGTGGGTTCGCGGGGTGGGCGTTTTTATCCTGATCCCGAGACGCACGAGTATGCTGCCCACGACGAAGAGATTCATCTGCTCTGTAAAGTAGAGACGCATAATCATCCGACGGCAATCTCCCCCTTCCCCGGTGCGGCGACTGGATCGGGCGGGGAAATTCGCGATGAAGGCGCCACCGGCCGCGGAGCCAAACCCAAGGCAGGGCTCGTGGGCTTCACGGTTTCCCATCTAAAAATTCCTGGCGCCATCCAACCGTGGGAAAAAGAGTACGGCAAACCCAGCCGCATCGTCTCCGCGCTCGATATCATGCTCGCGGGCCCACTCGGTGGCGCGGCTTTCAATAACGAATTCGGTCGCCCCGCCATCAACGGCTATTTTCGCACCTACGAGCAAGCCGTCCCCGCAGCTCAGGCGGGCGCGGCGGCGGCGACGACGGAAATTCGCGGCTACCACAAACCGATCATGCTCGCCGGCGGCTTGGGCAATATTAAAGCCAACCACGTCAAGAAGGGCGCGATTCTCCCCGGCGACCAACTGATTGTGCTCGGCGGACCCGCCATGCTCATCGGCCTCGGGGGCGGCGCGGCTAGCTCCATGGCCAGCGGCACCGGCAACGAGCAGCTCGATTTTGCCAGCGTGCAACGGGACAACCCCGAAATGGAGCGCCGCTGCCAAGAAGTCAT
>CAMAVZ010000036.1:0-15311 GCA_945861645.1 Opitutus sp. GAS368 | reverse complement strand
TTATGCATGCCGGCGCGCAACTCGATTTTTACGGGCCGCTATCCGCATGAAACGGGCATCACAGATAATACGGCGACGACGCTGAACGCGGCGGAGTTCGTGACGATGGGCACTTACTTTCGTCGGGCCGGCTATCAGACCGCTTATTTTGGTAAGTGGCATCTTGCTTACGATCAAGCTGCCACCGAGACGCATGGTTTTGAACTCTTGGAGTCGGACCATATCGACGCTGATAATGCGACGCAGGCGGTTAAATTTATTGGGAAAAATCACCCGAAACCCTTTCTGCTCGTGGTGAGTTTTCTCAATCCGCACAACGTTTGTGAACTCGCCCGCGGGCAGGTGTTAAATAACGGCCCCATCGGCGAGCCTCCGGTCGTGGCGCAGCGCCCCCCCGTACCGGCAAATCTCGCGCCGCCGCGCAACGAACCGGATTCAATGACGCTGATTCGGGCCGGCTATAATGCGAATCCGGCATTTCCCGTCGGCAACTTCAGTCCGGAAATGTGGCAAGCTTTGCGTTGGGGTTATTATCGGTTGATCGAAAAAGTTGATGCAGAGATCGGCCGGGTATTGGACGCGCTGCAGGCGGCTGGACTGGAGGGAAACACCTTAATCGTTTTTACTGCCGATCACGGCGAATGTGCAGGCGCCCACGGACTGAATCAAAAAACTGTATTTTATGAGGAGGCGGCCCGCGTGCCGTTCATTGTCAGTGCGCCGGGTCAGCAAATCGGTCGCACTTCGGATAAGTTTATTAATACGGGAATCGATATTTTACCCACGATGTTCGCCTTCACCGGCTTAGTTCAGCCGGCTCACTTAACAGGTCGAAGCCTGCGACCGCTCGCCTTGGGTGAAGCGGTGCCGAGTTGGCGCGATGACGTCGTGGTTCAGAATAACATGACGCAAACAGCGGCCGTTAACGGCAGTGTGCCGATGACGGAAGGTCGCATGATTCGCACCGATCGTTACAAGTATTGCGTCTACGCCCACGGGCAGCAGCGCGAATCGCTGGTTGATTTGGCCAATGACCCCGGCGAGATGAATGACCTCGCGCGTGATCCGGCGCATCGAGCTACGCTCCTCGCGATGCGGGCGCGGTTGGAGGCTTGGGGGGTGACGAATCATGATCCGTTAGTTGCCACGATGCTCGCTGATGAGGTGGCGCCGCGGCCTTTCGCTGTTATCAAAGAACAGAAGAATGCGCGCCGGTCAGAAAATTTGGCGAAGCAGAAAAAGAAATTGTAATTCAGCGGCATGAAAATCTCTTCTCTTCGTTATATTTTAGGCCTCAGTGTGCTGGCGCTGCTGGCCGGGCGATCCGGCGTGGCCGCGTCGACGGCTCAACCCAATATCGTAGTTATCCTTGCCGACGATTATGGGTGGGGGAGTTCGACTCCCTACGGTGCCATCGGGCTACGGACCCCGCACCTGGATCGGCTGGCGCGCGAAGGGCGACGTTTCACGCAGGCCTACGCCCCCGGCTCGGTGTGCTCGCCGACGCGCTATGGTTTACTGACGGGGCGTTATTATTGGCGGACCAGCATTAAAGACGGGGAAGTTCTACCGCCAGACGCTCCTTTGCTCGTCGAGACCGATCGCTTGACGATCGCCTCGCTCTGCAAAAGCCAAGGTTACCGCACGGCGATGTTTGGTAAATGGCATCTTGGCTTAACGGCGGGTAATATCACCGACTGGAGCAAGCCGATTACCCCCGGCCCGCGTCAGGTGGGGTTTGATCATTATTATGGCTTCGTCGCGAATCTTCCAGCGGCGCCGCACGGCTTTATTGAGGATGATGAAATCAGTGATCCGTTCCCGAGTGTCCCGCTCGCTCCGGCGGCCACCGAGTCGGCGAAAGGCCGGACGGCTTGGCAGGTTGATCATGTCATGGCTACGCTGACGTCCAAATTGACTGGCTGGATCGAGGCAGATCAGACGCAGCCTTTTTTTGTTTATTTCGCGCCGAATGCCGTGCACGAACCCGTCGCACCGAATGCCCGCTATACCGGTAGTCCCTATGGCAAATATGGGGATTTTATCAGCGAACTCGACGGCAGTGTGGGTCAAATTTTAGCGACCTTGGATCGGCTCAAGCTGGCCGATAACACCATCGTTATTTTTACCAGTGACAACGGCGGCGTGATCGAGGCGCATAACGAAAATTCAGTCGTGGCCAGGAAGGCGGGGCTCGTCATCAACGGACCTTGGCGGGGCGGCAAGCATAGCGAGTGGGAGGGTGGTTTCCGGGAGCCCTTTATCGTCCGTTGGCCAAGTCAGGTACCGGCGGGCACGGTCAGCGATCAAGTGATTTGCCTAACCGATTTGCTCGCGACTTTCGCGCACGTGTTGCATGCGCCTTTGCGGCCAGGTCAGGCCGAAGATAGTTTTAACGTGCTGCGCGCTTTTACTGAAAGGCAGCCCGGGGCCCCCGTGCGCGGGCCGGTTATCCTCCAATCAGCAGATGGCACCTACAATTTGCGGATGGGTGATTGGAAGCTGGTCGAGCGGGTGAAGGCCCCCGCTTTTTCTACCGATCGCAATAAACGCACCATTGCCGCCGCAAAGAAAAAGCAAGCGGCCGCTTTTCCGCGCGATGAATTATATAATCTCAAAGCGGATCCGTTCGAAACGCGCGATGAGTGGCCGACTCATCAGGACCGCGCCGCGGCGATGAAGAAAATTTTAGGGGAATCACGCGACCGTGGCTTTACGCGGCTACCAGCTGAGGCCCGCGTCGAGGATATTCTTCCGGCCGTCACTCAGCCCTAGCCCATTATTTTATGAAAATATCCGCCGTATCTACGGGTCTGCTGGCGCTGGTTTTACTGACGAGTCTGCTGCCTGCTCGCTCCCTGGCGGCGGCGCGCCCACCCAATATTCTGATCATCGTCGGCGATGATCTGGGGTATGGCGAACTGGGTTGTCAGGGGTTTACCCAGCAAATTCCCACGCCGAACATCGACAGGATTGCTGCGCAGGGCATTCGGTTTACCAGTGGTTATGTGACGGGGCCGTATTGTAGCCCGACGCGTGCTGGTCTGATGACGGGCCGTTATCAGCAGCGTTTTGGCCATGAGCTTAACCCAGGGCCCGCGCACTTGACGCCGCCCACCGTCGGTTTACCGATCACCGAGAAAACCATGGGCGACCGCTTTAAGGCGGCGGGCTATGCCACGGGTTGGTTTGGTAAATCACACTTGGGTTACGCGCCTCAATTTCATCCTTTGCGGCGCGGTTTTGATGAGTACTTCGGCTTTTTAGGCGGCATGCATGATTACTTGGATGCGGCGAGTGACCTCGCGAATCCCATTCAGCGGGGTACCACGCCGATCGCCAATATCGACTACATGACCGATGCCTTTGGCCGCGAGGCGGCGAGCTTTATTGAACGCCACCAAAGCGAACCGTGGCTCTGTTACTTGGCGTTCAATGCGGTACACGCGCCGTTGCAAGCCACCGCCAAATACCTCGAGCGCTTTCAGCATATCGCGGATCCTAAGCGCCGGACTTATGCCGCGATGCAATCGGCGATGGATGATGCGGTGGGGGTGGTGCTCGCCAAGATCCGGGAGCGCGGGCTCGAGGAAGATACGCTGATTGTGTTTTTTAGCGACAACGGTGGGCCGACGGGGGGTAATACCTCGAGCAACGGGCCGCTGCGTGGTTTTAAATCCCAAACCTGGGAAGGGGGCATTCGCGTTGCCTATATGATGCAATGGAAGGGGCATATCCCCGCGGGCCAAGTCGATGATCGGCCAGTGGTGCAGCTTGATATTTTGCCGACGGCTTTGGCCGCGGCAGGCGTGGCGATCAAGCCCGAGTGGAAATTTGATGGCGTCAATTTGCTGCCTTATCTGACGGGTCAAAATAAGCAGGCGCCGCACGACGTGCTCTATTGGCGGTTTGGGCCTCAGTTAGCTTTACGGCAGGGGGATTGGAAACTCGTCAAGGCCCGCAGCAATGGTAGCGGCGATTACGCCCGTACCGGCAAAGCGACCGTCGATGGGGCGCAACTTTATAATCTGCGCGAGGATCTGGGCGAAAATAATAATCTCGCGGCGAGTCATCCGCAGAAATTGCAAGAACTCATCCTGGCCTGGGAAAAATTAAATGCGGCAATGATTGATCCTCTCTGGCGCGATGGTTCGGCTGAACGGGGTACCGCTGGTCAAAGCGCGGCCAAACCGCTAACTGAGTAATAGCCCGCACCCACGATTAAAATTTAAGCGACGGGCCTGGTCCCCTTAATGCTTCCCCTTAATATTATATGAAATTCTCTCTTCTCCCGCTTGGCGTCAGCGTACTACTGAGCGGCCTTGGGGCAAGCATGCTGCGGGCCGCGCCCAACGTGGATTATTTTTCTGACAATGGTTACGGCAATCCGGTAAGCACGCTGCAGCATCCGGCGGCTGAGCATTTCAATGGCGTGACGTATGTCGCTTATTCTGGCCCGCACGAAGATCCTTATGTCGCCGCCTATGTGCATGCGACGGGGCAATGGCTCGGCCCGGTTCAGGCCGGCGTTAATCCCATGGGGAAGTCACCGGATCAGGTCGACCCGGGCGAGCTCGATAATCATGGTCGGCCGGCGCTGATTGTGGATCGACAGGGGTATATTCATTTAATTTTTGGCGGACATGGCGGCGAGGCGAGCTTCGGGGAAAATAAATTTGGAACGGCCGGTAAGGGCCGACAAATTCATGTCGTTTCCCAAAAACCCGGCGACATCTCGGCTTGGCAGGCCCTCGAAAATATCTCGCCGTTCGGTACGTACAGCCAATGGGTGAAGTTGGACAACGGGGACCTTTACCTTTTTTACCGCCATGGGTCCCATCGCAGCGATTGGGTTTATCAGAAATCGGTGGACGATGGGCGGACTTTTGCACCGGAAGTATCGGTCATTAAACACCAGCGGAGTGCGAATAAAACCTTCGTGCACGATTCGTGGTATGCCTGGTTTGATAATGGCCGCGGCGATACCATCACAGCTTCGTATGTTTATCATCCCTGCGCCAGCCCCGGCCACACGGCCCAGCGGATCAATACTTACTATATGGTCATGAATTGCCGCGACGGAGCGTGGACCAATGTACAGGGCGAACCGCTCGCTTTGCCGGTTACTAAAGAAACCGCCGATCAGCAGACGCTCATTCAAGCCACCGGAAAGGAAAAATCTAACCACGGTTCTTGTCATGTGGATGCGGAAGGTCGGCCGCACATCTTCTTCCGCTTTCCTGGCCAGGTGCGTTATTATCGCTGGGATGGAAAGGCTTGGTCGGCGGCGGTGGCGGTGGCGGCTAATTATGGGAAAGGCGTAGATGGTGATTTCTATCTTGAGACGCCGCTGAGCGTCACGGCGCTCTTAACTCAAAATAATGCCGGTAACGGGGAAGTTAATCGATGGCAGACGCTTGACGGCGGCGTTTCCTGGACCAAGGCCGCTACTTTATTTTCGGCTCCTGGGTTGAGTTTTCAGGCCACGGCGTTGGTGCGCAACGCTCATCCCGATGCCCGCATGCTCGTGAGTTCGAGCAGCGCGCAACAAGCACACCTCTATCACCCCATGTACTTGGTGGGGGATCGCGGTGCTCTCGTTCGACCCGCCGCGGAGGCGAGTCATTTAGGGGACCGACTGGAGACGATCAAAGCCATGCCCCAGAGTCGCGCCAAGGCGGAAGCGAAGGCGCGCAAAAAAGCTGGGCATGATGATGACGAACCGTGATCACCTCCATCCGCCCGCGGCGGCAAGCTTTGGCCCTTTAACCTCAGGCTCTGCGATTAGCTGACTTCACTATTGATCGAAAATCCCCCATGAAATTCCGCTCCCTTCTGACCGCCCGCCTTCACGTTCTGATTGGTCTATGCTTATTCACTGCGCTCAGCGTTAGCGCCGCGGATACCGCAAGTTTCCGCGCCCAACTCCAGGGGGATCTGCGCCGTAATCTTGAGCGCCACCATGCAGTCGCGGCGGCGGAGCGGGCCCAAAACGCGCAACCGACGGATTTTTATTATCCTTATCTGTTGTCCGGTCTGATCAACCTCCACGTCCAAACCAAAGAGGCGGTGCTACTCACCTGGGCGAAGGAAGACCTACTCTGGATTGCGCGTTGCTCGATCGACGCCCACGGCAAGGTTACCCCTTTCTTCGGGGCCGCCTTTCGCTTTCTCCCCGCGTATTGTGACGCCTATCGCTATCTGCAAGCGCAGGGTGTTCTGACTCCGGGGGAAGTCGCGGAAGTGGCCGCGCAGATTACCGCCTGTGCGGATATCCGTCTCAATCGCGCCGATTTTGGTGCGCAAAATCGCGGACTCATCTACGGCGCAGAGTTATTGTTTTGTGCGCAGGCCGTGCCCACCGCCCCGCAGGTCGACCGCTGGCAACGGCAGGGCGAAGCGCTGATCTACGACAGTCTTCATGGCTGGTCCGTGGAGGATGCGTCGATCTATGAGCCCTTTTGGTTTAACTATCTCCTGACTCTAACTGAAATGCGCGGTGAGCTCGCGGAGCGCATGAAGTTAATTACCACGCGGTATTATTTCGATCACGCTAAGGCGCTGCTCATGCCTAACGGGTTGATGCCCGATTGGGGTGATGGGGACTGGACGCATAGCTGGGCGTGGAATGTCGCCAACCTCGTGCTCGCTGGTAGTCACTATCGCGATGGGACCTATCTGGAAGCGGCGCGGCAGCTCTATGAGGCCAACCATGCCTACTATCAGGAGTTGCCGGGCGAGGCGATCGGAGGGCTGGGTCTCGCGTTCCGCTGGCTCGATGCGGCGGTGCCGCTCGCTCCGCTGGTTCAGGATAAATCGGCGGAAGCGGTGGATGATTTAATTTCCAAGAAAATCGTCTTTCGGGGAGCCGCCGGCACTTATGCGCTTTTCAATTATCGCGACGAGGGCCCGTACGGCCGCTTCACCCGTGATTACCAGCACGCGCAACTCGATGCGCACGAGGAGAAGCCTCACCATGGCCATGCAGACGAAAATGCGTTTGGGGCTTTCATCCAAGCTGGCACGGTGCTGCTCGCGGACGGCGGTTATCGCGCGAGGTTCGGCCGAGGTTGGCGCGCTGATATTTTTCATAACCGGATCGTGGCCCGGACCGGATTTCCGCCGGAGGCGGATGTCTTTGATTACCTGCGCGCGGATACCACCTATCATCAAGTGCAGACAGAAAAAATCCATTTTGGGACCTTTGGGAGTCTCGACTATGCGCGGACGCGGTTGGTTGATGAAGAACGGGGTTATACCGGTGATCGTATTACGCTTTTTGCCCCGGAGAGCGGCCTCACGATTGTCGTCGACTCACTCCTGATCGATCGCGCGGGGAGTAAAGTTTTTTGCAATACGTGGCATCCCGATCGTTTGCTCGAACAAGGTGACAACTGGGTGCTTGCCCACGCCGACCAAATTTCCATTCGCAAGGAGTTTTGGCCCAACCCCCATACGCGCGATCTGTTGATTCAGTTTGTGGGTAACCGCGATAAAGTCGCGGCCACGCGCGTGATCGATCGGCGCTTCCATCCTTCGTCGGCTTTTTTCCAGTATCTCAAGAATTATTTCTTCAAGGGGCAGCGCCTGACTTTCGTCACGGTGTTGCGACCGCTGCCAGTCGGTGGTTTCGATCGTCAGCTGCTTGCTGAGGTCAAACTCATCCCGGCTGAGCATGATGACGGTCGCACGCTGGGTCTGCATTTTATGCTAGGCGGGGAGGCCGTCACGGTTGGTTTAAAATTGGACCAAACCATTGGGCTCACCAATCTCCGCGGTCGGCCGATGTTCGATGTCAAGACGGGCACGGTCGACTACGGCGCTCTCCGCACCGATGCCGACTTTGCCTTTGTGCGCGAGCGGCGCGACGGTACGCGTGAGTTTGGCTTCCAATATGCCACTGCCCTGAGCTTTGCCGGTACGACGTTCTTTGAGCAGCAAGTTTGGCCTAAGATGTACCAAGGTCCCGGTGAATTTGCGGTGGCCGATCGTCGCGATAAAATGCCAAGGTGGCATGAGATTATCCCCGCGGTTAAGCCCTAATTAATCGACCAAGCGGGTTGGTCTGAACATAGGAAATATTCGCTTACTTTGTTTTTAATATGAAGAAATTACTCACGCTCTGGGCGGTCGGGGTGGCGGGGCTCGCGCTGGCTGCCTCCCCCCAGGATCCGCGGCCCAATTTTGTTTTCATCATCGGCGACGACATCAGCGCGGAGGATTTCGGCTGCTACGGTAACGCTGGTATTCGCACCCCGAATATTGATCGGCTGGCGGCCCAAGGTTTGCGTTTCACCAATGCCTATCTTACGGCCTCGAGTTGCAGTCCGAGTCGCGCGAGTATCATCACGAGTCGTTATCCCCATAATTTAGAGACCGCGGCCGAGTTGCACGGCACTTTTCCGCCCGGCGTACCCTTGTTTCCGCAGCTCCTGCGGGCGGCGGGATATTACACCGTGCATTCCGGCAAGGCTCATTTTGGGCCCAATGCAGACAAGCTCAACGGGCCGGCGGTGGCGGCCTTTGACCAGGGCGGGGACGGCGAGCAAGCGGAGTCAAGTGGCGGCCCCGGGGGTGAAAATCGCTGGCTCGATCGCTTGCGGGGCCGGCCGAAAGATCAGCCATTTTTTATGTGGTTGGCCTCCCACGACGCGCATCGGATTTGGGATGCCGACTCTTTCGCCGGTATAAACCGGCCCGCGGACGTGCGGGTGCCCGCCTATTTGGCTGATACGCCCGAGACCCGGGCTGATCTGGCGCATTATTACGATGAGATCACTCGGCTCGATTATCACGTTGGCGAAGTGGTGCGCGAACTTGCGCGGCAGGGGGTGCTCGAGCACACCGTGATTATTGTTATAGCTGATAATGGGCGGCCTTTTCCGCATTCCAAAACGCAACTCTATGATGATGGCATCAAGCCGCCGCTGATCATCAGCTGGCCGGCGGGCTTGCCGCGACCGGCGCAGACTGCGGCCTTGGTCAGCTCAATCGATGTGGCGCCCACGATCTTGGAACTCGCGGGGGTTCCGCGACCACCGACCTTCCAAGGCGTGAGCCTAACGCCGATTCTCCGCGATCCGACCGCGAGTGTGCGCGACTATGTTTTTGCCGAACACAATTGGCATAATTTCGCCGCCCATGTCCGGCTGGTGCGGCACGGCCAGCACGTCTACCTGCGCAACGCTTGGCCGGACCTGCCGCAGCCGGGCGCAGCGGATACTTTCTACAACCCCAGTGCCGATGCGCTGAAGACGCTCCAGGCGGCAGGTCGGCTGACCCCGCTGCAGGCAAATATCTTCCAACAACCCCGGCCCGCGGAAGAATTTTTTGATCTCACGACTGATCCCGGCCAAGAGCGCAATTTGGCCGCGACGGCGACTCCGCCACCCGCGCTGGCCGTGCTCCGCGCGGTGCTCACGCGTTGGACGGAGGAGACGGGGGATACCGTGCCCGTAAAATCAACGCCGACGAATGTGGATCTGGCCACCGGCTTGAAGCGCGCCGGATTGTCGCGCGGGGATGCCCCCGGCGTGGCCGCGCAGGCCTTGCGCTTGAATGCACCGGGCCCCATTCGCGATTAATATTTATTTTATGCTCACAAAAATTATTCGCCCGATTATTTGTTTAGTAGTTTTTTCGGCAAGCCGGCTGCTCTCTGCCGCGCCCACGCCCAAGCTGAATGTGCTGTTTCTGATGGCGGATGATCTCAACTGCGATCTGGGCTGCTACGGCGCGCCGGGTTTGAAGACCCCCCACATCGACGCCTTGGCGGCGCGCGGGGTGCGCTTCGAACGCGCTTACTCTCAGTTCCCGCTTTGCTCGCCGAGTCGCTCTTCGTTTTTAACGGGGCGCTCACCGAACGCCACTGGGGTGCTGACCAATCCCGGTGGGCGCGGGGATTTTCGTACTCATTTTCGCAATAAAATCCCCAATACCATTACGCTGCCGCAGCTCTTCAAGCAGCAGGGCTGGTTTGCGGCGCGGGTGGGTAAGCTTTATCATTACGGCGTGCCGGCCGATATCGGTACATCAAGTCTGGATGATTTTGCGTCGTGGGATTTAGTGGTCAATCCGCGGGGACGCGACCGCGAGGAGCACGCCAAGATATTTTCGCTTAAACCGGGTCAATTAGGCGCCACGCTGAGTTGGCTCGCGGATGACGAAGGGGAGGATACTGATCACAGTGACGGGATCGGGGCCACGGAGGCGGTTCATTTGCTCGAGCGTTTTAAGAAAAATGCGGAGCCCTTTTTTCTCGCCGTTGGCTTTTACCGTCCGCACACGCCCTACGTCGCGCCAAAGAGATATTTTGAGCTTTATCCGCTCGACCAAATTACTTTGCCCAAACTTAGCCCGGACGATCTCACCCGCACGCCGGCCGCAGCCTACGCGAGCGCGTTGCCCGAGCAGGATGCCGCCACCGATGATCAACGCCGGCTGGCCATTCAAGCCTACCATGCCTCGACCTCGTTCATGGATGCCCAAGTCGGCCGCGTGCTGGCCGCGCTGGATCGGCTTGGACTCACCGACCAAACCATAATCGTCTTTACCAGTGACCACGGCTACCACTTGGGTGATCATGGCTTGTGGCAAAAGCGGAGTCTCTTTGAGCGAAGCGCGCGGGTGCCGTTGATTATTGCCGCCCCTGGGGCGAAAGCTAACGGCCAGTCGACGCGTAGTATCGCCGAGCTGCTGGATGTTTATCCCACGCTCGCGGGACTCGCCGGTTTATCAGTGCCGTCGTATCTCGATGGCCGTAATCAGCAACCGGTGCTCAATGATGTCACGGCGACGGTTCGCACTTCGGCGATTAGTCAGTCGGGCCTAGGCACGGCCAATGATGCCCGCGTGGCCGCCGCTGATGGCTATGCAATCCGGACCGGTCGCTGGCGCTACATCGAGTGGGGTACGGGTGCTACGATGCAGGCCCTGCTGTTTGACGAAGAAAAAGATTCAGCCGAGACGACCAATTTGGCCGCCGATCCAGCCTATGCCGACACGGTGGCAGAACTGCGGGCACAACTCGCCCCAGCGCGGCGTCAGCGTTGAGTTGCTCGGGCACAGAGAGGTTAGTACTTGTAACGCTTTCAGCACTTGGGCCCTGACAACGGGGCGAACTTTAAAAATCTTCGATCCGCTTTCCCTTAATCCCCCCTCTTTATGATTAACCGTTGCTGCAATTTACGTTTCCCTCGGCGAGCCGCCCTGACTTTTTTGATGCTGCTCATGACCGGTTCGCACGTGCTGGCGGCCAGGCTCAAAGTTTTAATTATCGACGGGCAAAATAATCACGCGTGGACTGCGACAACGCCCGTGTTGAAAAAAATCCTCGAAGACGCGGGGCTTTTTACCGTGGAGGTGACCACGACGCCCACGCGACCAACGGCGCCAGGTTTGCCGAAGAGTGCGACGCCCGAGCAGAACGCCGCGCACGCGGAAAAACTACAGGCGTTCATGCGGGCGGAGGCCGACTACCAAGCCCACGCCCCCGCACGGTGGGCTCAGTGGCGGCCTAACTTTAAAAATTATGCCGTCGTGGTCTCTAACTATAACGGTGAGGACTGGCCGGTGGAAGTGCGCACCGCCTTTGTGGCTTATGTTCGGGGTGGGGGCGGCTTTGTCTCCTATCACGCCGCCGACAACGCTTTTCCTGACTGGCCTGAGTATAACGCCATGATCGGGGTGGGTGGTTGGGGTGGGCGCACCGAAAAATCGGGTCCTTATCTGCGGCTGCGCAGTGGCGTTTGGACTAAAGATTTAACTCCTGGCCCGGCTGGCGGACATGGTCCGCAACACGAATTTCTGATGGAATCTTTCAGCCCGGATCATCCGATCCTGCGCGGGTTGCCGCCGCAATGGCTCCACGCTAAAGATGAACTCTATCACGGGCTGCGGGGCCCGGCGAACTCGCTTACCGTGCTGGCTGCCGCGCTCTCCGATCGCACGAAGGAGCGCGAGCCCCTGTTGCTCGCCATCACCTACGGGGCTGGTCGGGTTTTTCACACCGCGCTGGGGCACTCCGTCGAGACGCTCCAAGGCCGCGGCTTTCAGCTAACCTTTCAGCGCGGCACGGAATGGGCGGCGACCGGACAAGTTACCTTACCCGCTCCCCCCGCGAGCGAGCTTTCCGTTACTCGGGCGGCCCTCCGACCGGTCATTTTGCCCTGAGTGAGTTTGCCAATCTGCAGATGAAGTTTCGCCGCTGGCTTTTGGGGGTAGAAAATATTTTGCTCTAGTGATGAAGCTATTACTTCGGCGGCTTGGTGCGTTGCTTGCTCAACAGGGTGGGCAGCTTGGGCTTAGTATTTTGCTCGTCCTCTGGGGGCACAGCCTGCCCGCCCGCGAGCCGCTGCCGCCTCGGGTGCAGGAGATGCTGCTCGCTTCGTTGCGGAGCGCCGATGCCGCCTGGGATACGCGGGTGGCTCCCTTGCCCGCTTCCGCGCCGCTGGGCGCCGAGTTGGTTCTCGGGGTGAGGGGATCATCTTGGTACGCCCTCGGCTTGTTGCAGCGCGACCAACCGGGCGACTTGGCTCGCAGTTTGCGTTTATTTCGCGCGGTGTTGGCGCAGCAATATGATCAGCCGACGATGCTCTGGGATGGAACGTATCGCCGCTCGACCGGCGAGGCGACGCCGCCGCTGGCGGCGCAAATGTGGCGCGATTATGATCCCAACTGGCGGCAATTTATTGGCACGGTTTTTGCCCTCGCGCTCATCGAGTACGAGGATCGGATTCCGGCCGCCGATCGTATTGCGATGGAGCAGTCCATTCGCCGCGCGGTTGAAGGGGAATTGAAGCACGGTCGCCTGCGTCCGAGTTACACCAATATCGCTTTGATGCAGGGTTTTCTTTTGTCGTATGCGGGTGAACGTTTGCACCGCCCCGAGTGGGTGCGAGCCGGCAAAGAGTGGGTCGAAGCAATTTATACCGCGTTTCGGCCCCATGAAAGTTTTGATGAATATAATTCGCCCACCTATTACGGGGTCGATCTCTACGGCTTGGCGCTGCTGCGTCGACACGGGGTCACTCCGCGCTTGCGCGAACTTGGCGCGACGATGGAAGCCGCGCTCTGGCGGGACCTCGCGCAATTTTATCACGCGGGTTTAAAGAATATGGCCGGACCGTATGATCGCGCCTACGGCGTCGATTTGCGTCACTATGCCTCGTTGGTCGGCGTCTGGCTCGGGCTGGCCTTACCCGTGGAATTGACCCCGCTGCCGCCGGTGGACCAACCAATGGACCATGGGGGAGATTTTCTGTGCACGCCGACTTATACGATTCTCGGCGTAGTAATGCCGGCTGACGCCCGTCGGCACTTTGAGCACTTCCAAGGCGAGCGTCAGCTGACGCGCCCCATCGCGGATGGTCAGCGTGTCGCCACCGCTTGGCTTGGGGCAACTGTCATGATTGGAGCGGAAGCTACCGGGCTCACTCGCGACATTCCTAAAACCACGAGTCAATTTCATCCGGCAACGATTCATTGGCAAATGCCGTCCGGTGACGTGGGCTGGATCGTGCTGCGGCAGGCGGCGAAGCTCGATGCCCGCGCCGAAAAAAATCAACTGACCATTACGGCCACCGGCGATGCCATGTTTAGAATCGCGGCGCCCGCCGCGGTGCTTGAGCAAGTGACGCGAGATCGCTGGAGCTTGCCCGGCCTTGTGGTCACGATCACGACCGATGCGCAAAGTTGGACGGTCGTGCGGCGCCAGAATTATATCGAGGTCACCTATGGTGCCGCGACCCACTTTGTTCTGAAGACGCAGCCTTGAGCCAGGGTTAGCTGCGCCTGAGTTCATTTATCGCTTGCCGATCTAGCGGGAGCTAAACTTCGTGGTTACTGCCTTGAGTGTTGGTCGACCCTGACCTTCGTCCCCTGAGTTATCCCCCCGATGAATTCTCCTAGCCTACTCGTACCCCATACGTTGACGTGGCCTGACTCGTAATGCTCGCGATTTATTTTGCGCTTAATCTCGGCATTGGCTGGTGGTGTGCTCGCCGCCGCCGCGCGGGCGGCAGTTTCTTTTTGGGTGATGGGAAAGTTCTTTGGTGGGCGGCTGGCATTAGCTTTTTCGCTACTGGCACGAGTAGTATTAGCTTCATGGCCTTGCCGGCAAAAACTTTTCAATCCGACTGGCTCGCTTTTGGTTCCGGGCCCGCGCAATCCCTGGCGGGGGTGGTGGTGGGGTTGGTTTTTGTGGGACTGCTGCGGCGGCTAAATCTCACTACAATTTTCGATTACTTGGAGCGTCGTTTTAGTCGAAAGGTGCGCCTGTTGGGCGCTGGCCTCGCCGTGCTCCTAAAGATCTGCGGTCGCATGAGTGTCGTGATGCTGCTCCCCGCGCTCGCGCTGGCGACGGTCACGGGTTTAAATGTTTACCTGAGTATTATTCTGATGGGCACGGTCACCACGGTTTACGCGATGGAAGGAGGTTTTGAAGCCGTGGTGTGGACGGATGTGCTGCAGGTCGGCGTCATGTTGGGGGGCGTCGGCACCGCGATTTGGTTTATGGCCCACGGGGTTCCGGGTGGGCTGGGGGGAATTATTAACACGGGTACCGCGATGGGAAAATTTCACATGGTCGATTGGTCTTGGGATATCAACACACCGACGGTGTGGGTCTTTATTGGTATGTTCTGCGGCTCAATTTTTACGCAAGTGGCGGATCAGCCGCTGATGCAGCGCGCCTTGGCGACGGCGAATGCCAGTGAAGCCAAACGCACCGTTATCCTTGGCACGCTGCTGGGGCTGCCATCCACGATCATCTTCTTTTTTGTCGGGACGGCTTTGGCCGTTTTTTATCAGGCTCATCCTGAGCGTTTGTCGGCGGCGCTCCCGAACGATGCAATTTTTCCGTACTTCATCGTCAATGAACTGCCACACGGCATGGTTGGCCTGATTATCGCGGGCTTATTCGCCGCGGCCATGGGGGCTTTATCAAGTGCGTTGAATGCGACGGCGGCGATTATTGTCACCGATTTTTCATCTTTTTTTAGTGCCGCGACTGATGATGCGCAGCGCACACGCCAAGCGCGTTGGACGACCCTTCTGGCCGGCGGGCTCGCCACGGTGATGGCGGCGTTGATTGCTTCGCTCCGCGTGGAGTCGTTGTGGGATCAGTATTTGAAATTATTGGCGCTGATCGGCGGGGGCTTTCTGGGCGTGTTTGCGCTGGGGCTACTGACGCGGCGCGCCAATGCCCCAGGGGTGATGATTGGCGCCTTGACCAGTATCGTGGTGACGTGGTGGGTGCAGAATTATACGCACACTAATGTCTTCCTTCATGCGGCGGTAGCGATTGCGACCTG
>CAMAVZ010000035.1:0-15591 GCA_945861645.1 Opitutus sp. GAS368 | reverse complement strand
GAAAAAGCCGTCGCCCTTAATCCCGAAAATATCGAGGCCCGCTCGGCCTTGATGAATTATTATCTCCTCGCTCCGAGTATGGTCGGCGGTGGCAAAAACCAAGCCTTACAGCAAGCCGTGACGATTAAGCAAAAAGACCCCGCGGCTGGACGACTAGCCATGGCCGCGGTGTATCTCGCCGACAAAAAATACGCCCTCGCTTTTCAAGAATACGACGAAGCGCTGCGGGCCGATCCCCACGACTATGCGGCCCTTTTCCAAATCGGCCGCATAGCGGCGATTACCGGGGAACAACCTGAGCGCGGGCTAAAATCTCTCCGGCAATGTCTTGAGCTGAAGCCCACCGAAAACGCCCCGCCCCACGCCGCCGTGCATTGGCGCATCGGCTTTATTCTCGCCCAGCAAGGCGATCACGCCCAAGCCCGCCAAGCCTACGAAACCGCGCTCAAGCTCGATCCACAATTCGCCCCGGCTCGCGCCTCACTCAAAGAGTTGCCCTAAAGCGCCGGCAATCGTGAGCCCCCGTTCGCGCATTTCCCCCTGACGGGCTTAGGTGGTAAATCCTAGCCGGCTCGGAGCAGGCGGAGCACCCGCTCAATCCCTCTTGCGATGCCGAGGCTCGCGCGACAACTTAATCGTATGCCGACTGTTCGTCTTCGCGTCGCAATGCCACCAACCGAGCGCCCACTCCTGCTCTTTGATGGCGACTGCCAGTTCTGCCAGCAATGGGCTCGGCGCTGGCAGACGGCCTATGCGGTGCGGCTCGCGGTTGTGCCTTCCCAGGAGGCCCGCGCCCAATTCCCTGAAATTCCCTCAGCTGCCTACGACGAAGCCCTGCAACTGATCGAACTCGATGGCTCGATCTATTCCGGGGCTTACGCGGCGCTGCGCGCCATCGCGCTCGGTCGGAGTCGGCGCGGCTTCCTTCTCCCCATTTATGAATCGGTACCGGGCGCCGCCTTACTCATGGAATTAGGCTACCGCATAGTAGCTCGCCATCGGCGAATTTTCTCTATGCTGATGGGATCATGACGGCTCCCCTTTCCCCGCGCGAAGATTTTCTAGCGCAACTCATCACCGCCACGCGTGAGGGCAATTTAGTTAAATTAACCTTGGGTAAAGCCCGCGGGCCTGACGCCACCCTGCGCAATCTGCTTGTTCGCCCCATCACCCTGCGCGGCGCGGCCCAGATCTCGTTTGTCTGGCGTCACGATCGTCAGGATATCACCAAAAATTATTCGCTCGAAGCGGCCTTAGAATTACTGGCCCCGTTAATCGGCACAGATTTCCATAGCGCACATCTATTCACCACGACGCGCCTCGTACAGCTAGAGTATAACAAAAAAGCCGAGCCACGACTCACCTATGGCCCCCCCGCCACGGAAGCCCCTCCTGAAACGCATGATCGGGCCAAAAAAAGACTCCTGCCCGACCAGAGCCAAGCCTGGTTACAGGCGCTGGGCGTCACCACCGCTCATTCTGTTGTCCGCGAAGGCATGGCGGACAAACACCGTCAGATTCACAAATTCGTAGAAATCCTCAGCCATCTCGTCATTGAAGCAAATCTACCCACGGAGAGGCCGATTGAAATCGCCGACATGGGCTGCGGTAAAGGGTATCTGACATTCGCCACCCACGATTATTTCCATCTCGTCGCAAACCGTCCCGCTCATGTTCATGGCATAGAATTTCGGCCCGAGCTGGTTCGGGCATGCAACGAGATAGCCACTGCCACGGGCCGCCCGACCCTCGATTTCACCGCCGGAACTATCCAGTCGGCGATCTATCCAGCTCTCGACGTCCTGATCGCACTGCACGCCTGCGACACCGCCACCGACGACGCGCTGGCTAAAGGGGTGCAAGCCGAGGCGGCTTTGCTGGTCGTGGCCCCGTGTTGCCAAAAAGAATTGCGCAGCCAACTGACACCGGCCCCCGTGCTCGCGCCGGCCCTGCGGCACGGAATTTTCCAAGAGCGCCAAGCAGAATTTGCGACCGATGCTCTGCGCGCCTTGCTCCTCGAATGGGCCGGCTACGATACTAAAGTCTTTGAATTTATCTCCACCGACCACACGGCCAAAAATATCATGGTTGCCGCAATCAAGCACGCGCGCCCAGCGCGGACCGCCGAAGCGGCTGAGTCGGTGCGGGCCTTCGCCGCTTTTTACGGCATCACCGCCCAAGCCTTAGCGCGCCAGCTTGGCTTTGCACTTAGCCAGTGAGCAGACCGCCATTCCTGCGCCAAATAATTTCATACGCTGCACATGGATTGGGCATCACTCGACTGGGAAGTACTGGATAATTTGCGGGAGAAATTTCTCTCCGGCTCCGCGGCCGAGGGTCCTTACTGGCACACGATCACCGACCTCGAGTGTTACGATTTTACTTTCGGCGAACGGATCGGTTGGAAATGGGATGCCGTTTTAAGTGAACTAAAACTCCACGGCTGGACCCCTCCGCACGCGGCGACCGTCCTCGATTGGGGCTGCGGCAGCGGCGTTGCCGGCCGCCGGGTGATGGATTTCATCGGTCCGGCGAAAAACCCCCGCTTGCTCCTGTACGATCATTCTAATCTTGCGCTTGATTTTGCCGAACATCGCGGACGAGCCGCGTACCCTCATTTACTCGTGGACCGCGCGAGTACTCGCTTCCTCCGTGGCACTGAGCCGATCGATGTGCTGGTCATCAGCCACGTCCTCAACGAGCTCAACGAAATCGCGCGGGCCGAACTAGCCGAACTACTGACGCGGGCTCAAACGGTGCTTTGGGTGGAACCCGGTACCCATGAAGTCAGTCGCCTCCTCGGTACCTGGCGCGAGAAGCTAAAACCGCGCTTCCGGGCAATTGCGCCTTGCCCGCACCAAGGCGCCTGCGGAATTTTCGCCGCTGGCAACGAGCGACATTGGTGCCATTTCTTCGCGCCGCCACCCCACGGGGTTCAAGCTGATTCTGGGTGGGTCCGTTTTGGTCAGCGAGCCGGCATCGACTTGCGCTCATTGCCTTACAGTTTTCTCGTGCTGGACGCCCGCGCCACTCTTTCGACGACACCCCCGCTTGAGCAATCGCCCGCTGAACAACCAGCCCGGCCGACAGGAGCTAGTCAAGTAGCCCGCCTATTAGGCGAACCGCGCCACTACAAAGGCTACGTCAAGATGTTTGCCTGCGCGCCTGACGGCGTGGCTGACCTGATGCTACAAAAACGCGAAGCACCCCAGATTTTTAAAGCACTGAAACGAGCAGACGGACCGCTGATCTATCGTTGGACACGGCAAGCGGATCGCGTCGTCGCGGTTACCCCTTATTTTGGGCAACCACCGATGACCGAATCGACCGACGCGGTGCCGCCCGCGGCTTAAAAATCAGCAAGCGCGCCGGCCACAGCGCTAGGCCAGCGTGGCTTGGAAGTTTCGATTGAAGCGTCAAGTCGCCCCGTTCGCGCAATTCTGCGCGTCTTTCACCGCATGCATGCGGCCCAGTTTTGCCAGAATCAGACCTCATTTTTTTGCAGTTCTAGCCGATTTATCTCTCACCATGCCGTGCGTTATCCTCATTGAAGTGCCCGACCATGCGACTAACCCTCTGCGATGATGCTCACTTCATCTCGCCTTATCTCGATCCCTGCTCCTCGCATCTTCGACCGTGGAGCGGCGCCTTACCGACTCGTCATGCTGGCGTTACTCGCTGGGCTTGCCCTCACGCTCGGACAAGCCGCACCGCAACCTGATTATCTGCGCACCGCGCTGGCTACTTTCAATCCGGCGGTCCCTTCCGGTTGGGCCTACACGCAGATTACGACCCAAAACAAGACTACGATCACCGAGCGTTATGACCCAGCCAAGCCAGCGGCAGAACAATGGACTCTCATCCAGAATAACGGCCAAACACCCACCGCCCAAGAATTAGCCCAGTACGTTCCGTTTAAAGCCGCTCAGGCCTCAAGCCTGACCCAACCTGTTTTTTCCCCCAGCGACATTGAGCCCGCGAGTCTCGAACTCCTGCGCGAAAATCCGGCGCGCGCTGTTTACACCGGCCGCTTCCGCGTCGCCGCCACCGCTGCCGATAAGATGCTGGGGCACTTACAACTCCAGCTGACGGTAAACAAGCAGCACTCCCAGATAGAAAGAGTTACCCTCGAATTGCTCGCCCCGTATAGCCCCGTGCTCGGCGTCAAAATGAACGAGCTTACCGTCACCATGGATTTTACCCTAGCCACCGCGGACCAGCCCAGTCTGCCCACCACTCGCACGTCTCATTTTTCCGGACGAATTTTGTTTTTGGGCAATGAAGAGAATGTGCACGTCATTTATGATGCTTATCACCGGACCCTGCCGCCCCCCGCGACGAACCGGTGATGATCACGTTTGACATCGATGGCTAAAGCATTGCTGAGCAAATAACCGCCACTCTTAACATGAGACGCATTCCTTTTCACTGGCAGTCAACCCCGTTCATTATGCTGATTTGCGGCGTAACGCTATCCTTGGCGTTCGTCGGGCTTTATTATTACGATGTTCAACAATTCAATACCGAGGTTTAGCCGAGACTAAAAAAGACCCGAGTCGTCTTGGTTCAAAATTTATTACGCTCCGATTGCCCCCTGCCTTCATCGCCGTTCTGCCACGGCTGCTTGACGATCACGACGAGGAGCCCGCCGCCCTCCCGCGGCGCTGCCGGGGGCAAAGTTTTCCCGCGACTGGAACGTCACCCCTTCGCGGACCAGTGAAAGACCAACGTCGACAGCCCCGGCAAAGTTAGCTGCAGCGCATGCGCGTACCCATCCGCCAGCGCCGCCGAAGTTTGCTTGCCGCCGTGATTCCCGAAGCCGCTGCCGCCATAATAAGTTGAATTGGTATTCAACACCTCGCGCCAATAGCCGGCATAGGGCACGCCAACCTGATAACGGTTGCGCGTTAATGGCGTGAAATTTACCACGACGAGATACGCCGACTTCTGCGCTTCATCGAGACGCAAAAAACTGAGGCAGCTGTGATCACCGTCAGCACAATTAACCCAGCGAAAAGCTGCGGCCGAAAAATCTTGGGCACTGAGCACCGGGTCACTTGTATAAAGTTTATTCAGGTCACGCACCAACAGCCGGAGCCCTTCGTGCAGGGGTTCCTGCAATAAGCCCCAATCCAGGCTAGCATCATGATTCCACTCCGCCGGTTGGCCAAATTCGCCGCCCATGAAGAGTAATTTCTTCCCCGGATAAAGCCAAACATAGCCGTAGAGCGTCCGTAAATTCGCGGCCTTATCCGTCCAATTGTCCGCCGCCATTTTAGTCCAGAGCGAACCTTTTTGATGCACGACCTCATCGTGCGAATAGACGGAAACAAAATTCTCGGAATACTGATAGAGCATCCCAAAGGTCAATTTATCGTGGGACCACTTTCGGTGGATGGGATCTTTCTGAAAATACGCCAGCGTATCATGCATCATGCCCATGTTCCATTTGTAGTCGAACCCGAGACCGCCCTCCGCGGTCGGCCGAGTGACTTTTGGAAACGAGGTTGATTCTTCTGCAAACATTAGCACTCCGGGATAATAGTGGTGAACGAGATCATTGACCTGCCGCAAAAAGCCAATGGCGGCCAAGTTCTCACGACCGCCAAATTCGTTGGGAATCCATTCTCCCTCGGCTCGGGAATAATCGAGATAAAGCATCGAGGCGACCGCATCCACCCGCAGGCCATCGATGTGGTAGCGCTCCAGCCAAGCCAGCGCGCTCGCGATCAAGAAACTGCGCACCTCATGACGACCATAATTAAAGATCAATGTGCCCCAGTCCATGTGGGCGCCTAAGCGCGGATCGGCGTGCTCGTAGAGGTGGGTGCCATCGAATTGCGCGAGGGCAAAACTATCCCGAGGGAAATGGGCCGGCACCCAGTCGAGGATAATTCCGATGCCTCGTTGGTGCAGATAATCGCAGAAAAATTGGAAATCTTCCGGGGAGCCTCCGCGGTGGGTCGGCGCAAAATAACCCGTGACTTGGTAACCCCACGAACCGGTGAAAGGAAATTCGCTGACGGGTAAAACCTCAATGTGGGTAAACCCCATCGCCGCGACATAATCAGCGAGCAGCGGCGCTAACTCGCGATAATTGTACGGCCGATTCGCTTCCGCTAAATTGCGCCGCCATGAACCGAGATGGACTTCGTAAATTGAAATAGGGCGATCCACCTGCCCCGCCAGCGCCGTGCGTTGCGCCATCCACGCGCGATCACCCCATTGATAATTTGTCGTATCATAAATAATGGCGGCATTGTTCGGCGGTGCCTCAAAAGCAGTGCCATAGGGATCAGTCTTCAACTGCCGGTGCCCCGCCTGATCCCAGATCGCAAATTTGTAGAGCTCGCCCGCCCGTACATCGGGTACAAATAATTCCCATACCCCCGAACCGCCGAGCGGACGCATCGGGTGGTAGCGCGGATCCCAGTTGTTAAAATTACCGACCAAGGAAACTCGCGAAGCCGCCGGGGCCCAGACCGCAAAGGCCACGCCCGGCACTTCGCCCATTGTGCGGATATGCGCGCCTAATTTTTCATAAATGCGGTGCTCGTTACCTTCATTAAATAAATATAAATCCTGCGCCGATAATGTCGGGAGAAAAGCATACGCATGATGGATCTGGTGCATATCCCCCCACGAAGTTTCGTAGCGCAGTTGGTAGCGAAAGATTGCTTTCCCCGGAAGGAAAACTTCGAAAAAGCCTTCCGGCGCGAGCTGCTCCATCGGATAGGGTAACGCTTGCGCCGCCTCGAGATCGATGACTGCGCATTTCACCGCGGCCTTCATGAAAGCGCGGACCACCACCCCCGCTTTCGGGCCTTGCCTCAACGGATGCATCCCCAGCCAGCCATGCGGGTTGGCCTGATGATTGCCCAAAAAGGCGTTGAGCTCATTAAGCGGTATGATCACGGACGGAAATTAACAGTGACCGACCCCGATGCGGCGTCTAGCCGAAACATGACCCGAACATCCTAGGCGCGGAACTCCGGCCGTCGGTCGCGGTCAGGATTTTTGCATTTCTAAATCTATTTGCGCCCGACCTTTTCGCCCGCCACTTCAGACCTATGCTATTTGTTCGTACTTTCCGCCCGCTCGCCGCGCTCACCGCCGCGCTGGGGTTCTTCGTGGGCTCAGGCTTCAGTCAGAATCAAGCCGCGACCGTCGACGGACTGAAAGTGGAGACAAACTATGCGACCAAAGAAACCACCGTCACGGGTAATGCGCGGTTAACCTATGGCACGGTGCAGCTAACGGCCGATACGATTCGTTACAACGACCTGACCCATCTCGCCATTGCCACCGGTCACTTCAACCTGACCTACGCAGCCCGCCGCTTAGTCGCTGATGAGGGTACTTACAATCTGGCCACTCAAGAAATTCACGTGCGCAACCTGCGGCTCGGAGAATTTCCCGTTTACCTCTTCGGCGATACCGTCGACGGCACCATCGATGAACTAACGTTTACCAATGCCACCATCTTCTTCCGTGAAAATGCGCGCTACACACCTTCCATCCATGCCCGCCACCTCACTTACACCAAGGGCAAGATTGTTCGCGCGGAGGGCCTGAGCCTGGGCGTGCTCGGCCGGCATTTTATCTCCCTCCCGCGCTTTGAGCAGGCGCTCGATGCTCCATTTATTTCTTATCTCAGCGAACGCGTCGGCTATCGCGGCAAGCTCGGGGCCTTTGCTGAACTGGGCCTTCATGTGCCCGTGGGCACTGGCGTAAAATTAGGCGCTGACGTCGGGCTCTATTCCGCTCGCGGTCTCATGGTGGGCCCCTCGGGCAGCTACCACCAAAGCGCTTCGGGGCAGTCCCTCGCTGGTTCGTTTCGCTCCGGCTATATTTACGATCTGAGCAATCAGCGCCAAACTGATGTTCTCGGTCAGGCCGTTCCACGCCAACGCGCCTATCTCGCCTGGGAGCATCACCAGCAGATCGGCGAAAATTTCACGCTGCATGGTCAGTTTAATTATTGGAGCGATTCGGAAATTTTGCGCGATTTCAACCACAAGGAATTCGCTCGCCTCCCAGAGCCGGATTCCTTTTTCGAAGGCCGCTATACCCAGGGCAATTACAGTCTGAGCGCCTTCGCCCGCGTGCACCCCAACCGTTACCACCGCGTCGCCGAGCGCCTGCCCGAACTCCGCTTTGACTTACTCCCGAGCCCGCTCGCTCTCGGCTTCTACCAACGCTTCAACGCCAGCGCCGCAGTGCTCCAAGCCGATGCGTGGGGCACCCAGCCTGCTTTGCGCACGGACCGAATCGATGCTTACTACGGACTCGAGCGTCCCCTCAACCTCGCGCCTTGGTTCACGTTCACCCCCGTCGCCGGGGGACGCGTCACTCACTACACGAATGCCCTAGGCTCCGCGCAAAACTACACGCGGACGATCGGCGAAGTTGGCTTCGATGCCCGCCTGCGCTCGAGCGGTACCTTCGACTATAAAAATCCCGTCTGGGCGATCGATGGCTTGCGCCACCTGATCGAGCCTAAATTCGCCTATCGCTACGCACCAGCCGCCGCCCGGGGACGCGCTTACATTCCGCCCATCGACCGCCGCACTTTCTCGACTTACCTGCAGCCGCTTTCCATCGGAGATTCACGTTCCAGCGATGACCTCACTGCCCTCGATACCCTGCGGCTGGAGTTTGCCCATACGTTGCAGACGCGCGATTCCAGCTACGGCTCGCGCCATTTAGCCTCACTTAATTTTGCCACCGACTACCGCTTTGACCACGTCGCTGGACGCCAACGGCTCGCCGATTTTTATACTGAGTTCGCCCTCACCCCCGCCCCTTGGCTTAAGTGGGAAGTTTTTCAACGCACCAATCTTCACACCTCCAGCCAACAGGAATTAAATACAGCGATCGAGCTGATTGATCAGGAATGGTGGACTCTCCGCTTCGCCACCCACTATCTGCGCGACCAGTATCACGAATACTATCTCGAGTATCGGCAACGACTCAACGAAACCTTCGACGTCACGGGTCTCTGGCGCTACGATACCCGTAATGCACGGTTTAATGAGCAAAGCTATGGCGTCTGGCAACGGCTCGGTCAAACTTGGGCGATCAAATACGAAATCGCTTGGTTCGATGGCCCCCGCCGCGAGAGCGCCTTCGCCCTCAATATCGAGGTTGAGCTGCTGAAATTTTAACCACGCTCCCTGCGATTCTGGCCGCACTTGGGCGTGCCTCATTTAGGTTAATTATTTCGCGGACTTTTAATTTTTCATGAACCCTAATATCGCGGCTAATCAGCAGCGTTTATTCCTCAATTTCTTGAGTGATCTTCGTCCGTACCTGCGCCGCGACAGCTCCCTTCCGCGGCGCATTAAAGAAATTTTTAGCCGCAATCGCGCCATCGGCTCCCGGGATCGCAAACTCTACCGCGAACTCGTCTATACCGCGCTGCGCTTCCTCCCCTGGATCGAACCTTGGCTCGACCAGTCACCCGTCATGGCCGCCAAAATCACCGCTTGGCTCGCCCCCGAGCTCAAGCCGACCTCCGCCTACCGCGCCGCCCACTGTAGCGACTGGCCGATCGTGCCCGATGCCCTTGCGGAAAAAGCCGCCATGCTCACTCGCCTCATAACCGCGACCGCGAATTTCCCGACCACTGCTCCCTTCCAATTTGAGGCCGAAGCTCTCCTCCCTGACTGGTTTCGCGAACATTGCCCCGCTGCTTTTACCTCACCGCACCTCGACTCCATTAATCGTCGAGCGAATGTCTGGGTGCGCATTCAGTGCAACGATCGCAACCTCGTCCTCGATGAATTCCGCGGACAGCATTGGGATTTTACGAGCATCCCAGAATTGCCCGACGCACTTTGCCTACCGCCTAATGCCGAAGTTGCGACCAGCGACGCTTACCGTCGGGGCTTTGTCGAAATCCAAGACCTCGGCTCCCAATTAGTCTTAGCCTGTGCCCCCGTAGCTAGCGGCGAGCGCTGGTTTGACGCCTGCGCTGGAGCCGGTGGCAAGACACTCCAACTCGCCCGCCTCGTCGGCCCCACTGGCCAGGTTGATGCGACTGATATTCGCCCCGAGATTCTCGATGAACTCGATGATCGGGCTAAGCGGGCCCGCTTGACCAACGTCACCATCGTACAAGAACCGACTGGTCCCTACGCGGGCGTACTCGTGGACGCCCCCTGCTCTGGCTCCGGCACGTGGCGTCGCCAACCTCACTTAAAATGGTATATGCAACCGGCCACGATTGCCGCGTTCGCTAAAACCCAGCAAGAGATTCTCACCGCCAACGCTCCGCACGTCGCCGCGGGTGGCCTCCTCATTTACGCCACTTGCTCGCTCAGCCACCACGAAAACGGTGATGTGGTCGCTGCCTTTCTTCACACTCACCCTCAGTTTCAAGCCGAAGCACCCGTCCAATCCTGGGGCGGCGCGTACGATGGCCTCGGCACTGCCCTCCTGCCCGGTACTCGAAACACGGATGGATTCTATGTGGCGTTGCTTCGGCGGAAATAAATTCAGCCTGATTATCTCCTCACAGTATTTTTCCGATTGCACGCTGCCGCTTGCCCCCCTCGACTGACGCCGTGGTTGCCGAAGCAGATTATCGCATCAAATTGCCCGTCTTTGAGGGCCCGCTCGACTTGCTCCTCTTCCTGATCAGGAAGAATGAGCTCGATATTTACGATATTCCGATCGCGAACGTCACGAAACAGTACCTCGAGGCGCTCTACGCGATGAAGGATCTCCAAATTGAGGTCGCCGGTGAATTTTTCGTCATGGCCGCAACCTTGATGGAAATTAAAAGCCGGATGCTGCTCCCTAAGCATCAACAGGCGATCGACCCGAATGCCGAGGAAGATGACCTCGATCCGCGTTGGGAACTCGTCCATCAACTGCTCCAGTACAAGAAATTCAAGGAAGCCGCGGGTAACCTTGGCCAGATGTCACTTGATGCCCAGAATATGATGGCGCGGCCCACCTCGGCCTTCGCGCCCTCGTCGGAACGACCACTCAAACACGTCGACCGCATCGACCTGTGGAATTCATTTAACCTCATTCTCCGCCGCCTCGCCGAGAAACTTGTCGTCGGCAGCATTCACTCCGAACAGATAACGGTGTCCGACCAAATGGAATATATTTTGGCGCGGCTCAAAACGACCAAGTCCTTCGTCTTCTCGCAACTTTTTAGTGGAAAAATCTCCCTTCGCCGCTTAGTGGCTACGTTTCTCGCCGTCCTAGAACTAACCCGCCTCGCTAAACTTCGCTTGGATCAGACCGAGGCGTTCAGCGATATTCTTTGCACGGCCGTCGACGAAAAAATTCTTGAAACACTCCCCGAGCCGAACACGGTAACGCTATCCGATGAAGAAAGCACCCCGCCGCTCCCCAGCTAAGTCCGCGCATTTACTCGGCGTCGGTCTCGATAACCAAGACGGCCACAAGCGCCTCACGTCCGCTGAGCAATTTACGATTGTCGGCGGATCGGATAAAACGCATGGCCGTATGACCGAGACTGTCATCAAAACTTTTGAGGAGTTAAAAACTCGCGGCAAAGCCCTGAAAGCCGTCGAACCGCAAGAACTCGCCGAGATTATTCATAAATCGACGCCCCGTTAATCTCCCCCTACTTGTTATTTATAATCTTCCCACTATCTTAACCCTATGTCCGATAAAATTGCCGCTCTTGATAATGCTACTTTCAAATCTGCCATCGCCAGCGCGACGCCTACCCTCGTCGATTTCTGGGCTCCTTGGTGCGGACCGTGCAAAGCGATCGCCCCGATTCTGGACGAATTGGCCACCGAACTGACCGGTAAACTCAACATCGCCAAAGTGAACGTCGACGATAGCAGCGAACTTGCCGCTGAATACGGCGTCCGCGCAATTCCGACCATGCTGCTCTTCAAGCACGGGCAGAAAGTCGATCAATTCGTTGGCATGATGGACAAGGCTTCCCTTAAGGCGAAGCTCGCGGGCAAGATCTAGCGCCGCGGACTCCTCCTGCACTTCACGGCCAGAGCTACCCGCTCTGGTCTTTTTTATTTTCTAAGCTGACACGGACGAGTGTTACCGGCCCCAGATAATCCCGATGCTCAGCAGCACCCCGAAGCTCGCTAGAAATTTGGCGGTCTCACCTAGCAAAGTGATTTGCTCGGCTGGAGTCCGCGAACCGGCCAAACGCCGCGTCAGACTATAAGCCCACGGCCCCAGCAGCCACGGCAACAAGACTGCCCCGTGATAACCCCAATAAAATAAGAGCAGCGGGCTCGCCAAGGCTAGACCCACTGATCCGGCGTACTGAGCAACGGCAAACTTTCGCCCGAATCGAACTACCAAGGTTTTTTTACCCGCCACTAAATCGGTTTCGGCATCACGATAATTATTCGCGACAAGAATATTCGCCGCCAACAGCCCGACCGCCGATGCGCAAACCACGACGGCCCACGTCACCCCTCCCGCTTGAACATAAAAAGTCGTCGTCACCGCCACTAAACCAAAAAATATGAAAACGAAAAGGTCGCCCAGTCCATTATAGCCGAGCGGATACGGACCACCGGTGTAGGCAATCCCACAGAGAATGCTGCCCACGCCAATCGGCAGTAGCCACCAGCCGCCAAAGCGAATCAGCCCGAGCCCAACCAGAAAAGCTACGAGCATGATCAGGGCCATCGCTCGACGCATCGCGGCCGGTGAGACGAGCCCCGCCGCAACCGCCCGCCGCGGTCCGACGCGCTGCGCCGTGTCTGCCCCGTGGATAAAATCATAATAATCATTGGCGTAGTTCGTGCCAATCTGCACCAACAGGGCAAAGCTCAGACAAAGCGCCGCGGCCGTATAATTTGCTACCCCCTGCGACGCGGCTAGCGCCGTACCGACCAGCACAGGAATAATGGCCGCCGGTAGCGTCCGGAGACGCGCCGCCTCGACCCAAACCCGCCAAGTTATGGGGGCGCTCATAAACCACTCTCCCGTATACCATAATTTTTCGTCACACTGCGCATCTGGTTTCAATAACCACCAACCCTCAAGAAAGTAAAGCAGACTGCTCTGCTCAGTTAGCAGGAGAAATGAGATCAGGAAGGGACCAAGGCATTTAAACCGCGATGGGACGCGAAGGTTCGGAGCTTAAGCATGTCTCTCACACTCGCGCGCTGGGCAGCTTAGGGGCGCGGCCCAATAACCCATAACCTCTGACCCAAGCCATAGGTATTAAAATACAATCCAGATCGAATCTACAAGACCTGTGATTAAATTGGTTTGGCACCGATCAACGTAGATTAACTTCGACGGGGGCAAAGGATCCGCAGTTCCACTTTTCTAATTTCCCCAGTTGCCCGATTTTCTGCTTTTGCTCCTCCCAGCCTATAACATTATTTGCTGCTTTCATCTTTTCCGCCTCCACCGCTTCGACTTCTCGCTGAAGCGTCTCGATCCAGGCCTCCACCAGCGTCCGCCGCGCCGCGGATTCGTTCGCCGGTAACGTGGGCAGAACTTTTAGCAACCAGGCTAAGGCTTCCGCCGGTCGGCCTAACTGCTGCAATAAATTAGCGTGTATTCTAGCTGCGTAATAGGGCGCCGCTGGCTGCTCGGCCGCCCGACGATAACACTCCGCTGCCGCCGCCAGATTATCCATTCGCCGGAGATAAATATTCCCCATCTCAATATAAAAGGCCGCATTGGCTCCATGCCACTGAATCCCTTTACGCAAAAACTCCAGCGCCTGGTTCCCCTGCTCCCGCTGCACTTTCTCTCTTACCGCGCGTGGCGCATTGGGTGACACCCGCCACTCGGGCAAATCGTAGGCTATCATCCGCGCGCCGTTGAGCCAAAAATAATCTGAGCGCTCATCCGCCGCTACCGTTAAGTTGAGACCGAGCATGGTCGCTTGAATGTCGTGCCGCTCCCAGGCGAGGTTAGTCTGCAGCCAGAATCCACTCGCCACGACCGAACGCATTCCACCCAGCACCGCCACGATTCCTCCGTGGCCAAGTAATTCACGCCATTGCGCCCCGCGTGCGGCCGGCTGATCACTGAGCAGCCGCTCAAGGTGACGCAACCCCGAGTTCCCGCCCACCAGGAGTCCCAGCGCCACCATCCCACGCAGTGCCTTAAATTTCACGGCGCTGAAAAATATAAGCGGCCAGTCCATTAAAGAGCGCCCCGTACGCCGCCCAATATCCGAGCGTGCCGATCATCCAACTAGCTGAAGGAATTTGGCCGATTCCCAGTGTGGATTGCGCATCAAATAACGCCAAATTCGGCCACGCGCGCAGCCAATCCCAGCCACTTTGCTGGGCCCAGGCTTGGAGTTGCCCCACGGCCGCGAGCAATAATCCAAGACAACTCGTGAACAGCGCAGAACGAGCGTAAGTACCGACGAATAAAGTCATGGCGGCGATCAGCGTGCTCTTCAGCCAGAGCAACCCACTGGCGTACAATAATATCTCCCAACGAACTCCCACCCCACCCAGTCCCACCGCGCGCACCTGCAGCAAACCCACCAACAGCAGGCTAAGTACGGCAAAAAATAGCGCGAGCAGCGCCGCCACTCCGGTAAATTTCCCCACAATATACTCCCACCGCTGACCGGGTCGCGTCAGCACAGCATAGATGGCATGCGTTTCTAGATCCTGAAAAAATAACTGCGCTGTTACCAGCGCCGCCAACAAGCCTCCACCTAAGCCGAGCGCGCCCAACCCAAAATCGCTGATGAATCTCAACTCAGCTCCCCCAAAATTAAATTCCCGTAAACTGTAAGCGGCCCCCATCAGAACCGCACTCATCAGCCCAAGCCCGAAGGTGAGTCGTAGATGCACCGCCTCCGCCAGCGTGTGCTGAGCGATGAGCTGAATCCTGCGTCCCGCTGCCCTTGCTCCTTGATGCTCGGGTCTAACCATGGAGCGATAATTGCTCCAAATACAATTGCTCCAATCGCGAGGGCTCGAACGTTCGCACCGGCGCCACCCCGAGCAAGGCTTGCACCGTCCCCTCCACTAACAATTGTCCCGCCCCCAGAATCGCCAAGCGATCGCATAATTCAGCGGCTGGCGTCAGCAAATGCGCGCTCAGCACGATCGTCGTGCCGCCAGCGGCCAGTTCTCGCAATCGCTGACTCAAGATCAGTCGACCCGCCGGATCAAGCCCACTCGCCGGCTCATCCAATAAGAGCACCGCGGGCTCATGCAAAATCGCCTGAGCCAAACCGAGGCGTTGTTTCATACCCTTGGAATAAGTCGCAATCAGCCGATCAGCCGCCTCGGCCAACCCGCTCCAACTGAGTACCGCGCTCACGCGTAGACCCAGCTCCACGCGAGGCAAGGAACTCAGCCCACCACAATAATGCAAAAAACCTCGGCCGGTTAAGTGGGGGGAGTACTGAGGTGCTTCCGGCAAATAACCGATGAGCGCCCGCGCGGCTGCACTTTCAGCCCGATGGCCAAAAATCCGACATCCCCCTGCCGTAGGCGTGAGCAAGCCAGCCAGCGCCTTGAGCGTGGTGCTCTTGCCCGATCCATTCGGTCCGAGCAGGCCGAGAATTTGCCCGGGCCCTAGTCGCAAGGTCAGGCCGCCGACCGCCGGACGCCCATGCCCGCTCCCACTCATGCG
>CAMAVZ010000034.1:0-15912 GCA_945861645.1 Opitutus sp. GAS368 | reverse complement strand
CTGGAAGTCCTTTTCTGCTACGAACCCGTCGATGAGTACGTGATGAATAATGTCCGCGAATTTGACGGCAAGAAGCTCATCGCCGCGGATCACGGCGATGTAAAATTAACGGACCTTCCGCAAGCGGAAGGCGCCCTCAGCGCCGATGACACCAAAACTCTCACCACTTGGATGAAAGCATCGCTCGGCGAACGAGTCGCCGAGGTTAAGGCCAGTGATCGCTTGGTGGATTCTCCCGCTCTGGCAATTAATGCCGATAAATTTATGACCGCTCACATGCGCCGTATGATGAAGGCCATGAATAAAGATGGAGCCGATATGCCGCAGCGCGTAAATCTCGAAATCAATCCGCGCTCCGCGGTGATGAAGCGGCTTTTCGCAACACACACCGCCGCGCCCGAGAAGGCCAAACTCGTCGCCGAGCAAATCCTCGATAACGCCCTCATTTCCGCCGGCATGCTGGAAGACGCCACGCCCATGGTTGCACGCTTGTATAAGCTCCTCGAAAGTGTCTAGCCCCGACCGTGTCTGCCGTAGCCTTGGCGAAGGCGGATGGTCGCCCGACTCTACAAGTTGCTCGAGTCCGTGTAAGCCGACCCGCCTCCCTTCGTCCCGCGGGGCTACACTGCCACCGGCGTCGTTTATCACGTTTTTTAGACCGTTCATCACGCGGGGGATTGCATGGTCGCCAGCGCAGCGTAGCGTTGCCCCATGCTGAAATACCTCCGCACGCCTCTGCTGCTGGCCCTTTGCGCCAGCCGCTTGTTCGCTCAAAATACCGACGAGTCCGCAACCCGTCTCCTGCGCTTCCCCGCCACTAACGGCACGGAAATAACCTTTTCGTATGCCGGCCAGCTGTACTCCGTACCCGCGGTCGGCGGCACGGCCCGTCGCCTCACCGACGGACCGGGCTACGCGATCTTCCCGCGCTTTTCTGCCGACGGCCAGCAACTGGCTTTCACCGCCCAATACGACGGCAACACCGAGGTCTACGTCATGCCAGCCGCGGGCGGCACGCCGAAGCGCCTCACGGTTTCCGCCACCCTCGATCGCGATGATCTCGCCGATCGCATGGGCCCAAACAATATCGTCATGACTTGGCGCAACACTGCCGCCGAAGTCGTGTTTCGATCTCGCTGGCATTCGTATAATCCTTTCCTCGGAGAACTCTGCACCGTTGGCCTAGACGGTGAGGTGCCCCAGCAGCTGCCCGTGCCACGCGGTGGCTTTATCAGCTATTCACCCGACGACACTAAAATCGCCTACAATCGCGTCTTCCGCGAATTCCGCACCTGGAAGAGCTACCAAGGCGGCATGGCCGATGACATTTGGGTCATGGATCTAAAAACGGGTGTGACCGAAAATATCACCAATAACCCAGCCCAAGATATTTTTCCCATGTGGGCCCCAGACGGGAAAATTTACTTCGTCTCGGAACGCGCCGGTCGCGCCAACCTCTTCAGCTACGAACTTTCCTCGAAGCAAACCAAGCAACTCACCCGCTTCACCGAATTTGATGTGAAGTTCCCTTCCCTCGGTGGCGGCGCGATCGTGTTTGAACAAGCCGGCCAAGTTTGGCGCTATGAGCTCGCCTCCGGCCGATGCGCCGCTGTGCCCATCACGGTCCGCGAAGACTTTGCGGCCGCCCGTCCGGCCCTGGTTAACGTGAGTAAATTTATTGCGAGCATCGACCTCTCCCCCGATGGCCAACGCGCCACGGTCGTCGCCCGCGGTGATGTGTTTACCGCTCCCGCCAAGGATGGAGCAGTCCGTAATCTCACCCAAACCAATGGCGTGCATGAACGCGACGCCGTCTGGTCGCCCAACGGTAAATCGATCGCCTACTTCTCCGACGCCAGCGGGGAGTTTGAAATTTATGTCTGCGCGCAGGATGGCCAAAGCGCGCCCGTCCAAATCACCACCAACGGTGACACCTATTATTTCAACCTAGCCTGGTCGCCGGATTCGAAGAAACTGCTTTGGGGCGATCGGAAACAACGCCTGCGCTACGTGGACGTTGAGACCAAGGTCATCACGGTAGTGGCCGAAAATGCGACCGCCCCCATTCGCGACTACGCTTGGGCGCCCGACTCCCAGTGGATCACCTGGGTGCGCTCCGCCGCCGACACTCCGAGCACCGCGATGCTCTACAGTCTAACCGAGAGCAAAAGTATCGCCGCTACGGATGGCTGGTATGAGGCGAATCAGCCTACTTTTAGCAACGATGGCCAGTGGCTGCTGTTCGCCTCCGCGCGCGATTTCAACCCCATCTATTCCGATACGGAATGGAACCATGCTTACCAAAACATGGAGCGAATCTACCTGGTAGCGCTCGCTAATAAAACTGCTTCTCCTTTCGCCCCCAAGAGCGATGAAGTCGCCATCGCTAAAGACGAGGCGACGGATAAAAAAGAGGGCGAAGCCAAGCCTGAGGCCGACAAAGACAAGAAACCAGCGGCCAAGAAAATGGTAACCGTCAAAGTCGACGCCGATGGCCTGACTGGACGCATCATCAGTTTACCGATCGCGCCCTCCAATTACTCGAATATCACCATGCTCGGTGATAAGGTCTACTATCGTCGCGTACCCGGTGCACCGGTGAGTGGTGGTGGTGGCGGGGAAGGTTTCGGCGGCGGTAGCCGCAGCCGCAGCGTAATTGCGGTCTACGATTTGAAAGAGCGCAAAGAAACGGAGATCGGTAATTTCGACAACTTCGCGATCAGCGCTAACGGCAAAAAGACCCTCGTGCGCAGCGGTCGTGACTATTCTATCGTCGATACTCCCAATGGTAAACTTGAACTCAAGCCCGACGCTAAACTCGACCTGAGTGGTTTAGAACTGCGACTCGACCATCAAGCAGAGTGGAAGCAGATCTTTGATGAAAGCTGGCGCCAGATGCGTGATTTCTTTTACGCCCCTAATATGCACGGCGTCGACTGGCCCGCGCAGCGAAAAAAATACGCCCCGCTTGCGGCCACTGTCACCACGCGCAACGACCTCACTTACGTTATCGGCGAGATGATCGCCGAATTGCACATCGGTCACGCCTACGTCGGCACCGGCGATCGGCCCGACACGCCCAAAATAAAAACAGGGTTGCTCGGAGCTCAGGTGTCGCGTGACCCCGCGAGCCGGGCCTACCGCATTGACCGGATCCTCCCCGGCGAGAATTGGCAGACCAAGACCCGCTCACCACTCACCGAGCTCGGCGTCAACGTTAGCGCCGGCGACTACATCCTCGCGGTCAATGGCCGCCCCGTCAGCGAAATCGCCAACCTCTACTCCACGCTCATCGGCACCGTCGGCAAACAGGTTGTGCTGCGCGTGAATGCAAAGCCAGTAGCGGAGGGTGCGCGGGATGTCACCATCGTCCCCATCGGCAACGAAGCCCCGCTCTATTACGAAGAATTCGTGCAAAAAAATATCGACCACGTGGCGCAAAAGACCGCGGGCAAAGTCGGCTACCTCCACATTCCCGACATGGGTCCGGAAGGCCTGAATGAGTTTGTCCGCCGCTTCTATCCGCAACTCACGCGCCAAGCGCTCATCATCGATGTCCGCGGCAACGGCGGCGGCAACGTCTCGCCTATGATCATCGAGCGGCTGCGCCGTGAGTTGGCGTTGGTTAATATGCGCCGCAACGGCACCCCCGCCGCCAATCCCAGTGGCATGTTGCTCGGGCCGAAAGTCACGCTCATGAATGAGTATTCCGCTTCCGACGGCGATCTCTTCCCCTATCGCTTCCGCGAACACGGCCTCGGGAAACTCGTCGGCAAGCGCTCCTGGGGCGGCGTGGTCGGCATCAGCGGATCGCTGCCCTTCACCGACGGTGGCTCGCTCAACAAACCTGAATTTGCACCTTATGCCAAAGATGGAAAAAATTGGATAATCGAAGGCCACGGTGTTGATCCCGACATCATCGTCGACAACGACCCCACGCGTGAATTCAAGGACGAGGACCAACAGCTCGACAAGGCCATCGAAGTTATTCTGGAAGAGCTGAAAACTAAAACGCAGACCCTCCCACCGCCACCCGCGTGGCCGGACAAGTCACTCAAAAATTAAAGGTGAGGGATTGCCCGGCGAAGCGAGGTCAACCGACCTCGCTTTTTTTATGAGCCCGAGCTGCACCAGGCCGAACGGGGTAGTGCAATTTGCGACTCATGTTGGGTGAAATAGTCATCTGATTTTAGGTGGACTTGAAACGGTCCATTTTCGTCATCATGCCTCAGCGGGCATTCTGGTTGAGGGGCTGGTCCACGACGATGGGCTTGGGAAAGTCCGCCGCCTTCTCGCCTCCCCTGCTGCGCAGCCGTTTGTTGTTGATGCCACCCACCGGCTGATTGAGGGGAATATCCATTCCGCCCAGTCGCTGCATCTCGGCGTAGAGTTGGTTTTCCATCGTTGCGGCGAGCTTTTGGTGCTCGGGCTCATACCGCAGGTTGATAGCCTCATTAGGATCGCTCTGCAAATCATAGAGCTCATCGACGTCCCACAGACCGTAGTAGGTGATGAATTTGTAGCGATCGTTGCGCAAAGCGAAGACCGTGGGAGACTGCGGAAAATTCTTCTCCCAATAATAGACGTAGAGGAAGTTCTCGCGCCACGTCGCCGGGATGCCCCGAGCGAGGGGGAGAAAATTCAGGCCGTCCATGTGGGGCGGAGGCGTGAGACCCATCGCGCTCATAATGGTGGGAGCGACGTCGATGTTGGCGACCGCCTGCTCGACTGTGCGGCCACCGGCGAAGAGCGTCGGGCATTGCATGATCATCGGGATGCGAATGGAAGCGTCGTAGGCGACGCGTTTGTCGATGAGGCCGTGCTCGCCGAACATGAAACCGTTATCGCCCATGTAGAGGATAAGGGTGTCTTCGTAGACGCCCATTTTTTTTAGCTCGGCGACGATGCGGCCGACGCTGTCGTCGACGGCGCAGAGGGTTTCGCAGTAGCGCTGATAGTATTGATCGACGTTGAGGTCGCTGTGGTAGGGGAAATCGACCCCGTGCCAGGAGTTGCGTTGATCGCGGAGCCAACGGGGCTTGAGCGCGTAGTTTTCCGGAGTGTTGGCGGCGGTGGCGGGACGGACGATTTTCTTGCGGGCGAATTTGCCCTCGTGGCGGGGCGCGGGGGTGAAGTTGGCGTGGACGGCCTTGTGGGAGAGATAGATGAAGAAGGGTTTTTCCGCGGGCTTTTGCTGGCGCAGCCAGTCGATGGTGTAGTCGGTGAGTTCGTCGGTGATGTAGCCCTTTTGTTTTTCGCGGCGGCCGTCGACGTTGAGGGTGTAGTCCGGAGTCGACGGGAAGTATTCGCCTTGGCCCCGGAAGCTGACCCAACGGTCGAAGCCGGACTGGGGCTGATCGTCTTCGCCGCCCATGTGCCACTTGCCGAAGAAGGCGGTAGCGTAGCCGGCGCGCTGGAGATACTGGGGAAAATACAGAGTGCCCGGCGGGATGGGGCGGTTGTTGTCAATGACGCGGTGGCGGAAGGTGTAGAGGCCGGTTAAAATGGAGGCGCGGCTGGGGGAGCAGAGCGAGGTGGTGACGAGGGCATTTTTGAAGTGAACGCCGTGGCGCGCGAGGGCGTCCAGGTGCGGCGTCTCGGCGATGGGGTGGCCCAGAAAGCCCAGGGCGTCGAAGCGATGGTCATCGGTGAGGATCAAGATGACGTTTTTGGGCTTCACCCCGAGGATGCGCTCGGGCACGACGGCGGTGGGCACGGGGACGACCGCGGCGTGGAGTGCGGCGCAAGCGAGGACGAGGCAGGGGAAGAGCAGAGAACGCATGATTGGGGACGGATGAAAAAGGGGGAGCTTGAAACGATGGTTGTGAGAATCGTGGGGAGAGCTTTAGCGGCCGGGACCAGAGAAATGAAAATCCAGCTAGATCGCTTCGGGGAAGAATCCAGCTGGATTGTTTGGGCGGCTCTCAACTCCGGCCAAGAATGTGACCGGAAAAAAGGAGCGTGAACTGTTTTAGAAGTTCATGTTGGCCGTAAGCTCGTACGTGCGCGGCTGGACATAGATCCGCTGCAAATAGTGCGGCACGCCGTTACCGTAATCGACTGAGGTTTGGGGATACGTATCAGCGTCGTTCAGGACGTTGCGCACGCGCAGGGAAGTCGCCCAGTTTGTTTTCCGGTTCAGGATCGTGGTCTTCCAGGAATAACTAGCAAAGGCGCTAGTAATCAGGGATTCGGCGCCGGTGAACGGATTCTTTGTATCAAAGGTACCGGCGACTTCCGGGTAGCCGATGGTGGGAGCATCACGCCAGCGCAGGTCTCCGCCAAGTCGCAGGCCTTTCAACCGACCTTGGTGAAAGGCGTAGCTGCCGACAAAATTCGCCATCCAGTTGTTGCCGCGAATCCGGGAGCCGCCGACCTGGGCTCCATGGTAATTCAACCGACGTTCAATTCCTGCGATATAGTCGCCGATGGTCCGGGTAGAATTGAACGCGGGATTGGCGATGGTCGCCTTAATGGCGGCGTCATCGCGGTAGGGCTTGACGTACTGTTCATACCAAGGCTGGGTGAATTTGTAGGTGCTGTTCAGCGTCGAATCGTTGTAGGAGATGTTAATCATCAAACGCAGCTGTTTGGTGGGATTGATGGTGGCCTCCAATTCATAACCTTCGGTCTTATCCGACTCGACGTCTGACCAGAGTTGGTTGCCCGTGTAGTTGGCAAATCGGGGTGCTCCGGCCACCTTGTTCGCATAGCCATTGAGGACCATGCCTTCGGTGTAGCGTTCGGTATAGCCATTTGCGCGGGCCATCTCGATGCCGATCTGGCCATCGCGGAGGGGATCGGAGACTCGGTTCACAAGCTCGTTACTGAAATAATTGAGCTTCATGATCACCCGGTCATCGAAGAAGAAACCGCGCAGGCCGAAATCGAAGCCCTCACCCTCTTGATTGGGGAGAAGTTCACCGAAGATGTTGTATCTGGTGCCACCGAAGCCCACGGTGTTCGTCGAGCTATTGGCGTAGACATCAAGCCACTTTGTGACCTTGACCACGGCACCGAAGTTGTGGTTTTGGACGGAGGAACTGGTCGGTGCACTGAACGCGCCCTCGTCCCGGTTGCCAAAAAGCGCGGTGACTGGATTCCTGGTGAACAGAAAGTTCTTCGATTCGATATCGTCCTGTCGGATACCCGCGGTGAGGATCAAGCGGCGGGAAAACAGTTCCCACTGGCCAATCGCGGCATACGACTTGGTGTTTTCCGGCGCATAGACTGGATTCAGTATGTTCACATAGCCCGACGAGACGAATGGGACAACACCGCCCGGAATCGACGCGTTAGCAGCCTGATTAATTGCGGAGTTCCGATGATCAAGAGCAGGGAAATGCACGGGTTGGCCCGGCGTCAAATAGTAGCGCCGGATAATCTTACTTTGGGCATCAATGACGCCGTTCGTCCGCAGCGAGGTCGTGGCCGCTTCCTCCGCCTGGGAGAAATAGCTGTCAGTATCTCGAGAGTAGTGAAAAGCAACCAGAGTCATTTTGCCGAGATCAAATCCCTTGACGGGCTCAATGCGACTCAGGTCGAATTGGTGGGTCAGGGTCGCCCGGAACTGTTTCACCACCTCGTCGCGGCGCTGCAGCGTGGAATTGCCCTCAAGATAAGGCACCCCGAAATACGGATTAAGCGGTTTGGTGGGATCCGGGTTGCTCGACGCCAGTTGGGTGGGGAGGTAGTAATTGGGGTCGATAAAGACCTCGTAGTCACCCCGTTGAATCGGCTGCCAGTCCTCGGCGAACCTATTTTCGTAGGCTCCAGCCACCTCAAGATAGGTCGTTTTAAGGAGCTGCTGCACCCATGAGGCCGAATACTTATCGTACAAAGTATCAAAATGTTCCGACGGTCCGGGCACCATGGTGCTCAAGGGGAAGTTCACCCCGGGCACGACGGTTAATTCTGAGATACTGGTCGTATTAAAGGTGTTCCCGTTCACGTAGGCCTCCGAACCACGGGATTTATATTTCCAATTCTGCACGCCCAGCTGCGGATTATTCATGATATACACGAGGTAATTCTCATTACTGAATGTTTGGGTAGCCCCAATTATTCTATTTTGGGCCACAGTACGGGCCGCAGTGCTCCCAGAAGCGACGAGGAGGTTGTCGATCCGGTTCGCTTTTGAGAACGGGGTCCCGGGATAGTTCAACCAGGCGGAAACACTGTCATAGGCGAGGTAGGACCGGGGAATAGACTCTTCCATTCTCCCCGCTTCCGCATTCAGGTTGATGGTCGCGCCTTTGAAGGGCTGGATCGTCAGGTTCAGATAGGCGGAATTGCGCCGGGAATATTGCAAGTCGCGCGGCGTGCGTTGATCGGCGGACACGGCGGCGAAGCGCGCCGCCAGCTTTTTGGGAATGAGGATCTGATTGACGTCCACGCTGGCGCGCTTGGAACCCTCGGAGTCGAAGCGGACTTCCATGCCGTGACTATTGGCGTTGAATTTCCCCACTTTCTGGGTCGCATCGATACCGCCCCCCACCGAGCCCAAGCCAAAGAGCAGGGAATTGGGTCCCCGGGACTGGGTCAGCGTCTCGGTGTTGTAGCTGTCCGTCTTGATGCCACTGGTGAAGAAATTATTGGTCAGGGTGGACGCGCGGAAACCGCGGACCATGTAAGGCGTGCCGGTGCGGTTGCTGACCCCTTCCGTATCCGAAGAATCCCCCCTGAACATTTGGGTGCTGGGCATGAACTCCAGGGCTTCCACGTAATTCACCGCTCCGATATCTTTCATAAATTCCTCGGTGAGAATCGTGATCGGGTTCGCCAGGTTGCGGACCGGAGTCCTAAGTTGCGTCCCCGACAAAGTCTCTGACGCATAATACCCGCTGGTGGAGTCAGGGGTGACCACGAAGGGATTCAAGACGATCGTTTCATCCAATGAGCCGGCCGGGGCTGCCGCGGTCGTTTGGGCGAGAGCTCGCAGGGGCAGGACGGACAAACTCACCCCGAGAAGGAGGTGAAGATAGGGGATGCGGGAGGGTCTATTTTTCATAGATTAGGTTTGGTTGAGTCTTGGGTGGGATTGGCAGAGTCTGGGAGGACGTCAAAATCAGGGTGAGCCGGGGTTGTATCCAGAGGGTGAGGCTTTTGAAACGGGGTCCACAAAAAATGTTTTCTATTATATCTTATTCCCTCATTCGCAGCCATCACCCGTTAAGGGGATGGTTGGTCGGCGAGATGTCCCAATGATTCCAAGGCTAGGCACTTGGGTGGGCGTCGGTCTCCGTACCGCCGCTGTGCCCCTCGAAGGGCTTGGGACTACCGGTGCGTGATTAGGTAGCAGAAATTTATACCAATTATTATAAGCATTTTGACTTTGGTAGGGCGTCTAGCGCTAGGCGCTGGTTTGATACCAATCGCCCAAAGCTTTTACACCAAGGTCGCAAAGTCCGCAGAGAAATTCACGAGCAGAAGCGAGTCTTCGTGATCTTGGCGGCCTTGGTGTAGAGTGCAAAAGCTTGAGGAGATTGGTATGACGTCCTCCAGATGTGCCGTTTCGACAAGCTCAAGGCCGCGGCTCGTCTAGGACGACTCGCTCTAACCGCAGTTCAGAAATCAAATGGTCCAAAACTACAGAGTAATTGATATTACTCTCGAATGAATTTCCACTCACCAATTAGGGTGTAGGGCCGGCGCTTGTCGCCACGCCGTTGTTCGTTCGCGGAACGGCCCGCCGACTAGCGGCGACCCCACACTTAATTGCATAAGCCCAGCTGGGGACGAGCCAGCGACGGAGAGGGATTGTATTGTGGGAAAGCGGAGCTGGCGCGCTTCGTTCAGGGCCCCGGAGGCTCGTCAGTCGCCGGTATTTCACCCCGGATGACCTTGCCGGCCGCGCCTGTGAGGCGGAGATAGTAGTCGCTCGGCCGGCCCTCGTGGGTGACGAACTGGACGCCATTGCCGACGGGCGGAGAGTTGGTCACCTTAAAGATGGCGGTGCCCTCATCGACCTCGTCAAACATGGCGACGTAAAGCATGTCGGCGCCAGCGCGCTTCGCGGCGGCGATCTGCGACCAGAAGAATCGGCCCTGCAGGCGGGGGATGTTGTTGAGTGGCGCGCCCTTCATGTTGAACCAGCTGAAGCCGGGAAAGGCGACGGGGAGGTAGTCGATCTGGCGCGCGCGAGTCCACGCCATGTCCGGTTGCCACACTGCGGCCGCGTGGGTGGTCGCGGCCTCGGGCGTGCGGTAGCGGCCGGGCGTCCATGGTGAGACCACATCGGCGAGGGCGATGAGTTCCAGGAGCACGGGATCGGCCACGGAGTCGCGGCCTTGGGTGCGCCAATAGCTGGGCACGCCGAGCATGATCGCGAGACCGCCGCTCGCCTTGTCCTCCTTCAGAAATGTGAGGATCTTGCGCCAGTCGTCGAGCGAGGGGCGGGGCTTTTCGGTGTCCTGAAAGCCGCAGCCCCAGAGAGCGAGCAGGGGTTTGCCCTCGTGGTGCAGGTAGGCGGCATCGCTGGTGAGCCGGGTGTCGCGGAGCAGCTTCTTCCAGTCGTTGATCACCAGATCGGCTTGTCCGGGCTTGAGGCCGCTGAGGTCATACATCAGGGCGTAGGTCCGGCCGTGGCGCTTCGCGCCGGCGCGAACATTTTCTAGGACGGCGTTATTGGCGGCGAGGGACGTGCCACGCGAGAGCGAGTTGATAAAGCGCTGGAGGAAGACGCCGTCGATGGCATATTCCTGCATCCACTGGAAGTGGCGCACCACGGTGGGCCGGCGATACGAGCTGAAGACCTCGGCGGGGGTGCCGTCGGCGTGGACAAAATTGGTGGGGAAGCGTTCGCTCGGGCCGAGTTCGGACATATCGGGCCACAGGTCGACGCGGATGGAACCGGGGCCGGGCCGCTTGCCGCCGGGGGTCCAGTGATTGTAGCCGCGGCCGGCGCCGTCGCCCTCGGCATTGAACCAGCCTTGATAGCCGACCATCACCTTGCCGGTGAGGGTGGTGGAGTTGACGCGCACGGCGGGCGGTACCACACAGCTCGCGAGCAGGGCGGCGAGGAGCAGGCCGCCAGCGAATGACGATAACTTTCGAACGAGGGTCATGATTGGCAGGGTTCGTTAGGAGGGACGTGAGTTAAGGGGCTTTCGGCCGCCGCGACTCCGTCGATGCCTTGATAAATTCAGTGGAGAGCTTGCGCAGACGAGCCATAGTTTCGGGGTGGGCAGCAGCCACGTCGTGTTGCTCGCCCGGATCGGTTTGAAGGTCGAAGAGCGCGCCGACGCGCAGGGGATCGCCGGTATCGAGGCCGGGATATTGGCTCGGGTGCGCTTGCTCGGCCGGGGCGAGGATCGTGGCGCCGTCGGGCGCGCGGGGGTCGATCCACGGCGCGCCGGACGTGAGGGCGGCGCGCGGTTGGCTCGCCTCGACGTGCAGCTTCCAACGGTCGCTGCGCACGGTGCGGAGCGTGGTACCTTGAAAGCCAAAGATCGCTTCGTGGAGCTGCGTCGATTTTTCGGCGAGCACGGGCCAAAGCGTGCGACCGTCGATTGCCCGATCGCCGGGAAGTGCCCCGCCCGCACTCGCCCGCAGCGTCGGGAACCAATCGTTCAAAACTGCGGGCGTGGCGAGCGTCTGACCGGCGGAGATCCGGCCGGGCCAGCGCGCAATGCAAGGAACCCGTAAGCCGCCTTCGGACGTCATGGCTTTCATGCCGCGCAGGCCGCCGTTGCTGCCGCCGAAGTAAGCACCGTTGCCACTGGTAAACACAATGAGGGTGCGGTCGTCGAGGCCGAGGGCGCGGAGTTTGGCCATGTCGGCGAAGGTGGCCTCCTTGAAGCGCGGGATGAGGATGTCGTTGAACACCGTCATGAAGCCCCAGATGAAGAAGAGGCTGGTCATGATGGCGAAGGCGCCGCGGGAGCCGGTGCCATTGCCGTTGGCGGACGCGGCGTTGTGGGTGCTGGGTAGGGCGGAGGCCATAGGAGGAGATGAGGTTGGGGAGAAAGTTACTTAAGGAGGACCGCGGGATTGAAATTCAGCGCCGAGGGCGGCAGATCCTTGGCGTCCGTGCCGAGGGTGAGCTGGGGTTGCTCGCCCATGGTCAGCTCAAGCTTGCCCCCCTGGACCAGGTCGGCGTGGGTGAACCACACCTTGGACTGCGGCTGGCCGTTGAGGGTCACGGACTGGACATACTTGCGATCGCGGGAGTTGTTCCGGGCCACGATCGTGAAGGTCCTCCCCGTGGGCAGTATTCACCTCGACCTGGTCAAAGACGGGGCTGCCGAGGTTGTAGACCGGAACGCCCGAGGTGACGGGGTAGAAACCCATCATGGAGAATACGACGAAGGCGCTCATGCCGCCGCCGTCCTCGTCCCCGGGTATGCCGTGGATATTGTCCGGGAACCAGGTCTTGACCAGCTAGCGCGGTCGTGGTGGTGAGGGCGAAGGCGGACAGGAGCAGCTCGAATTTCATGACGTTTTATTGAGCAAGGAATCGGGGTTAGACGGGCGGGAGGACGGGAGTGATCCCGCACCTGCTGAGGAAGAAAGCACTGGTATCGAGCTGCCCGGGGCGGCCGCCGCCGGAGGGGTCAATCGGCACCCGGGGAGCGAAACACGAAACATGGCTGCGCCGACGATCTCGAAATCGGCAACGTGACCATGGTTCGGAATAATTTGTCCCTCGCTGCCGGCTCCTGTCCTGAGCCAATCTCGACAGCGGGGACATGTTGGCCTCCTCAGAATTTCATCGTCACACCCAAGCGGGCCGACAAGGGCTGGCCGTAGACATTGATGTTGCGGTTGGCGCCACTGATGAGGGCGAACGACCGGGGTAACAGACGGTGCGACCACTTGAGCCAGGGCCGCAGTGATGGGGAGCAACAAAATGAGGGCAATGCGGGATAGATGCATGGGCCGGAACGGGGCACTGGTAACCTGGGACGGCTGGCGCTGAGGGAAACCGGCATAATTAACGTCGGAATAGCCGCTATTGTCGAATCCGTGCTTATCCCATGTTCGGGGGATGGGCAGACGCCGGCAGGACTGCTATGTTCGGGGTGATATCGTGCGGCTCATCGCGGAAAAAAAAGCCTCGGAATCATGGAGCAAATAACAACGATGCAAGACGTGCGCCTGCCTTTGTATTTTCTCATTAGGCTGGCGATTGTCAGCCTGGCCGTCAGCGGAGTGTCCCGGCTGCGCGCCGCTGACGAAGGCCCTCCCCTTTCGTCCGAGCCTTCTGCGGCTCGGCCGGCGCTGACGGAAATTACCCTTGGCGGCCTGGCCATGCCGTTGACCTTGAAAGCGCAGGGTGAAGATAGCGGAACGTCAGACTATCAGGGGCTCTCTTTGCTGCCCGGGGACTTGCCGCTCACCATTAGCCTGGGCACCGCTTCGCCCGGCAAGCGGTCGGTCGTGCAGATCCGAACCCGCCTGGAAGGCTGGGAAAATGAGATGCAGGACCATGACAGCCAAATGTATCTCAGCTTGCGCTTCCTCGATCATAACAATGCCCGCATCGGCATTGCCTCTTTCATTCGCGTGGGCAAGAGTCCCGGTTGGGGCGGCTTGCCGCAGAATTCCCGTTGGCACCGTCATGTGGAGGAAGCCATCGTGCCGGAGCGAACCAGCGTGGTGCGGATCTCACTGGTGTCGGGCGGCGCACCGCAAACGACCGGGTTCTGGGCGATACGCCAATTGCGCCTTACGGCTCTGGCGCCGGTGGCGGGAACGCCGGCCGAGACGCCGGCCTATCAACTCGCCACTTTGGTCGGCACCCGTCTCGACTCCCAACAGGGCCAACCCGATGGCTGGGAGCGTGAAGGCACCGGTGCGAGCACCGCGCGGGTGTATTCCTACCGGAATGGCATCGCCGGCGCCGAACCTCGGCTCGCGCTGATCGATATCGATCCCAAGAACACGGGCGGTTGGCTGCAAAGTTCGAGCACCGCCGTGCCGGTCGTGCCCGGGCAGCGGCTGCGGCTGGAAACTGAGGAGATGTATAGTATCGGTCGAGGCCTAGATGCGGTGGTGTCGTTCCACGCGCTCCCGGTGGGGGACTATGTGTTTCGCGCTTGGGCGACAGACGAGTTGGGGCGGCCCACCGGGCCTTCGTTGCGACTGCCCGTGGAGGTGCGCCCGCCGTTTTATTCTACTCTCTGGTTTCGACTGCTCGGCGCCGGGGTTGGCGTCGCGGTGCTGCTGACCGGGGTGCAATATTCTAAGTGGCGCGAGATGCAGCGAGAGTTGCAGCGGCTGAATCAGCTTCGGGCCGTGGAGGAAGAGCGGACCCGGTTGGCGCGGGACATCCACGATGAGATGGGGTCGCGGTTCACCCAAATCTCCCTGCTGGCCGGCCGGGCGCTGCGGTTGGCGCCGGCGGACGAGGCCGCACGGGAACCGATTCAAAGCATCAGCGGCGCCGTGAAGGAATTGGCCTCCGCCCTGGAGGAAATCGTCTGGGCGGCCAATCCGGCGCAAGATTTGCTCGAGGGGTTCAGCAACTTCCTCAGCCAGTATTCCAGCACCGTCTTGCGGAACGCCGGCCTGCGTTGCCGGCTGGACATCCCGACGCTGCTCCCGGCCCATACCCTCCCCGGCGGTCTCCGGCATCGGCTGATGATGGCCGTAAAAGAAGCGCTGAACAACACCCTCAAGCACGCGCACGCCACCGAGGTGGTCGTGCGCCTTGAACTCGACGGCCCGATCTTGCGCGTGACGGTGTCGGACAACGGCGGCGGCTTCGATTCCGGGACCGTGAAGCACGGCAATGGCCTGGACCAATCGGTGCGCCGCATGGAGGAGGTCGGCGGCACCTGCGTGGTTGAATCCCGGCCCGCGGGGGGCACCCAGGTCCGACTCGCTGTGCCGTTGCCAGCACCGGAGGTGCAGCCATGAGGGCGGGGGTGGTCATCGTCGAGGACGACCGCGCGGTCCGGGAAAACCTGGCGGCCTTGATCGGCACAGACGAACGCCTGCAACTGCTCGGGGCCTTTGGTTCGGCCGAGATTGCCCTGCGGGAGATCCCGTCGCTCCAGCCGAAGCTTGCGGTGATGGATATCAATTTGCCCAAAATGAGCGGCATCGAATGCGTGGGGCGCCTCAAGCTCCTGGTGCCGCAACTGCTCTTCCTCATGCTCACGGCCTACGAGGACGACGACAGTGTCTTTCGCGCATTGAAGGCGGGTGCCAACGGCTACTTGGTGAAACGCGATGCGACTGAAAAACTCCTGCTTGCGCTCCAGGAAGTCCAGCACGGCGGAGCCCCGATGTCGGCCCATATCGCTCGCCAGGTCGTGCAGTTTTTTTATCGGGCGGCGGCGCCCGAGGCCGAGTCCGAGCGCCTCTCTGCCCGCGAGACTGAAATCCTCGACCAGCTGGTGAAGGGGCTGATTCTGAAGGAAGTGGCCGATCAGCTCGGCATCGGCTTGGAAACGGTGCGAACGCACGTTTCCCATATCTATCAAAAGCTGCATGTTCGCAGCCGCACCGAGGCGGTGGTGAAATACCTTTTGAAATGACCACCGACAATCTAACGGAAAGTGCGCTTGGAATCCCTCCTCCGATAAAGTTCCATGAAGCTTGCTCCCAGTAGGTCTGTTACATGCGGCGTAATGAATTTTCTGGCACGGCAGGACCCGGTTGACGATCGATAACTATCCCCCTATTAGGGGGCATCTCGGCTCGCCACTTATGGTTTAATCCCCACGTAATCCAAGAAGGGTTGCTGCGAGCGCGGCCGACCGAGGAATTTCTCTACCGACTCCACCACATCGCGAGTGTGGCCGACGCTATAAACTTCATCGCGCAACCGGCGCCCAACTTTCTCATCAAGGAAACCGCCGGGCGCTTTTTTAAATTCACTCGCCATATCAAGCGCGAGCACCTTGGCCCATTGATAACCGTAATAACCGGCGTCGTAACCGGCGAGATGACCGAAGTAAGCCA
>CAMAVZ010000033.1:0-16521 GCA_945861645.1 Opitutus sp. GAS368 | reverse complement strand
CGGGAGTGGTAAAGCGGCGGAGTTAATCGCCCTCGCCAAGGCGGAAGGCGCCGATGTGATCGTCATCGATAGTGAGCTCTCGCCGAGTCAGCAGCGCAACTGGGAGAAAGAGTCCGGCTTCGCGGTGATTGATCGTCAGGAAGTTATTTTAGAAATCTTCGCTGATCGGGCCCAGACCCGCGAAGCGGTGCTCCAAGTCGCTCTCGCGCGCATGGAATACTCGCTGCCGCGGCTCACCCGTGCGTGGACCCATCTCTCCCGACAGCGCGGTAAAGGCTCAATGGGCGGCGAGGGCGAAACTCAGCTCGAACAGGATCGCCGGGTCGTGCGCGATCGGATCGCCCATTTAAAAGAGGAGCTCGTTCAAGTTATTTCCCAACGCGCCACCCAACGCCGCAAACGGCAGCGGACGCCCGTGCCAGGTACCGCCATCGTCGGTTATACTAATGCGGGTAAATCCTCGCTGCTGAACAAGCTCACGGGCGCTCACGTTCTCGCGGTTAATAAATTATTCGCGACCCTCGACCCGACTACGCGCCAATTTTTTTTACCGGACGGCCGCACGCTCCTCGCGACTGATACCGTCGGCTTTATTCGCCGCCTGCCGCATAAATTAGTCGAAGCCTTCAAGGCCACTTTGGAAGAAGTCGTCGTCTCTGATTTCCTGATTCACGTCCTCGACGCCACCAACCCCAACGTCGCGCAGCATCACGCCACCACCCTCGAGGTCTTGGGTGAACTCGGCGCCGCTGATAAACCGACGATCACGGTCTTCAATAAGACCGACGCCACCGAGGCAAAAACGCTCACGCGACTGCGGGCACAATACCCCGAGGCTTTATTCATCAGCGCGCACACGGGCGCGGGCTTGGACGTTCTGCTGCGCCGCTGTGAGGAGCTGGCGATTGATAATCTCGTGCCGGCCGAATTACTCATCCCGCATCACCGCTATGATGTAGTGGCCAAGCTCCATACGGTCGGCCACGTGAAGACGCAGGAATCGCTGGATGAGGGCGTTAAAATCATTGGCCGCTTTCCGCAGAAGTTCTCGACCCTCTACACGCCATTTATCGTGATTGCTGCGCCGAAGAAAAAATCCGCCCCTAAGCGCGCGCGGCCCCCGGCGGAATAAAAAGCTACTACGATGTTTTCGCCTGACCAAGCTTGGCAAACTATCCTGACGCAGGCGCAGCAGTTGGCCGCGGTTAATGTACCGCTGAGCGCGGCCCTCAGCCGCACCCTGCGCACGCCGATTTACGCCGAGACCGATGCGCCACCTTTTGACGCCGCCGCCATGGATGGCTACGCGCTTCAGCAAAATAGCCGCTCAGTGCCGCTGCGCGTAATCGGCGCGAGCCAGGCCGGAATCGCTTTCGCCGGCAGCGTAGGACCGGGCGAATGCGTCCGCATCTTCACGGGCGCGCCGGTGCCGAGTGGAGCTGACTGCGTGGTTAAACAGGAGGAAGTCACCCGCTCTGGCGAGATCGTGCAGATAACTTCAGCCCCTGGTCCTCACTACATTCGCCGGCGGGGTGAAAATTGTCGCGCCGGAGCTATTTTAGTCGCCGCTGGCACTCGCCTCGGTCCACCAGAATTAGCGGCGCTCGCTGGGGCCGGTTGCACGCAACCAAGCGTCACGCGAATCCCGCGCTGCGTTCATCTGGTGACGGGGAACGAATTAGTTGCCCCGGACCAAACTCCTACCGGCGCCCAAATTCGTGATAGCAACTCCACCCTCATTGCCGCGTTACTGGCTGGGGCAGGCGCTGAACTTGCGGGTCAGGCCCGCGTCACCGATGATCTCACCACCGCGCGCGCAGTCGCGGAAGCTCTGCCGGTTCACGATATTTTGCTGATCTCCGGTGGCGCCAGCGTGGGCGATCACGATATCGCGCGGCCCCTGCTGGAATCACTGGGCTACACGCTCCACTTCCACGCCTTAAACCTTCGTCCAGGCAAACCGCTCGTTTTCGCCACGCGCGGCGAGCAACTCGCCTTTGCCTTACCCGGCAATCCCGTTTCGCACTGGGTGGTTTTCCAATTGTTTCTCGCCCCCCTCCTCCGCTACCTCGCCACCGGCACGACTACACCCCGGCCCCAAATCAAGGGACGATTACAGGCCATCGCCGGATTGCCTTCGGTAGATTCTCGTCAAACTTTTTGGCCCTGCCGCGCTGAACTCGTGGATGGTCACTATGAACTCACGCCGCTGCCGCTCGCTAGCTCCGGCGACAGCAGTGGCCTCGTCGGCGCGAACGCGCTCTTGCCCGTGCCCACGCCGCCGACCAACTTACAGATTGGCCAATCGGTTAGTTTTATTTTTTTTCCATGAAAACCGCGCCCAGCTCACCGTCATTCTCCCATCTCGATGCCTCTGGCCACGCCCGCATGGTCGATGTGAGCGCCAAACCTGATTCCCACCGCACGGCGATGGCGGAAGGCCGACTCCATTGTGCCGCCGCCACCATTGACCTCCTGCGCGCTCAAGCCCTGCCCAAAGGTGATGTGCTCACCGTCGCCCAAATTGCGGGACTACAAGCGGCCAAAGCTACCAGCACGCTCATTCCTCTCTGCCACCCACTCGCCCTGTCAGGCGCTTCACTCGAATTTTCGGTCGAGCCGACGAGCATTCTCATCCGCGCAACGATTCGCTCGACCGGCCAAACGGGCGTTGAGATGGAAGCCCTGACCGCGGTGTCTGTCGCCGCTCTCACTATTTACGACATGTGCAAAGCCGTGGATAAAGCCATGTCGATCGACGGCATTCATGTCGTCGAAAAAATTAAATCATGAAAATTGCGCGCGTCACTTTAAGCGATCGGGCGGCAAATGGCATTTACGCTGATGCCAGCGGACCAGAGATCGAGCGCATCGCGGCCACCATTATTGCTGAGCCGCTGGAATGGATTCGCGTACTCTTGCCTGACGATCGCGCCCTCTTGGAGGCGGCTTTGCGTCGCTTGGCCGATGACGAACATTGCCCGCTCATTTTTACGACCGGCGGCACCGGACCTTCGCCGCGCGATATCACCCCCGAGGCCACGCACGCGGTCTTGGAAAAAGAGCTCCCAGGCTTTGGCGAAATTATGCGGATGCAGAATTATCAAAAAGTGAAAACTGCGATTCTCTCCCGCGCCACCGCCGGCGTGCGCGGACGTTCGCTGATTGTTAATTTACCCGGTCGACCCACGGCGATCGCGGAATGTCTCCCCTTATTAGCCCCGGCAATTGCCGAAGCCCTCGATCACATCGCGGGCTTTCGGCCGCAACTCACGCGGCCGACGTCCTGAGTCCTTACATGACAGCGCGCCTACAATTTAACCGGCGGGAATTGGCCGGGGCGTTTGGCGATATCGGAACTTCACTCCCGATCATCGTCGGGATCCTGCTCGCGACTGGCCTCAATTGTTCGGGGGTGCTCATCGCTTTTGGCTGCGCTCAAATTTTCACTGGTTTGCTCTACGGCCTGCCCATGCCCGTACAACCGCTCAAGGCCATGGCGGTGGTCGTCATCGCGGGCCAAGCTTCCGGCGCTTTGCTCCAAATGGCCGGCCTGATGATTGGCGGGCTAATGCTCGTGCTCTCGGCCAGCGGGGGACTCGACTGGCTCAGTCGCATTATTCCTCTCTGTGTGGTGCGCGGCGTGCAAGTTGGGCTTGGGCTCTCGCTCGCGCGAGTCGCGACGAAATTAATCGCCCAAAACGCCAGCACGGGGAGCTGGGTGGCGGCCCTTGCGGCTATTTTAACGCTCGCGTTATGGCGCAAGAGCCATCGCCTGCCTGGGGCTTTGCTCGTGATGGGCGCGGCCGTCATTTGGGCGATGATCTATCGGGTCAATTGGTCAGCGATTCCGCAGGGCATCGGCTTCACTCTCCCGCACGCGGAGTCGTGGCCATGGGATCAATGGCTCACGGCGCTCACGTTACTGGTGTTACCCCAACTGCCACTCTCGCTTTCAAATTCGCTCATCGCCACGCAGCAAACCGTGCGCGATTTATTTCCTGGTCGATCATTCACCCTGCGCACGATCGGCCTAACGTATGCCGGTCTTAATTTAATCGTCCCCTGGTTAGGCGGTATTCCCGTTTGTCACGGCTGTGGCGGCCTGGCTGGTTATTATGCTCTGGGGGCGCGCACGGGAGGTGCGGTCGTGATTTACGGTGCGCTATTTGTTGTGGCGGGTTTATTTTTTAGCGCGGCGTTCACGGGACTTATTCAAGCTTTTCCCTCCGCCATTCTCGGCGCGGTGCTATTAGTAGAGGCGGCCGTTCTCGTCTTACTGGTGCGCGACCTACGCAGCTCGGGCCGGGCGATGAGCATAGCCCTCGGTGTGGCGCTCTGCTGTCTTTGGCTGCCTCAAGGCTATCTCATCGGGCTTACTCTGGGCGTGGTCGTCACTTATGGACTGCGCGCTGGCGGGATTCGTATTTGATTTGAGGTCAGCCCAGACCTATTCTCTTCCCCTCAACATGCCGCTCGACAGCTACCACCGCGATATTGACTACCTCCGCATCTCTTTAACCGATGCGTGCAATCTGCGCTGCGTTTACTGCATGCCGGAGAATATGACTTTCCGGCCGCGGGGTGAATTATTGAGCGACGCTGAACTCCGGCGCCTCATCACCTTATTCGGCACCTTGGGTTTTCGGAAAATTCGTTTCACCGGGGGCGAGCCCACGCTGCGCCCCGGCTTGGTTGAGCTGGTGCGCCATGCCGTCAATACGCCCGGCATCACGACCGTTGGCCTCACCACCAATGGCGTGCTTCTTGACCAACTGGCTCAACCGCTGGCCGATGCTGGCCTGCAAACTGCCAACGTCTCGATCGATAGCCTCGATGAAGAAAAATTTCGCCAACTCACGCGCTGGGGCAATCTCCGGGATGTGCACGCGGGCCTTGCCGCCGCGGCTCGCGCCGGCCTGCGCATTAAACTCAATGCGGTCGTCTGTCGCGGGGTGAATGACGGCGAGGATGTCGTCGCACTCGCTCGCCTCACTTTAAACAATCCTTGGCAGGTCCGCTTCATTGAGCAGATGCCGTTCGGCAATAATTCAGATTTTCAGAAACGCGGCATGGTGAGCGAAGCTGAACTGCTTACGGTCCTCACGACCGCCTTCGGTCCGCTAGAACTCGTGAATGGCGGCCAACTCGATGGCGAGGCCCGCCTCTATCGTCTCCCTGGGGGTCAGGGTGCCCTAGGCTTCATCAGCCCCGTCTCCGCTCCTTTTTGCGCCGGCTGCAATCGCATGCGGCTCACTGCCGACGGGGTGCTGCGGCTGTGCCTATTACGGGATAACGAAATTAATTTACTCCATCTGCTCCGCGGCGGCGAAAATGACGACGCCATCGCCACCTGCATTCGCCAAGCAGTGCACGAAAAACCGTGGGGCCACGGCCTCGCGCAACACCTGATTCCTTCGGCGCGCGGGATGTCGGAAATTGGCGGCTAATTTCTCCGCGTGGCCGACACTCCCCTCCAGTTGCAGATTCGTTTCTTCGCCGTGCTCCGCGAACAAGCGGGTTGCTCGACGCTCAAGCTAGCGACCACCGCCCGCACCTCCGCAGAACTTTACGCAGAATTACAGAAATCCCACGCCCTCACCTTTCCCGCCAATCTGCTGCGGGTCGCCGTCAATGAGCGTTACGGGGAGATGCATACTCCTCTCACCACTGGCGATCGCATAGTATTTATTCCACCCGTCGCCGGGGGCTAGTTATGTTTGAACTGACCGCCACCCCGATTGATCCCGCCGAGCGAGCGAGGTGCCGCGCCGCGCCTGAGGCCGGCGCGGCGGTGATTTTTGAAGGGCGCGTGCGCAACCATCATCTCGGCCAACCCGTCACGCACCTAGAGTACGAAGCGTTTGACGCGCTCGCCCAAACTGAGGGTGAAGCTATCATCGCCGAGACGGAGCAGCTTTACACGGGCACCCACGTACATTGCGTGCACCGCACCGGCACGCTGCGCATCGGCGAAGTAGCCATCTGGATTGGCGTCGCTTCCGCACATCGGGCCGCAGGGTTTGCCGCTTGTCGCCATGTCATCGAGGAAATTAAGCGCCGCTTGCCAGTATGGAAAAAAGAGCATCACCCCGATGGCGCCGCCGAATGGGTGAACTGCGCGACTGAGGCCGCAACGAATCCGACGCTCATAGCTTACCATACGCGCCAAGCTTCGCTCCCAGAAGTCGGTGCAGCCGGTCAGGCCAAACTCGCCGCTGCGCGAGTACTGGTAGTCGGCGTCGGCGGACTGGGTTGTCCCGCCGCCCTTTATCTCACCGGCGCCGGGATCGGCCAGCTCACCTTGGTCGACGGCGGTCACGTCGAATTTTCTAATCTTCATCGTCAGCTATTATTTACGCTGGCCGAGGTCGGTGCCCCCAAGGTGCTCGCCGCCGCCGCGCGACTGCGACTCCATCACCCCGCGATTGAAATCAAAACACACCAAGGCGATCTCACCGCAACGAATGCCCGCGCGTTAGTCGCAGGCCACGACGTCATCCTCGATTGCACCGATAATTTCACCTCACGCTTTATTTTGCACGATGCCTGCCAAGCACTCGGCCGCCCACTCATCTCGGCCGCCGTCCATCGCTTTGAAGGCACGCTCGATATTTTCCAACGCGGAACCGGGGGATGCTTGCACTGCTTGTGGGCTGGTCGCACCGCGACCGAGCTCGAGCCTCAAGAGAATTGCGCCGGCGGGCCGGTCTTTGGACCCGCCGTGGGCGTTCTCGGAGTGATGCAAGCCGCCGAAACTTTAAAATTAATCCTTGGCCTCGCCGGCACCGCGGCCCAACAAACGCGTTTGGTTAACTTACTCGACGGCTCGGCGCTCACCATCGAACGCCTGGCTCGGCCCGATTGTCCGGTGTGTCGTCGGCTCGAGCAGTTGCCCACGCCCGCCACCGTGCAGCACAGCGAGCGCGAAACGATCTGGATAACCGACGCCCACCTCAGTGCGCTCGGACCCACGTCGAAGATAATTTTCCTCCTCGAGCCCGGTGAAACGGCGCCATCGATTGGTCGCAGCAATTTTCATGCGATCCCCGCTCACGACTTAGCCGCGCTGCGCGAATTTGTAGCGACCGGCCCCGTCGCACTCTCGTGTCGGCACGGCCTCAGAAGCGCGGCGCTCGCCCGGCTCTTGCGGGCGGAGGGTGGACAGGAAATCTACGCTCTGAAGGCGGCGCCCGATCAATCGTAACTGCGCCATGGCAGAAATCGAAAAAATCTTGGCCGCGCTCGCTGGGGCCCCGCCGGCCCCGGCGGCGTTGGCGACGTTGGTGCGTGTTACTGGCTCTTCTTACCGCCGACCAGGCGCGCGACTTTTAGTGCTTAAAGGCCATTCACCCATTGGCTCCATCAGCGGCGGCTGCCTTGAGGAAGACATCATCCTGCGGGCGGAGCGCGTCCTCGCTACCGGCCAAGCAGAAACCGCCGTCTACAATACCACATCCGAAAATGACCTCGTGTGGGGCGTGGGCCTGGGCTGCCAAGGCATCGTCCATATCATGATCGAGCCGGTGCCGATCATTCGGCCGGAGTGGATCAAAGTCCTGACCGAAAATTTGCGCGCGGGGCACCCCACCACCCTCCGCACGACCTACGAGGGCACCAGCGCTTTGGGCACCACCCTTGCATCCAACGGGAACCGTCCTGCGCCCGATAGTTTTCAGGAAATAATTAACGCCGCGCCCGCCTTGCTCCTTTTCGGCGCCGGCGATGATGCCCGCCCCCTGGTCCGACTCGCTAAAGAACTGGGCTGGCACGTCACAGTAACTGATGCGCGGGCCGCGTATGCCACCGCGGCGCGCTTCCCCGCCGCGGATAGAATAATGATTACTCCCGCCGAAAAAATTGCGGAGCCGGACCCCACCACGCGGGCGCTTTTTGCCGTCGTGATGACCCATCGCTATACGGAAGATTTAAATCTCCTCCGTCGCCTCCTGCCGCAGTCGCTGGCCTATCTTGGGGTCCTCGGACCCCGCCAGCGAACCGATCGGCTACTGACGCAACTGCGCGCGGAAGGATTTTCTCCCGACGCCACCATGCTGGCGCGTTTGCATGCTCCCGTCGGCCTCGACCTCGGGGGCTCGACGCCCGAGACGGTTGCCCTAGCTATTGTGGCGGAGATGCAGTGTCGATTATCAGGCCGCTCACCCATTCATCTGCGCGATCGCGCTCAGCCCATTCATGGTTAAGCCGCCGGCCTGCGCTCTTATATTACTCGCGGCGGGGGCGGCCACTCGCATGGGGCGGCCCAAACAATTGCTCGCCGTGCAGGGGCAGCCTTTGCTGCGTTACCTCGTCGAAAAAAGCCTAACGGCGCCGGTGACGCCGATCATCGTAATTCTCGGAGCGCAGGCCGCGGTGATTCGTCCGTGTCTTGACGGACTGCCCGTCGAAATCGTCGAACACGCGGGTTGGGCTGAGGGTATGGGTTCATCGCTGCGCACTGGCATAGCCGCGCTCGCCACATGCTCACCCGCGTCAACCGGGGTCGTCATCGCCCTAGCGGATGAGCCTAATCTTTCGGCTGACCACATCACGGCATTAATCGAAACGCATCGCCGCACCGGCCAACCCATCGTGGCTTCCGCTTACGGGACGATCCGACGACCACCGGTATTTTTCGCCAAAAAATACTTTGCCGCCCTCGCCGCCCTCCAAGGCGAAGCAGGGGCGAGCCAACTCTTGCGCGACTACGCTCCTGAGGTGGCCACCGTAGCGCTGACCGTTGTCCATGATCTGGATGCTCCAGCCGATTATGCCGACTACCTGAAAACCCAGCCGCCGACCGCCTGAGAGCGTCACCGGCCGGTCACAACATAGAACGCATAACCGTAGCACTCGCGCAGGGCGGTCTCGGTTAATTGCCAAGCTTCCGCCTTTGGCACAAAATCCATGACGGTCACTAGCCGATTCCGATCAGAACGGAAATCGACCGGAAAAATCAGGCAATTAACTCCCGCCCGAGCAAATAAATGAGCAGCGCGCGGCATGTGCCAGCCCGTGGTCACCAAAATAATCCGGCGCCAACCCTGCGACTGCATCAGCTCAGCCACGGCGATGGCTTCCGTAGCGGTATTATCGATCTCGCGCGTCACTAAAATTTTTTCCGCCGCCACGCCACGTACCCGTGCGAGTTGCCGCAGCTCCTCGCCCTCCGTAGTCGCACGGCCCTCCCACTTAATTCGGGCCCCGGTAAACACTAGCCGCCGCGCCTTCCCCGATTGAACCAGGGCGACGCCGGCTTCGAAACGCTCGACGGTCTCAGTCCAGTTGGGCGTAAAACCCAAAGCAACCGGCGCGCCCAGAATACCCCCGAGCACCACGACGGCATCAGCTGATTCTACGTCGACAACGGCTACGGCGGGATAACGCGACTCCAACCAACCGATGAGCCGATGACCCACATAGGGCGTACTGCCCGCGTAGAGGAGCAAGCAGGCCACGCCCACCGGCCAGCGCCGCTGGGTCCACCAGGCGAACAACAGCAGGAGCAGGACGATACCCACCGGCAGAAAAAACAGGGGTAAAATTTTATGGAAGAGCAGCATCAGGAAAATCAGCGCGGGCGCGGAATTTTGAGTCGGCCCCGAATGAGCGCCTGTTTCTTGGGCCGCGTCAATTGCTTGAGCTGATATTCGCGTTGCAGCGCACGCGTCAAACTCAGCGGTCCCTCCTGCCAAACTACCCGCACCGGCAAACGCGGCCGCGTATATTTCGCTCCCTTCCCCGCGTTATGCACCGCCAACCGCAGCGGCACATCCTTGGCCGTGCCGATATAAAAGGTACGATCAGCACACCGCAGAATGTAAACAAAAGCTCGCTTGGCCGGCATCAATTTAAACTGAGTAATTTTTCGAAGCCCGACAAGCTCAGGTCCACCGCGCCTAACTAACGTTTCAACGAAATAGCGCGCGGCCGTAATTATGAGCCACCCATCGATGTTTTTATCTCCTCGAAAATAGGCTTAGCACAGACCGATCGCGCACCATCGGCATCCCTTAAATCTATCGGGCTAGACCGGCCGAACCGCAAAGGGCTGCATGGAATCGCTCCGCGACAGCACGCGCGCCGGCAGGTAGAGCGTCACCGTCGTGCCAACGCCGACCTCCGTGTGGACGTGCATGAGGGCGTGATGCACCTCCACGAGTCGCGCGACGATGGGCAGGCCGAGCCCATTACCTTTCTCTCCTTTGGTCGAAAAATGCGGCTCAAAGATTTGGGCTAAAATATTAGCAGGCATCCCCCGCCCCCGATCAATCACTCGGATCGCCACCGTCGGCGGCGAAGCATTGAAGGTGGCGCGACCCCAATAAATATCCTGCGGACCATCCTGTAACGTAGCGGGATCCGGCGGCAGCAGAATGGGCTCCGCCGAAACGACCACCGGCTCAGCCGCCGCCGAGCTTTGCACGGCGTTGACCGTCAAGTTGAGCAAAGCCGGCAGGAGATCCGTGGAGCCAATTAAAACGGTGTGGTTTTCCTTCAGCTCTAAAATTTCCAGCGGGTTAGGCTTCAGCTCACGATGATGCGCCACGATCACCTGCAGATCATTGAGCGTCCGATTCACTGAGCACTCGCCCGCTTGGTCATACTGGTGCCGCAATATCCGCATGTAGCGGGAGGTGATACTACAGCAGAGAAAAATCTGCTTAGATATCAGCGCTAGTTCACGCTTCATCGGCTCCAGCATTTCCGCCGTAAGCGTCGTTTGATTCGCCATGGTTTTTTGCATCGCCTCCAGAAATCCACTGGCAACCGTCAAGGGATTGACGATGTCGTGCAAGACCCCCGCGTAACCGAGATTATTATTACGCGCAATTTCCCCACGAATCACGGTGTCGTTGAGCTGCTGCGTCAGATTGGAGAGCCGCGCATGATTGCTCGCTTCGCGATCAAACAGATCGCGCAACCGTACCGCCCGCGCGACTGCTGCACGAAGAATATTAGGCTCTGCGGTCTTGCTAATATAATCGCAAGCGCCTCGGCGGATGGCCTGCCGCGCCGATTCCTTAGCCTCAAAAGCGGCCAGCACGACAATTTCGATATGCTCGTCGATCATTTTCACGCTCTGCAGAACGCGCCCCCCTTCAATACTCCCCATGGGCAAGCCCAGCAGCACCAGCTGCACCGGCTCCTGCTCAAGGACGATTTCCGCTTCCGCGGCCGTCGCCGCCAGACGCAGGGACCATTGGCCGGCAAGGTCGGTGACGATTTTGTTGCGCACATCCGCCTGATTCTCGACCACGAGAATCACCACTGCAGGATTTTTCTCATCGGGACCAATGGGTAACAGCATTACGCAACCGCTAGTTCGTCCACCGCTCCCGAGCAAGTAAAGTCCCCGCCTAAGCGGCGTTTTTCCGGCTGGGGCAGTCGCAGGGCGGAGATTCTTCCGTGGCTAGCGACAGGGGCCAATCTAGTCGCAAAACGAGCAACTCGCCGAGCGCCAGCGGCGCGCGGATGAGCAGCAGGCGTTTTATGATTGGGCGGCGTTGTCGGCAGGTTTTTCCTTTTCGAACCACGCGTAGAGGACAGGCAGCACGCCGAGGGTAAGGAGGGTGGAACTGATGATGCCGCCGATCACGACAGTCGCGAGGGGCCGCTGCACCTCGGCGCCGGCACCCGTGGCGAGCGCCATCGGGACGAAGCCCAGACTGGCAACAGCAGCCGTCATGAGTACAGGGCGGAGACGGGTGAGCGCGCCTTCAATGACGGAGTCGTACAGGGTGCGGCCTGCCTCGCGGAGCTGATTGAAGTAGCTGACGAGGACGACGCCGTTCAGCACGGCGACGCCGGTCAGCGCGATAAAGCCAATGGCGGCGGGGATACTAAAGGGCATGGCGCGCAGCCAGAGAGCGGCCACGCCGCCGGTGACGGCAAGCGGGATGCCGGTATAAACGAGCAGCGCCTGCCGCACCGAGCCGAAGGCGAGAAAGATGAGCACGAAGATGAGCGCGAGAGCCGAGGGGACGACGACGGCGAGGCGGGCGCGGGCTTCCTGGAGATTTTGGAACTGCCCACCGAACTCGACGATGTAGCCCTCGGGGAACTTCACCTCGGCGGCGATGGTTTTCTCGGCGGCGCGGACGTAGCCCTCGATGTCGCGGACGGCGAGGTTGACCATGAGCGCGGCGCGGCGTTGACCGCCGTCGCGCTGGATGGGCTCAACGGTCTTCAGCGTGGAGAAATCAACGGCAGCGCCAAACGGGAGCAGGCCGTGCTCGCCGACGCGGAGCGGGAGTTTTTTTATCTCAGCGTCATCGGCGCGGAGTTCCTCGGGCATACGGACAACGATGTCGTGGCGGCGGTTGCCCTCGACGATGCTGCCGACGATCTCGCCGGCGAGCGCGGCGCTGACGGCGTGGTTGACCTCGGCGGCCTGGAGATTGTGGCGGCGAAGCACGTCGCGCTTCACGCGCAGCTGGAGCTGCGGGGTGCGGCCGTCGGTCTCGTATTCGACCTGGGCAACGCCCGGCGTCTTTTCAAGGATGGCCTTGACCTGTTGGGCGAGCGGTTCGAGGACGTCGTAGTCGGGACCGAAGATTTTTACGGCGAGTTCGGCCTTGGTGCCTTCGAGCATTTCGTTGAAACGCATTTCGATGGGCTGGGCGAAGAGCAGATCGTAGTCGGGATTGATTTTCTTCAAGGCGGCTTCGATCTGCACACAGAGTTCGGCCTTGGTGGTGGGGCGGCCGGCGGTCTTCGGCCATTCGGCAAGCGGTTTGTAGAAGAGGTAAACGTCGCTTTCGTTAGGCGGCATGGGATCGGAGGCGATGGCGCTCGTGCCGATGCGGGAGAAGATGCGGGTGAGTTCGGGAAAATCAGCGCGCAGGCGGTTCTCGACCTCGATGTCGGTGCGGAGGGATTCCTCCAGGCTCATGCCGACGGGCTTGTAGAGCATCGCGGTGATGGACCCTTCGTCGAGCTTCGGCACGAATTCGGCGCCGAGGTGGGTGAAGACCCAGAGCGAGCCGGCGAAGAGCGCGATGGCGGCGGTGACGACCAACCAGCGCAGGCGAAGCGCGACGTGGAGCGTGGGGGCGTAGAGACTTTTCGCGCAGCGGATGATGACGTTGTCATCTTCGGAGATTTTGCCGCGGAGCAGCCACGCGCAGAGGGCGGGTATGAGCGTGAGCGCGAGGACCAGGGCACCGCCGAGGGCGAGCATCACAGTGAGCGCCATGGGATGAAACATTTTCCCCTCGATGCCGGTGAGCGCGAGGATCGGAAGGTAAACAACGGCGATGATGAGGACGCCGAAGAACATCGGGCGGCCAATCTGTTTGCTGGCGGCGAGGACGGTCTGCGAACGCTCCTCGGCGGTGAGCGGACGGCCGAGCTTGTGCTGGCGCACGCCGAGCTGGCGCACGATATTTTCGACAATGACGACCGCGCCGTCGATAATGAGCCCGAAGTCGACGGCGCCGAGACTCATGAGGTTACCAGAGATGCCCCAGTATCTCATGCCGGTGAGGGCAAAGAGAAACGAAAGCGGGATCACACACGCGATGATGAGGGCGGCCCGCCAATTGCCGAGCAGCAGCAGGAGCACGATGACAACCAGGATGGCGCCTTCGACGAGATTTTTTTCGACGGTGCCGATGGTGCGGTCGATGAGGAAGGAGCGATCGTATTGAGTTTGAATTTCCACGCCCGCGGGAAGTTTGGTCTGGATTTCGGCGAGGCGGGCCTTGACGCGGAGCGCGACCTCGCGGCTGTTTTCGCCGGCGAGCATCATGACGGTACCGATGACGGTTTCGTGGCCGTCGAGCGTGGCGGCACCGGTGCGGAATTTGGTGCCGAGCTTAACCTCGGCCACGTCTTTGAGGAGAATCGGCTGCGCGCCCGCGCCGAATTTCACGGGAAGATTCGCGATGTCCTCGACCGTCTGTACGCGACTGACGGCGCGAATCGTGAGCTGCTGGCCGCCGCGGTTGACGATGCCGCCGCCAGCGTTCTCGACGTTCTGCGTGACGAGCGCCGCGAGTTCGCTGAAGGTGAGGTTGCGTTCGACGAGCGCCGCGGGCTTCGGCTGGATGACGTATTGCTTCTGGTAGCCGCCGGTGCCGTTGATCTCAGCGATGCCGGGGACGGTGCGGAGGAGCGGCTTGATGACGTATTCCTGGAGTTCGCTCAAGACGATAAGCTGTTCAATTTCGGTCGCGGGTTTCTGCTTCGCTTCAGCACGATAGTTCACGCTGTAGTAGAAAATCTCGCCAAGGCCCGTGCTGATGGGTGCGAGTTTCGGGAGGACACCGGGGGGCAGGAGTTCGAGCGCGCCTTGCAAGCGCTCGGTGACGAGCTGGCGCGCGCGGTAGATGTCGGCGTTGTCTTTGAATTGCAGCGTGATTTGCGAGAGGCCGAACTTCGTGATCGAGCGCATCTCTTCGACCCCGGGCAGGCCGGCGAGTTCGAGTTCGAGCGGCTGGGTGACGAGCTTTTCGGATTCTTCGGCGGCGAGGGCGGCGACCTCCGTGTTGATCTGCACCTGCACGCCGGTGATGTCGGGCACGGCGTCGATCGGCAGATGCAGCGCGGACCAGAGGCCGGCGCCGAGCAGAGCGACCGCAAAGAGCGCGACGACGGCGCGCTGACGCAGGGAAAATTCGAGGATGCGGTCAATCATGGCGCGGGCGTCGCGTTGACGAGGGAGACCGCGGTGAAATCGAGGCCGGTGAGCTGGCGAAGGCGCAGGCCGGCGGCGAGCGCTTCTTGCTGGGTGGCGAGCAGGGCTTCGATGGCGTCGAGGTAGCTCGTCTGGAGCGCAACGTAAGTGGCGATGGGCACAGCCCCGAGGCGGTAGTGGCGGTCGGCCAGCGCAGCGGCATCGCGGAATTTACCGGTGGTGTCGGGGGCCCAGCGACGAATCTCGGCGATTTTGGTGGCGAACACATGGGCGGAAGTGAGCACGTCGCGCTCAAGCTCCCGCTGGGCGACGAGCGCAGCGGTCTCGGCTTGGCGGCGGCGCGCTTCGGCCACATCAACCGTGGAGCGGGCGCGACCGGAGACGGCAAGCGGAATAGAGAGACCGAGGCCGATGACCGATTCGCGGGTGTCCGCTTTGTCCTGGGAGAAGAACGGACTGACGCTGATCACAGGGCGGCGTTCATTTTGCGCCAGACTGACGGCGAAGCCTTGTTGTTCCAACTCGGCGCGTTTCTGACGAAAATCAAAATTGTTTTCGCGGGCGGCGGTGAGGAGGGCGTCGGGGGCAGGAGCATCGCCAAACGTGAGGGCGGGCGCAGCGAGGACGAGCGGAGCGTCGATAGCAGCGCCACGAAGTTGGTTGAGTTCGAGGAGCGCAGCGTGGAGGGCGAGTTCGGCCTCAGCGGCGCGGCGTTGGAGGGAAAGTTCAGCGGCTTCGATCACGCGGGTTTCAAGGAGCGAAGTGAGGCCGGCGGGTTCGCGGGCGAGGAATGTTTCCTTGAGCGCGGTGAAACGGTCGGCAACTTCACGCACGGTGGCGGCGCGGGTGTGGGCGGCGTGCAAGCTATAGGCGAGCGTGCGGGCGCGCGATTCGAGGGCGTTGCGAAAACGAGCGAGGCCCAGTTCGGCGAGGGCAATCTGGCCGTTGGCGAGCGCTTTGCGGATAGCGAGGCGACCGGGCCACTCGAAGGTCTGCGTAAGTGAGACGGACCACGCCGTGCCTTCACCGGCCAGGGCGCCGGAGAAATCGCGGACACGTTTGTGACCGGCGGACAGGGACAGTTCAGGGTCGGCCCACGTGGCGGCGCTACGGGCACCGGCCTTGGCGGCGGCAATTTCAGCTTCGTAGAAGGCGAGTTCGGGGTGACGCGACGTCACTTCGCTGATGAGCGCGTTGAGTTTGACCGTCGGGTCGGCGGCCCGCGATGGAGCGGGGCAAACGAATGCGATTGAGAGGAGCAATAGGAGTGCCGGGGCAGAAGAACGGCGGGAGGTGAGTCGTGGGTGCATGGGAAGGAGAAAATCAGTGGGTGAGTACTTGCGTTTGGGACGCACTAGAAGCCGGCTAACGACGCAGGAACGCGCCGGAGACGGGGAGATAACGGCGAACCCGCGGAGGGGTTCGGGCGTTAAACTACGAGCGAGGGCGCGCGCGGCGGAGGCGCGGCGCGGCGGAGGAAGTGCCAAGTGCGGGCCACTTCGGGCGGGGCGGCCCCCGTTTTAGCTATAAATTTTGCGGGCAGATCGATGGGCGCAAAAAGAGGGATGACCCCGACGGGGTAGAGAAAAGCGAAGGCCGGCAGCGGCACCTTGAGATTCTGGGAATCATGGCGATAGCTCACGCCGTCGGTCGAGTGCGGGACCTCGTCGTCAGCGCGGTCGTGAGCACAATCAGAGTGCTGGCGCGCCAGCGAGGCGTGATCGTGCCCCCCGAAAACATAATTGATTTCGGCGGCCTCCAAATCGCTGTGCAGCGTCGCCGGCAGCCACAGGGCAAACAGGACAAAAGCGATGATACGTTGCAGACGTTGCACGATAAACGAAGGAGTGTGCGCGCAAGGTAAAGTCAACCCGGCATTC
>CAMAVZ010000032.1:0-17010 GCA_945861645.1 Opitutus sp. GAS368 | reverse complement strand
AAGGGGAGCGTGCGTTCGAAAAAGCGGAAGATGGAATTACTCTCGTGGATATAGAGTAGCGATGGCTTGTTCGCCTGTGTCGCGAGATGGACGCCCCAGAAACTCACCAACGTATTGCAGATGACCAAATCGATTTTTGGCCAATCGATCTGTTGGCCAACGGTTCGCACTCGTTGCTGGAAAATTTCGGCACTCTCGGAGCCAAAAATATCTCCTAGCTTAATCACTGTAATGGGTGCGCCTAAGGCTTCGAACGCCGGACGCAAGGGACCTTCTTGGCCCGTTAAGATTTCCAGCCCGAAGCCGGCTACACGGGCGAGATAGGTGGCGTATTCTAAAATAAAGAGCGGCGCACCCTCGAGGTTGAGGTTATGCGTCAATAACAGCAGGCGTAATTTCCCGGTGCCGCGTTGGCCTAAGGCGATCGCCCCATCGCCTTGTAATTTGCCATCGACGAGACGGAGGTGCGAATTGCAGTAGGGATCCCGATACAGCGGATAGCGTCGCACAAAGGCAATGTGCTCAGCCTCATCAAACGTCACTCCACGAGATGCGCTACCCCAGTGCATCAATTTGGCTTGGGGGGTATAGATGATTCGGTGGCCAGCGGTCCGGACTCTTAGGCAATAATCGACGTCATTATAGGAGACCCCGAAATCTTTTTCATCAAACCCACCGAGCGTGCGGTAAATGACGGTGCGCGTCATCAAGCAGGCCCCGGTGACCGCAGAAACTTCGCGGGCCGCCGCTTGCCAGGTCACGTCCACCGTGGCTTCAGCCGCTTTGGCATAGGGCGTATCGGCGAGCCCGCCATGTGGGCCGATAATTATGCCGGTGTGATTGAGGGTGCGGTCAGAATAAATTAATTTAGCCCCGACGACTCCGACATCCGGTTGCGTGAACCAACCGACCATCTCCTCGAGCCAGCCGCGTTCTAGCGCATTGACGTCGTTATTCAGATGCAGCACCAGCGGGGTGTTCAAGTGAGGCAGGGCCGCATTGACGAGTTTGGAATAATTAAAAGGCGTTTGAGCATCAGTCGTGCGCACGACGGTGCACATGAGGTCATTGCGCTGCTGAATTGCTTGAAGATAACGCACCGCATCCGCGTCGCGGGAATGATCGTCCACGATGATCAGTTTCACATAACGCCAGTCCACCGTCTCATCGAGTAACTCAATACATTCTTGCAGCAGGTGCAGACGATCGCGAGTCGGAATGACAATGGTCACTTGCAGGCGAGAGAGAATCGTTTGGTCCCAGCGCAGCTGATGATAACAAATTTGGCGCTGATGGGCGGTCTCGGGCAAGAAGGGCTCGGCGGCCCAGCCACGGCGTTGCGCGGCGGCGGCGAGTGCTTGGCGCGCCTGTTCAACGGCGGGATCAGCGAGATCTCTTTTTTGGGCCAGAGCCGCGCGGGCGTGATGGCCGATCAGCGGCAGGTGGGCGACCTGCTCGGGGCGAAGCTGATCGCCGATGCGTAATAAAAGATCGTACCACAGCACCTGATCATATTCTTCGCGGAAGGAGCCAAGCTCCACGAAGCGATCGCTACGCACGAAGCTTAATTGACCAGGGAATAAGCCGGAGTCCGCGAGAGCTGGGCTCCAGTCTGGTTTTAAAATGGCGGCGGTGCACGCGCCGTGGTCATCTCGCTGATCCTCGTCGGTGTAAATCAGTTCGAGCTGCGGGTGAGTGGCTAGATGGTGAGCGATTTCGAAAAGGGCTTCCGCCGAGAGGCGAGCGTGACCAAGCAGTAAGGTCAGGTGCGTGCCTTGGGCCTGATGCGCCGTGGTATTCAGGACGCGGACGAAATCACGAGGTGGGGATACGCGGGCCGATCGGAAGCGCTCATCGCCGGCAGGGTGGGGGCCAGCTCCAACGAAGTAGGCCTGCCAGTGCGGGTAGATTTGTTGAGTAAGTGAGTTTGCGAGCTCGTGCAGTTGGCCTGACGTGCACTGGCGTGTGTCAATTAATAGGACCAAGCGCGGCCCTGGTGTCGGCAGTTCGCGGTTGGTCGCCGAGCGAACTAATGGGGGGCGAAGGCTTGTTGCCTGCGACGGGCTGGCGTCGGCCGAAAGATTTTTACCTGGTGGATTTAAATGGACTAGTGAGGCTGGAGCGAAGCGACGAAAAGTTTCGTAAGCTTGCCGGCCCACGCGCCAGCCATGACTGAGTGAGCCCAGGGCGATGTGCTCAGCGCGGCAGCCGGTCCAGAAGGCATTCGCGATTTCGAAAAAAGTGGCGCGACTGAAGGCAGGCAGCAGTTGTTCGAGTTGATTGCATCCGCGCTGATAGAAACGGCGGACAAAAACGAGGTGACGGGTGCCATCTTCGAGTTCGGCAAAAATTTTTAAAGCCAGGGGATCTGCACCCGCTTCATCGATATCGATCATGCCGAAAAATTGCGAACGGGCGGCGTAGGAATGATTAGGGAACAGCTGGCCGGCATCAGCGCGTTCGCGATTGCCGTAATCCATTTCATTTTCAACCAAGGGGTGCGTGGTGGCGATCAGCCGTCGGATGCGCTGTTCTTGGTGAATGATCCAGCCCTCGACGCCAAGCTTTCCGAATTGTGATCCGCCGGTCAGGACGGGATTTTCAAGGGCGCCAAAAAAAGGAGGATTGGGCAGCGTATTGAGCGGTACAACGGCGGCTTCGATCGCCAATTTTCGGGCGAGTGGTTGAAGGTCAGCGTTGGGATCAGCGCGTCGGGCCTGTAAAAGTTTACGCAACTGATCTGGTACAATTTCTAAGTTCAGGCGGGCCCCAGCGGGTGGACCTTGCGTGACACTCATATTGGTCCGCCAAATTTCTACCCAGCGACCACCGGCATCGAGTAATTCCAGCCGCAGGTGCTGGGCGCCGCGGGGTGGGCGGACTTGTAGACAGAAACCAGCGTGCGGTAGACCGAAATAACCGCGATGTTCCCGCTCAATGTGTTCGCGGGGTAGGCCAAAAATGCCCAGGAAAATAACATCATCAATGATCGCCCGAACATCCGAGAACACGGCCCCCGTTTTTGATAAAAACCAGCCGCTAATCCAGACGGGTTCGCCGGTGAATGCCCATTGCGTGGGCCCTTCGATATCAAAAATATAGGAAGCGTTTTCGTTCACGGTGAGCGGCGGAGTAAGTAGGTAGAAGTCAGTCTTGAGGGCAAGCTCTGGGGTGAATTTTAGTCGCGGCTAGCCGCTACGGTTTCGAGAAGCGTCTGCCAGCGAGCCTGCGCACTTGTCGGCGCATAATCAGCGCGGATTCGTTGCTTTGCGCGGTGGGCGCGTACGGTGAAAGCGGTTGGATTAGTTTCGTAGTCGATCACGGCATAGGCGAGGGCCATGGGATTATTGTCGGCCACGAAATTAATCTCAGCCGCATTAAAAAATTCGGCGATGAGCGGGGTGCGGGGCGTAACGATCGGAATGCCGTTCGCCGCTGCATCCAACAGATCGCGGATGCCACCACCGAGCCGAGAGGCACCGAGGCAAAGGGTGAGTTGGGTGATATCGAGGGACCCAGCTTGGATCAGATTGGGATAGTGCCAGGTATCGTCTTGTTGGGCGAGACGCTCATGGCGCGAGGAATTGGCTGGCGGGCGGTGAAACCGCCAATGCGCTGCCGTGGCCGGGTGACGGCGGATCAGCCAGTCAGCGGTGCGCAAAGGCGCGAGGGCGAGTGAATAATTTTTATCACGAGCCGCTGGATCTAATCGATCGAGTGGATGCCATTGAGGGATAATCTCAGCAATATTGCCGGCGAGGGCTCCATGTTGCACTCGAGCTGCTACGTGCGAGGCAAAGCATAGCTGGGTGGGGGGCGCCCACGCTTGGCGGATGAAATCTTGCACCACCGGAGTTGTCTGGGCATCAGGCCTCATCGGCTCGTGGGCCGAGCAATCAAAGAGCACGGGGATGCGGCGGTCGCGGGCTGCGGCGATGGCCCAAAAGCAGAGAGGATCGAATACGGCAACGGCATCGAGATGGCTCCACAAGATTCCGCGTTCGAGCTGCGCGCGAGCCATGATGAGCGCAGCAGAATCAGTGGCATTAAATATTCTTTGCGGATCAACAATGAGTGATTCTATGCCGGCGTGCCAAAAATCAGCGCGTAATGGTCCGTCTTCTGCACTGACCAAGCGGGCCGCCCAACGACCTGAGCTGATTAAGTGACGCGCGATATCCAGGGCTCGTAGCGTAGCATCATCGGCTTGTAGGCTGCGCGTGACGATGAGCAGGCGCCGCGGCCGACCGGAGGGATAAGCCGGCAGTGGGCGGGCGGGCTCTTCTCGATAGGTCGCTGGCCCTGCCGGTGGAGTGAGTGGGGTGGGGGTTATTTGTAGCCGCTGGGCAAAGCAAAGATGAACCGTGCCATCGGCAGCCTGACCGTACACTCGAAGGCAGGCTGGCGAGCGCAATGTGGCTGGTACGTCTACGTCGCCTTGCACGCGTGCTTGGCGGGCGGTGGGATGCTCGGGAACTTTCGCGGCGAGCGATTCATCCGTCAGGCTGTGCTCGAGATGATTAAAAATAAGTGTGTCGGTGGTTGCGAGGACGGCCTGCAGTGGTCGGTGCTCATGCAAAAGCCAACCGAAGATGGGGGTGCGACCATGATGAATAGGTGGAGCTAATATGGGATCATCCAGATGGCCGTGAAATGGCGCGTGGGTGCCGCGAATCGTCCAAGTGCCTTCTGGCCGGTGAACTAGCTGCCCTTCGACCCGGGGGCTGGCGGCGCCATCAGCAGCGACTGTGAGGGAGAGCTGTTGTACCTCGTGCCAATTGCCATCTTCGTTCATTGCCTCGATTCGCAGTTCAGCTGGGCCGTCAGCGAGAGGAACCCCAATGACGAATTCAGCTGGTAGCCAGGGGCGCGGCGAAGAAAAATGCGCCGCCAGATCGGTTCTTGGCAGGCCTAATACGCCGAGATGAGTTTGGCCGCAGTGCTGAATGCGTACGTCGATGTACGTGTGACTCGGTCGGCCAACCACCCAGCCGCGGATCCAAATGACGGGTCCTGCCACCCGCTGATGGGCGGCGGGCCATTCAATATTGGAGAAATGAGTGTCCGTTTCACGCATACTTAAGAGTTTCTTTGGACCGCTTGTAAAGCGAGCGCGGTATGCTGGGGAAGCGAATGAGCTTGGTGATATTTTCTTTGCACGGTGGCTCGCGCTTTGTCAGCTCGGCTGGTGTCGTGAGAGAAATAAGCAGCAAGACCGGCCTTGATCGCTTCAGCGAGCTGGTAGCGATCGCCTGGTGGGATAAGCCAAGCTTCATCGGGGGCGAGCATTTCGGCGATGCCGTTAACGTTGGTGGAAATAATGGGTAGACGGAATGCCGCGGACTCAAGCAGCACTCGCGGGAAGGACTCTTCAAAGCTGGTGCACACAAAAATATCTGCGAGGAGATAAAAATCATAAATCTCGCCGCTCTCGGGGAGGAAAACGACTTCCGCTAATTGATGCAGGGCGGCTTCTTGCTTGAGCGAATCAAGATAAAGGCCGGGGCGTGCGCCTACCATGACAAATTGAATTTTCTGCCCGGGGTAAGTGTGGCGTAATTTCGGTTGGAGCAATTCAGCTGCGCCCAGATAAATATGCTGACCCTTGCGTTCGCAAATCGAGCCGATGTTAACGAGTAGCACGGCGGCCGGATCGAGTCCATGCTTGCGGCGGAGAGAGATTTTATCGTGCGCAGCAACGAATGCATCAATGCGGCCAACATCAACCCAGCTCGGGAGGAGTCGAAAATGACTGCGGGTCTCGAGATAATTAAAAACTGTTTGCGAGGCGCTGGCGGTAAAGACCACATGGGTGGCGGCCCGAAAGGCTTGTTCAATGATCGGCAAGAGGGCTGCATTAACCAGGGGTTCAAAAAAGCGCCGAATGGGGGAGCTTTCATGAACATAAAGCAGGGTTGGCTTTTGAGCGATGGCCGCCAGATGAACGGCCCAAAATGAAACCATCGTGTTAGCGATGACGAGATCCACCTCGGACCAATTGACCGAAACAGCCGCCGTTAAATTGCGGTTAAAATCTTCCGGAGTCTTAGCGCCTAAGGTGGTGGTTAGATCCACAAGATCGACGGGCATTCCCGCCGCGGTGAATACCTCGCGCAGCGGACCGGCCTGAGGGGTCAACACCCGCACCTTGATGTGCGGTTGGCGGGCAAGATACTGGGCGAGTTCAAAAATAAACCACGGAGCGCCTTCAAAATTAAGATTATGGGTTACGACCAGGACGCGTAGCGGTGGGGTGGAGGGCTTAACTGGAGTCGCTGCTACTGGCAGAATTTTTTTTGGTTTAATCAATTTGGCGGGGGCTTCAGCTTGATAGGCCGTCCACGCGATTTGGCTGCTCGCAGCTAAGTCCTGCCATGAGCCTAAGGCTAATCCATGCCGCTGAGCTGATCCGCGGAGAGCCCAGAGTGCTTTGCAAAAAGTTATTCGTGATAGGGGCGGGAGGGGCGTGTCGGCGCCTGCGATCACTCGCGGAGTGAACCGTTGGGCAAAGACGAGGTGCTTTTCTCCATTATCGAGTTCCGCAAAAATCTTCAGGAGAGCCGGGGTACTCTGATTAGCTGACATATCGACGTGGCCGATAAATTGAGAATTTTCCCGTCCCGGTAAATCGGCGAAAACACCCTCGATATCTGTCCGCGGCAGTCCATAAAGTAATGAACATTCTTGGGTAGCATCAACGAGCGCGGTGAGGCGTTTTATTTTCTCGGTGCGATGGGCAAGCCAGCCGGTTACGGCGAGGCGACCATAGCGCAGCCGACCGATATCACGCGGTTCCTCGAGGGCCCCATGAAAAGGCGGATTAGGTAGGGAGTTGAGCGGATGCGACAGGGCAGCCGAGAGAATTTCATCAGCAAGCGCCGCCCACGGTGTCGTCGGTTGCTGCGTGTGCCGGCGGAGTAAGGGAGCGACCAAGTCGGCTAAGCGGATACTGAGTGGAGTGGCCGCTGCCGCTGCGGCAGCGTTGGCCGCCACAGTGATCGGCGTGCGAAAAAATTCTGTCCAAGTTCCCGTGAGATCGCGCGCTTCCAGCCGCAACAGAGTCGCTCCTCGGTGAGGTTCAACCTGCAGGACGAATCCGGCGTAAGGGGGACCAGGGCGGCCCAAGAATTTCTCATCGAGCCCAGGCTTCGGTAATCCGTGAAAACCAAGAAAGGGGCGACCGTCAATCCACGCGCGCAAATCAGTGACTAGCCGATTTTCTCCCGCAAAAATCCAACCAGCCAACCATGAAGGACCGGCTGGAAAGTGCCAATTCGCGGGGTAAACTTCTACGGCAAATTGCTTCGTTGTCACTCCACTCATGGTTAAAATTGAGCAGCGGCAACCGCTCGAGCTAAGTTCGCATGGCGGGGTAGCAAAATGGCAGCGTCAAATTCGTGGCTGACGCGGGCTCGGGCGCGGGCGGCGAGGATCGCCCCAATTTCCGGAGCCAGGAGCAGCTTGGCCATCCCTGCACAGAGAGCGACCGTATCGCCTGGCGAAATAAGGGTAGCTTCAAGATCGGGGCGGGCTTGTTCGGGTACTCCGTGCACGCCGGAACTGAGAATGGGGGTGCCGCAGGCCATGGTCTCTAGAATCACACGGGGCGAGGACTCTTCATAGGTAGAGCAGACGAAAAGATCCGCCGCGGCGTAATACGGAAAATAATCAGCAGTGCCGGGATGAACGTTGAGATTAGGTCGCCCGAGATGAGTTAAGAGATCAGTGAGCACGGCATCGAAGGGGGTCTCGCCGCCGCCGAGCATGATAAAACGCGTTCGGGCCGCTAATTCTGGGTAGCGCCGCCAGAGTAAATCGACGGCGCGGGCAAAGATATGCTGGCCCTTGCGATCACAGACTGTGCCCACGTTGGTTACTAAGAGCTCGTGGGGCTGTAGCCCGAATTTGGCTCGCAGGGCAGCGCGGGGATGCTTGGCCCGCCACGCATCGATGCGGGCTAAATCTATCCAGCCCGGCGTGAGGCGATGCTGGGTGGGACGACCATAATCGAGATGATAAGCTCGAGTGGCCGCGGTGGTAAAAGAGACGCAGTCGGCTAAGGCGAAGGCGGCTGTCACCAGCGCAATGACTTCCGGCGCCATTCGCCCAATGTAGAAACTAGCCGGAGTTGTGCTCTCATGCACATACAGCAAGACGCGACGCTGAGCGGCCTTGGCCGCATGCACGGCCCAGAAAGTGGTAAAGGTGTTGCCGACGACGAGGTCGAAAGCGGCAAAATCGAAAGCCCGGCCGAGCTGGCGAATCGCTTCGTGGGCCGCTTGAGCGGTGGTTGCAGCTAAGATAGCCGAGACCTCGAGCAACTTAATTTGCGCGCCGAATTGTTCGAAGCGGCTGCGCAAGGGTCCGTCTGTAGGGCTGAGCACGGTAAGCACGGCGCCGGCGCGCGCTAAGTGTTCAGCATAATCGACGAGAAAAAGGGGAGCCCCCTCCCAATTCAAATTGTGCGTGACGAGCAAAATGCGCCGTGGCAGCGGAGCCGTGCTCACGGGGGCGGGTAGGAGCGGACTTTCCATCGGCAGTGAGTGGGGTGCCCGTAAGTGAAAATCTGTTTCGATCCGCGCCAACTCAGTCTGCATTTCTTGATCGATAATTACTTCGATGGGCCGCTCAGCTAAGGCCGCAGTTAAGGCTGCCTGCGTATCGGCAAAACGCGTGCCAGCTTGCGGCGGATACGGCGCCTTTTCATCTTCTTGGGTAAATAGTCGGCTCCGTTGCACCGAGCAGAGATGCAGGCTGCCGTCGTTGAGCTCAGCGTAAAGGCGCAGGCAGACTGGGTTGGGGAGCTGGGCGGGTACATCAATAATGCCGAAGAGTCCGCAATTTTTAGCGGTCGTGAATCCAGGATAATAACTCGCGGGCCCAGGCGAAGGCTGGTCGTGCTCGATAGTCTGCCAAGCCTGTAGGTCAAAGGTCGCCAGCACGCGTTTGATCGGTTGAGTCTCGTGGAAAAGATAGCCGAGCACCGCCGTGCGGCCGAACCCGCAGCGGGCGAGCGCGGCTGGTTCATCGAGGTGACCATGAAAGGGCAGATGCGGATGGCGCAGGTCGCGTGGATGGGGGATATCGGCGACGAGTTCGCGGGCTAATTCGCGCAGGCTCGCTGCGGGGAAGCGCCGCTGCTGCCGCAGCAGCAGTTGCAGCGCGCGACCATATTCGTGCCATCGCAACACGCCAGTGGGCATCGCGACAGCGGGCGGAGTCAGCGTCGCCGTGACATCGTAGTGGATCGTTTGAAAAATTGACCACGTTCCTTCGAGGCTCAGCACCTCGAGGAAGAGTTGAGCGCGGCCCACGGTTAGCGTAACCACCACATAAAATTCCGCTAATGCCACTGCGCGACCGGTCTGAAAGTGCAGCGCTAAATCCGCTCTTGGTAGGCCGTGGATCCCAGGGAAAGTATGAGTACCAAGGCGGGCGCGAACATCAACCAACAGCCCACCTGCTTTGGGCCAGACCCACCCGCGCAGGATGTGCTGACCAGCGGGAAGCGCGGCGCCTGCGATGGGTGATTCCAAGTGGCTGAAACTAGTAGGTGATTCTTGCATCACATGATCCTTAGCCCAACCAAGCTTCGCGGATTACTTGTAAATGCTGAGGCAGTGCCCGGGTCTGGTGGTAATTGCGGGCGGCGCGCGCGTAGGCCATCGAGATCATTTTTTCATTACCGGCAAAATGATCCGCGAGCGCCGCCTTGAGCGCCGTGGCCAATTTAAAGGGATCACCGGCAGGAACCAGGTAGGCTTCGTCGGTGTTGGTCAGCATTTCGGCGATGCCGTTGACATCGGTGCTGACAATCCGCGGGCCAAACACCATCGCCTCTAAGAGCACTCGCGGCAATGATTCTTCAAAGCTCGTGCAGACCAGAATGTCAGCGAGTTGATAAAAATCATAAATCTCTCCGGTCTCAGGGAAAATCTTCACCTCGTGGAGGCCCATCAGTTGGATGTCCTCGAGCAGCGTCTCCATGTAAAGTCCTTCGCGGGCGCCGACCATCACCCACTGAATTTTTTTCCCGGGATGCAACGTCGCGAGTTCCTTACCGAGCAGATCAATGCCGCGAATATAGATATGTTGCCCCTTACGTTCGCAGACGGAGCCAATGTTGACGACTAGCACCGCATCCGGATCGAGTCCGTGTTTGTGCCGCAGCGCCGTCCGCTCGTGGGCTGCTTTGAATTGCTCGATGCGGCCAAAATCGACCCAGCTGCGGAGAGTGCGATAATTATCGTTAGCGTTATGTTCCTGATGGATGTCGTGGGTCGAGCGGGCGGTGAAGATAACGCGAGTGGCGAGCGAGAAAGCCGCTTCGACCGTCGCGTGCATCAACGGTGGCAGCAGGGGCGCAAAGAAGCGCTTCACCGTATTGCTTTCGTGGATGTAGAGCGCCGAAGGCTTGTCGAGCAGCGCGGCGAGGTGAATACCCCAATGCGTGAGCATGGTATTCGTCACGAAGAGATCGATCTCTGACCAAGTCCGCGTGGCGGCAAATTTTTTCAAGGCCGCGGCAAATTCAGTCGGCGTCTGGGCGGCGGTGAGCGCACGCGCATCCCACAGTTCCACTTTCAAGCCAAGTTGCTCGAAGCGCGCCCGCAGCGGACCGTCTTGCGGTGCAGCAATTGTGATACGCACTCCGGGTTGTTCGGCGAGATAGCGTGCGAGTTCGAAGATAAAAATAGGCGCGCCTTCGTAATTCAGATTGTGCGTTAAAACGATCGCATGGAAGGGCCGTGGCGTCTGCGCGTAACGTTGCTGATAGGGATTGAGCGGCAGATTGCGCGGGGGGAAGTCGAGCGCCTGACTGTGGTAGGGGTCGCGGTGAGTGCCGTGCCGGGCGAGATACGCGACGTGTTCGCGTTCCGCGTAAGTGTTGCCGCGGGAAGCGCTGCCGAAGTGCCGCAGGACTGCCTGCGGGGTATAAACGGTGCGCTGACCAGCCGCAGCCGCGCGCAGACAATAATCAACATCGTTGTAAGCCACGGCGAGCTGGGCTTCGTCGAAGCCTTGCAGTTGGCGATAGAGCGCAGTCCGGGTGAGGAGACAGGCGCCGGTGACGGCGGCGACATTGCGCGCGGCGTGAGGTAAAAAAAGAAAACCTAAGTCTTCAGCCGGCTCGCGCTCGAAGAGGACATGGGGGAGGCCATCTTCATGGCTCAGACTAATGCCGGCATGATTGATCGTTCCATCGGGATAGAGTAATTTTGCGCCTACGACACCCACGCCTGGGATGCTGAGCCAGCCTACCATGTCCTCAAGCCAGCCGGGCGTGAGCGCCTCGACGTCATTGTTGAGGTGAAGTACCAGCGGCGTGTCGGCTTGCGCTGTGCCCAAATTGACGAGTCGCGAGTAGTTAAAGCGGGCGGTGGCTGATGCGGTCTTCTGCTTTGAGTCCAGAGGCTCAGCCGGCAATCCGGCCGGCAGAACTGCGCAGCGCAGATCCGTCCGATCGGGTAGAGTTTGAAGATAGGCGATGGTAGCGTCGTCGTCAGAATTATCGTCGACGACTATAATTTTAACCAACTCGCGCGGTGTGGTGCGGGCGAGTGAATCCAGACACGGGCGGAGTAGATCGACGCGATTTTTTGTCGGAATAACAATCGTGACTGGACTGTCCCGCAGGAGAGTCGCATCCCATTTTAATTGGTGGAGGCAAAGCGCGTAGTGCTTCGCGAAATCGGGCAGCATGGGTTCGGCGCGCAGACCGCGCCGTTGCACGGCTTCCGCAATGCCTTGGCGGGCGGCCTCGAATAAATAGCCTTTTTGGTCGCCGCGCGTGGCGGTGCTTTCGGCGTGGGCGCGCCAGTGGTAGCCGATGAAAGGCACATGAATGACATCCTCCGGCTGGATTAATTCCCAGCAGCGCAGGAAGAGGTCGATGTCTTGGGCCCCGTTAAATTCCGGACGCAGCCGGCCGACTTGCTCAATAATACTCCGGCGGATCACGCTGAGGTGATGCGTGTAGTTGTGAGTGATCGCCATTTCAGGACTCCAGCTGCCTTTGAGCTGGGGATCGTAACGGCGGCCGGTGTTATCGATTTTGTCTTCGTCAGTGTAAAGATAACCCGCGGTTGGTTGGCGCGCGATCGCCGCGGCGATTTGGAACAGGGCGTCGTGCGGCAGAAGATCATCGTGGTCCAGCAGTGCCACGAATTCGCCGGAGGCTACCGCAAGAGCGGAGTTCGTGGCGCGGGCGATGTGGCCGTTCTCGGTGCGGAAAACAGGTTTGATGCGGGGATCGGTGCGAGCCGCGGCTTCCAGCATCCGGCGAACGTGCGGTTGCGGTGAGGCATCATCCGCAATGCACAATTCCCAGCGCGGATATAACTGTTGCTGGAGTGATTCGAGCAATTCGCGCAGATATTTTTCTGGGGTATTATAGGCTGGGACGACGACGCTGATCAGGGGACCGCCATTTTTTACCAACGTATCGGCGTCTTGTTGCAGGATAGCGCGCAGCCGCGGTGTGAGGCGATTGTGCCAGCACCAGCGGGTGTAAGGATCCTGATCACGGCGCCGTATTAACGCGGCGGGAATTTTGGGTGCTTCGCCATGGCTAAAAGTTGCCGCGAGCTGAATTTGGAGGCGCCCGATCTCCGCGCGCGTTTGGGCCCAACTATCAAAGGTGAAACGCCCCAGGACCCAGCCGCGTAAAAAAGCCGCGACGACTTTATAAAAAAGCCATGGTCGATAGATCGGAATAGGGCCCGAACCTTCGTCGCGACGATCGAGATACATGCGACGAGCAAAGGCCAGGGGCCGCGTGCCATCGCCCGTTTCAGCAAAGATTTTCAAGCTCGCCGGATTCGGCGTATCCGTGCGGATGTCGATGAGGCCGTAGTAACCTGATTTTAGGGCGTTCGCGTGATCGCTGCGGTGACTCGCTACATCGGGCCGATCCTTAGGATACACTAAGCGATTCTCCGTTAAAACTCCGGTGGTCGCACTGAGTTGGCTGATCGTGCGCCCAACGCCAAAGATCCATCCGGTGATGCGAAATTTTCCGTAGCCGGCGTTAATCCAATAGCCAGGATTTTCAATATGACCGAGGAAGCGATCGCCGACCGCAATATCACTCGTGGGCATAAGGACATCACGCAGCACGGCATCGGTGGCCCGGCAAAGTTCGCGCCATGACTCCCGGTGGAAATGCCGGTAAAGATATTGCAGTGTTTGGTAGACGATGACCGTACGTAAAATGGGTTGGGGTTGGGTCGCCGTTGGGGGCAAGGCGGACGTATCGAGGGACGTTTGAAAAAATTCGTGCCACTCGGCCCCATCATGATAATCGAGCGCAATGTTTTTGGCCCCCTGCCACACTTGCACGCGCTGAGTGAAGCCGGTGCGCAAGGCAGCCAGCGAGCCCCCAAAAGCTTGTTGGGTATCGGGGCGCTCTAGGCCATAAATGCCGAGAAAGGTGCAGGCTTCCACGCGAGCGCGGAGATCGACGCAGAGGGTTGTTTCCCCAAGATAAAGCCAGCCATTTATTTCTAGGCCTGCGACCTCGGGCCGCCAATAGATGGGGCTGTCGATATGGAACTTAGGGGAGGGCAGGCTCATGGATTAGGCCGGAATTAAGTGGTGGTGGCCGTAGCCAGTAAAGCTTGTTCCAGAGTGCGCGCGGTAGACTTACGATCAGGCTGCAATGGCCCAAGCGTTCACCTCGTTCAATCGAATGGCTACATTCTGCTGGGCTCTCGCCGCTGCGTGCTGGGAATGAATTAAATTTAAACTATAAAGATCTTTTAGTGACGGCTTGGTGATGTTCATTCGGTCATCAGTGCGCTGTTACTATCCTTCAGTGCATTGAACAGCAAATGGTAGCGGTTGGGTTGATCTCAGCCGTTAAGTAACGGCATTAAGCTAGCCGCTATCGATCAATCCACTTTAGGCAAATAGACATCTTGCACCGCAGAATTTGCCGGTAATTTAGTTAATTTTAATCCGACTCCAATAAGCTTGGTCATAGTCGGGGTTTTTAGCGGGTCCGATCGTGACGAGGAAAACTAACGGGTAAGCGAGGGGAGTGGTTTGCTGATAGGTGATCTCTTGCGAGCCGCGATCGGCGGGATTGGTTGCCGGTTGCAAATGGCGGCGATACAGAGAGTGGCGCAATCCATCGGGTTGTTCGGCGAGAATTTCGATCACAACGCCATCACTCGCTTCGGGCAGCGGCTTCGCGTACGCGGAAGGCGAAAGTCCCACGGTCGCCGTGATGGTGTGAGCGCCGGGGGGGGGCTGAAAATAAATTTCAGAAGGGGCATGGGCGTTGATCCGCGGCTGCCCCGCGATGGTTTCAACGCTGACCCCAAAGCGACTCCGCGCACGCTGTGGGGCGGGCGAGCACATCGGAAATGATTCGCCGAGCAGATTTTGAAGCTGGGCTTCAGGTATAATCGTATCAGCTGCCGCCGTGACTAAAATTTGGGCGCTTTTGAAGTGGCGGCCTTCGAGCTGGCGGGCCGCCGAGAAAATTGTGTCAGCGGGGAGATAGAGATCTGCATCATCACTTGAAGCAAATGGTCGGGGGGAGAAGCCGAAACGGGCCGCCCGTGCGCTGATAAAATCTTCCGCTTGCCGGAGACGTTTCCCCACGACCACCATCGCCGCAATGCGGCGGGGGGGGAGCTTGGCGAGTACGTCTTCCAGCACCTTGGTTTCATCATCACGATCACCGGGGATCATTAATGAGCGACGCTGCGAATAATAAGTGAGCACGGGATCCCAATTGGCGCCGGAAATCAGCACGACGCCATCGGCCGGAATCGTCTCGCGCATAATCTTGGCTAGGTCGGGTGGCGGCGGAGCTTCCTTCCAATAATAATAATGATAGCTGCGATCAAAGGCATGGTATTGCAGCATGAGCATAACCGCGAGTGCCACCCAGCGGGTGCCGCTATTTACCCGGGGATTATCCCACGCGGAAGCGAGCAGGAGACCAGCCGCACCCGTCAAGAGGAGGGCATTGGCCGTATAATAATAATCATGAACGTGGTAGAGGTTAGCGAAGACGAGCGGACCGCTGATGAAGCCTAACCAGCAGACCAACGCTACGCGCCGCGCTCGGGCCGTCGCGAGCGTTCCACAGACCAGGGCGGCCGCCATCGCGCCTTCGCTCAGAACATTTTGGGTAATGGTTTCCCAGATGCGCTGCCAATAGGAGGGCTCAAGGCGGAGGGCTAGCGTGCCATAGTTCCAGTGACGCAGCTCGGTCGAGGCGAGAAATCCAGCATAAGGATTAGAGTGTTTAAGTCCGTCGCCGTGCGCGATCCACCAAGTCGCTACACCTAAACTGAGCGCGGCAGGCAGAAAAGCAAAGAGCTCTCGCCGCCGTAGCCCCACCCAGCGAGTCGGGCCGCTGGCTTGGTTGGCCCGCCGCAGCGCGGCTAGGGTGAGTACCGCTGCCGGAATTCCATAAACAGCGAAGGTGGTGATTTTCGTGAGTGCCGCTAATAACGCGAAGAGGCAGGTAAAAAATAAAGTACTGCCACGCAGCGATTCGAGTCCTCGCCGCAGACAGCAAAGAAACCAAAGTGAAAAGCAGAGTGCCGTCGTCTCGATCATCACCGTGCGGGTGTAGAAAAGATAGACCGGCGCGCTCAAGATAAGCGCCAGAGCCAATAAGCGCCGCGATGCACTCAGTCCGGCGAGGGCGAGCAAATCATAGACCGCGGGCAGCGTGGCGATAAAAAACAGTACGCTGAGGAGCCGGCCGGCTTGCTCGAGCGGCATATGCGTCAGACCCACCAGAGCGGCTATGCTCCATTGGTAAATGGGGAACTCCATGGGAATCGACCACGGTGGCCCAAAAATGGGCGTAAGATAATCGAGTCGAAATCCGTCTTGGATTACCCAAAAAGCGCTCAGCGCGGTCTGCACTTGCCGGAATTCATAGCGATCGAGAATGGAAGCGTTCCAGGCTTGCGACACCATCCAGAGCGCTCCGAAGAAAATAATACTAAAGACAATCAAAGGACCGCGGGTGCTGGGGCGCGCGTGGCTCGCTAAAGGGGTGTGGTTATCGGCCATGGTTAATTAGGACGCCCGATAGTCCGCGATCGAACGCCGAATGCCTTCGGCGAGGGTTACTTGAGGCCGCCAGTGGGTCGCCGCGACAATCTGGCGATTGTCGAGTCGGCTCGCGTCCACGTCCCACGTGGGGGCGGCTTGATAGGTGATGGCAATTTTTTTGCCCATCTGCTGTTCGACGAGCGCAATGACTTCGCGCACCGTGTGCGACTCACCGGCACTCAGATTGAAAGTTCCCGTCAGACGCCGCGTGATGACCTGCTCCAGCGCCGCAAGGAAATCAGTGTAGTGGAGAAAATCTTTTTGCGCATGGCCGTCGCCCCACAGCGTGAGCGTTTGTCCTTCCGCAGCGCAGCGAATAGCGTGGGGAATAATTCCTTGCAGCCGATTCTGTGGCACGGGGTAGCCATAGGGATTGGATATCCGCAGGATGGTGCAAGCGAGTCCATGGCTCGCGACGTAACCTTCAATGATTTCCTCCGCCGCGCGCTTGGCCTTACCGTACCAGCCGATCGGCTGACATTGATCCGTTTCCACATTGGGCCGGCCGGGGGCGTTACCGTAAACCGCTCCACCGGAAGAGAAGAAAATAAAATGCGGACGCTCGGCCGGTGCCAGCGGCGTGAGGGCTTGGAGGATTTTTTCCAAAGCGGGCAAGTCATCTTGCCATTCCGCTCCGGCGCTTTTTTCCGACGTGGCGGGCAAAGTGCTCCAAGCAAGATGCAGCAAGGTGCCCGCCCCCGCCAGTTGCGCTGGCTCGGTGAGAGTTGACCAAGCGTGCATGTCATCACCGCCTTGACGTGAGAAGCGGGTGATCGGGTAGCCTTGCGGGGTGAAATGCTGCGTGATGAGCGCCGCCAGCCGGCCCCGCCCTCCCGTTATCAGCAGTCGGGATGGCGGCGGTGCGGATTTGGCCGAAGCGATCGCGCCGCCGATTGTTTGATAAAATTTCGCCAACTCCTCCGC
>CAMAVZ010000031.1:0-17900 GCA_945861645.1 Opitutus sp. GAS368 | reverse complement strand
GAAGCCGCCTTCCCGTTCACGGAAACGCGCGATCAAGCGAAGGCGATTGTCGCCATGAAAGCCGACATGGAGCAAACGCGACCGATGGACCGTTTGGTTTGCGGCGACGTCGGTTTTGGTAAAACAGAAGTAGCGATTCGCGGCGCCTTCAAAGCTGTGATGGGGGGGCGGCAAGTCGCCGTGATGGTACCGACCACCGTGCTGGCTCAGCAGCATCTGAATACTTTTCGCGAACGCATGGCCGGTTATCCCGTGGCCGTGGAAATGATTAGTCGTTTCCGTACGCGCCAAGAACAAGTGGGCATTCTGGCCGCGCTCGCAGCAGGAAAAATTGATATTTTAATCGGCACGCATCGCTTGGTGCAAAATGACGTTAAATTTAAAGATCTCGGCTTGGTGATCATCGACGAAGAACAGCGGTTTGGGGTGAAACACAAAGAAGTGTTCAAGCGCTGGCGGGCGCATGTGGACATGCTCTCGATGAGCGCGACGCCGATTCCGCGCACCCTTTATCTTGCGCTGACCGGCGCGCGCGACTTGAGCACGATCGAGACCGCGCCGTCTAATCGACTGCCCATCCAAACAATCGTGAAAAGCTACGACGAGAAGCTCGTCGTCGAAGCAATTCAGCACGAAACGAGACGCGGCGGTCAGGTTTTCTACCTGCACAATCGCGTCATGAGCATTGACCTCGTCGCGGCGCGGCTACGTGCGCTGCTGCCCGACCTGAGCATCGGCGTCGGTCATGGGAAAATGGGAGCGGCCGGTCTGGAGCGCATGATGACAGATTTTGTCGCGGGCCGCTATCAAGTCCTCGTCTGCACCACGATTATTGAATCCGGTTTAGATATTCCCAACTGCAACACCCTCATTATTGAAGGCGCCGATCGCTTTGGCCTCTCCCAGCTTTACCAACTCCGGGGGCGCGTCGGTCGGTTTAAGCATCAAGCCTATGCCTATTTGCTGCTGCACCGCCACGCGCGCTTACTCGATATAGCCCGGCAGCGACTCAGCGCCATTCGCCAGCACAACCAACTCGGCGCTGGTTTCCGCATCGCGATGCGTGATCTCGAATTGCGCGGCGCGGGAAATTTGCTCGGGGCGGAACAAAGCGGGCACATCGTCGGCATAGGCTTTGAACTGTACTGCCAACTGCTTCGGCAAAGTGTCGCCCGACTTAAAGGCGAAAAACAAGCCGCGTTGGTCCGCGCCAGCGTGAAACTAGATTTTGTTTTTGTGGGCGAAAGCGCCGAGACCGCCCGGGCCACGGCGACCGATGCCTTTAGTGCGCTCAAACAAGCGGAACGGAGCGAAGGCGAAGTTGATAAAATTCAGGCGCGTTTGCCCGCGAGCTATATCAGTGAATCCCGCCTTCGCATCGATTTTTATCGCCGGCTAGCCCTCGCGGAGAGCCCCAAACAGGTTAAGGAAATCGAAGCAGAATTGCGCGATCGGTTTGGGAAATTTGAGGAACCCGTTCGCGCCTTGTTGCTCGTCACAGAAATCAGGTCCCGCGCGGAACAAAAAGGTATTTTATCCGTCGAAACTGAAGGCCATCGCCTCAAATGCCTGCGCCACACCGGCCGACACGATGATTATATCCAATGGAGTAACCGCTTTCCCCGCTTGACCGCACCCACCCCCCTTGCAAGGTTGAAAGAAGTCATTATTTTCCTGCAAAATCTTCCTGCTTCATGAGTCTCCGTCGCCTTACTTTAACCGCCCTCGCCTTCTTCACTGCCGCTCTTGGCTTGTTCGCTCAAGGCCAAGTTGACCGTCAGCAAGATAATCTTAAGGCTCGCTATGCCAATGGTATAGCAGCGATTGCGGAAGATCGAATTATCACCATCGATGACATTCGGCGTGAGGTCGGTCCACTCATTCCAGAAATTCAGCGTCAGAGTCGTTCCGAAAAAGAGTTCAATGAAAAAATTGAAGCCCTCCAGGAAGATGTGATCCAAAACCTGATCGACCGCGTGCTAATCGTAAAAGATTTCTACAAGGACGAAAAGCGTAACGTCCCCGCCAGCTACATCGATAACCAGGTAGCGGAAACAATTATCAATCAATTCGACGGCGATCGCAGCAAATTCCTCGCCTACCTCCGTTCCCGTGGGATTTCGCAGAAAGACTACCGCAAGGAACAGGAAGAAGATATGATTTACGGGTACATGCGCCAACAGCAGGCCAAATCTGCGAGCACGGTTAGTCCGGTAAAAATCGAAGCCTACTATAAAGAAAACAAGGACCGCTTCATCCAAGAAGACAGCGTGCATCTGCGCCTGATTCAAATTATCCGTGCCGCCGACGACACCGACGACACTCTCCGGGTCAAAGGGGGCGACATCGTCAGCCAGATCAAGGCTGGCGCTGATTTTAGCGATCTCGCGCGTAAATACAGTCAGGACTCGCGCAAAGGTAAAGGTGGCGACTGGGGCTGGCAGCGCCGCTCCGACCTGCGCAAAGAATTTAGTGATGTAATCTTCACTTTAGAAAAGGGCCAGCACAGCGACGCCCTCATCATGCCCGAGGGTGCCTTTATTCTTTTTGCCGAAGACCGCAAACACGCGGGCGCGCTCAGTCTGGATGAAGTACGGCCCGAGATCGAAAAAGCACTCGTGCAACAAGGTTCCCGCCGCGCGACCGAGCGCTGGTTAGAAAAGTTGCGCCGCAACGCTTACGTTAAGCACTTCTAGTTTTCATCGCTCGCGGGCCAGCGGGTGAATCACCCCGGCCCTCCATGAGCGCAGAAAATTACCCACCGCTAAGGTTAAAAGATCTCGCGGTCCACGATCGACCGCAAGAGCGCTTAGAGAAGCTCGGTCCCGCCGCGCTCAGTGACACCGAACTATTGGCTATGCTTCTGCGCAGCGGCAGCAAAGGACATAACGTATTGGTGGTTGCGCAGCGTTTAATGACCGAAGCCGGCTCGCTCGCCCAGCTGGTGCAGTGGAACAATGCCGACTTCCGACGTCAAATGGGCATCGGCCGCGTCAAAGCCTGGCAACTCGTGACCGTGATGGAAATCGCTCGTCGCGTGCTAAGCCACGAGGTCGCGCTGGCACCGATCTTTAACCGCGCCGATCTCGTGCTCGCCCATTTTCGTCCGCAAGTTCTCGGCTTAGGCGTCGAAAAATTCTGGGTCCTCTGTCTCAACCGCAAGAATCGCTTAATTAAACAAGTGGAAGTTACTTCGGGCACCGCCACCAGTAGCCTCGCCCACCCGCGCGAGGTGTTCCGGGAAGCGATCCGCCAGGGCGCTACCGCGGTCCTTTGCGTGCACAATCATCCCAGCGGCGATCCGGCTCCCAGCGCGGCGGATATTCAAGTCACGCGGCAACTCCGTGAAGCTGCCCTTGCCATCGATATCAGCCTCCTCGATCACGTCATCATTGGACAACCCACCGCTGATCCTCTCGGCCGCGGCTACTACAGCTTTCGCGAAGCCGGTCTGCTTTAATATTTTACTGATTTATGTGCTAAAAAAAATTCCTCCAAAGCGCGAACGCGGGAGGGAAATTTAACCTCAAACCGGAGGTTTATTTTGGTGGTGGAGGCCGGATTCGAACCAGCGAACTGCAGTGCAGAATTGATTTACAGTCAACGCCCTTTAGCCACTTGGATACTCCACCAAACCAAAACGAGCGGTGAAGGTATGGGGGCGTGACAGGCTTTGCCAAGCGGTTTTTTGGCTATTTGAAGTCGCGCTAAAAAACCCGCCACGACCCCAGCGCCCCCTGATCACGACGTCCCGCCCAAGACCCCCGCTTGCCAATTAACCAATCTTGGCGAGGATCAATTTATGGGGGAAACCATTCAGCAAGCACACGCGGCGATGCGCGCCCAGCCGTTCATTAACGGTTTACTCCCGCACTTACTAACGGTCGCCGGCTTCCTCCTCGCTTTCTTCGCCATCGCGCGGCTGATGAGCGAACGCAAGCAGCCGGGAAATACTTTCGCGTGGCTGCTGGCCATCGCTTTCATTCCTTACCTAGGCGTACCGCTTTTCTTGATGTTGGGGGGACGCAAAGTTCGTAAATTAGCTGTCCGCAAAGCGCGCCTCGCACCTTCTCTCCCTAAGCACCCCGTTACGGCCGCTGCGCAGACCTTCGCCGCAAAAGTTCTTATGCTCAACGGCGCGGCTCCGCCAGTCGGCGGCAATCGCGTCCACTTTATCTCTTCGGGGGAAGAGGCATTTGCCGAACTCGAACGAGGTATTCGTGAGGCGAAACACACGATCCACCTCATGACCTTTATCCTAGGTCGTGATGCGGTCGGCCGCCGCATCATCAAGCTGCTGGCCGAGCGAGCGCAGGACGGCGTCAAAGTTCGCCTGCTGCTCGACTCGCTGGGCTGCTTTACGACGAGTGGCCGGTTCTGCGATCCGCTCCGCGCCGCCGGGGGGGAAGTGGTCACGTTCATGCCCGTGATACCCCTCGCTACCCGCGGTTCCGCGAACCTGCGCAATCACCGGAAAATCGCGATTTTTGATCACCGCGTGGGCGCACTGGGGGGCCGCAATCTCGCCGCTGAATATATGGGGCCCACCCCGCTCAAACGGCGCTGGCGTGACTTTGGCGCCGTCATCGAGGGTCCCGCGGTTCAATTGCTTAATGAAATTTTTCTCGCCGACTGGGCTTTTGCCAGTGGCCAACCCCTCGATCGCCTTCAGCAAGCATTGCCCACCACCGATTTTGCGGCTGCCGGTGAAAGCGAAATCCAAATTGTAGCCAGCGGACCAGATGTAGCGGGTGACCCTCTCTACGAGGGCATTCTCTCTCTTGTGCAACAAGCGGAGCGGAGCATCTGGATCGTTACACCCTATTTCATTCCGGATGAAGTGCTCTTTCGTTCGCTGCTAGTACAAGCCCGCGCCGGCATCGATGTGCGTCTGGCGGTACCCGCACGTTCCAACCACCCGATCACCGACCTCGCCCGCCGACACTATTTGCGTGAACTCCACGCCGCTGGCGTAAAAATATCGCTCTACCAACCGGGCATGTGTCACGCAAAAATCCTGCTCGTCGATGAAGCAACCGGGCTCTTCGGCTCAGCCAACATGGATATGCGCAGCTTATTTGTTAATTTCGAAATTGGGGCCGTCACCTACTCGCCAACGGCAGCGGCGGCCCTCGCTCATGAAATCCAGGGAATTTTAGCCGCTTCTAAACCCATGCCCGAGCCCCGCCACGAGCGCCGCCTCATGCCAAGAATCGGCGAGGAGATCGCCCGCCTCCTCGCCCCACTGCTCTAAACCGCGCGGGCGGTGATAAAGGCTTTGATGGCGGCCTCGTCGGCGGGTAATCGATATTTTACCACTGGGCGCGACTTCAGAGCCTCCAGCGTCGCATGCAACGGCGCCTGATCAATCGCGGCCGCAATTGCCGCCGGAAATTTTGCCGGATGGGCCGTCGCCAGCACAATACTGAGTCGATCAGGATGCAGATCTTGGAATGCGCAGGCGGTGTGCGGATCGACGATATAACCGTAGATCTCATAGACCCGCCGGAGGTTACTCGTGATATCGGCATCGGTCGCTCGCGAAGTGCTCAAGGTCGAGTGATCAAAATTAGCAAACCGATGCACGCCGGTCGTCTGCAAGGTGTGCATTACTTGCCGCACCTGCGCGGCGTCACCCCCGAGCTCATAATAAAGAAAGCGCTCAAAATTTGACGCCACCTGAATGTCCATCGACGGAGCCAGACTCGGCTGCACCGCCCCAATCCGATATTCACCAGTGGTGAAAAGCCGATGGAGAATATCGTTCTGATTAGTCGCAAGTTTGAAGCCCAAGATCGGGACGCCCATCTCAGCCAACAGCCAACCCGCAAAAATATTACCGAAATTACCAGTCGGCACCACAAACTCTACCCGCTGGCGGTCCGCTACGGGCAATTGCAGCCACGCGTAGAGGTAATAGACACATTGCGCCAAAACCCGCACCAGATTGATCGAATTAACCGCGGATAGCCGGTGTTGCTGGTTAAAGGCCTGATCCTGAAAAATTGATTTAATGATGCGCTGCGCATCATCAAAACTGCCGTCGATGGCCAGCGCATGAACATTCTCCGCTCCGGTGCAGGTCATCTGTCTTTCCTGCAACGGCGAAATCCGCCCCTCCGGGTAAAGCATGAACACCGCACAACGCGGTTTACCCAAAAGCCCATGGATGGCGGCGGCGCCAGTGTCACCCGAGGTAGCGCCCAAGACGTTAATACTCTGCCCGCTTAATTCACCCTGATAGCCGTAGAGATTACCGAGCAATTGCAGGGCAAAATCTTTGAAGGCGAGCGTGGGGCCATGGAAAAGCTCTAACACGAAAGTACGCGCGTCGAGCGCCTGCAACGGGGCAATCTGCGGATGAGTAAAATGCGCATACGACCGATGCACGATTCGACTGAGTACCTCAGCGGGGATATCGGTAGCGAAAATCGCCAGGAACTCCGTGCAAAGATCCGCGTAACTCAAATTCCCCCAGCTCCCTAAGCGAGGAGCAATATCCGGCAAGTGCTCCGGTAGAAACAACCCGCCATCGGGCGCCAGCCCAACCGCGAGCGCTTGGGTAAAACGATGCGGCTCCGTCTGCCCGCGGGTGCTGATAAATTTCATGCGTCGGCGAATTTGCCCCCGGTGGCCAAACTTCTGGTTAACCGTTGCACGAGATTATGTCCGCTGCCTCGGCCTTATTGCCCTAAAGCAAACGCGTCGTGGGCCACCCGCTGGGCCTCCTCCGCTCGGGCGCGATCGACCGCTACAGTAATCTTAATTTCGGAGGTCGCAATTAACTGAATATTAATCCCCGCGTTGCCCAGCGCCGTAAAAAGAGTAGCCGCCACGCCCGCATGCGTGCGCATGCCCACGCCGACGACCGAGAGCTTGGCGATGTTGTCAAAAGCCTTCAACTCGCCGCCCCCAATCTGGGCGAGGATTGCCGGTAAAACCTTGACCGCATTGGCCGCATCATCCCGTTGCACGGTGAAGGTTAAATCAACGCTCCCCGTGTGGCCGACGGTCTGCACAATCATGTCCACATTGATACTGGCATTAGCCAGCGCGTTAAAAATAGTGGCGGCGGTGGCGGGTTTGTCGGGCAAGCTGCTGATGACAACTTTGGCCTGATCTTTATCGAGCGCGACTCCGCGCACGACGACTTTTTCCATATAAGCGACTTCTTCTTTCACGATAGTTCCTGGGTTGTGGTTAAAGCTACTGCGGACTTCGAAAACGACCCCGTATTGTTTAGCAAATTCCACGGAGCGCGATTGCATAACTTTCGAGCCGAGACTCGCGAGTTCGAGCATTTCGTCGTAACTAATCTCTTCAATCTTCTTGGCATTTTTTACGCTGCGCGGATCAGCCGTATAGACGCCGTCTACATCAGTGTAGATTTCGCATTTGTCCGCCTGACAAGCCGCGGCCAGGGCAATCGCCGTAAGATCCGAGCCCCCCCGACCGAGCGTGGTAACTTGCCCCTCATCATTGATGCCCTGAAAGCCGGCGACAATAACCACTTTGCCGTCCTGCAAGTCTTTAAGGATCGGCTGAGGGTTAATTTTCTTAATCTTGGCTTTGGTGAAAACCTGATCCGTAAAAATACCGGCTTGGGCTCCCGTGTAGGAAACCGCGGGAATATTGAGCGCATGCAGCGCCATAGCCGTAAGCGCGATGGTTTCTTGTTCACCAATCGCCAGGAGCATGTCCATTTCCCGATTATCGGGGTGGTCATTGATCGCTTTGGCGCGCGCGATTAACTCGTTGGTCACCCCCGAGCGGGCAGAAACGACAATCACCAGCTGATGGCCTGCCGCGCGCGTTTTTTGAATGCGCTGGGCCACATTTTTTATGCGGTCGACGTCACCCACGGAGGTGCCGCCATATTTCTGCACGATAAGAGCCATGGTTACAAACAGGTTAAATGGCCTCGCGAGGCACCAATTGGCAAGGAGGGAGTACGGACCTTACGTCATAACCGGCGACGCCGAACTGAGGGAAATTAAATTCGTGGCTTCCGGTGCCACCTATTCTCCGTCCCACGCAGCAAGCGCTTAATATTTTCGTGATGCCGCAGAATAACAAACCCCGCGAGCAGTGAAACAATAACACTACTCGCCACCTGATGGGGTCGCAGCCAACTCGCCGTGATCGCGGCCAGCGCGGCCAAAATAGAGGCCAGCGACACATAACGAAAAACATAAAGCGCCACGACCCAAGTCGCCGCCGCGATCGCACAGGCCACCGGCGCTAAAACCAAGAGCCCACCGGCCGCGGTCGCCACTCCTTTGCCGCCGCGAAAGCGCGTGAAGATCGAAAAAGAATGGCCCAAGACCGCCGCAACGACGCCGATGAGCGCGAGGGTCGTAGCGGCGGGCGCCGCCACCATCGGCAACAACGGCCAGGCGGTCGCGATGGCCCCCTTGGCAATATCGAGAGCGAGCACGGTGTTACCCGCTTTAGCACCCAGCGTTCGTTTAACATTCGTAGCGCCAGGATTGCCGCTGCCTATTTTAAATATATCGACCCCATGCGCCCGCGCCACCCAGTAGCCAAAAGGCAAGGAGCCGAGGAGATAGCCGACCGCGGCAGAGCTCATAAACCAAATATTCATCATTAAAGATTGACCACCACAGCGTGCTTAATCGCCCGATGGTTGGTCAATTCCTTAAGCGCGGCGCTGGAGGGCTGGCTATCCAAATTCAACACGCAGAGTGCCGTGCCACCGGCATTATTGCGACTCAAGGACATCGCCGCGATGTTCACTTGATCGCGACCCAAGAGCATGCCGACCATGCCGATGATCCCAGGCTCGTCATGATTTTCGTAAATCAGCAAGGCGCCCGTGGGGGCGGCTTCAACCTCACGACCATTCAGAGATACGAGTCGCGGACTGTTGGCTTTGCCCAACAACGTGCCCATCGCGGAAAAAATTCTTCCATCCGCCGTGATCGCTTCCACCTGCATGAGTTCGGTGTAATCGGTCTCGACGTTAGATTTTGTAATATCCACCTGCACGCCCAAGCGCTGCATGATGAGCGGGGCATTAATATAATTAAGTCCATCGCTACTAATGCGATGGAGAAAGCCCCGCTGAATCGCGCGCGTCACCGGATTCGCATCCAACTCAACAATTTTGCCCCAGTAAGTAATCCGCAGACGCTCTACCCGATTATTAGCTAGCTGCTGCACCAATGTACCCAGTTTAGCGCCGAGCTCTAAATAGGGCCCAATCAGCTTGAGCGTCGTCGCATCCAAGGAGGGCATATTCACGGCGTTACTGATCACGCCCCCGTTGAGCACATCGGCGATCTGCTCGGCAATTTCAATACCGACTGCATCCTGCGCCTCTGCGGTGGAGGCCCCGAGATGCGGGGTGAGCGTGACGTTCGGCAATTGCCGCAGTTCACTATTCGCCGCCAGCGGCTCCTCTTCATAAACATCGAGCCCAGCGGCCGCCACCTGGCCAGATTTTAAACCCGCGATCAGCGCCGCCTCTTTAATAATGCCGCCCCGCGCGCAGTTGAAAAGCCGCACGCCTTTTTTGCATTTAGCCAGCGCGGCTTCATCGATCATGTATTTAGTCTGCTCGGTCAGCGGCATGTGCACGGTAATGTAATCCGCCTGCGCCAGTAATTCATCAAACGTGACGGCCTCCATCTGCATCGCTTTGGCCCGGCTCGGCGCGAGGTAAGGATCGAAAGCCACGACACGCATCCCAAAAGCTTGCGCGCGCTTCGCGACCTCAGTGCCAATGCGACCGAGACCAACCACGCCGAGAGTTTTTTTAAATAACTCGATCCCTGCGAAATTTTTCCGATCCCACTGTCCCGCCTGCATCGATGCCGCCGCCTGAGGCACGGGCCGAGCACCACAAAGAATATGCGTAAACGTCAATTCAGCCGTCGCGATCGTATTGCCCAAGGGCGTGTTCATCACGATCACGCCGCGCTCAGTCGCGGCCTCCACATCGACATTGTCAACCCCCACGCCCGCGCGACCCACGACCTTAAGCAGGGGCGCAGCCGCAAATACCTCCGCGGTAATTTTAGTCTCAGAGCGCACGGCAATGGCCTGCACATCGCGCACGAGTTCCAGTATCTTAGCCGGCGAAGAACCATAAGCCTCGATGACTTCGAAGCCCGGCTGCTGCCGCAAGAAAGCGACGCCCTTCGGGGAAATTTTGTCGGCGACGAGGATTTTCATGCAGGGCCAACAAGCAGGGCGCGCGCCGAAAAGGCAACCTTGCAGGATTAATTCTACCGCGACTGAATCAATTTTATGACTTAGCCTCGGCCGTGATGATGCGCCGCCACCCCAATGCTAAAAAATTGCCCTTAGGCGTCACCCCCCCCGACGATCGTAAACTCAAGCATGCAGGGCTGGGTAATCCGTGTAGCCCTCAGCCTGGCCCCCATAAAATGTGGCCACATTAGGCGTATTAAGCGCGGCCCCAATCTGCAAGCGATGCGGCAAGTCAGGATTGGCAATGAAGAGCCGGCCCCACGCGACTGCGTCCGCCTCACCAGCTGCTAACACTTGCTGCGCCGTCTCCACCGTGTGCCCTTGATTCGCAATATAAACCCCGCCAAACGCGCGCTTGAGCGCTGGTCCGAGCCGGGGTTCCTCGAGCGACTCACGCGCACAAAGAAATGCGAGCTTACGCTTACCTAATTCCGTAGCCAAATAGCTAAACGTTCCCAACCGATCGCTATCCCCCATGCCATGCGCATCACCGCGTGGCGCGAGATGGTAGCCCACGCGATCCGCGCCCCAGACGCTAATCACCGCATCGGTAACCGCCAACGGCAAGCGGGCCCGATTGGCGATTGTGCCGCCATACTCGTCCGTGCGCACGTTCGAGCTGTCCTGCAAAAATTGATCCAAAAGATACCCATTAGCTCCATGCAGTTCGACCCCATCGAAGCCAGCCCGCAAGGCCTGCTGCGCCCCGTGCCGAAACATCGCAATAATTTCTGGCAGCTCTGCGCGCTTCAACGCACGCGGGGTGACGAAGGCTTTCGCGGGTCGAATCAGACTGACCTTACCCGCCGCCGCGATCGCGCTTGGGGCGACTGGCATGGCTCCATTCAAGTAAAATGGATCGGATACGCGACCGACGTGCCAAAGCTGCAGCACGATGCGCCCACCGGCGGCTTGGACCGCCGCGGTAATTTTTTTCCATCCGAGCACTTGCTCCTCCGACCAAATCCCCGGCGTGTCCGGATAACCCACCCCCATGGGATCCACGGCCGTGGCCTCGGACAAAATCAAGCCGGCCGAAGCCCGCTGCCCATAATATTTTAGCATGAGCTCCGTCGGCACGCGGCCGGCCCCCGCGCGGCAGCGCGTGAGTGGCGCCATAATAATACGGTTCGGCAGCTGCAGAGCACCGAGGCGAAGCGAAGCGTGGAGCGAAGGCATTATCAGGGGAGATAATGAGGTCGGTCGACTTGGCAAATGCCACCGCCAAAATTTGAGTCAGCGCGCAAGTAATAACTAAATTTTTTGAGTGCGTTCCTTCAGGGGCAGTTCAGCTTTATTCCGCAGGATTAATAAAACCAATCGGGGCCGCCGCTCGAAAAGTTTTGCGCGCGGATGCGATGTGCGTAGTTTTTGCACCATGAAAGTTTTAATGCGTATTCCCCTCCTAGCCTGCCTTCTCCTCGCTTTTGGCGCCAGCACCCCACTGGCCCGCGCCGACGCCAAAATCGATGCCAGCCGGTCCAAAGTCCGCGCGATGCGCGACGCCGTGCTCGCTGATCTATACCAACTGCATCCTGAGGCGAAAACGAAAATAAAGAATGCGGCCGGCTACGCCGTGTTCTCCAATATCGGTATTAATCTCGCGATCGCAAGTTTTGCGGGCGGTCACGGCCTAATCAGCCAGCACGGAACCTTTCAAGATACGGAAACCTTCATGAAGATGGCCTCCGCCGGACTGGGCTTCGGTCTGGGCGTCAAGGATTTCCGCGCAGTGTTTGTTTTCACTAACCCCGATAAGCTGGCCCAGTTTATCGATCGAGGCTGGGACTTCAGCGGCCAAGCCGATGCCGCGGCTAAATCAGACGATAAGGGCGCGGCCCTCGCTGGCGCCCATACCGTGATGCCTGGCGTCGAAGTTTACCAAATAACTAAGAATGGTCTCGCGCTTCAAGCCACCCTCCAAGGCACGAAATATTGGAAGGATAAAAATCTAAACTGAGCGCTCACTGCGATTCCCCGATTAAGTCTCGGGGACGATCCCGGCACTGCCGCCATGCCGGATCAGCTTGGCCCTAGCCAACCTCGGGAAACGCCCTGGCAGTTCAAACTTTAGATTTTGTGCGGCGACTCTGATCGCCTCACGGCTGCGCCGGGGTAGGCCAAAGCCAGCCCGTGAAATGCGCGCCAAAGCCCATGCGCAAAGCCCAGTCCTCGATCGTTTTTGAGACCGGCGACGTGCCACTAGAACCGCCGTGGCCGGCATTCGCTTCGATGTGAATCAAGATAGGGCCACTCGTTGGATCCGCTAAGGCCTGCGCGGTCGCAGTGTACTTGTAGGAATGCGCCGGAAAGACGCGATCATCGTGATCACCGGTGGTCACCAAAATCGCCGGATACGCCGCGCCGGCCTTGATGGTATGCAACGGCGAATACGCGATCAGGTAGCGAAAACCTTCCGGCGTGTCTGAGTTGCCATAATCTGAGGCCCAACCAGCGCCGACGGTAAATTTATGAAAGCGCAGCATATCCATCACGCCCACCGCCGGTACGGCCGCCGCCGCCAGATCAGGGCGTTGATTAACGACGGCCCCCAGTAAAAGTCCGCCATTCGAGCGGCCATCCAACACTAATTTTTTATGCGCCGTATAGCCCTGCGCAACGAGCCAGTCCGCCGCGCCGATATAGTCATCAAACACGTTCTGCTTTCGCTCTTTCGTTCCAGCTTTATGCCATTCGTCCCCATATTCTCCACCGCCGCGCAGACAAACATAGGCGTAAATTCCTCCGCGTTCAATCCACGCCAGCGGCGGCACGGTGAAAGTAGGTTTAAAGGAAATATTAAATCCACCATAACCATAGAGCCACGTGGGCGCCCTGCCATCGCGCGGAAGATTTTTTTGATGCACCAGAAACATCGGAATTTTGGTGCCGTCCTTGGAGGAGAAAAAAACTTGGTTCACCTCATACTGCGTCGGGTCAAAATCGATTTTAGTTTCGTGATAAATCTCGGTTTTATGCGTGCCTAAATTATGCCGCAGCACGACGCCCGGCGCGAGATACGAAGAATAGCCAATAAATAATTCCGGATCATTAAATTGCCCCGAAATCGCCGCCACTGAACCCAACCCCGGCAGCGGGATTTCGTCCGCCGGCTGACCGTCGAGGGTAAACAGCGCCACGCGATTTACCGCATCATGCATATAAATCACCACCAAGTGACCCGCCGAAATTCGAGCGCGCTCCATGGCATCCGGCGATTCCGCGATAACCGTGACTGGGGCGCTTCCGTCCAGCGGCCAGGCTACAATTTTGCCCCGCGCCGCCGCTTGATCAGTGGTAAAATAAAAACGGCCGGCTTGATTGCCCAGAAAATCATAGCTGCTGGTAAAAGCATCAATTAATTTCACGACTGGTCCGGTGAACTGCGGCTGCTGCGCCGAGAGCAGATCGAGATAGTAAATGCTGTTGCCCAACTTGCCGGGTTGGGAAATTGCGATCACCAGATAGCGGCCGTCAGGGGAAACCGTCCCGCCGAAATTCCACGTCGGGTGTTCGGGCAAGGCGAAGACGAGCTGGTCAGCCGACTGCGGCATACCCACGCGATGGTAATAAATCGCGCGATTTTCAAGTTTGCGGAAAACTTTGCTATCTCCGCCCGCCGGCTCGGGGTAACGGGCGTAAAAAAAACCTTGGCTATCGTGGGTCCAACTTAGACCAGTAAATTTTGCCCACTTAATGGTATCCGTGGTATCTAAACCGGATGCGATATCCCGCAACCGCAACTCACGCCAATCGGAACCCCCGCGCGCCAAACCATAACCCAGCCAACGCCCATCCGGCGATGGGGCCGTCAGCGCAAGCGCCGTGGTGCCATCAGCGGAAAGAGTATTGGGATCTAACAAGACCCGCGGGGTACCGGCCAAGCCCGCTTGGACGAATAAGGGCGACTGATTTTGCAGCCCATTGTTTTTAGTAAAAAAATACCACTGCGCTTCTTTGAACGGGAGCCCCGTGCGCGGGTAATTCCAGAGTTCGGTGAGCCGTTGCTTAATCACGGCCCGCTCGGGCATTTGCGCTAAGGTTGCGTCAGTGAGTGCATTTTGCGCTGCCACCCACTCCTGGGTTGCCGGTGAATCGAGGGCTTCCAGCCAACGGTAGGGATCAGCCACTTTTTGCCCATGATAAACATCAACGTGTTCTCCCTTTGGGCTGACGGGATATTTTTGGGTCGCGATAGCGGCGATCGACTGAGGAATGAAGGCAGCGAGCAAAACCAAACAGGCAAATTTGTGCATTTTCTCAAAAAACCCAGAATCGAACCCAGCGCAAGCCTCCGCCTACGGTGCGCCATTCTCCGCGATTGCCTTCAGCCGCTTCCTCGCTTGGTGTCCGCCGTAATGTTCCCGCTTCAACTCCGCCCCTCTCTTTCCTTTTGCTGCTTGGCCTTACTGCTCAGTACGGCGTCACTTCAAGCAGCGCCGGAGAAATGGCGCGACGCGGTTGATGCTCTCACGGTCAACGATACAACCCGCCCACCGCCGCAGGGAGCCGTCGTCTTTATTGGCAGTTCCTCCATTCGTTACTGGACCACCCTCGCCCAGGATTTTCCAGGAATAATCTCGATCAACCGCGGCTTTGGCGGCTCCGAATTATACGATAGCGTTTTCTATGCCGACCGCCTGGTCCTGCCTTATCATCCCCGACTCGTGGTTCTGTATGCCGGAGAAAATGATTTAAATGCCGGACAATTGCCCAGCACGGTGCTCGCTCGTTTTCGGGCTTTTACCCGCAAGATTCACGCCAGTCTGCCGTCGACCACGATCATTTTTCTAGCGATTAAGGAAAGCCCCGTCCGCGCTAAAATTCGTAACCAAGTCCTACTCACCAATCAGCTGATTGCCGCGGAATGTGCGCGGGATCCCCGGTGCCGGTTTGTCGATGTCGCGACACCCTTGCTTGATAACCAAGGACAAACCCGTCCCGAATTATTTCGGCCGGACCGATTACACCTGCTCCCGGCGGGTTACGCGGTGTGGACCAAAACACTCGCGCCCTACCTCCAGCCATGAACGTCGCCGCCGAACGACTCCGCCGCCAGGTTGCTTTTATTGTCGAAGTTGACCGCCTCAAGGAGGTCTTTCGACAAACCATTGTCATCAATAGTCGCCGGGCTGAAAACAGTGCCGAACATTCCTGGCACTTCGCGCTCATGGTTATCGTACTCGCGGAGCACTCCAATCATCAACCGCTCGACGTACTGCGCATCCTTAAGATGGTGCTAATTCATGATCTCGTCGAAATTGATGCTGGTGATACCTTCGCCTATGATATCAAAAACATGGCCGACCAGCATGACCGCGAAGCGCTTGCGGCCACTCGTATTTTTGGCCTGCTACCCGCTGATCAAACCGCTGAATTCCGTGCCTTATGGGATGAATTTGAAGCGCAGCAAACCCCCGAAGCTCGGTTCGCTGCCGCCTGCGATCGCTTTCATCCCATGCTGCTCAATTGCCAAACCGCGGGCCATGCCTGGCAAAAACACGGCATCACGCAGGACCGAGTTCTCGCCCGCAATGCGCATGTGGCCAACGGTTCCACCGAGCTGTGGGCCTACGCGGTAAAAATGATCGACGAAGCGGTGGTGCAGGGCCATCTGGCCCCCGCGCCTAAAAAATAATTTCGCGCATCGCCCACCCCACGAGCGGACCAGAATTGCCGGCGATCTCTTTAGTGCAAATCCCGAAAGCTGCCAAACTCAGCGTCGAATAACTGCCGATAGGTGCGCACCACCATGCCGTCGGTTTGGCCCGAGAGAAAATCGCAAATCCGGCGAGCTTTGCCGTCCTGAGTTTTCTCTGCCTCAATCAGCCGACTGACGTGGGGCGGCAAGATACGAATCACCCGTTCGTTGCGCTCCGCGTAATTTGACCAAATCGCATGATAGAGCGCCATGATGATCACCCGCGCCTTGTGCTCCAACTGCTCCAGTTGCGGACTTTCAAAAATAATATCGTTCGCCATTTTTTTGAAAAAATTCGCCTCACTCCGTGCCGTGGGCTCAAGCACTAAGTCGTATTTATAGCGGTTAGTTTTCTCCGCCATAAAATTATCCCGCACCTTTAAATGGCAGGCTTGAATAAAAGTACCGATTTTGCGTGAAAAAGTATTTTCCAATTTATCCCGCTTGATGGCGTCAATCAGCGTATCGAGATGGCGCTGTTCCGCGGCTCCGATAGTCTCCCCATCGGCCCAGCGCTCAACGCGCTCGACCGTGAGAAATCCGGCGCGCACTCCATCCACGATGTCATTCAGCGAATAAGCGGCGTCATCGGCCCAATCCATAATCTGACATTCCACGCTTTTAAAATCATTCAGGGCCTCCCCCTCCATGAGCGGACCAGGAATCTTTAGGCCGTCAAAAACCCAAGCGCGCACCGGCGCCTGCGCATCATAAATAAAATGATTGAGCGGCGGTGTCGCAAATTCGGTGTAGAGTTTTTTATATTTCAACACCCCGTCAAGGAGCGCCCGAGTCGGCTGCATCCCTTTCAGCCCTGATTCATTTTGATAAATCGACTCACAGAGCAAATGCAGGGTCTGCGCGTTACCCTCAAAGCCGCCCCGGCGCTTCATTAATTCCTGCAGCGTCCGCTCGCCCGAATGACCAAAGGGCGGATGCCCCAGATCGTGTGACAAGCAACTGGCCTCAACGAGATCGGCATCAATATAAAAATCATCCGCGAGCGGTCCGCCACGGCTCAGTAAAAAAGCGCAAATGGAACGACCAATCTGCGCCACTTCCATTGAATGAGTCAGCCGCGTGCGATAAAAATCATACTCGCCCGAGAGAAAAACCTGCGTCTTCGACTGCAGCTTGCGAAAAGCGTGCGCGTGAATGATGCGATCACGATCGATTTGAAAAGGGCTGCGGTAGTCGGTTTTGCGACTGCTACCCCACTCCTGTAGGTCAAAGGCGTTGTAGAAACGATTTTGCGGCATGATTCGCTTGGACAGAAGCAGGAGAATTCACAGGATGCCAGCCTTATGGCACTTCTCCTTAGTTGCATGCTCACGCTCGTCAGCCTGCTGATCCCACTCCGCGCCGAAAGCTTGGCTCGCCCTGCGCCCACGCTAATCACGGCCTCAGATTTATTTAACCTGAAGCAGATCGAAAGTCCCGCGCTCTCCCCCGATGGACGCTGGGTCGCCTATCTCGTGCGCTCGATCGAGCCGCTCCCTGAGTCCCAGCATGATGGATCTTACCGCACGCAATTATGGCTGGCAGCCGTCGATGGGAGCAGCCCACCACGCCCCTTATCCTTTGGCTCCGCCACTCAGGCGCAACCGACCTGGTCGCCCCAAGGCAATCAGCTGGCCTTTGTCCGCAGTGTTGAAAAAGAAAAGCCGCAAATCTATCTCCTCTCGCTCGCGGGTGGCGAGGCGCTGCCTTTAACTAAAATCCCCACCGGCGCCGGTAATCCTCTGTGGTCCCCCGACGGCACCCAAATTTTATTCACGAGCACATTAAGCTATGCGCAAATGCGCGCCGCCCGCGAAAAAGCCGGCCAAGCGAGCACCCCGGCCTGGAGTAATGAGAAGCCCGGTCGCACGCCGAATGACACCGCAAACTGGGGTCCGAAGGCTACGGTCCTCAATCAAGCTAATCCGCTCAACCCCACCCCCAGCACGCAAGGGCCAAAGCC
>CAMAVZ010000030.1:0-19637 GCA_945861645.1 Opitutus sp. GAS368 | reverse complement strand
ATTAAATAAGGCTTCGTTGCCGGTGCCGTTGGTGGAGCCGCTGACGCCGCCGAGTCCGGCGAGAGTGGTAACGCTGCCGGTCGCAGTGATTTTTCGGATAATATTATTGGTGGTGTCTGCCACATAGCTGGTGCCGTTGCTATCGATCGCGATGCCGGTGGGATTATTAAAACGGGCGGCGCTGCCAGTGCCGTCAAGCAGCCCAGTGCTGCCGGCGTTGCCCGCCAACGTGCTGACTATGCCGGTGGCCGTAATTTTCCGGACGGTGTTATTCATGGCATCGGCCACATACAGCGTGCCATTATTATCGAGTTGAAGGCCGACGGGAGATGAAAACGTGGCGCTGGTACCTGCGCCATCGAGATTGCCGCGCAGCGTGGGCGAGCCGGCGAGCGTGGTGACGACCCCGTCGGTTGTGATGCGGCGAATGGTGGAGTTAGCGGTGTCGGTAACACTCAAGGTGCCGTTGCTGGTGGCGGTTAGGCCGCGCGGCTGATTAAAACGCGCCGCAGCGCCGCTGCCGTCAGTGCTGCCGGCTGATCCGCTGGTGCCGGCGACTAAGGCAATGGCGCCGCTGGGAGCGATTTTATAAACCGTATTCGTCGATTGGTCGGTGACGTAGAGCAGGCCTGCGCTGTCTAAGGCGAGGCCGCTGGGTTGGGGGAAGTAAGCTGGGGTAACGGTTAGGGTCGCTGCGTTACTCGTTACGCTCCCGCCACTGTTGCTCACGACGACGGTGTAGTTGCCCGCGCTCGTGGCGGTAACCGCGGTGAGCGTTAAGCTGGAGAAAGTTGCTCCCGCAATGGCCGCACCATCTTTTCGCCATTGATAGCTAATCGGTTCAGGACCGCTCGCGGTGATAGATAAAGTGACACTGCCGCCGGTCGTGACGGTTTGGGTGGTGAGTTGAGCTGTAATGGTTGGCGCCGCTGCATTGGCGCTGATGGTTTTGCCTTGGTGGCTTGGATTGAAGCGGAACATGGGCCAACTCGAGGTCGAGGCGATCGGCGCACTATTGCCATAGACCGCATACAAACGTTTATCAGTGGAGCCGACATAGATGACGCCATCGGCAGCGATGACAGGGGATGAGTCGACATAATCTCCCGTGAGTAAACGCCATTGCAGGGCCCCGTTGGCGGTGAGCGCGTACAAATAACCGTCACTAGCGCCAAAGACGATTGTCCCATCTGTGCGCACTGCCGCGGAGGAATAAATCTCTGAGCCGACATTGTAGCGCCAATGGAGGGCCCCTGTCGTGCCATTGATCGCATAGAAATAGCCATCACTTGAGCCCACATAAACGGTGCCATCGGCCGCGAGCGCGGGTGAAGCGCTGATCGCGCTGGCGGTTAAATATTCCCAAAGTTTATTCCCCGTGGCGCCGTTGAGCGCGTAGATTTTTTTATCATCGGAGCCAATATAGACCACGCCACTTGCCCCGATGGCGGGCGACGATAGCACGGAATCGCCCGTGGTATATTGCCAGCGCAGAGTGCCGCTTGGGGTCAGCGCGTAGACATTATCATCCCAGCTGCCAAAATAAATAGTTCCATCGGCTCCAATGGCGGGCGAGGTGTCCACCCAGTCCGCGACGGGATAACTCCATTGCTTAACGCCGTTAGCGTTCAAGGCATAAAAACTGCGATCACCCGAGCCAAAATAGATGGTTCCATCAGTAGCAACTGCGGGCGATGAGGCGATATAGCCTCCGGCTTGGTAGCTCCATTTTCTTGTGCCGGTCGCGGCATTGATGGCGTACAGCGTACCGTCCCAGGAGCCCACATAGATCGTCCCATTGGCTGTTACGGTTGGGCTAGAATCAATCCAATCGGTGGCGCCAGCGAATTGCCATTTTAACGAGCCATTCGGATTGATGGCGTACAGGCGGCTTTGACTTGCAATCGTGCCCTCTGAGCCGACGTAGATCGTGCCGTCGGGTCCGATCGCCGGTGAGCTATAGAGCACGCCCGTCGTCAAAAATGACCATTTTTTAGTACCTTCCGTTTGGGCCAGCGCACCGAGGACGGACAGAAAGAATAAAAAATTCCAAGTTAGGGCACGAGGCATGCGGGGGGTGGTGGTGGTGGGCTCGCGATCAGTCACTCGGCCACAATTTTATGGAGTCGTAATCCCTGCGGAGGGCGAGCTTGTTTTAGGGATCACCAATTGCCATGACGTTCCGGCCGAGCCGGTGGTTACCAGTTCAAGTGATCCGCCTAGGTGGATCGCTAATTGGCGACTAATGGCCAGACCGATGCCCGCGCCGCCGGGTTTGCGGCTTTGCTTTGGTCTAAAAAGTTCTGCCACGGCTTCGGCGGATAGACCGGGCCCATTATCTTCAACCCTAAATTCTTGGCTGCCGCTGCTCAGTCGACCGGCGATTAACTTTACTTGGCCGCGGCCGGCAGTGACCGCTTCACACGCGTTCTGGGCGAGATTCACTAAAATGGCGGTGACCAGGCCCGCCTGATTGTTGGTGAGCGAGTCGGAGGCGTTGGCCTCGATGGTGACTGTCACTTGCTGGCTTATGCTCACGGCGGCAATCCGCTGCGACACGGTCGCGAGAATTTCGTGGCCGGCTAGTTCGTAACTTGTGCCGGCCGACTCTTCTTGGAGCAGAGTAATTACCTCGCTGACCATGCTCCGCATACGACCGGCGGTGGCTTCGGCTTCGCGCCATGCGCTATTTTGCTGGCGCGATTCCGCTGGTCGCTGTTCCTCGATAAAGGCTTCCAGACCAGCGATGGGGTTGCGCAAGCCGTGGACGAGATGGGCTGTCACTGCTCCCAGCGCAGAAGTCTTGGCCGCTAAACTCAACGCCCGGTTCGCTTGCAGTAAATCCTCCGTCCGGGCGAGCAGTGCGCTATTGGCGTGCGCCAATCGGCGCAGCACAAACCCAACTCCGCCTACGCTAACGCTGGCCGCGAGGGCCCAGACTAAACTAGCTTGCCAGATTAAACCCTGGTCGAGTGAGCGAAACTCTTGGGCGATGAGCTGGCCTTCGATCACGTAATGCGCTACACCGTCAAGCGTGGCGCGAGCGGGCTGATGCAGAGGCACCGAAATTTCCAGGAGGGGGCTTTGTTCGCTGGCGTCGTTGGCTAAACCGTAAAGTGCGCCCAAGGAGGCGCGCGGCGTAAAGCGTACCACCGGTGCCAGCGCACGGAGAGTCCGCCACTCGCGGTCGCTGGGGCCGGGCCGTTCTAGCGTGGTCGGCATGGTGTGGATCGATTGTCCGCGCTGGTCTAAAACTTGAACGCCGATCACGCCCCGCAGCCGGGAGATTTGGAGGGCCAGAATAACCAATTGCTCGTCATCGCGATGGGCGCCCGTTGGCCCGGTACGGTCAGATTCGAGCGTTTGCTGCATGAGCATAACGGCATGGAGTGATTCGCCTTCGCGGCGAAGAATTTGGGCGCGAAGATCAGCGCGCAACCAACCGGTGATCCCAGCGATGGCTCCTGCCAGCACGAGCACAATAGCGGCCAAGACTAATCTGGCCGAGGTCGCAAGGCGCGTGGGCTTTTTCATTCCACTGACTAGTCTAGGCCTAAATTATCCCAACTCCACGCCAAACCGACATAACTGGTATTAATGCGGAAGCGCGAGCGGTCGTCGTTAGAAAGGGCGCGCTCAGTTTCGTAATAGCCGACGAGAGCCCAAGCCGCATTCAGGCGACGGGTGATGGCCAAGCTTAAGCGGTATTCCTCTTTGTGGCGATTTTCGGGGGCGATGCCAATGCCCACGAGTTGAATCGGAAAATCATAACGCGTGGCACTCGCTGCGCCGCGGCACTCCCAGGCGGCCTTTTTCCAAACAAGACTGGCGGTGAGCTGCTGTTGGGTGAAATTAAAATAGCCGCTGCCGTTATCCTGGTTTTTGATGTGCAAGGCGGTGAGACTGCCGCGCCAAGATTTAAATTTATTGGGCGCTAGGCTCAGGTTGAGCCTGATTTCGTTTTGCTGAACCTTGAGGCGGGAGCCCGTGAGGGGTCGACCGGCGGCCGTATATTGCTCGCGGGAATCATGGGAGCGCCAGCGCTCGGCGCCTCTGATACTCAATTCAGTGCCGGCCTGGTTGTGCCAACCCAGGGAAAAATTGCCTTCGCCTTCCGTGTAGCCGTCGAGATTTTCCGCGTAATGATCCTGTCGGCCGCTCGCTTGGGCTTCTGCCCACCAAGATTCGGTAAAATTCCAGCGTGCATTCGGCGTAAGCGTAATACCGGTGACTTTTAAAAGAGCGGTATCGCGGCTAATCTCGGTGGTGGATACATCAAATACTTGGTCGTGATGGTAGCCTTGGGCCTGCAGACCCATTTTGAAGGCGGTCGTCGGCTGCCAGCGCAGCTCCGTGGTGAGAAAAGCCGAACGTTCGTGATCGGTCGTCTCGGCCGAGAAGTAACGAGTCTCTACGATATCAAAAAAAGCAAAGCCATCCCATCCCTGGGTCGGTAAGCGCAGCAGCATCGCCTCGACCTCGCCCCGCAGAAAACCACTGCGCTCGGGCTGCGTGGAGCTTAAGCTGACGTTGTCACGATAACCTAAGGCGGCGCTGCTCTCAGTGGACAGACTCCACGTGGGGATCTTTAGCGCCGCTGCTAGATTTTTGAGCTGATCAGCCGCCGTCTCTTCCGCCCAGCTCGGCGCCGCCAGCAGCACAAAAATAACCAACCGCGGCAGGTAGGATGCAACTCGCTGAGACCGGGAGGCAGGTAGGGGCATCAGACGTGAGTGCATAAAGGCTAGGTTGATGCGGCAAGCGGCAAAAAAACCGACGCCCCAAAACAGGGCGTCGGTGAAGAAAACAAATTAGCCGAGATGATTTATCGTTTAGCCACCGGAAGGCTTGCTGCGCTGTTGGTCGCGCCGAGCCTTAATCGCATCGCGAATAGCCTTGGCCAATTCGCGTTGATCCTTCTGGTGTGCCACCATGATGTCATGGAGGGTGGCCTTCATGGCCTCGATATCTTTGGGCGAAGCATTTTTCAGGAGCGCCAAAGTGGCCTTGCGGGCCTCGAGGAAGCTTTTCGTTGTGTCGCGATGAGCGGCGACGATGGCCTGAATAGCTGGCCCAAGTTTCGAAATGTCGACGGTGGGTTTAGCCGGAACGGGAGCGGTCTGAGCCGATGCGGTGAGAGCGCTGCCGGCGATAACCAGCGCGCTGAGAATCGATCTGAGGAGGGTTGTTTTCATGGATGATTTTATTTTGAGGGTGAATGATTAATAACTAACAGTTCCTACGTGTTAGCGTGATGTATGCCATGTTCTTTTATAAAACGTATCATGCTGTGGAACAATATTATATAATATAATCCAACGATTGCCTGTTTTTGAAAAAATGGAATTAATTCCCAATTTAACCTGATTGGTCGGGAGATTTTAACCAAGATCACTTTGCTGAGCTGACGACTTCATGCGGTAACGCACGTAATCTCGCGCGACCCCTAATAAGCGAGCCGCGGCGGAGACATTGCCGTCACTTTGCTGCAGCGCTTGGGCCACCATTTGGTCGATGGTTGCTTCTAAGGAGAAGCCGGTTTCAGGAAAAACAAAACCGGGTTGGCCCCAACCGCGATGGGGTTGTGCGGTGGCTACGTCGCGCGGAAGACCGGCAAAATCAAGTGAGTTTCCCGCTGAGCCAAAAACTAAGGCGCGCTCAATTTCATGGGCCAATTCGCGCACGTTGCCCGGCCAGCGGTGCGCGCGCAAGCGGCGGCGTCCTTCGGCGGGAATGGTGCGTACTTTCATTCCATATTGCCGGCCAATTTTTTCGGTCAGCTGCTCCGCCAAGGCGATAATATCTTCCCCGCGCTCCCGCAGGGGCGGGATCTGCACGCGAAATAAATCAAGTCGTTGCCGTAGATCCTCCCGGAAGCGTCCGGCTGCGACGAGGTTCCGCAAATCAGCGTTGGTGGCCGCGATGATGCGCAGGTTGACTGGCTTCATGCGATTCGAGCCCACGCGGCGAATGACATGATCTTCGATCGCCGTCAGCACTTTGCTCTGCAGAGCCGGCGACAGGCTGGGCAATTCATCAAGAAATAAGGTGCCGCCTTCCGCTGCTTCCATCAATCCGATGCGCGTGGCCGAGGCGTCGGTAAAGGCGCCGCGTTCGTGGCCAAAAAGTTCGGACTCTGCGAGGGCCTCGGGTAGGGCTGAGCAGTTTACCTCGATCAAGGGGCCCTGGGCGCGGGGGCCATGCCGGTGTAGCCAACGCGCGAAGGCCGTTTTGCCGGCGCCGGTCTCGCCCTCGATCAACACCGGCGGCAGATGGCCTTCGCGGCGCCGATCGGCTTCAACAATTTTTTTCAACTGCAGTTCGACCGCAGCTAAGCTCTGCCCGAAAAAAAGATCGGGGTCGTTCGCTCGGTTTAATCCTTGGCCCTGACGAAATTCTTCGGCGCGCTGGTGCTGCTGCGCCTGACGCGCGCGTTCGATGCGTAGGGGCAATTCTTCGAGCTCAAACGGCTTGACGAGATAATCCGCCGCCCCGAGGCGCATCGCCTCAACGGCCCCCGCGACGCCGCCCCCAGCGGTCATCACTAGCGTCACGGTGGCGGTGGGAATAAATTGGCGCTTGCACAGATCGGTGCCGAGCCCGTCGGGCAAATTGACGTCCAGCAATGCTACATCGAAATCTAGGGTGGTGAGCGCTTTTTCCGCTTCATGTAAGTTTGGCGCGGCGGTGACCTCCGCCCCTAGTCCTTCCAAGAAACTGGTAAAACGCCGGCGCAGCAAAGGCTCATCTTCCACCACAAGTATGCGCAAACTAGTCAGTCTTTTTTTGGCCATGGGGAGGGGACTTAAGCCTCTTCATTGGGCTCTTCCCTAAAATGGGTAAATCAAAATCGCCGGCTAGTCCGAAGCGTGCGGCCTGGCGTCGGTCGCTTGGGCGGCGCGCCTGAAGTTAGCTTGATCATGCCAACGGCTCCACGCGCATTTTCGCGGAGATCTGCGGAGGCTTGCGCTCATTATAATATTCTAGTGGGTTGAGTGCACGATGTCTCGTTCCTCTTCCCCAGTGTTGCTCGTGGCTAATGGCGACTTACGCCAAACGGCTAATCAAGCCTGTTGGCCCGCGCAATTGGCGGTCGAAAAAAAACTTGCTCAGGCCGTTGCCCAATTGGGCGGTCGGCTCGTGCGGGCGCATCCCTACAAACCGAAGGTTAAACACGGCTTTATCTCATCGCAAAAAGAAGGGCTCGCCCTTTTTGCCGAGCTCGAGCCGACGGCCCCGCTTATCATTGCCGAAGCGGTCTGGCAATATTCGCATCATTTGCTCGGTGGTTTACTGACGCACCGCGGGCCAATTTTGACGGTGGCGAACTGGAGCGGCCAGTGGCCGGGGTTGGTGGGAATGCTGAACCTCAATGGTTCGCTGACCAAGGCCGGCGTGAAATATTCGACGCTCTGGAGCGACAATTTTGATGATGAATATTTTTTGACGGGCTTGGCTCGTTGGTTGCAGACGGGCGTGACGACGCATCGCACGCCACATGTGCGCGCCTACGCCAAGGCAGCGGTGCCGGCCAAGGCCAAGGGCGTGGCCCAGAAAATCGCGACGGATCTACGCACCCGGAAATCCATCATGGGTATTTTTGATGAAGGCTGCATGGGCATGTACAACGCCATCATTCCCGATGATTTGCTTTATCAAGTGGGCGTTTGCAAAGAGCGCCTCTCGCAAGCGGCGCTCTATTATGGCGCCACGCAGGTGACGAACAGAGAGGCGCAGGCGGTTTTTAATTGGTACGTTAAGCAAGGTTTCACTTTTCACTTAGGCCGCGATGAAGCGACCGAGCTCACTAAAAATCAGGTATTGTGGCAGTGCAAAACCTACATCGCCGCTTGCCGCATCGCTGATGAATTTGGCTGCGAGACGATTGGGATTCAATATCAGCAAGGCTTGAAGGATTTATTGCCGGCTTCCGACTTGGTGGAAGGCACACTTAATTCCACCGATCGTCCGCCCGTGAAAAATGCCGCAGGTAAAATGATTCGTCCCGGTCAGCCCATTGTGCATTTCAATGAAGTGGATGAGTGTGCTGGTCTTGATGGTTTGTTTACCAACCGCGTGCACGCGGCGCTCGGTCAGCCCAAAGCGAATACGCTCCATGATTTGCGCTGGGGTGATTGGGATAAATCCGGGACCACCCCAGAGTATGTCTGGGTCTTTTTAATTTCCGGCAGTGCGCCTGCTGATCACCACATCGGCGGTTGGGCGGGCTCTGATTCGCACCGGCAGCCCCCGATGTATTTCCGGTTGGGCGGTGGCTCGTTGCGCGGGATTGCGAAGCCGGGCGAGATCGTCTGGAGCCGAGTTTTTGTGCAAGGGGGTAAACTCAAAATGGATCTCGGCCGAGCCCAGGTCGTCAGTTTGCCGCGGGCGGAAACCGAGCGGCGTTGGCAAGAAACCACTCCCCAATGGCCGATCATGCATGCGGTGACTTATGGCGTGACGCGCGATCTGATGATGGCGCGGCATCAGGCTAATCACATTCAAGTCGCCTATGCGAATTCCGCCGCCGCGGCTGATTTAGCGGCTTACACCAAAGCCGCCTTGGCCGCTCAGCTGGGTATCGAGGTTTCTTTTTGCGGGACCAAGGCTAACGGGACGGCTTTTTAATTCCGCGCCCCGCGCGGGGCGGTTGGTCGGAGGGCGCCCAAGCCGAACGCCGCGGCGCTAAGTTTATGCTTAGGCAGATTCCCGCGGCGATGCCGTCACTCTTGAGCGATCGTGCATGACCTTAAGCGATTCAAGCCAGGCAGCAGATTGCTCGAGCCCACCAAAGGGATAAAGATGAAAGCGGTCGGTGCCTTCAACCGCGTGCACAAACAATTCGGGCTTATTCGGCATCAGGAGCCGGCTGAGGCTTAAGCCGTGCTTGCCCATAATATCCATGGATGCCGCCACGCCGCAGGTCTGAGCATATTTCAGCAGCGTTTTCAGTGAAGCGGGGCCGGCAACACCTACCGCCACCGTTTCGGCAAGGCCCGAGGTGCGCAGAGCCATGAGGAAGGCGCTCGCCAGCTGGGGGGAGAAACTCCATTGCGTGATGATCTCTAAGCCAAGTTTGGCGGTGCGGAGGAATTGGACCTTTTTTTCTAGGCTCTGGCGCGAATGGGGATCATCGGGATTACCCTCGGGGTGACCGGCCAGGCCAATGACGCTTAAGCTGGTTCGCGCAAATGCTTTTGACCGTAGCAGATCAAGGGTCTGCGCGAACGGGCCAGCTGACCGGCGGGCTCCTCCGGCCAGTAATAACGCTTTGCGAACGCCCAGCTGTTCGATTTCCCGCAAAAATCCATCAAGTTCGGCCTCACTTTTAAATGCGCGGGCCGCGATATGCGGTACGGGGATAAACCCTTGCGCCGTGAGCGACGCGATTGCTGCGAGCGACGTTTTGATCTCCGATCCTGGAATCATGGTCACGAAAATTTCCTCGACCAATCCACGCACTAACGTCGCGCGGTGTGCGTGCGCGGGGACAACCTCAAGGCTCCAGCGGTAAGGGGATCGGTTGGGCATTATGAATCGCGGTTGGCGGTATATCTAAGCAGCCGGCGGGTAACCGAAAGAGTTGGGACGAAAATTTCTGCGGATCGGGCAAGCGCGGCTAGCTGCCTTTCGCCTCGGGTCGCGCCGTATGGATGATCGCTCGTACTTCAGTCTGCACGTGACGTTCGACCGCGGGTTTTGCGGTGCCGCCATTTTCTTCGCCCCAGATCACGATAACTTCAGCGCCATCGACCGCCGCCGCTCGATCAATCATGGCGAGCGAAAACCAAGCCCGCACGTTTGAAGTATAAACGCTATAAGTTGAAAGTCCGATCAGGGTGCCATTTCGCATGACGCGATCGAAAGGCAGCGTCGAATAATGACCGCCCGGCATCTCGAGATGCTTAAAACGATCCCCGCCGCCCAAGGCACTCCCTAATATTTTGAGCACGTCAGCGCGATTCCAAACCAGCCAAACTTTTTCGCGGTGCGGTCGCTCGGACATGGCTTCTAGGGCAGGGCGACCAATAAAGTCATGATCAAATTTTATATGACGGCCATAGCCCAGGTCCCAGGGGGTTTGGTAATAGTCCTCGATTCTGGCTGAAACAAAACTGCCCCCCAGCGAAGCGTTCGCTTCGAAACCATCCGCGGGGAGCCACTCCCGATAAGGCTGCAGCGAATCGCTAAAAATAGCCGGCATCGGCGAAGGGATCCACCCTGATTCAGGGGAGACGGTGGAATAGGCGCGGCCCCCAACCTCGCGCAGGCCTAAGGCTTCCCCGGCTACCAGCAGAGCTTCGCGGACCGCATCGGCATAATCAGCCGGACCAAACAGCTCCATGCCTTGGGTGCGAGCCATGCCATGACCAAGCGCTTTGATGGGCTTCCCGGCGATCGATAGCTCAGCGATATTGAAGAATTTTACCAAAGGCAGCGATCCATCCACGGCTTTTGCCAGAATGGCCATCGCGTTCGGTCCCTGAATTTGAAAACGAAAAGTCTTTCGCTGTCCTTGGTTCTGGACGGAGCGTTCATCACGGGTGACGGTGACGTCATAACCGCCGACTTCAGCGTTATAGGCGACCCAATGGGGCACCGACGGGCGACCGCTAATATTGACCTTATTTTGGCCAAGACCAAAAAGGATCGCATCGCCGATCACGTACCCTTCGGGGTTGCAGCAAACAATTTGTTTAGCCTTCCCCGGACCGAAAGCGGCAAAGCTATTGACGGCAAGATCTGTGAGCAGGCGCATGACATCCGGGCCCTCGAAATAGATATCAGTCATGTGGTGGGAGAGATCAAAAAGCGCGGCGGTCTTCTGCCAGGCCTCTTGCTCATCCCGCCAATTGCTAAATTCTGGCTTGATCGGAAATACATAGGCGCCGACCTCAGCGTTGCGGAGCATTTCAACTGGGTTCGCCCAAGTTTTTAATTTATCCTCAAGTGATTTCATCGTGGGAGTGAATGGTGCGGGCTGATCTAAGCGTGGTTGGGGTGATTAAATTAAGCCGCGGGCCAGCCAGCTGGGCCGAAAGGCTGAGCAGTGGGTGCGACGAGGCCGCGAAAAAAAACTTCATCATTAACTTTAGCAAATTTCGACCCAAGCGTCTTGGCGCATAGGGCTTGTCTTTATTAGTATATCGGGCAGTAAGTGGAAAACCGGATTTTCTGATGCGCGTTTCTCGACCCATTATTGTCACGTTACCCGACTACGGGGTCCGCTTTGCTGAGAGCGCACACGCGGTCGGCTTTCGCATGGCGGAGCGGACAGATCCTTATCATAAATTAATTTATGTGTTATCCGGAAAGGTAGCTTATCGGGAAAAACGTCGAGCCGTGCCGGTGGCAGCGGGGGCGGGGAGCGTTTTGATCGTGCCGCGGGGGGTGACGCATACGATTACGGATCAAGCGCCCTCGATTTTGCTGCTGCTCTGTCTGAGTGGCGATTTTCTCAATCGGGAGCCTGAGTTGGCGCGGTTGTGGCTGCCGTTGACCCGCGTGGTCGATCGTCGGCTCGAACTCAGTCGACCGGGCCGGCAGCGGTTGGAAGGCATGTGGCGTCAGGCGATGGTGGAAGCCCAGCCCGTCCGGCTCGGTGGGGGCATCACCGTTCGAGCCATGGCGGCGCAGACGCTCGTATTATTAGCTCGGTTGCCCGCTCAAGCCGGCGGGGCCGAGGCGGGTGCGCGGGTGGCGGCGGTGCGGCGGGAAATCGAGGAGACTTTTTATGATGAGTGGGATCTCGACCATGCGGCGGCCCGCGCGGGGCTCTCGCGTCGTCGGTTCACGGACTTATTTCGAGCCGCCGCTGGGCGCACATTTTGGGCGGTGCTCAATGACCTGCGACTGGCGCATGCGGCGACGCTGTTACAGCGCGGCGAACATTCGATCATGGGCGTCATGTTTTCCTGCGGTTTTAACGACGTTTCGCACTTTTACCGCATGTTTCGTCAACGATATGGAGCGGCGCCCCGCGCCTGGTTGGCGCGTGCGGTACGTTGAATCGGGAAAAAATATTCTCCGGCATCGCGCGAATGATCAGGCCCGATTTTAGCTGCAATATTTCAGCGCAAGATCGAGGTCTGGGCGCGCCAACAAAATCCTTGCGCCACTCGAGACGGGGCGTATCCATGACCCTTCAGTTTTTAGCCCGGGTGGTGGAATTGGTAGACACGCAGGTCTCAGAAGCCTGTGCCTAACAGCATGACGGTTCGAGTCCGTCCTCGGGCACCATTTTTTAAAGTCCGCTGGCTGTCCCCAGCGAATTTTTTATTTTAAAAAATGGAGCTCAGCGTCAGCGCGCGGGGACGGCCCCAGGGATTAAATGAAAATTCACTGTGGCGATTAATATTCTAGCTGTAAGCACGCGGGGGATTGCCAAAGTCGTCTTCGTCGTTTCATTTCGACAACGAACCCCCGTGCTGCCCCGCCCTTTGTCTCTCTCTGTCATGGTTAATTATTTAGTAAACAGACTAGCCTCGTGGCCGGCTCGCCCTCGGTCTATGCGGTGGTTGCTCTGGGGTGGGTTGAGTGCTTTGGCTACGGTGGCTCGCGGCGTGGTCGCGCCTGAAGCCCCGATTGATTTTAATCGCGATATTCGGCCGGTGCTTTCTGAAAATTGCATCCGTTGTCACGGTCCGGATGAGGAGAACCGCAAAGGTGGGGAAAAAGGCCACGGCGGCATGCGGCTCGATACCCGCGCGGGGGCCTTGACTCTCATGGATGATCGGACCGCCATTGTACCGGGCGCCCCGGACCAGAGTGAACTTTTTCTGCGGGTCATGGCCAGCGATGAAAATGATCTGATGCCGCCGTTGAAAACTGGTAAAATATTGACGGATGCGCAAAAGGCGCTGCTGAAAAAGTGGATCGCGCAAGGGGCACCCTACGCTGAGCACTGGTCTTATGTTCCCCCGGTGCGCCCGGTGGTACCGTCCGTTAGTCAACCGACTTGGCCAGCCAATCCGATTGATCACTTTGTGCTGAATCGCCTTGATCGAGAGAAATTAACCTCGGCGCCGAAAGCCGATCGGGCGACTCTCGCGCGGCGGGTCTCACTCGACCTGACGGGCTTGGCCCCTACGCCGGCCGAGGTTGAGCACTTCATCGCGGACCAGGCGCCGGACGCTTACGAACGTTTGGTTGATCGCTTGCTCGCGCAAAATACTTTTGGCGAACACTGGGCTCGGCTCTGGCTCGACCAGGCGCGTTATGCCGATTCCGCAGGCTATTCAGATGATCCACTCCGCATGATTTGGGCTTATCGCGACTATCTCATTCGATCGTTTAATGCGAATAAGCCCTTTGACCAATTTACCATTGAGCAATTGGCGGGCGATCTCCTGCCGCACCCAACCGAGGATCAATTAATCGCCACCGCCTTTCATCGTAACACCACCACGAATAACGAAGGGGGCACGATCGACGAAGAATTTCGCAATATGGCTGTCGTCGATCGCGTGAATACCACGATGACGGTGTGGATGGGTTCTACGATGGCGTGCGCGCAATGTCACACGCACAAATACGATCCGTTCACGCAGAAAGATTATTTCCGCCTGTTCGCTATGCTTAATAATACGGCCGATGCTGACCGGCAAGATGAGGCGCCAGTTTTACCTTTGTTTACGACTGAACGAAAAGCCCAGCGGCAGCAGATGGCTACGGAATTGGCGGCGTTAGAAAAAACTCTCAACACCCGAACGCCCGCTTTATTGGCGGCGCAACCAGAGTGGGAGGCTGCGTTTGCGCGTCCGCTTGGTTGGCAGACGTTGGCCCCCACTGAATTAAAATCCCAAGCGGGTGCCGCGATGGTCAAAGCCCCTGATGGCGTGATCACGGTAGCGCGTAAGGGAGAGACTGATATTTATACTTTCACCGGCGCAGTCGAGGCCCAGGCCATGACCGCGCTCCGGCTGGAAACTTTTCCTTCTGATCTGCCGCCACCTCCAGGGCCGGTTTCCAATGCGGGTGAATTTGTCATTACGCGCATTCGCGCTGCGCTGATTCCCGCCGGAGCTCATGAGGTGAAGGGGCGTTATCTTCGGTTTGAATTGCCGGGCCAAGCCCAAGCGTTGTCACTGCAAGAAGTGGAAGTGTTTAGTAACGGCGACAATGTCGCGCCAATGGGCGCCGCGAGCCAAAGCAGCACGGTGGGTGAAGCGGTAGCGAAGTTAGCCATCGATGGCCTGATGCCTAGTAAGGCGCCGGCAAAGATCTTGGCGACCCTGACCCAAGCGACAGCTAATCCCTGGTGGGAGCTAGATCTTAAAAGCCTACAGGCGGTGGAGCGTTTAGTAGTCTGGAGCCCCGCCGAAGGTAATGGAGTCAGTCCGCTTACGGAAGCTCAGGTCACCTTGCTTGATGAAAACCGCGTGGCCATCTGGAGCACCACGGTGTCGCCGGCCCCGGCCGCTCGGCTGGAATTAGCGGTCAGTGCCGTGCAGCCACTCACCTTTATTACCGCGCATGCCGACGTGACGCAGGACGGTTTCCGGCCGTGGTCAGTTTTAAATACTAAGGCGGGGCGCGATCAAGGTTGGGCGGTGGGTGGTCAGAGCGGTCGGCCGCATACCATCGTGCTCTTGCCCGAAGTGCCGGTGATGGTGCCGGCGGGGGCGCAGTTGACGGTGATGATCGAGCAATTATCCAAAAAGAAAAATCATACGCTGCCTAAATTGCGCCTCGCCACGACGGCTAATCAACGAGCGATTGAGGTTACGCGCGCGCTCGGGCCCGTGGTCGAAGCCCTCAAGGTGCCGGCGGCGGTGCGCCCGCCCGCTGATCGTGAAATCGCTACGGCTTATTACATGACGTACGCGCCGGCCTTAGCTTCCACGCGGGCACAATTTCAAACGATTACTCAGCGTTTGGAGTTGATCGAACCTTACGCCACGGTGCCGGTCATGAGCGAGTTGGCGGGGGTTAAAATGCGCGAGACCCACATTCAGCGGCGCGGTAACTATCTCGATCTGGGGGCGGCCGTCACCCCTGGGCTGCCGGGCGCGCTGCATCCGATGCCGGCCCTCGCGCAGCCCAATCGGCTCGGGCTTGCGCAGTGGATTGTTGATTCTAAAAATCCGCTGACCTCGCGCGTGATCGCTAATTTATTTTGGGAATCCATTTTTGGTCTAGGCCTAGTGCGCACCACGGAAGATTTTGGGTCGCAAGGGGACTTGCCGTCGCATCCCGAGTTACTCGATTGGCTCGCGGTAGAATTTCGCGAGAGCCACTGGGATGTGAAGCATTTGCTGCGGTTGATGGTAACCTCGTCAACTTATCAACAGTCATCCCAAATTTCCGCAGCCGCCCTGGCGCGAGATTCAGCTAATCAATTACTCGCGCGTGGTCCGCGCTTCCGCCTGACCGCCGAGATGATCCGTGACCAAACGCTCGGGGTGAGTGGCTTACTTAGCCAGAAAATGTACGGAGCTCCCGTGCATCCGCTTCAGCCTAAATTAGGGGTTAGTTCGGCTTTTGGTACCGGGCTTGATTGGCAGACCAGCGAAGGCGAGGATCGCTATCGCCGGGGGGTTTATACGGCTTGGCGCCGGTCCAATCCTTATCCGTCCATGAGCACTTTTGACGCGCCGAGTCGCGAAGTTTGTCTGGTGCGGCGGGAGCGTTCGAACACTCCACTCCAGGCTCTCGTGACGCTTAACGATCCGGTTTATATTGAGGCTGCGCAGAGCCTCGCTCGGCGTATGGCGGTAGTAAGCGGCTCACCGGCCGAGAAACTAGCGCACGGTTTTGCCTTGGTCTTGTTGCGTGCGCCGAAGCCCCCGGAGCAAAAAGCGCTGCTGGCATTGTACGCCAAATCACAGGCCCGCTTTGCTCGGGATGCGGCCCAGGCTTTGGCCGTAGCGACGAATCCCCTCGGGGCCGCCCCGGCGCAAATGAATCTGGCCGATCTAGCCGCTTGGACCGTGGTCGGTAATGTCCTTTTCAATTTAGATGAATTCCTCATGAAGCCGTAAGCGGCCTGCCCCCATGAATCCTTACCTCGACTCTCTGGTTCAATCTACGCGCCGTCATTTTCTGAAGGAATCAGCCATGGGCTTAGGTGCCATCGCGCTGAGCTCTTTACTGGGACGTAATGCTTTTGCGGCGTCAGCGGCGGCGACCAATCCACTCGCCGCTCGGCTCCCTCATTTCGCCCCAAAGGCAAAACGGATTATCTATCTGCATCTCACCGGTTCGCCGCCTAATCTTGATCTCTTCGATTATAAACCCGAGTTGGTGAAGCGTGATGGGCAGGATTGTCCTGATGATTTTATTAAAGGGAAAAAATTCGCCTTCACCGCCGGCAAGCCCAAGCTGATGGGAAGCCCGCGCACGTTCGCTCAATATGGTCGCAGCGGCCATTGGATGTCCGATGCGATTCCGCATCTGCACACGGTGGCAGACGATCTCTGTATCATCCATTCGATGAACACTGATCAATTTAATCATGCGCCGGCAGAGCTATTGCTTTTGACGGGCTCGCCGCGAGCGGGGCGGCCCTCGCTGGGTTCTTGGGTCACGTATGGACTCGGCACGGAAAATCAAAATCTCCCTGGATTTGTGGCGCTCATTTCAAGCGGCGTTCAACCAAACGGTGGGAAAAATTCTTATAGCAGCGGCTTTCTGCCTTCGGTGTTCCAAGGCGTGCAGTGTCGCTCTAAGGGCGACCCCGTCCTCTATGCGGCCGACCCCGCTGGGTTCACTCGTGATTTGCGCCGCGATAGTCTCGATGCCTTGCAGGAGTTGAATGAACTCCAAGCGAGCGCCTTGGGCCATCCGGAGACGCGTACACGCATCGCCCAATACGAATTGGCTTACCGCATGCAGATGTCGGTCCCTGAGGTGATGGACATCTCGCGGGAAACCCCCGCCACGATTGCGGCGTACGGGGCGCAGCCCGGTGAATCAAGTTTTGCCAATAATTGTTTGCTCGCGCGGCGCTTGGTCGAACAAGGGGTGCGGTTTGTGCAACTCTTTGATTGGGGTTGGGATTTCCATGGCACCTCAGAATTAGAAGATATTCGGGGTGGGCTGACGAAAAAATGTAACACAATGGATCGGCCGGTCGCTGCGCTCATTAATGATTTGCGCCAACGCGGCCTGTTGGAAGACACGCTGATTGTACTCGGGGGTGAATTCGGGCGGACGCCCTTTCGCGAAGGCCGAACCTCGACCGGCGAAATTTTGGGCCGCGATCATTATCCCGATTGTTACACCATGATTCTGGCTGGCGGGGGTATCAAAGGGGGCTTGTCTTATGGCGAAACCGACGAGCTCGGTTTCAATATTACGCGCGACAAAGTCCACGTGCACGATTTGCAGGCGACGTTGCTCAATCAACTGGGCTTTGATCACGAGCGCCTGACCTTCAAGTTCGAGGGGCGCAACTATCGCCTCACTGACGTGCACGGCAGTGTCGTTAAGGGGATTTTGAGCTAACTCTTCGCCTTGGTCTTTTGCTCAGCTTTAATATTCTGCTGACCGCAGCACTCTTTTGGCTCATTCACTTGCTCAGCTCTATAAAATCTTACCCATTATGATTACCCTCCGCTGTTTGCTCGCGGCTATTTTTGCCGCTACGGTCACTGGATTGTCGGCGCATGAAACCGGCACACCCCATGCCGATGCGACTACGCCGGTGCCCGTGCACTTCGAAGTCGAAACGCAGGGGCCGGTATCGGCGCCGAGCGCGATTGAGCGGACGCCCGAACTGCTGACCAGCGGACAAGGTTTCTGGAAGTTTGCCCCGGCGCGCGGCACCATGCCGGTGCCGGCTGAGGCGCAAGCCTTGGTCAAAGGCGCGCACGGGACGATTATCGTCGATGCAGAGCACGATATTGCATATTGGGGCCTAGCAAACGTGGGTTGGGTCGCCTTCAGCGATCGCCTGACAAAATCCTGGATTGTTAAGAGCGACCCGGCGATTAGCTCCGGCAATTTGCACGGGGCCGACCTAATGCCGCGGGCGGGTCAGCTGCCGCTGGTGATTGCGGCAGACAATGTGGAGGGAGAGATTTTGCTTTCCGACACGAGCTTCCAGCAGGTGGAGAAATTAAAGATTCCCACGGGTGGACCCTACGCTGACGGCAAGGGCTGGGCGCCGACTGATGCAGCTTTTGGGGACAAAAATACGGTCTGGATCACTGATGGTTATGGTCGGCATTGGTTCATGGATGCGGACCTACATCCCTTGGCTTATCGGGGGAATTTTTATGGCGGTGATAGTTTGAGCAAGACACCGCACGGTATCACCTTCGATGCCGCGCGGGGAGAGCTTTACTTGTCAGCTCGGCCAGAGGCGCGAGTGGTTGAATGGTCGCCCGCCACCAAGCAAACGCTCGCGGTGCATCAATTGCCAAAGGGCAGCACCGCCTGCGATACCGATCTCTGGGGTGACTACTTGCTGGTGCCTTGCCTGGATGGTCCGGACCAAAAGCCCGGTCCACTCTACATCATTAATCTCAAAACCAAGGCGGTGGTGAGCACCATTCGTCCCAAAGAAGATTTGGGCTTTGATTATGCCCAGCATATCCACGATGCCTGCTGGTATATCGTGGGGCAGGGGGCTGACGCTAAAGTTTACATACTCTTCACCGCTTGGAACCCTGGCGGCGTGGCCGCGCTGGAATTAGTTAACGTGAAAGAATAAACCGCTGCCCCGTTCCTGAATTTCTCATTTATAAAATCATGCCATTTATGCTTCGGCTTGCTCACGGGATTATGGCTGGGCTCTTTGCTTTTTCGGTCGCACTGCAATTCAATGACCCTAATCCCGCGCCGTGGATTCTCCTCTATGGCATGAGCGCTCTCGCGGCCGGTTTGGCCGCGGCGGGACGGTCCTCGCGCTATCTCGCCTTTGGCGTGCTGGCGATCTGTGCCCTCTGGGAGATTCAGTATTTACGCGTCGGTGCATGGCATACCCCGCTTAGCAGCTTGGTGGCGGAATGGCATATGATGAATGAAGCGATCATTCGCGGTCGGGAGTTTTACGCGCTCATTTTGATCGGCAGCTGGATGGCCGTGATCGGCTGTACCGCCCGGCGCAACGCGCCGCCCGCTCAGTAATGGCCGACCGCCCTCATTCGCTCATGAGAAAATGGCCCAGCGCGCCTAAGCTTTATGCGCAGTATTTTTAGATTTTTAATTTTTGCTCATTTAGCCGGGGGGCTTTTTGCCGCGCAAGGGCCGGGGGTGACCCAATCAGAATGGCACGGTTATGAGCGGCTCGATTTTGTCGTTGCGGGGCAGCCGGCGATTTTGATTTTACCCAAAGTAGTTGCCCCGGGGCGGCCTTGGTTGTGGCGGGCGGAATGGTTTGGTGATCGGCACGCTCCGCAGGTTGCCTTGGCCTTATTGGCCCGCGGTTGGCACTACGCCTATATTAACGCGAGTGATCGCTATGGTTCGCCCGCAGCGATCGAGATTTTTGATGCGTATTATAAGCAGTTGCTGCGTCAACATCAGTTGGCGCCGCAGGTCGTGCTTGAAGGCTTTAGCCGCGGGGGACTCTATGCCTTTAATTTTGCCGCAACCTATCCCGCGCGCGTGGCGGCGCTTTACCTCGATGCCCCCGCCCTCGATCTACGCAGTTGGCCCGGCTATAAAAAATCACATTGGGCCGAGGTGGC
>CAMAVZ010000029.1:0-21772 GCA_945861645.1 Opitutus sp. GAS368 | reverse complement strand
GTGCTGGCCCATCGCGTGATCGACACCATTAAAGTCCATCGCGGCGAAGGCCAACTGCGCACCCTGCCGCGCCAGCATCTCTGGGCGATGGAAACGCCCCAGGTTTTCGCGCGATCTTTAATCGACCGAGCCTACGCGCGGGTAGCCGCCCGCCGGTTGAGCATTACCGATGATGCGGCGGCGGTAGAGTTACTGCACCATCCCATTGCCTTACTCGAGAATACGTACCCGAATCCCAAGCTGACCACCCCGGCCGACCTGGCGTACTTGGAATTTTTGGTCACTGAACTTAAACCTTAAGGGAAATTATTTATGGCTCATTGGCGCATTGGTCACGGCTACGACATCCACCGCACCACGGTCGGCCGACCGTTGGTACTGGGCGGGGTAACTTTTGCCGCGGACTTCGGCCTCGAGGGACATTCGGACGCTGATGCCCTCACGCATGCGATCTGCGATGCCTTGCTGGGTGCGGCAGGGCTGCCTGACATTGGCCATTTTTTCCCTAACACCGAACCCACTTGGCAGAATATAAATTCGCAGGTGCTCCTCCAAAAAGTAATCGCGACGCTGCAGGCAAACGGATGGACGCCAATTAATATTGATGCGACGCTGATCGCCGAAAAACCAAAAATCTCTAATCGCCTAGCCGAGATGAAGGCGGTCCTCGCCGCCTCCACTGGTTTGTCCCCCGATGCGATCGGTTTGAAGGCGACCACCAATGAAGGGTGCGATGACCTCGGCCGCGGGCTGGCTATCGCCGCCCATGCGGTCGCCTTAATCGAGAAGTCATTCCCGTGAGAGGCGCTAACGATATCCGGCGACCGCTACGCTTGGCGGGCGTACTTTTTGGCCTGATGGCTTTGCTCAACGGGAGCTGTGCTCGGCGCGCCACCACCGTTGACCAAGCTACCCAAGCTGGCGTTTTACATTTAAGTGTGGGCTCCGAGCCAACTGATCTTGATCCCCAAACGGTCACCGGCCTCGGCGATGCCAAAATTATCGCGGCCCTGTTCGAACCCATCGTCACCTTTGATCCCGTCACCCTCGCCCCTCGCCCCGCTCTCGCCGAACGTTGGGAAATTTCCCCCGATGGATTAGTCTACACTTTTCATCTGCGCCCGACCGCCCGCTGGAGCAATGGCGATCCAATCACCGCCGAGGATTGCATCGCCTCTTGGCGGCGGATTCTCACCCCCACCCTGGCGGCGGATTACGCCTATTTTTTTTATATCATCCGCGGAGCCGAGTCATTTCATAAAGGCCAGGCCACCGATTTTTCTACCGTCGGCTTAGCCGCGCCTGATCCGCGCACGCTCGTGGTTACACTGGCTCACCCCGCACCATATTTTCTCCAAATTCTCCTCAACTCACCGTGGCGCCCCCTGAACGTGCGCAGCATCGCGGCGGTCGGTGACGCTTACCGTCGGGGCACCCCGTGGACGCGACCAAGGAAACTCATTTCCAGCGGTCCATTCATTTTAAAAGAATGGAAGCCCCATCAACATATTTTGGTCGAAAAATCTTTGACCTATTGGGATCACGCGACGGTGCGCCTCAACGCCATTCAATTTTATCCCATCGATAGCATGGACGCCGAAGAACGCGCTTTCCGCGCCGGTCAGCTTCATGGCACGTGGGCTCTGCCGCTCTCTAAAATTCTTCCGCTCCAACAAGAGAAATCCCCCGCACTCCGCATCGATCCCATTCTTGAAACCTATTTCTTCCGCCTCAACGTGCGCCGCGCACCGCTGACTGATCAACGGATCCGCCGGGCGTTGTCGCTCGCGATCGACCGGGAGGCGATTGCGCAAAAAATTCTTCCCGGTGGACGCCAGCCGGCGCCCACCCTCATCTCCTCAGTTATTCCTGGCTATACGCCTCCGACCCGCCGCGCGTATGATCTGGCCGCGGCGCGCCAACTCCTCGCCGAAGCGGGGCACGCCGGCGGGGCGGGACTGCCGCCCATTGAAATTCTCTACAACAATTCTGAAATTCTCCGGCTCGTGGCCGAAGCGATTCAACAAATGTGGCGCCGCGACCTCGGCCTCGATATCCGGCTCGTAAATCAGGAATTTAAGGTCGTCTTCGCTAGCCGGCGCACGGGAGATTATCAAATCCTCCTAGGGAGTTGGACGGCTGATTATCTCGATGCGACGACCTTCCTCGATTTATGGCGCAGCGATTCGGGCAATAACCACACTGGTTGGGCTGATCCCGCGTATGACGCCCTCTCCGATCAGGCGAATCGCCTTGCTGATCCCGCGGCCCGCGGCGCGGTGTTGACTGCGGCCGAGGCGCTCATGCTCGAAGCCGCACCCATTATTCCCATTTATTTTAATACGCACGTTTACCTCTTGCACCCGGCTGTCCGCGGTTGGCAACCCACCCCGATGGATCACTCCGACTATCGCTATGTTTGGCTGGAGAAATAATCACCGGTTAAGTTGCTGGGCACTGAGCGCGGTCAGTTTGCTGTGTGCCCTCAGCAGCTGCCAAAAACCCGCCGAGGCTCACCCCGCTGGACCAATTTTACGTGTCAGCCAACGCAATGAGCCCGCCACCCTCGATCCGCAACGGGCCACGCTCCCAGATGAATTTTTTATTATCCGCGCCCTCGGCGAAGGCTTACTCACCCCCAGCCCAGATGATGGCGAACCCCAACCCGCCGTGGCGACGAAGTGGACGATTTCACCCGATGGGCGGACTTACACCTTTACGCTTAATCCCGAAGCGCGCTGGTCTAACGGCGAGCCGGTCGTGGCAGCTGATTTTGTCGCCTCGCTCGAACGCGCACTCACGCCCGCGACTGCGGCGCCGAAAGCAGCACTCTTCTTCCCCTTAAAGAATGCGGAAGCCTTCTATGCCGGCCGCGAAAAAGATTTTTTGGCGGTGGGCGTCCGCGCTTTGCCTGACGGCCAACTGGAGCTCACCCTCACCGAGCCGCAGGCTGATTTTCTGGCGCTCGTCGCCAGCGGTCCCTGGATTCCCGTCCATCGCTCTCGCCTCAGGCCGCCCCGCGCGGACGGGCCCAACCGCGCCGGCGGAATTTCGCGGGAAAATTATATCGGTAATGGTCCCTTCACGCTAACCGCCTGGCGCCCCCACCAGGCAATTATGGTGGCCCGCAACCCGACCTATCGGGCGGCGCGCTCGATTCCGTTGGCCGCGATTCATTTCCTTGCTTTCGATAGTGGCGACAGTGAAGAACGCGCGTTTCGCGCCGGCCAATTAGATGTTACGATGTCGGTGCCGTTTCATAAATTGCCCGCCTATCGAGCAAGTCAGCCGCCGATTTTGCGCTCGGTGCGGCAGCAAGAAACGCGCTACCTAGCGATCAACACCACAAAGTCGCCCTTAAATGATCGGCGCGTACGCCAAGCGCTGGCCCTCGCTTTAAATCGCCGTACGCTCACCGAGAAGGTGCTGCAAGGCGGCCAAGTCCCCGCTTACTCCTTTATCCCCCCCGGCCTTGGCCAGCATACGAGTGGGCTCGGCCTCGAAGAAGATCTTACTGAAGCGCGGCGCCTCTTAACGGCCGCGGGCTTTCCGCAAGGCCGCGGCTTCCCTCGACTCGAACTCACGACGTGGTATCCGGCCCCCGTCCTCGAGGTGATTCAGCAAGTCTGGCGGCGCGAACTCGGCCTTGAAATCACCCTCGCGCAGCGCGAAGCCCGTACTCATTTGGCCGCCCTCACCGCCGGAGACTATGACCTCGCCCTGGTAACCGCGATACCTGACTACCCGAGTGCCGCGGACTTATTCACGCAACTCACCAGCGGCCACCCCGCGAACTATCCGCATTGGCGCAATTCCGAGTACGACCATCTGGTGCGCGCCGCCAACACCCAAGCCTCGCCCGCTCTGCGCCACCGCCACTACGCGTTAGCGGAAAAAATTCTCCTCGAGGATATGCCTCTCATCCCGCTTTATTTTAATGTGCAAAACTTCCTGATCCAGCCCAACGTAAAAAATTGGCAGACGGATAGCCTCTGGACGCGATTCTTTAGCGGGCTGACGCTCGAGTAAGCTACGACCAGAAAATTAGCCCGCACCCCGCAGGACCGCCCGCTTACCATATCATCATGAAAATTATACGATGGTGGATCCTAACCATCTTAGCCGCCCCCGCCCTTGCGACGGAGTCCCCGCCAGAAATTTCGGCGGCACGGATCTTGGCTCATACTAAAATTCTGGCCTCCGATGAATTTGAAGGCCGCGCCCCCGCTTCAGCCGGTGAGGAAAAAACGGTTAATTACCTCATCAGTGAGCTGAAGAAAATTGGCCTGCAGCCCGGTAATCCGGACGGCACCTATATCCAGCAGGTGCCAATGATCGGGATTACTTCGCAAGCGGCTGCCACTTTTACAGTGGGCGGCACGACGATCACTCCCGTCATCATCAATGACTACATCGCGCTCTCACGCCACCAGCAGCCCACGATAGAGGTCAAAGACAGTCCCGTGGTCTTCGTCGGCTATGGCGTGGTGGCCCCCGAATTCGGCTGGGATGATTTCAAGGACGTGGATGTGCGCGGCAAGACGGTGCTTATTCTGATCAATGATCCGCCCGTGCGGGAGCCCACCACCGGCCAACTCGATAAAAAAATATTTGGCGGAAAAGCAATGACCTATTACGGCCGCTGGACCTACAAATACGAGATCGCCTCGGCCCGCGGCGCGGCGGCCTGTCTGATTATTCACGAGACCGGTCCGGCGGGCTACCCCTTCGCCGTCGTCGGGGGTAGCTGGGGTCGAGAAAATTTCGATCTCGCTAGCACAAATCAAAAGGTGCAACGCGTCGCGGTGGAAGGTTGGCTGACGCTGGAGGCCACGAAAAAACTTCTGGCGACGGCCGGGCAAGATTTCGCCACCCTGAAAGCCGCCGCGGCCCGCCGTGATTTTCGCCCAGTGGCAATTGCCGCCCACGCCAATTTCACGATTAATAATATGACCCGCCAAGTCGCGTCAAAGAATGTCCTCGCTCTGCTGCCCGGCGCCGATCCCCAGCGCCGCCAAGAATATTTAATTTACTCAGCCCACTGGGATGCTTTTGGCCGCAATCTCAGCCTCCCGGGGGACCAAATTCTTAATGGAGCCGCGGATAACGCTACGGCCGTTGGCATGTTGCTGGAGTTGGCGCGGGCCGCGGCGACGTCGACCGCTGATCAACGTTGGCCGCGTTCGTGCCTATTCTTTTTTCCTACGGCGGAAGAAAAAGGGCTCCTCGGTTCGCGCTATTATGCTGAGCATCCCTTGTATCCACTTTCACAAACGCTCGCTAATCTTAACCTCGAGCCACTCGACTCCAATAATGCGTACGGCCCGACTCGGGACATTGAGGTGGTCGGAAACAATCCATCCACCATCGACGATATCGGTCTCGCCGCAGCGGCGGAGCAAGGTCGCGTGGTACGCGCCGACACCGATGCGGAAAAAGGTTATTATTACCGCAGCGATCACTTCGAATTTGCGAAGGTCGGCGTGCCCGCGTATTTCACTCGCTCCGGGCTCGACTTCATCGGCCAATCGGAGGGCTATGGCCTGAAACTGCGCGTGGCCTATCTGACCAATGACTACCATAAGGTAACTGACGCGGTCCAACCAGACTGGACGATGGTCGGCGCGGCCCAAAACACGGTCTTCCTCTTTGCAGTTGGTCGACGCATCGCCACCGCCACCGTCTGGCCCGTTTGGAAACCTGGCACTGAGTTCAAAAGCCGGCGCGATGCCCTGCTAAAGAAATAGCGGCTGCGGCCCGCCGCATTTTTCCGTCTGGCCACGCCGCGTGATCCTCTGTCAGCTATCGCCTGATTCCCCCGCTATGTTTCGCTTTATCTTTCGCCGCCTGCTGCAGGTTATCCCCGTGCTTTTTATTATTATCACGGCGACTTTTTTCATGGTGCGCTTTGTCCCCGGCGGGCCGTTCACCGCCGAAAAAGCCATCCCCCCAGAAATTCTAAAAAACATTGAAGCGCACTACGGCCTCGATCAACCGCTCGGGCGCCAATATCTCAACTACCTCGGGAAAATTGCCCACGGCGACCTCGGGCCATCGTTCAAATACTCCAATCGCTCCGTCAATGAAATCATCGCAGATAAGCTGCCCGTGTCTTTGGAACTCGGCGCCCTCGCGCTGGCCTGTGCGCTGAGCCTTGGGCTAACCTTAGGGGTCTTGGCGGCGGTCCGCCGTAATAGTGGGCTCGATTATCTGGCGAGTTCGCTGGGGATGCTGGGAATTTGTGTGCCGACTTTTGTCCTGGGCCCACTGCTCGTGCTTTTTTTCGCCATCCACCTCGGTTGGGTCAACGCCTCCGGGTGGTACACCGCCACCGACCGGGTGCTGCCCGCACTGACCTTGGGCTTGGTCTACGCCGCGTATATCATGCGGCTCACGCGAGCCGGCATGCTCGAAGTGCTGCATCAAGACTATATCCGCACCGCCCGCGCGAAAGGCGCTTCAGAATTTCGCATTATCACCCGCCACGCGTTGCGCGGCGGGCTCCTGCCCGTCGTCTCATTTTTAGGACCAGCCACCGCGGGTATTCTCACCGGTTCATTTATCATTGAAACTATTTTCCAAATCCCTGGCCTCGGGCGCGAATTTGTGAACAGCGCCTTCAATCGTGACTACACGTTGGTGCTCGGCACCGTCATGCTCTACGCGGGGCTAATCGTTGTGCTCAACCTCGCCACCGATGTGGTCCAAGTGTGGCTCAATCCAAAATTAAAATTTGCATGAGCCGACGCCTGACCCGCCAGAGCCAGCTGGCTTCTTTGTTTAAATGATTTCGCTCAGCCCCCCTTCCGAGATCCGGCCTCCCCTGACTGAGGCGCGCTCCTCACTCTGGCGCGATGCTTGGCACCGCCTGAAAAAAAATCGGCTCGCCGTTATCGGCGGCGCACTCTTAGCCGGACTGACGATGCTTTGCATCGCCGGCCCGTGGTTTCTGCGGATGAGCTATCAAGAGCAGAATTTAGATCTTGGCGCTTCCGCCCCCAGCGCGGCGCATTGGTTGGGCACCGACACCTTGGGTCGCGACCTTTTCGTCCGCTTGCTTTACGGTGGTCGCATTTCTTTAGGCGTCGGCCTCTGCGCCACCTTTGTGGCGCTCACGATCGGGGTTATTTATGGGGCCATTGCTGGTTACCTCGGAGGGAAAATTGACGCCACGATGATGCGGCTCGTTGATATTATTTACGCCCTGCCTTTTACGATTTTTGTTATTTTGCTCATGGTCTTTTTTGGCCGGAATATTATTTTGCTCTTTGTCGCCATCGGAGCGGTCGAATGGCTCACGATGGCGCGAATCGTGCGCAGCCAAATCATGGCGCTAAAGAAAATGGAATTCATCGAAGCCGCGCGCTCCCTGGGGCTCAGCAATCCCCGCATCATTTTTCGCCACCTGCTGCCCAACGCCCTCGGCCCGATTATTGTCTACACCACCCTCACCATCCCCGCCGTGATGTTACTGGAAGCTTTCCTCAGCTTTCTCGGCTTGGGCGTGCAACCCCCGATGAGTTCGTGGGGAACCTTGATCAAGGATGGCGCCGAAAAAATGGAAGAGTTTCCGTGGCTGCTGATTTTTCCTGGTAGCATTTTTTCGCTCACGCTTTTTTCGCTCAACTTCCTTGGCGATGGCTTACGCGACGCCCTCGATGTTCGGGGCGCCCAAGATTAAAGGGGAACCAAGACCGCCCTTGGCTTTCAGATTATTTCCTGCTGGCTTCTGATTTCCCGATTCGAGATTCTGCTGCGTTCCCGATGCTCCGCCGCTTCCGCCCTTATTTTCGCTATCTCGTCGCGACCCGCGGCACGCTATCTGCAGCGATATTCTACGGGCTGCTCTTTGGCGCCACCAGCGGGCTGGGGCTGCCGACTCTCGTCAAATACGTCTTCCCCCCCATTTTTGACCAAAGCACCCCGCGTCTGCCGCTCGCGACCGTCATGCTGATCGCGGCCTGCGTCCCGCTCCTCTTTTTACTCCGCGCCGTCAGCGGCTATCTGAATAGCTATTACGTCCAACTCACCGGCGTCCGCGTCCTCGAGGCTGTCCGCTTAGATTATTTCCGCCAACTCCAGTTCTTGCCGCTCTCTTTTCTCCAACGCAAAGCCAGTGGCGATCTCATTTCACGCGGCTTGGCTGACACCGCGCAATTGCAATTCACCTTATCCCTGATGGCGAACGATGGCGTCAAACAACCGATGGCGCTGCTGGGGGCCCTCAGTTTTCTCGTCTGGCAGGCCCTCAGCACCGACGGCGCCCTGCTCGTGCTCGTGTGCCTCGCCGTGGTCCCACTCACCGTGCTGCCCGTGCATTACGTGGGGAAGAAAATTATCCGCCGGGCGCAACAAATGCAAAGCCAACTCGGCGATGTCTCTACTCATTTTGTCGAGAACCTCTCCGCCGCGCGCGAGGTGAGAGCATTCGGTCTCGAAGAACGTGAGCTCGCGCGCTTCGGCCGAACCACCAGCGGACTCGTCACGGCGCAAATGAAGATCGTGAAATATGCCCAGGCGCTTACGCCCGCGATCGAAATTCTCTCCGCGATCGGGATCGCCGCGACGCTCATTTTTGCCTCCACCCATAATGTTAAGTGGGAAACTTTTATCGCCATCATCACGGCGCTTTATCTGTGCTATGAGCCGATTAAAAAGATCGGCTATCTCAACACCGAGATGAATCGCGGCGCCGCTTCCCTCGAGCGGCTCGAACACGTGCTGCACGAGCCGCTCACGATTACCGATCCCGTCGCGCCGGTGACAGTCACGCAGCTGCAGGGCCAGCTCACTTTTCAACAGGTCAATTTTTCGTACGGCGAAACGCCAGCCCTGCGGGATATTAATGTCACGATCCCCGCCGGCACGGTGTGCGCACTCGTCGGACCCAGTGGCGCCGGTAAAAGCACTTTCGCCAATCTCGTTCCGCGCTTCTTTGAAGTCGCGGCCGGTAGCGTGAGCATTGACGGCCTGGATGTTCGCTCCCTGCGCTTGGCTGATTTGCGGCGCAATATCGCCCTCGTCTCGCAAGAGCCCGTTCTGTTCAACGATACGATCTACAACAATCTAGCGCTGGGCACGCCGGATGCCACGCGCGAGGCCATTATCGCGGCGGCTGAAAATGCCCACGCCCATGAATTTATTACGCAATTGCCACTGGGCTACGACACGCTGGTGGGCGAACGCGGCGCCTTACTCTCCGGCGGCCAGAAGCAACGGATCGCAATCGCCCGCGCCTTTCTCCGCCAGGCACCCATTCTGATTCTCGATGAAGCCACCAGCTCCCTCGACTCCGACAGCGAAGCAGGCGTGCAGGATGCGCTGCGCCAATTAGTGATCGGAAAAACTGTCCTGATTATTGCCCATCGCTTCAGCACGATTCGCGACGCCTCCATGATTTTGGTTTTTGATCAGGGTCGCATCGTGGCCCAAGGCGATCACGCCTCCCTGTATGCGGCTAACGCCCTCTACAAATCGCTCTATGATCGCCAACAAGGCGCCGGTTAAGCGCCGCTGATGTCTGACGAGCCCAAAGAATTTAGCCGCGCGGTTGAAAATCTCATCGCCGGCTTTCGCGTACTGCCCGAAGACTCCAGCCGATCCAAACGGCGTACGCCCACCGATCTCACCGCGCTAGTCGACGAGTTGCTGATTAAATATCGCATCAGCCACGATTCACTCGAACACAGTATCCGTGAAAAATGGGTGGAGTTGGTCGGCGTCGCTAACGCGGCGTACTCCCATCCCGTAGTGGTTGAAAAAGGCTTACTCGTGGTCTTGGTCTCCCACGCGGTCGTCCGCAATGAACTGTTCCTGCACCGCCAGTCCATTCTTGAAAAACTGCGAAAAGTACCCGGCTGCACCGCCATTAAGGGATTAGCTCTGCGCACGGGTTAGTGAATTACTGACCAGAGACGCGTAATAGGCAAAAGGAGCTCCTCCACCCTACCCATTGATAGCATCAGGCCTACAGGCAGATCTTATTGATGGAATTAATTTTATAACAAACTGCCCAATAGCCGATTGTGATTATATATTAAATCGACTATCCCTTAAACCAGGCTCCTTGTCTCGGCCAAGAGGATACCGAGACAGTTCATCCAATCCCCCTATAATTTGACGCCGTCCACTCCTCCCTGATTCTAGCAAAAAAACGCTTGCAGGCAGCGGGCGCGATTTAGTTAATGGGACCTTGCGTTAGTTGAAGCCTGCTGGTCGCAGACTTCAGCCACGGTCAGTCTGGGTAACCGGACGATAACGGTGCCGCCGGCCCTCCAAAAGCGGGTGGCACGAAGCCGCAAGGCCTCCAAACGATCGCGTAATCAACAATCCAAACCATGTCACAACCCGTTAAATCAGAAGTCATAGCCTTATATAAAACCCACGAAAAGGACACCGGCTCCAGCGACGTCCAGATCGCGCTGCTCACCGCTCGAATCAATCACTTGACCGAGCATCTGCGCACGCATCGCAAGGATTTCCACAGCCGCCGCGGCCTTCTTCAAATGGCCAGTCGCCGTCGCAAGCTTCTTGATTACGTCAAGAGCGAAGACCTCGCCAAATACAACGACCTGCTGCAGAAGCTCAGTCTGCGCAAGTAACCGATTTCACGAAGGGCAGTCCACCGACGGGCTGCCCTTCGTTTTAGCTCTCCTCACTAGAAGCAGCCGCCCGGGACATTTCCGTTTGCCGCCCCACCCCGCTGGGACCGCCAATAGAAATTTCTCGGAGTTGATTCAGGGAAAGCGAAGAAAATGGTAAAACAACCTGTAGCGCGGTCTTTGATCGTCGCCTACCTACCGGGCCTTGAGCGGCCCAACCTCCCATAATATGAATCAGAAACACAATGTTACCGTGCCCGGTCTCGGGCTCACGTTCTCCACCGGCTCCATCGCCCAACTCGCGGGCGGCGCCGTCAACGTCAATGTCGGCGAAACTAATGTCTTCGTCACCGCCTGCGTCGCTCAGACCATGCGCCCTGGCCAAGATTTTTTCCCCCTCACCTGCGACTACCGCGATAAATACGCCGCCGCCGGCCGTTTTCCTGGTGGCTACTTCAAACGCGAAGGCCGGCCCAGCGAGCGCGAGATCCTCATCTCCCGCCTCTGCGATCGCCCCTGCCGCCCGCTCTTTCCGGAGGGTTTCCTCAATGAAGTGCAGATCATCGGCCAGCTGATGTCGGCCGACCTCATCAACGATTCCGATATCGCCATGGTCAACGGCGCCAGCGCCGCTCTCGCGATTTCTGACATTCCGTGGAACGGGCCGATTGGCTGCGTGCGCGTCGCCCTCATCGACGACGTGTTTGTCGCCAACCCAACCATCGAGCAGATGTACTCATCCGCCCTCGATCTCATCTACGTCGGCAATACGAAGGACATGCTGATGATCGAAGGTTCGGCTGACCAAATCTCTGAGGAGAAATTTGTCGAAGCTCTGGCTTTTGGTCACCAAGCGATTCAGCCCATCATCGCAGCGATCAAGGAATTAGTCGTCCTGGCTGGCAAACCCAAGGCCACCTTCAAGCTCGTCGGCGCTACCCCTGAGGCCCGCGCCATCATTGAGCGCGTCGTCCCGGCAGATCGCGTTTCCACCGCCATCTTCGGCTTTGAGAAAAACATTCGCTCGGCCAACGTCAAAAAATTAAAAGACGAGGCCAAGGCCGCTCTCGTTGCCGAGTTGGGCGAAGGCAAGTTCACCGATGTCGACCTCAACGTCGTCTTCGAAGACCTCCAATACAAAGCCTACCGCGCCACCGTGCTCGCCAAGGGCGTGCGCTCAGATCATCGCGATGCGAAGGCCCTGCGCCCGCTGCAATCCAAAGTGGGCGTCCTCCCGCGCGTGCATGGTTCCGCCATGTTCCAGCGCGGTGATACTCAAAATATTGCCATCGTTACCCTCGGGCCGACGAAAGAAGCGCAGGACATGGACGGACTCACCGGCGGCGCGACGTCGAAAAGCTTCATTCTCCATTACAATTTCCCGCCGTTCTCGGTCGGTGAAGCCGGTCGCTTCATTGGCCCAGGCCGCCGCGAAATTGGTCACGGTGCGCTGGCCGAGCGTTCGCTGGTGCCGATTCTCCCCCCAGAGGATGTGTTCCCTTACTCAATCCGTGTCGTCTCTGAAATCATGGCCTCCAACGGCTCGACCTCGATGGCTTCCATCTGCGGCGGTTGCTTGGCGCTCATGGATGCGGGCGTACCCATCATCGCGCCAGTCGCCGGCATTTCCTGCGGTCTGATGACCGAAATGGATGCCAACGGTGGAATCACCAAGTGGACGACCATCACCGATATTCTCGGGGAGGAAGATCATTTCGGCGATATGGATTTCAAGATCGCCGGTACGACCAAGGGCATCACGGGCTTTCAGCTCGACCTGAAAATCAACGGCCTGCCTTTTGAAATCGCGAAGACCGCGGTGTATCAAGCGCGCGACGCTCGCATTGAGATCCTCAAGTCGATGCTCGCCTCGCTTCCTGCTCCCCGCAAAGACCTCTCCCCCTACGCGCCCCGCATCCAAACGATTCAGATCGATCCAGAGAAGATCGGTCTGCTCATCGGACCGGGCGGCAAGACGATCCGCCGCATCACCGAAACAACCGGGGCGCAGATCGATATCTCCGATGATGATTCCGGCAAGGTCTTCATTTATTCGAATAATGCCGACGCTATGAACCGCGCCGTGCAGGAAATCGACGCCCTTTGCGGCGGTGGTTCCCAAATCGAAATCGGCAAGATCTACACCGGTCGCGTCACTGGGGTGAAAGAATTCGGGGCGTTCGTGGAATGTATGCCCGGCAAGGAAGGCCTGGTGCATATTTCCGAACTAGCCGACTTCCGCGTGCGCCGCACCGAAGATGTCGCCAAGATGGGCGACTCCATCACAGTCAAATGCGTGGGCATCGATGAGCGTTCGGGTAAGGTCCGTCTCAGCCGCAGGGCCGCGATGGCTGATCTCGAGGCGCAAAAGCAAGCGGCCGGCGGTGGCGAAGCGGCCCCCGCGGCTGAAGCACCGGCGCCAGCCCAGTCCTAAGGTCGGGCCGGTCCTCAGGACCAAAGGCCCGCTCTTTTTCAAGCCGCGACCTCCGTCGCGGCTTTTTTCTTTCCGAAAATCGAAAGGTGCCTACGTTCAAGAACTCGTGCCGCCCGCCCACTACCAAGCTCTTCGTTCGGTCGCTTTCATCGAGGCTTTGCAGGGAATCGTTGTGCTCATCGCTGGGTTTGGGCTCTTAAGTTTTCTGCACCGCGATAATGAATTATTTGCCGAGCAAATTATCCGGCAATTGCACCTCAATCCTGATCATTATTATCCGCAGATTTTTATTAATACGATGGCACGGCTGGAAAATTCTCAACTCTGGGCGTTCGCCGGCATGGCGGCGATTTATGCAACGGTGCGCTTGGTGGAAGCTTTCGGTCTGGGGTACGAACGCCGCTGGGCTGAGTGGCTCGCAGCACTCAGCGGGGGCATTTACCTTCCCTTTGAAATTTACGAGCTTTTCCGCAATCCCTCCGGCTCGCTCATCGGCGCTTTGGGTCTAAATCTTGTCGTGGTCGGCTATATGGTCTGGTTGTTGACGGAGTCGCGCCGCAAACGCGCCGCTGAAATAAAGCAAGCGGAGGCCGATCACCGCTAAAGCAGGTGATTATTTCATGAAACTCCTAGTCACCAACGACGACGGCATCGGTTCAGCATTTCTGCATGAATTAATTTTCGCGCTTAAGGCCGCGGGTCACCAGCTCTCTGTCGTCGCCCCCGCCACGGAACAAAGCTGGTCCGGTGCTTCCAAGACGCGCAACCGGCCAGTAAAATCGAGCGTCGTCGACCGCGGTTTTGGCTGCCCCACCTGGACCGTTGATGGCACGCCTTCCGATTGTGTTAATATTGCCCTAGCTCATCTCCTGCCCGAGCCAGTGGCGGGAGTGATCAGCGGTATTAACCTAGGCTTCAATTGCTCGCTCGGCTTCATTCTCGCCAGCGGCACGGTGGCGGGGGCCTGGGAAGGCGCTCTGCATGGATTACCCGCCATGGCCGTCTCTCAGGATATCGCGGAAACAGTCTATGCTCATCTCAAGGAAAAAGGCGGGGCACCTGATGCCGCGCTACTGGCCACGCTAAAAGCTTCGGCGGCTCATGCCGCGAGAATGGCCCCAGAACTTTTTGCCGCCACGCCCGTCGATAGCTTCACGGTGCATAACGTAAACTTTCCTTACCCCTGCCGCCCCGACACCGCCGTGCAACGCACCGTCCCTGCTCACGTGCACGTTCCCGGTTTATTCAGCCCCCAAGCGGACGATGGCTCTCACCGCCTCCTTTGGGGAAAAATCGATGATGTCTCCCCGCCGGCCCCCTTGACCGACGTCAGCTGCCTCGCGCAAGGCTTGATCAGCCACAGCGTGCTGGATTATCGCCGGCTTGGTCATGCTTGAAAATGAGGGTTACGGGGCACGCTTAATTTGACGGTGAAATAACCCAAGCCACCCCACACTCTACTGCCGCTAACCGCTTCTGCTACGGCCTCTCTCCCCGACCACCTTTATGATCGAAGTTGAAAATCTCACCCGCGTCTTCCGCACTTACAAAAAAAAGCCCGGCTTCTGGGGCGGCGTGCAGGGACTGTTCCATCGCGAGTTTGAGGAAACGCGCGCCGCGGACCATATCAGCTTCTCAATCAAAGAAGGTGAGTTCGTCGGTTTTCTCGGGCCGAATGGCGCCGGCAAAACCACGACGCTCAAAATGCTCTCGGGGTTAATTTATCCGACCAGCGGCCGGGCTAGCGTCGCAGGCTTCGACCCGTCCAAGCGCGAAAATGAATACCGCCGCCTCTTCGCCATTGTCCTCGGCCAGAAAAATCAACTCTGGTGGGACCTACCCGCCATCGAATCGTTCTATCTCCTGCGCGCCATCTATGGTCTCGAGCAGAAAGCTTATCAGGCCACCCTCGATGAACTCGTCACCTTGCTCGGCGTCGGCGCGAAACTGAATGTCATGGTGCGTGAATTATCCCTCGGGGAGCGCATGAAGATGGAGCTCATCGCCGCCCTCCTGCATCGCCCGCGCGTGCTTTTTCTCGATGAACCGACCATCGGTCTCGATGTGGTCTCGCAAAAGGCGGTCCGCGAATTTCTGCGCGATTATAATCGACGCTACAAAACCACGATTCTGCTCACCAGCCACTACATGGCTGACATCACCTCCTTGTGCGAGCGCGTGATCGTGATCGATCGCGGCAAAAAAATCTACGACGGGGATCTCGACCGCATCACTGGCGCCGGCGCCCAGCAGCGCATCATCAAGTTCAAGCCCCGCGAGGCGGCCTTGCCGCTCGGCTGGCAACCGGCCCACGGCACAGCCAAAGTTTGTGATGATGGCGAGATGCTACTGCATGTACCCAGTGAGCAAGTCGTCGCGGTCTGCCAGCAAATTTTAGGGCTCGGTCAGGTAGACGATCTGACGATTCAAGATGTCCCCCTTGAGGATATTATTACTGAGCTGTTTTCCCGCGGCGTAGCCGCTAAATAGCGGCAAGCTTGCGCGCGCGACGTTTCCCGCTATCACTGCCGAGATGGAAATGGTTACTGCGCTCCTCTGCCTCGCCTGCGGCGTCGCTTTAGGCTGGTTTATCGCCCAAGCGCGGGCCGCGGCCACCAATGAACGCGCCCGGCTTCTAACCCTCGACCTCGAGGCGGCCCGCCTGCGCTTGACTGACCTTGAGACGAAAAAATCGAAAATTGAAAATGATCTCTCCGCTGAGCGGGCCGCGGCCACCGAGAAAATTGGGGCGCTGACTGACGCTCACGAGCGCCTGACCAATTCCTTCAAGGCTCTCTCAGCCGATGCGCTCCGCTCCAATAACCAATCCTTTCTCGAGCTGGCCCGCGAAACTTTTGGTAAACTGCATCAGCAATCTGCCGACGATCTGGGTAAACGCCAACAGGCCATCGACTCGCTCGTCAAACCACTCAAGGAATCTCTCGAGAAGGTTGACGCCAAGATTGGCGAAATCGAAAAAGCTCGCGCCGGCGCTTACAGCGAACTTTCCACTCAGTTAAAATCACTCGGCAGCGCGCAAATCTCGCTGCAAGCCGAGGCCGCCAAACTCACCACCGCCCTGCGCTCCACCACGACCGCGGGCACATGGGGCGAACTGCAACTCCGGCGCGTGGTCGAACTCTCCGGGATGAGTTCCTACTGTGATTTTACGGAGCAACAAACTTCAGGTGGTTTTCGACCTGATCTGATTGTTCGACTCCCCGGTGGCCAGCAAGTGGTCATCGATGCCAAAGCGCCGAACGATGCCTATCGCGAAGCGGTGAATTCCTCCGATGATCAGGTTCGTTCCGCCAAATTAGCGGAGCACGCGGCCAAGGTTCGCGGCCATATTGATGCCCTCGGCGCCAAAGATTATTGGGCGCAATTTCAGCCTTCCCCAGAATTTGTCGTACTATTTCTTCCGGGCGATCAATTCCTCGCCGGCGCCCTGCAAGGTGACCCGAATCTCATCGATCGAGCGATTAGCAAAAAAGTTCTGCTGGCCACCCCGGCGACCCTCATCGCGCTCCTTAAGGCAGCGGCTTACGGTTGGCGCCAAGAAGCGGTTTCAAAAAATGCCGACGAAATCGCCGACCTTGGGCGGCAACTCTACGATCGCATTAAAGGCTTCGCTGAACATCTCGAGAAAATAGGCCGCAGCCTCGAGACCGCCAGCAAATCGTATAATTCAGCCGTGGGGGCCTACGAAGGCACGCTCCTTCCCGGGTCACGTAAATTCTTAGAACTCGGCGCCAAAGGCGTGAAGGAGATCATCGAGCCCACCCTGATTGAAACAACTCCGCGCGAAATCACTAAGCGCAGTTGAAATAAGACCGGCCACTTGGGCCTAGTCTAAATTTTCTGATCGTGACTTTCGCGGCTTTTTTGTGGCCAATCACTCCATGCAATCACCCGAAGGCATTTGGCAACCGCTGTACGCCGAACTCGACGGCGAAGAGGCCCCCAAAATGATGCTCGATAAAATGGAGCTGGAACTAACTGGCGGAGAATATGCCGTGCGCTTTGGTGGCGTCACCGCGGATCAAGGCACCTACACGATCGAGCCGGCCGGCTTAACCTTACATGGCGTCACCGGCCCCAATGCGGGTCGAGATATTCCCGCTATTTTTAAATTTGCCGGGGGCGCGCTTTCCATCTGCTACGGGCTCAGCGGCGTCCGCCCAGAGAAATTTTCGACCGGCAAGGATCAGCAGATCTATCTCGTCAATTATCACCGCAAAGATCTTCCGGCTAACGCCTAACCTAGTGCGGCCGCGGCCGCGTCTCTCGACTTACCTTTTTTGTGCCTGTGCAGCTCTCCGCTCTTCATCTGTACCCCGTTAAGTCTTGCCGCGGACTCAGCGTGACCTCGGCGGCCATCGACGCCTTTGGTCTCGTGGGGGATCGACGCTTCATGGTGGTGAATGCCGCGGATGGTCAATTTATCACCCAGCGCACCCATCCGCGCATGGCGCTGATTGAAACGACCCTCAGCGCCGACACCCTGATTCTTTCTTCGCCAAATCAGAGGGAGGTCAGCGTGCCCCGCTTTACGTGCGGGACGATCACCCCTCGAAAAGTTACGGTCTGGTCTCATGCCGCCATCGCCGATGATTGCGATGACGCGGCCGCCGAGTGGCTCACCCGTTTCCTCGGACAACCCGTGCGACTCGTGCGCATGGGAACGGCATTTCACCGGCCCATTAAATCCCACCGTGGACCAGCCGATGACGCCGTATCGTTTGCCGACGGCTATCCGGTGCTTATGATCAGCGAAGGCTCACTCGCTCAGCTTAATGATCGGCTCATCGCACAACAACAAGACCCCCTACCGATGAATCGCTTTCGCCCCAATTTAGTGGTGAGTGGATGCGCGGCGCTTGCCGAGGATGGCTGGCTTCGGCTGACGATCAACGATGTTGCCCTCCGCCACGCGGGCCCCTGCGCACGCTGTACGGTTACAACCGTAGATCAGCTCACCGCCGAGCGCGGCCTTGAACCGCTCCCCACGCTCGCCGCCTATCGGCGCGATCCCACCGACTCCACGAAGATTAATTTTGGCGTTAATTTTATCAATGAAACCAAGCGGGGGATTTTACGCGTCGGTGATCGGGTAATCGTCATGCCATAAACATGACGCCCAGAACAAAAAAAATTTCTCGATGAACCAAAATCCCTGGTCCGATTTTACCACCGCGGAGAGCCTGCTGGCGATCGGCGTCGCCCTCATTATGATCGGCATTATCCTGCAGGGCTTTGTGCGCAGCAATCGCCGGGCGAGCGCGCTGCGTCACCAGCATTGGCTCCATACGCGCCAACTAGGGGAGAGCGAGCCCGCCGGTCAATCCCCCGATTGGTTGGAGCGAAGGCTGCCGCTGATAGCTAACCTCGCCGGGGTCACGGGCTGCGTGATCACGCTGATTTCATTTTTTCGGAAATAATCAACCCGCCTGAGCTAGGGCCTAATATAAGCGAGCGGCTGGTCGCCGCATTCTACTGCACTAATCCTCACCGGGCCGGCTACGGCGTGATTTTGTTTTCGCGCGATGCTTTTTTCCCTCGATCATCCGCGCCTTCTGCCCCCGAGATTTCTGCCGAAGCTGCCGCCGCACGAGTTCCCGTGAGGCTTGCGCCTGCCGCCCAGCCTTCGCCCTAAGTTCAGTTAGTTTCTCCGCTAATTCGCTCCAAGCGAGCAGCCGATTTACACTCTGGCTGCGCTCTCGCTGACACCGCACCACGACCCCCGTCGGTCGATGCTGCAGCCAGACCGTTGAGGAGGTTTTGTTGATTTTCTGCCCACCGGCCCCAGTGCCGCGAATGAATTGCTCGGTCACGTCTTCCGCCCGGACCCCCAAAGCGGTCAAACGCGCCTGCACCGATGCGCTTAAGGTATCAGGAAAATTGCCCATCGAGGAGTTTAGCCACAAATCGATCGAAAAAGATACGCCAAACCTTGATCGACCCAAGTCGCCGCCTGCCGCGCAGTTCTCCGCTCAATTTACCGTGATTTTTTTATTTTTTCACTGCTATATCCTGCAACCCTGAGCCCTTTTTGCAGTCTGATCTGTTCCGTCACCCAACCGCCTGATTGCACAATAATCGCGCATCTTCACTTGTCACTTTTCCCCTCCCCCTGCTAACTCCCTTCCCATGATTAACGGTCCCGACTGGTCCCTGAAACTTCGCAACGAAATCGGCCAGGCAGTGATCGGCCAGCATGTCGTCATCGAACGCATGCTGGTCGCCCTGCTCGCCAACGGCCACGTACTGCTGGAGGGCATGCCGGGCTTAGCCAAGACGCTCCTCATCAAGTCGCTCGGCTCCGCTCTCGGGGTCCAATTCGAGCGCGTTCAATTCACCCCCGATCTGCTCCCCAGTGACGTGGTCGGCACCATGATTTTTTCGCCCAAGGATGGCGGTTTCGCCACGCATAAGGGCCCCATCTTTGCCAATTTGGTTTTGGCGGATGAAATCAACCGAGCGCCGGCTAAAGTGCAATCGGCCCTCCTCGAGGCCATGCAGGAACGGCAAGTCACTATCGGCGGCAATTCCCATAAACTCCCGCGGCCTTTCTTCGTCATGGCGACGCAGAATCCCGTCGAGCAAGAGGGCACCTATCCGCTCCCAGAAGCGCAGACCGATCGTTTTCTTTTTAAACTGCTCGTGGATTATCCCTCAGCCGCCGAGGAATCATCGATGATGCAAATGTGGGGCCAGGTCACCAAGCAACCTGAAGTGAAGGCGGTTTCGAGCGGCGAAGAGCTGCTCGAGCTCCGCACGCAAGTTGATGCGATTCACGTCTCTCCGGCCGTGCATGCTTATATTCTCGCTCTGGTGCGGGGCTCGCGTGACCTCGCCGCCCAAGCTGAAGGCGGGAGTAGCAAACGATTACTCAATTTCGGCGCTTCCCCCCGCGCTTCGCTCGCCCTCTTCCAGGCCGGTCGCGGCCTCGCTTGGCTGCGCGGCGCTGATTACGTTTCGCCCGACCTGATTCAAGAAATCTTCCACGATGCCCTCCGCCATCGCGTGGGCCTCACGTACGAAGCCGAAGCCGAAGGTCTGAGCCCCGATAAAATTCTCGATCAGGTGCTCAATCGCACGGCGGTTCCAGCCAAGGCCTGATCTTACGCGGGGAAGACGAGTTACGCCTGACGAGCCGCGGCTCAGCAGAAAACTCGGCCTCCCGACCCAGTCCGCTCCATGTCTGTTCCCACGCCTAATCCCACCTCGCTGGTTACCTCCCAGCTCGCGCTGCTCAAGCAGCTCGAATGGCGCGTGCGTCACGCCGTCGAGAATGTACTCAGCGGCGAATATCGTTCCGCTTTTCGCGGTCGGGGCATGGAGTTTGACCAAGTGGTTAAATATACTTTCGGCGACGATATTCGCGACATCGACTGGAACGTCACCGCTCGGCTCGGGGAACCGTATCGCAAAAAATTTATCGAAGAGCGCGAAGTTTCGCTGCTCCTTGTTTTTGAAGATAGCGTCAGCCTGCAATTTGGATCTGGCGCCCAAACTAAACGCGCCGCCCTCCTCGAACTTGCTGGGCTCGTCATGATGCTGGGCGCCGTCAATCGCGACCGCGTAGGTTTCCTCTACGCCTCCCCGGCGGGCTACACTTTAAAGGAACCAGTCCATGGCCGTGGACAAATTCTGCACGCGGCGGCCACCCTCCTGGGCCAACCCGCTCCTACGATCGAAAATCGTGAATCACCAACTGAGAATTCCTTCCTGCCTTGGCGGCTCCTTGCTAAAGCAGCCCCCCGGCACAGTATCATGATTTGGCTCAGCGATTTTCCGCCGCGCGTCGAACCCGAGGGCTGGAGCGTCCTATCGCGGCGCTACCAGACGATGGGCTTCCGTGTCGACGACCCGTGGGAGCGCGAGCTACCCAACGACCAGGTCCTGACCACCTACGATCCCGTGGCCGGCCGAATCGTGACGCTCAACGGGGCGACGACCGCCCAACGCACCGCGCACGCGGCTTGGGGCCAACAACGCGACGCCGCCTTCCGCGCTATTTTTCCGGCACCGCTGAGTCGGCTGGTGGTCGGCACGCATGAATCGCGCCTCGACGCGCTCGTGCGCTTTTTCCACGCCCGTATGGCGGCGGGCAAGAAACGCTGAAGTTAAAAATCCACTGCAGATGATCACCCGCCCCCTTTTCACCGCACCCTTGGCCCTGTTTGAAGGCTATACTTTTCACGATCCGCTCTGGTTGCTAGCTCTGCTCTGGTTACCGTTGTTAATCTGGTTGCGCGGACGCCGTGGGGCACCAGTATTGATCGTGCCTTTTGCCGCAGCTTGGCATCGCCCTGCTTTAATTCCGACCTCCCGCTGGCCCGCCGCCCTGGCCATGCTTGGACTCGTGCTGCTCATCATCGCGCTGGCGCGACCCCAAATCGTGGAAGACAAACGGGAAGTTAAACAGCAAGGCTACGACCTCATGCTAGCCATCGATCTTTCAGGCTCAATGTTAGCGGAAGATTACGAGCGCGATGGCGATCGGCTGAATCGCCTGCAAGCGATCAAGCCGGTGATTCAGGCATTTATTTCTCAGCGCGCGAGCGATCGCATCGGCCTCGTCGTTTTTTCTGGCCGAGCCTACACCCTGGCTCCGCTGACCTTTGATCATGACTGGCTCGCTCGCCAAATCGAACGCCTCAAAATTGGTCTGATTGAGGACGGGACCGCCATCGGTGACGGTCTCGGCGTGGCGTTAACCCGCCTCGAACAA
>CAMAVZ010000028.1:0-25046 GCA_945861645.1 Opitutus sp. GAS368 | reverse complement strand
TGGTCGCTCTTGCCCCAATACTTTGGCGGCTATCCGTGGGACAAAGAAGTTCGTCCCATCCTCGAGCGCGAATCCCCTCAAACCTACGTGGAAAATATCAAAACTCCCCTGCTCATTAAGCATGCTGATACTGATTTTCGGACGGGAGTTATTCAGAGCCAAATGCTATACAAGAGTTTGAAACAAATGGGCCGCCCAGTCGAATATGTGCGCTATCCCCGCGCCACCCATGAACTCAGCCGGAGCGGTGAGCCCAAACAACGATTGGACCGACTCGTACGTTTTGAAGAATTTTTTCGCCGTTACATCGGCGAAAACTGATGCTGGGTAGCCCCGATCACAAATAGGTCATCGAGCCTCAAACGCACTCACCTTCCTGTGCCACACACCCTCTTCCCCACCACCTTTGGTCCCTGCGGCATTGCCTGGAACGAGATCGGCCTCACCGGCTTGCAACTACCCGAGGCCGACCAGGCGCAAGTTGAGCAAAAACTTGCGCAACGCACCCACACGCAACCGGCCGGAGCTACCCTGCCCCCGCAGATTTCTCAGCTGATCGAAAAAATCCAGCAACACTTGGCAGGTCGCCTCGCGGATTTTTCTTCGACCCCGCTCGATTGGAGTCGCGTGACTGATTTCCAGCAGGCCGTTTATCTGCAAACCCAGCGAATTAAACCGGGCTACAAGACAAGTTACGGTGAGATCGCTAAATCGATGGCGCTCGGAAATTCCTCGGCCCGTGCCGTCGGCGTGGCCCTCGCGACCAATCCTTGGCCCCTCATCGTCCCGTGTCATCGCGTCGTCTCCGCTGGGGACAAGATGACGGGCTTCTCCGGCTCGGGCGGGATCCGCACAAAAACCCGCCTGCTCGCTCTCGAAGGCGCCGAGTTACTGTCAGAATAATGATTTTCCCCGCGAGTTAATTCATTATTTTAAAGCACCCCGGCATGAAGCCTAAGTTATCTTTTAATCCTGCCGCGGCGCTCGTGCATCTCCGCCAATGCGACCCAACCCTCGCCGCTCTAATTAAGCGAATCGGTCCGTTTACCTTAAAGCTAACTCCACTCACTAGTTTATTTGAGGCCATCCTGCGCTCCATCGTCTACCAGCAACTGCACGGCAAAGCCGCCGCGACCATTCATGCTCGCGTCATGGCGGTTCTCGCTCCCTGCGGTGGCGCAACCCCGACGGCGCTGACCAAAACTACCGATGCCGCACTGCGCAGCGCAGGGCTTTCGCGCAATAAATTACGTGCGATTCGTGACCTCGCCGCTCAAGGCCAAGCGGGCGTTGTCCCCCGCCTATCGATCGCCCGCACACTGACTGATGATGAACTTGTGACCCGCCTCACGACGATACATGGGGTGGGTCCGTGGACCGTACACATGTTACTGATCTTCTATCTCGGACGGCCCGATGTGCTGCCGACTGGAGATTTCGCCATCCGTCTCGGTTTTCAAAAACTGTACGGAAAACGTCAGCCGCCTTCCCCGGCGACCATCATCAAACAAGCGCGTCTCTGGCAACCCTACCGCTCCGTGGCGAGCTGGTATCTCTGGCGCTCACTCGACGCCTAATAAGGTCACCACCCAACCTCGCTTAATTTCCATCCGCCGCTAATCTTATTGGAGCTTGGTCGCCGCCTTCGGGGTTGTTTCCAGAAAATCACGGACCATACTGAGCTCAATTTAACTCCCTTTTTTATGCCCGCCAAAATGCGCGCCATCGTTAAGCCCACGGCCGGACCCGGCCTCATCATGACCGAAGTACCCGTGCCCACGCCGGGCCTGAATGATGTGCTGATCAAGATTAATAAAACCTCTATTTGTGGAACGGATGTTCATATTAACAAGTGGGACGCTTGGGCGCAGCGCACCATCAAGCCTCCGCTCATCCTTGGTCATGAATATGTCGGCACCGTGGCAGATGTCGGTGCGGGCGTGACGGGCTTTACCCTGGGCCAACTCGTCACGGGCGAAGGGCATATTGTTTGCGGTCACTGCCGCAACTGTCTCGCGGGTCGCCGGCACCTCTGCCCCAACACCGTGGGGGTCGGGGTTAATCGCGACGGCGCCTTCGCTGATTATGTTTCCATTCCAGCGAGCAATGTTTGGCGGGTGCCCGCTGGCATGTCCCTCGATGTAGTCTCGTGCTTTGATCCTCTCGGCAACGCCGTCCACACGGCATTATCCTTTGATCTCACGGGCGAAGATGTCCTCATCACCGGCGCGGGCCCCATTGGTTGCATGGCGATCGCCGTCGCCAAACACGCCGGAGCTCGTAAAGTGGTTATTACCGATATCAATGAGGGCCGGCTTGAGCTCGCCCGTAAATTTGCGCCAACGCGGGCCATCAACACCGCGACCGAAGATTTAACCAAAGTGTGGCATCAAGAACTCGGTATGACGGAAGGTTTTGATGTTGGCCTTGAAATGTCCGGCAGTCCCGTGGCCTTAAACCAAATGATCGACAACATGATCATGGGCGGCCGCATTGCTCTACTCGGCGTGCATGCCGCGGAAGCGAAGGTCGACTGGAATAAAATCGTTTTCAAAATGCTTCACCTTAAAGGCATTTACGGCCGAGAGATGTTTGAAACCTGGTACAAAATGACGGCGCTCGTACAGGGCGGTCTCGATATTACTCCCGTTATCACCCACCACTTTCCCGCGGCTGAATTTCAAGCTGGCTTCACGCTCATGGGGGCTGGCCAGAGCGGAAAAATCATTCTCGATTGGGACTAATTTTTGGCGCCGTCTCGCCTTAAGCTTCATTTATGAATTCTGCCTACTCCGCCCACCTCAAAAAAACGCTCAGCGATATTGAGACAGCTGGTCTGGGTAAACGTGAGCGCGTGATCACCACCCCGCAAGCGACCCACATCGGCCTTACTGGGGGGGCCCAGGTATTAAATCTTTGCGCGAATAATTATCTCGGGCTCGCCGACCACCCCGAGCTCATTGCCGCCGCTCACGCCGCCTTGGATCGCTGGGGCTACGGCCTCGCCTCTGTCCGCTTTATCTGCGGCACCCAGCAAATTCACCGTGAACTTGAACAGGCGATTTCGCGGTTTCTCGGCACCGAAGATACCATCCTCTATTCCTCCTGTTTTGACGCCAACACGGGGTTATTTGAGACTTTGCTGGGACCGGAAGACACCATCATATCCGACGAACTAAACCACGCTTCGATCATCGACGGCGTCCGGCTTTGCAAAGCGCAACGCGCTCGTTATCAGCATAACAACTTAGCGGACCTCGAAGCCAAACTCCAAGCCGCTGCGGCGGCCCAATCACGTTTCACTCTCCTTGCCACCGACGGGGTTTTTTCCATGGATGGCACCATCGCGAATTTACCGGGCATTTGTGATCTGGCCGACCGTTATGGCGCCAATGTGATGATCGATGATAGTCACGCCGTTGGATTCATGGGGAAAACGGGACGAGGCACGGCGGAACATTGCGGCGTAATGGGGTGCGTCGATATTTTCACCGGCACCCTCGGCAAAGCACTCGGCGGCGCCAGTGGTGGTTACACCAGCGGCCGCCAAGAAATAATCGACCTGCTCCGGCAACGCTCCCGGCCTTATCTTTTCTCCAACACGCTCGCGCCCAACATCGCCGCCACCTCACTCAAATGTCTTGAATTGCTCAGCGCCTCCACTGAATGGCGCGATCAGCTGGAAAAAAATACGGCCTTCTTTCGCGCCGGGCTGACGCAAATCGGTCTAACCATCCGACCGGGCACCCACCCCATCGTACCCGTGATGCTGGGCGAGGCCGCGCTGGCCCAAAAAGTGGCAGCACGCTTGCTGGAAAAAGGCGTCTACGTCGTAGGATTTTTCTATCCCGTCGTCCCCCACGGCACCGCGCGCATCCGCACGCAAGTATCCGCCGCCCACACGCGCGCCGATCTGGCTTTTGCCATTGAGAAATTTGCCGAAGTGAAACAGGAATTTTTCCTCTAATGCCGACCGCCCCCCAACTCAAAAAACTTAAATCAGCCGCGAAAAATGCGGCCCGGCTTGCGTACGCGCCTTATTCCAAATTTCACGTCGGCGCAGCAGTGCTCACCAACTCCGGGAAGATTTATACCGGCTGCAATGTAGAAAATGCTTCCTACGGACTCACCAACTGCGCCGAACGAACGGCAATTTTCAGCGCCGTCGCCGCCGGCGAGAAAAAAATTTCCTGCGTGGTAGTCTATACACCCACTAAAACTGCCACCGCGCCCTGCGGCGCCTGCCGGCAAGTGATCAATGAGTTCGGACCAACCGCCCAAATTATTTCCTTCTGCACTGGCCGAGAGGAAATCACCGTTTCGCTTGCTGCCCTCCTGCCCGGAGCCTTCGGCCCAGCCGATTTAGCTTAACGGCGGCAAGATTTCTGCGCGCAAATTTAGATTCGCCCAACCGGGGCTAAGCAAAAAACTCTCGACCTCGCCTTCAATCGGGCGGGTGGAATCAATGGCCTGACAGATAATCCCGCACCGCGGCGCGCAATTGCGCCCGAGGCACCTCATGCTCGGTGCGATCGACCATCGCCCGAAGCTTGACCACCCCTTTAGCAATTTCATCGCCGCCATAAATAAGCGCGAGCTTCGCGCCAGAATCGGCCGCGACTTTAAACTGCTTGCCGAAAGCCAGCTCCTTCAAGGGATACTCCACACGGAAACCCGCCGCACGGAGAGCCTGAATATCCGCCAAGGCCACCCTGCGCTCCACTTCCCCGCCAATAATCACGTAGATCTCGGGGGCGTTGATAAATTGCGGCGTCAACCCGCGCTGCTCCAGCAACAGAGCAGTCGTAACATCACCGATGGCAAACCCCACCGCCGGCAAATCGGCATAGCCCAATTTTTTAACTAAATTATTGTAACGACCGCCCCCCGCCAACGCACGTAGATCACCGCGCCGATCAAACGCCTCGAAGACAAAACCGGTGTAATAGGCCAAACCCCGCACTACCGATAGATCCACGGAAATAAAATCCGCCAAGCCCATGTCCGCTAAACCATTTAACACCTTGCGCCAGTCGACCAAGCGGAGCCCCAGCTTCTCTGAATTAAATTCTGCGAGGGTCATTTCCAGGTCAGTGAGGCTTTTAATATTCAAGAACGCTAACACCTTTGCTTGAGTGTCTGCCGCCAGCACCCCGTGCGCCTCGCCGTAGCCCTTGAAGGCATCGTTGCCCATTTTCTCGAAGCGATCGATGGCTGTGAGCATTGCCTGCGCTTGCGGTTCGGTAAACCCAAGTGCTTCGAGATAAAAAAACCACAGGTCACGATCGCTGAGTCGGATAACAAAATCAGCCGAAGTCAGTCCGAAGCCCGCCAGACATTGAATCAACAGCGCAATCAACTCGATCTCTGCTTCGGGACCAGCCTCGCCAAAGATATCGGCATTAAATTGATGAAAGGCGCGTAAACGCCCCTTCTGCGCGCGCTCGTAACGATAAAACTCTGCTACACTAAACCACTTAATCGGACGCTTGAGCGACCCCGCCTTCTCGCCGACCATGCGGCAAACGGTCGGGGTCATCTCTGGTCGCAGCGCGACCGAGCGGCCCCCTTTATCCATAAAACTAAATAGCTGCCCTTCGATTTCGTCTCCTGACTTCGTGGTAAAGAGCTCGAGCGGCTCAAGCACAGGCGCATCATACTCCTGAAAGCCCGCAGCGCGCGCCGCCGTGCGCCAAGTGGCAAAGATATGCTGCCGACGAGAAAATTCTTCCGGATAAAAATTCCGGAAGCCCGGAAGGGATTGGAAACCAGCCATGCCGCTTAACTTAAAGCGGACTTAGACCGGAGCCGCGGGCGGCGGATTATTTTTCAATTTCTCCAAGCTCAGTTGTTTAATCTTCTGCTTGAGAATCTTACCTGACTTAAATTTTACGACAGCTCGCTCCGGAATGATGACTTCCGTCTCGGGCTTATTGGGATTACGACCGACCCGGGCCTTGCGAACCTGAACTTCGAGGACGCCAAAATTACGCAGCTCAACATTGCGGCCGGCAGCGAGGGCATCCATGACAATATCCAGGGTCATTTGCACCGTGTCTTGAATTTGCTTCTGCGGAAAACCAGTCTTCTCGTAGATTTCCAGGACGATTTCTCGTTTTGTGAGGTTAGTCGACATAGTTACGTTGGGTTAAAAAATTTAAGCCTCGGGCGTTACAGGCACAAACAATTCACTCCCTAGTGCTTGCGTCAATCGCAAAGCTCGATTAAAGCTAAATCTTACCAATGCCCGATCCTAAGGCAGTTAACACGATGTTCGCCCGCATTGCGCGTCGTTACGATATCGCAAACCATCTGCTCAGTGGCGGGATTGATTATTGGTGGCGTCAACGCTTAGTCCGCGCGGTCTATGATAGTCACGCTACCTCCGTTCTGGATCTAGCGACAGGCAGTGGCGATGTCGTCTTCGCCTTAGCCGATGGACTTGCTCCTGGCGTAACCCTGTTAGGCATAGACTTCTGCCAACCCATGCTCGATGAGGCCGTTAAGAAACGGGACGAAAATCACCGCTGGACTCACATTGCGTTCCGCCTAGGCGACGGTATGGCTTTACCCCTGCCTGATGCGTCCTTTCAGGCCATCACCATTTCCTTCGGCCTCCGCAATATGGTAAATCGCGCGCAAGCTTTGCAGGAAATGAGGCGGGTGCTCAAGCCGGACGGGCGCCTATTCATCTTAGAATTCTCGCAACCGATGGTCTGGTTTCGACCGTTTTACTACACTTACCTCAAGTACGTGCTCCCGATCGTGGCTGGAATCATCACCGGCGATCGTTCAGCTTACGAATATCTTGGCGGTTCTATTGAGCAGTACCCCGATCGCATCGCCATGTCAGAGGAAATTCGCCAAGCTGGTTTTAATTCGGTCCGCGCCCTGCCCCTCAGTTGCGGAATCGTGGCGCTGCACGAAGCACGCGTTTAGTCGCCCCGCGGATTAGTTAAAGGACTTGCCGCAACCGCAAGTGCTCTGCGCATTGGGGTTTTTTAATTCGAAGCCTTTGCCATGCAGACCGTCATCGAAGTCAATATTAGTACCGTCGAGATAAGCTAAGCTGGTTGGATCAACGAGCAATTGAACGCCTTCACTCTCGAAGAGCTGATCACCCTCCTTGGTCAGATCAAATGACATCCCATACTCAAACCCCGAACAGCCGCCACTTTCGACGAATACGCGCAGTTTTTTTTGCAAATCACCTTGGGCGGTGAACATTGACTGCACTTGACGGGCGGCCCGTGGCGTGAGGGTAAGCATGGAGTTAAGCTAGGGCTAAGACCGAGGCTGTCAACCGAGGCTAAGGCGAGCCGATACCTTTGTAGCAGGAATCGTGCAAATAGCGCGCTGTTTTCTTGCCACGCTTAAAAGTCGCCGTTTCCGTGGAATGTGACCTTGCCTTCCCTTCAGCACATTTTCAGCGAACTGCACTACGAGCTAATCCAAAAGCTCGCGGAAGGGGGCATGGGCCTAGTCTACGAAGCTGTGCAAAAGGGCTCAGGTAATTTTCGCAAATCTGTCGCGATCAAGTTGATTCGAGAGGAATACTCCGCGATCCCAGAGTTTCAAAAAAACTTCATTGGCGAGGCCAAGCTCGTGGCTGACCTAATCCACACGAATATCGTCCAGACCTATCACCTCGGCCAAGTTAACGGTCAGTACTATATGACCATGGAATATGTCCGAGGCATAAATTTAGAACAATTTATCAATCGGCATCATGAATTAAATCGTCCCGTGCCGCTCGATCTCGCCGTCTTTATCGCCTCGCGCGTCTGCCGCGGCCTAAGTTATGCGCACGGTAAAAAAGACCGCCAGAACCGTCCACTGGGAATCGTCCACCGCGATGTTAATCCCAAAAATGTCATGCTCGCGATGGAAGGCGACGTAAAGCTAACCGACTTCGGCATCGCGAAGGCTTTCGACCTCATGTATAATGAGGAAGGCAAAATCATTCCGGGCAAAGATGAATATCTCTCGCCGGAAGGCGCGAGCCTCGCCGTTACGGATAGCCGAGCAGATCTTTTCTCCCTCGGCGTAGTCATGAGCGAAGTAATTCTGGGCAAAAATATTTTTCGAGGAGCCGATCGCTCCCAATCTCGGCGCAATATTTTAACCCTGCCGGTGCCCGACTTTACTACCCTGCGCCCGGACCTCGATGCCAAACTGGCGGCCATCATGCAGCAGTCACTCCAACGTGATCGGGAGCAACGCTACCAGAGCGCCTTAGCGCTGCTGACCGATCTAGAACTCTACCTCTACAGCGATCGCTATGGTCCGACCAACGAAAAGCTCGCGGTTTATCTCGCCGAAATTTTTCCGGTTGCCCAATTTGGCGCCACCCCTGCCGTCCCGCATTCTTTTCGTCCGGCCACCCGCGCTCACCAGCCATAGGCCCTTGTCACATGAGTGGTCCCGGACTCCAACAAGGCTTTCAGCAGCGGCAGACGCAGACGCTCATGCTGGCGCCGCAAATGCAGCAGTCCTTAAAAATACTGCAGGTCGCCGCGCTCGACCTGCGCGCGACCATCCAAGAAGAATTACAGTCCAACCCGACCCTCGAAGAACAACCGATGGGTGACGTTAGCTTGGAGAAATCAGCTACCAGCGGCGATGAAACCGCTACGCCAAACGACGATCCGCGCGAAGCAATGGACTTCTCCAAAGATTTTCAGGTCTTAGAAAAATTGGGCCAAGACTGGAAAGATCACCTGACCGATACCGGGGGGGTGCGCCCGAGCACCGGCGAAGAAGATGAACGGCGCCAACATTTCTTCGACTCGTTAACGATCGAAACCTCGCTGCCGCAGCATCTGATGCAGCAAGCCGAATTCACCGACCTCCCCGCTACGCACTTAGAGGCCCTGCGCTTTCTGATCGGAAGTCTGGACGATCGTGGCTATGTGACCGCCTCCCTCCCAGACCTCGCACTGTTGGCGAATCTGTCACTGGAAGCCATCCAAGCCGCCGCTCAGCGGCTCAAAACTTTTGACCCAGCCGGGATCGGGGCGGAAAATCTAGCTGACTGTCTACTGATCCAACTTAGCCAAAAAGGGCGCGGCAAATCAGTGGCCGCCCGTATCATTCGCGCCTATCTCGAATTACTCATGCGCCGGCGCATCCCGGAGTTGGCCCGGAAGACGGGTCTCTCACTCGAGATTATCCAGACGGCCATCGAAGAAATCAGCACCCTAGACCCCGCGCCCGGTCGCCGGTTTGCGGCTGACAGCAATCGCGTGGTGATCGCTGATGTGACCGTAGAAAAAGACGGCGCGGATTGGAAAATTATTCTCAATCAAGATTATATTCCCCGCCTCCGCCTCAGTAATACTTACAAAGCCCTCATTGCCCAAGGTCATTTAAATAAGGCCGAAAGTGACTACCTTCGCGAAAAGCTCCGCTCGGGAAAATTTATCATTAACGCAATCGAGCAACGGCAGCGCACCATCGAGCGCATCACCCGCGAAATCATTAAGCACCAGCGGGAATTTCTTGATGGAGGGGTCGCTAAATTAAAGCCCCTCACGATGACCCAAATCGCCGACCTCATTAGCGTGCACGAAACCACCGTAAGTCGGGCCGTGGCCAATAAATATATGCAGACCCCTCACGGAATTTTCCCGATGAAATATTTCTTCACCTCCGGCTATCAATCGGCGGCCGGCGAAGCGGTGTCCAATACGAGCGTGAAAGAAATTATTGCCGACACGATTGCGAGCGAAGATCCCGGCCACCCCCTCAGCGACCAAGAAATCGTCGGAATCCTTCAGGCCCAGGGCCTCCAGTTGGCCCGACGCACCGTGGCCAAATATCGCGAAGGCTTGGGTCTTTTACCCAGCAATCTTCGCCGACGTTACGATTGAAGCGCTCGAGCCCAGTGCCGCCGCGCGCAGCTTAGCCGCCCGCGGCGGCGACCGATTGATCATGCACTTTAGCCGCCTCTTTGACTGTCTTGACTAAATCAGCCAATGAAACCGGCTTAAGCAGATAGCGATAAAGCGCCGCCTCATTCACGCTGCGCAAAAGCATTTCTGGCTTCATGTAGCCCGTCACCAGCACGCGCTGCATGTGCGGATACTCCTCGCGAGCCTCGACGAGAAAACTCAGGCCGTTTCCCCCCGGCATGAGGTGATCGCAGACCGCCACTTTAAAAGATTTCTTGTGGACAATAAAATTCGCCTCTCGGGTACTGGTGGCCAGCACGATCTCGAAGAAGAGTGAAAGCGCCTCGGCGTAGAGCGCGAGCAACGATTGCTCATCATCGATGAGTAAAATAGCCCCTAAGTTACTTGCGGGGGCGGGGCTCGGTGTCATCACCGGGGAATTACTGGGTCGCGATGAAGGGTGGCAAACTCAAAGCACGCCACTCACCGCTCTCTCTGGTTTTGGTTTGCCTGCGGTCAGACCGACGCTTTCTTAGCTGCACTGGCATGGAATTTTTCGATCTAAACGCTGCCGCCCGCGCCGGCACCTTGGCGCAATGGCCCCCCGAGCTGCTGACGCCTGATCTGCTCAGCCAAGAAAATGCCTCAGGCAATACCCCCCTCCATCTTGCGGCTAAATATGGCACCCTCATTCAGTTGCCCCCCGCCGCCCTAAGTAAAACTCAGCTGCTGCGGAAAAACCATGCCGGCTATACCCCCCTGCATCTCGCCGCACGCCACGGCTTCCTCGGCCAAATTCCGCCGACCCTCCTAACCCACGAAAATCTTTTAAACCGCTCGAATAGCGGTTACACGCCCCTGCACCTGGCTGCGGCCAACGGCACCCTCAGCCAACTGCCAGCGAAATTGCTTTCTCTAGCGGTCATGCTGACGCCCACCGACTCAGGCAATACTCCCCTACACGAGGCCGCAGAAGCGGGCACCCTCGATCATTTCCCCCCAGAATTCATCACCCGGCCCAGCCTGCTTACTGCGAATATGGGGGGCGAGACCGTATTGCACGTCGCCGCCTTTAATGGCCATCTCGACCAAATTCCGAAGCAATTTCTTACCGCTGATGCGCTCCTGCTCAAGACCATCAACCAAGACACTTGCCTCCATGCCGCGGCCATGGCCGGTCGTCTCGACCAAATTCCGCTGGCGGTGCTCACCCCTGAAAACTTAGCCATTCCGAGTAAATCCGGCCACACCCCCCTCCACGCGGCCGCTGAATCTGGCGCGATTAGTCAACTCCCCGTGGCAAGCCTGACCCTCGCCGGGCTGAGCCGACGCAATGATTTTGGCGACACTCCCGTGCACGCTGCCGCCCTTGAAGGGCATCTGCCAAGCATCCCCCGCGCGTTACTCAACGAGCAGACTCTCACGATCCGCAACTACAACGGCCGCACCCCCCGCGACGCGGCGATCAGCCGTGGCTTCACCCATCAATTACCCGAAGAATTAAGACCTAAAGCACTGAGTGCTTGGCAAAAATTTATCCGCTGCGTTGCATAAATCAGTACCGCGCGTGATCATACTATAAATTACCCGCCCAGCTTCCCAGCCTCCTCTAATTATTTCCCGTATGAATACATCCATCACCGCCATCACCGCCCGCGAGATCCTTGATTCGCGCGGCAATCCTACCATTGAAGTCGACGTTAAGCTCGCTTCCGGCCACTCCGGCCGCGCCGCGGTACCCTCCGGTGCCTCCACCGGTGAACACGAAGCCCTCGAGCTACGCGATGGGGATAAAAATCGCTATCTCGGTAAAGGCGTCCTCCAGGCGGTCGCCAACGTTAAAAATAAACTCGCCCCCGCCCTCGCGGGAATGGACGCCACTGATCAAATCGGGGTCGATCGCGCGATGCTCGCCCTTGATGGCACCCCCACCAAAGCCAAATTGGGCGCCAACGCTATCCTCGGCGTCTCGATGGCGACGGCGCACGCGGCCGCGGCCGCCTGCGGCCTGCCACTCTATAAATATCTCGGCGGACCCAACGCAAAAGTTCTTCCTGTGCCGATGATGAATATCATGAACGGTGGCGCGCACTCCGATGCGCCGATCGATTTCCAAGAATTCATGATCATGCCCACCGGCGCGAAATCTTTTCGCGAAGCTTTGCGCATGGGGGCGGAAGTTTTCCACGCCCTCAAAAAAACTTTGAAAGAAAAAGGTCTGGCGACCGCGGTGGGCGATGAAGGCGGTTTTGCCCCGAAATTGGCTTCCACCGAAGCGGCCTTGAATGTGATCGCCCTCGCCGTAAAAACGGCCGGCTATAAGTTAGGCAAAGATATCAATCTCGCCCTCGACGTCGCCGCCTCAGAATTTTACGTCAAAGAGAAAAATCGCTACGTGTTCAAGAAATCCGATGGCCGTTCGCTCACCGGCGATCAAATGGTCGCATTCTACGCCGCCCTGGTCGCAAAATATCCGATCGTCTCCATCGAAGACGGCTGCGCGGAAGGCGATTGGACCACGTGGAAAAAATTGACCGATGCGATCGGCTCGAGCACGCAATTGGTCGGGGATGATCTTTTTGTGACCAATACCGCGTTCCTCAAAAAAGGCATTGAGACCGGCACGGCCAATTCGATTTTGGTGAAAGTAAATCAAATCGGCTCCCTCACCGAAACCTTTGACGCCGTCGAAATGGCCAAAGAAGCCGGCTACACCGCCGTCATCTCCCATCGTTCTGGCGAAACGGAAGACGTCACCATCGCCGATATCGCCGTCGCCACCAACGCAGGCCAAATCAAGACTGGCTCACTCTGCCGGACCGACCGTGTAGCGAAATATAATCAGCTCCTCCGGATTGAAGAAGAGTTGGGTGCCAGCGCAATCTACGGCGGAAAAATGTAACTCACCATGACCGGTGGCTTGGTCTTCATGATCGAGGCCAAGCCACATTGTTCACCGACAATCCGCCAGCCGCTAGCTGGCGCAGGATGTATAAAATCGCAGATTTGTGAATTTCATCTCGCTAACCACTCGCTTGCTGATTTGCCCATTGCGAATTTTGGCGGTCCTGACGGCAGCAATTTATAGCCACCCACGAGCCGAGGCAAACGCCGCGGAACGACCGGTGATTAATGTATTTCTCTTCGCCGGCCAATCTAACATGGCCGGAGCTGATGCGGTCGTGACCACTCCGCCGGGATTCGAACCGACTGCAGCCGATCACGCGACCCGCTTGACCACTGCGCCGCTGCCCGCGGGTGAGCAATCACCGCTTTATCTACCCTGGGGAGAGCTCCGGGCGCAGCGTTCTAAAGATCAGCTCGTGCATGGCCCCGAAGTCGGCTTTGCCCGCGCGCTTTACGCCGCGGGCTGGCGCGATGTCGCCATCATCAAAGTCTATGCAAATTTCAGCCGCAACGCGCCGACTTGGCCTTGGGCTGAAGGGGGCTCATTGTTCCATCCCTGGATGCAATTTATCGATAGCCGCCTGGCTGAACTCCGCGCGCAAGGTTACCCCCTTCGCATCGGTGGAATTATTTGGCATCAAGGAATTGACGATGCGATCCATGGGCCACTGGCGAGCCATTATGCCGATAATCTACGCAACTTAATTGACCTGCTGCGACTCCGATACGGGACCTCTACAACGCCCTTTGTGCTCGCCCGCAGTGTGAATTCATCCATCGCCCGCGCCCTCACCGGCAATGGCGATAATGCCCCGATGGCCACCGTACGGCGCGCGCAGATAACAGTCGGTGCGTCAGTGGCGGCTGCCGCCTGGATCGATGTGGATGATCTTCCCAACGTAAATACGCATCATTTCAGCGCGGAAAATCAGCTGATTATCGGGGGACGTTTCGGCGCTGCATTTCTGAAATTAAGTCAACCGAGAGCCCCCGCGCCAAGATGATCTGCTCTTGCTCGGCTTGGACCACGCCGGCACGTTACATTCTGTGAATATTTATCTCGGCCGCCCTTTTTTACTCATTCTCGGCATCAGCTTTGGCTCCAGCCTCTGGGCCGCCGGCGACAGCACTCCCGCGAGCACCCCACCCACCTCGCCAGCAACCCACCTCACACCCGAGCCGGCCATCGAGTTACCCACCATTCAGGTAACCAAGAACCGCGTGCGTGAAATCGATGTCACGATCACGAAGCTCGATAAACTGATCGCCCGCGAAAGGAAAAAAGTGAAATCAAGTGAGCTCGATAAGGCGCTCAATAATCCTAAACTTGCTCAAACCGCCGCAATCTTTGGCGGCAATTCTGCCGCGCATCTTTCGGCGGTGGCCGCCAGTCGCGTCAGCTTACTTGAAACCGAGCGCGCGGTCCTCGAGGCCATGAAACGTCCCTCCACCCTTCAAGGGCTGGCCATGCTCGAAGCCGAACTCGAGCAGTTGCGGACGACACGTCGCAATCTAGACAACGCGACTCGCTGATGGCGAACGCGCCGGGCTATTCGACGCGGAGAATATAGCCGCGCAGGTATTCGCTTTCGGGCATAGTCACCAGCACGGGATGATCGGCGGGTTGATGCGACCATTCGATCACATGCACGCGGCGCTTGGCGTCTGCGGCGGCTTCCGCCAAGACCTCACGCAACTGGGCATCCTGCATATGATGGGAACAGCTGTAAGTCGCCAAGAGACCTCCAGGCGCCAAGGCCTTGAGCGCTCGTAGATTAATTTCTTTATAACCCCGTAAAGCCCCATCGAGAGCGGACTTTGATTTCGCAAAAGGCGGTGGGTCTAAAACAATTAAATCCCAGACCGGCTTAGCCTCCCGTTGGGCGGTAAACCAATCAAAAACATTCGCGGCCACAAATTCGGCGGTCAGCCCGTTGCGCTCGGCATTTTTCTTGGCCTGACCCACGGCATCAAATGCGCTATCTAATCCGCAAACGTACGCCGCCCCCGCCTTCGCGCAATGGAGCGCGAACGAGCCTTGGTTACAAAAGGCATCCAGCACCCGCTTGCCCGCCGCATATTTTGCCACGGCCGCATGTTGCAGACGCTGATCGAGGTAAAAGCCCGTTTTCTGCCCACCCTGGAGGTCCAACCAATAATCAAGCCCATCAATCTTGACCCAACGGGGCTCCCAGGTTGCGCCGGAACGGGTGTGCACCTCAAACGGCAACCCTTCCAGTTTGCGAATATTCGCATCATTGCGGAAAATAATTTCTGTCGGTTGCACCAACTCGGTCAGCAATTCACTGATTAAGGCCGTGCAATTATCTAGCGCCAAGGTCTGCACTTGGACCACGAGCGTATCTCCAAATTGATCCACCACGACACCCGGCAAATCATCTGATTCCGACCAGACTAACCGCTTGAAATCCCCCAGCCCCTCGCGCCGCGCGATGGCCCGTTCCAGTGCCGTCCGCAGATATGCGGCATCCAACGTCACCCGGTCGCGACTCAGCCGACGCCAGACAATCTGCGATTTGCTGTTATAAATCCCGGTACCGATAAAACGACCCGTACGATCCCGACCTTCCACCACGGCGCCATCATGAGCGGTCGGCAGTAGCTCGATACATTCGTTGGCAAATACCCACGGATGACCGGTGAGGACGCGGGAATTGGCGTTGGGCTTTAACTTGAGGGAAGGAATCACCGCGCCAGCATTACGGCTTTGCTCTCATGCAGAAGCATAAAAACAAAAAAAGGCGCCCGACTTTCGTCGAGCGCCTTGAAGTTTTAGTCCGTGGTCCGCCGAAGCGACCGCAGGATGTGTTTATTCCTTCTTCGAAGCCTCGTCGAAGATATCGCCGAGGTTGGTCATATCGGAGGCACCGGTGGTCTTGGCGAACTGGTCGTAGGTCGCCGTCTCCTGAGCGAGCTGTTCGGCCGAGTAATTCGCGGCCTTGATGCTGAGCCCAATCCGGCGCTGTTCACGATCGATTTTAATGACCCGAGCCTGCACTTCCTGACCCGGCTTGAGCACATCTTTGATCTTATCGATGCGCTCTTCCTGAATTTGGCTAATGTGCACGAGGCCATCAATGCCGTCCTTCAATTCGATGAAGGCGCCGAAGGTCGTGATCTTGGAGATTACCCCAGGAACCACATCACCGATGCGGAAGAAGCTATCGATATCCGTCCAAGGATCGGTCGCGAGCTGCTTCATGCCGAGGCTGATGCGCTGCTGGCTAGGATCGAGGTCGAGCACGATGGCATCCACTTCGTCGCCCTTCTTGAGCATTTCGGAAGGATGGTTGATCTTACGGGTCCAGGACATGTCGGAGACATGCACCATACCGTCGATACCTTCCTCGAGTTCGACGAAGGCGCCGTAGGTGGTCATATTGCGCACCTTGCCGTGGACGCGGGCGCCCACCGGATAGTTGTGGCGCACCATATCCCACGGGTTGGTCTCGAGCTGACGGAGGCCGAGTGAGATTTTCTGCTCTTCCTTCTGAATACCGAGCACCACCGCATCGAGCTCCTGACCGACCTTGAGCAGTTCGGAAGGTTTGCTGATCCGCTTGGTCCAAGACATTTCGGTAATGTGGACGAGGCCTTCCACGCCCGGCTCGAGTTCAATAAAGGCGCCGTAGGGCACGAGATTGACCACTTTACCGTGAATCTTTGAGCCCACGGGGAACTTGTGATCGATATTATCCCAAGGATTATTTTTGGTCTGCTTCAGGCCGAGGGACACGCGCTCTTTCTCGCGGTTGATGTCGATGATCATGACCTCAATTTCTTCGCCCTGCTTCAACATCTCAGACGGATGGCCAATGCGGCCCCAGCTCATATCCGTGATGTGCAGCAAGCCATCCATACCGTCGAGATCGATGAACGCACCAAAATCAGTGATGTTCTTAACGATACCTTTACGGACTTGGCCGGGTTGCAATTTCTCGAGGAGATCGCGGCGCTTGTTGATGCGCTGCTCTTCGATGAGCTCGCGGCGGGACAACACGATATTCTGGCGGTCGTGATTGATTTTGAGGACCTTGAAATCATAGGTCTGGCCGACGTATTGATCGAGGTTCTTCGGGGGCTGAATATCGATGTGCGAAGCGGGCAGGAATGAATCAACGCCGATGGAGACGATGAGACCACCTTTGACCTTAGCTTTAACGCGGCCGGGGACGATCGCGCCCTCTTGGCACTTTTGCAGAATATTTTCCCAATTCTTTTTCTGTTGGGCCTGTTCGTAGGAGAGAATCGGATTACCTTCCCGATCCTCGAGTTTCTCGAGGATAACCTCGATGCTAGAGCCAATTTGTAATTCGCCCAAATCGGCAAATTCATTGGCAGAGATAACGCCTTCAGCTTTGCCGCCGATATCGACGACTACTTCGTTGGCGCGGATTTCAGTGATAACGCCCGAGACAATCGAGCCTTCCTTCAACTTATCGAAGGAGCTCTGGGCGAGCAGGTCTTGCATTAACGAACTCATGATGACTGTGGTCGGAATGGCGGCACTTACTCCAAAGCACTTGCCTTCCGGCGTGGATCCTGACGGATCCTTATTGGTTGAGGGTTGGACTAACTAACAAGCCGGGGGAGTGTTGCGGCGACACCGGCTTGACCTAAGAACACCGCGTAAGCGGGAAAAAGTCCCCTATCTTTTCCTCACCGGCAAGCGAAAACGCTGGAGATTTTTAACCTATTTCAAGCTACCATTCTCGCGTAAAACCTGTTCCAGGGCAGCAAAATAGATCAGATATAAGCTATGCTGAGGCAGGGCCTGTTCGCTGACCCCACCAGGAAAAGCTCCTTGGAGGTGTTCCCAAACCAACACGCCCACTCGGGTGGATGCTGGGTCAGCGGCATCCAGACGAACGCTGAGCGTGGTCTGCCGAGCATCGCTCGTTGGGTCCCCCGAACGAATCGGCGCGTACGCTTCAATCCGGCCGGTCGCGAAAGATTTCCTTCCAAGCAGCAACCCAACGCGTTTCACCGCCAACTGCGCCGCCTCGTAAACTATTTTTGGGGTGGCCGAAAAAATGCGCTCCTGCGGCGCAACGGCGACGTACCGATCCTGCATCCGTGTCGCAATACTACTGCAACCACCGAGGAGCCCACTGACCCCAATCAGCAGCAATAAAATATTTTTTTTAAGCATAGCGATCAGTGCTTACCCAACGCCCCCAGGTCGGCGGGCTGTTGTTGCGAAAGACAATGCAAGGTCCCGAGACCCCAAATCAAATCATAACAATCAAGCGGAACAATTGCCCGATCCTTGAAACAGTCCCCTAAAATAGCACACGCCGCCGCATCGCGCCGAGGTTGGCGAAATTGCGGCACCAAGACCGCCCCGTTGATGATGAGAAAGTTCGCGTAACTGGCCGGCACGAGTTGGCCGCGAAAGCCAATCGGCTTGGGCATGGGGAGCGTGACAATTTTAAATCTCTTCCCCGCCGGTGTGCGAAAACTTTTCAATCGGCTGAGATTATCCTGCAGCGCTTTATAATTAGGGGAGCGAGAATTCCGCTCAATGGCCGTCACAAATCCATCGGCCTGATAAAAGCGCGTGATATCATCAATGTGTCCATCGGTATCATCTCCCACAATCCCCGACCCGAGCCACAAGACCTGCTTAATCCCCAGATAGTCTTTTAAATTTTTTTCGAGCTGGGTGCGAGTGCAGTGGGGATTACGATTCGGGTTGAGCAGACATTGTTCCGTTGTGAGCAACAGTCCCTGCCCGTTGACGTCGATGGAGCCACCCTCCAGCACCAGCGGATTGCGAAAACGCCGGAATTTTAATTTCTGCGCTATGCGCGCGGGGATTTTATTATCGAGATCATAAGGCGGATACTTCCCACCCCATGCATTGTATGCCCAATCCGTGACCGCCACTTCGCCCGTGGTGCGGTGTTGCACAAAAATCGGTCCATGATCGCGACACCATGCATCATTCGTCGGATGATCATAGAAAGTAACCCGCGTGAGATCGGCCCCGGCCTGGACGCAGCACTGACGCGCGCGCGGTTGCTGGCTGGCGGCACAATTGATGCGCACCTGCTCGTAGCGACTAACGACGGCAACGAAAGCAGCGAAAGCGCCGGGGATCGGTCTAAAATTACCGGGCCAAGTCGCCCGATTGTGCGGCCAAGAAAGCCACACCGCCGCTTGCGGTTCCCACTCCGCAGGCATTCGGAAACCAAGCGCGCTCGGCGTGTTCTGCGCAGCCCTCATTAATCGATAAACCGCTTGGTAATGTCGCCGTAAGCATCGATGCGCCGATCACGTAAAAAAGGCCAATGCGTCCGCGTGGCATCGACCTTTGCCAAATCAATCGGGACCAGCATAACTTCTTCGCGATCGAATTTAGCCTTCGCCAAAATCTGCCCGCTCGGGCCAGCGACAAAACTCTGGCCCCAAAACTCGAGTCCATCGCCGCCGAGCGGCTTTTCCCGACCGATGCGATTAACCGCCGCAACGTAACACCCATTCGCTACCGCATGACCACGGTGGCTAATTTCCCAGGCGGAATGCTGGTCGGAGCCATGCGCCTTCTTCTCTGACGGATGCCAACCAATCGCGGTTGGATAAAAAATAATTTCTGCCCCTTGCAACGCCGTTAGCCGAGCGGCCTCCGGATACCATTGATCCCAGCAAATCAGCACCCCGATCTTGCCGTACTTAGTTTGCCACGCCCGAAAACCAGTATCGCCGGGGGTGAAGTAAAATTTCTCATAAAACAGCGGGTCATCGGGAATATGCATCTTGCGGTAACGGCCAAGTAAGCGCCCATCCGCATCGATGATCACCGCCGTATTGTGATAAAGACCAGCCGAGCGTTTCTCAAAAAGCGACGCCACGATCACAACTTTATGCTTTTTAGCTAAACGCTGAAAAGCCACTGTACTCGGACCCGGAATCGATTCAGCCAATTTGAAATTAGCGTACTCTTCACTCTGGCAAAAGTACTGCGACCGAAAAAGTTCTTGCGTGCAAATGATCTGGGCGCCGGCCCGCGCCGCCTGGGCGGTGAGCGCGAGGGTTTTTTTAAGATTAGTCGCCGGATGACCGGTACACGCGTGCTGCAGAAGTCCGAGGGTGACTTTCATGCCACCAGCGAAAGCCCCGGCCGCGGAATGACAAGAAATCTCTCGGCTCCAAGCGGGCTTAGCGTGGAACTAGCCTTTGACTTACCCGACAATTATCATAGAAGGAAATATATCTGTTTCTGCCATGTGTGCTGAATCTCGCCCTCTCATTGTCGTGGTCGCCGTCGAACCCGAACTGCTCAAGATTATTACCGAGCAACTCATCAGCGCGGGTTTCAGGATCCAAAGCTTCGCGCAGGGAATCTCCGCCGAGCGCTTCCTGCAAGATAACGTCGCCAGTCTCCTGCTCATCGATCTTACGCCGCCTGACCCCAGCGGCCGCGATCTATACCAAGCGCTCGATCAGCAGGGTATAAATATGCCCATACTTTTTATTACGGGGAACAGCCTCGCGGAGGAGCGTCTCAAAAAAATTAAACGGGGCGCGGCAGATGGCCTGAGCAAACCCTTAAATTACCCCGATCTCCTCACCCGCGTTCACGCCATGCTGCGCCAAGCCAAGGTGAAAGCGGCTACGCCGATTACCCCGAAGCCGGTGCCCGCGCCCTTTGACTTGCGGGGCGCGCAAATTGATCCCGGGCTGAGAGAAATCCTTTTTAGCAATGGCACTCGCCACAAAATTGGCCGCAAGGAAATTGGCATTCTCGCCTATCTCAGCGCGCACCGCGGCGTCGTCATCACCCGCAAGGAATTATTACAAGCGGTCTGGGGAATGCACGCTGATTTGCAGAGTCGGTCGCTGGATCAGTACATCGTAAAAATCCGCACTATGTACGCTCGCCAAGGCGTGACTCTCGATTGTTGGAAGACCGTACATGGCATTGGGTATCTCTTTGCTCCCCCTCCCTTCAGCTGAAGCCGCGGCCGGCCGGCGATTAATCAGACGCTCATTGGCTCAAAAAAGTTCCTGCTGGCCGGTGTAGCGCAGTTTCGCTTCAGCTAGACTTGCGCGCATTTCGAGCGACTCCAAGAGAGCGAAAAGCTGCGCGGCCGCGGGCTCCCCCGCCGTGAGCGGAGGCAAAGGCAACTCGGTCCGCAAGGTGGTCAACTTAAGGTTGCGGCGCAATTTCTCCGCTGCTTGCGCCACCACGGGACCGAAGCGCTCGGGCTTCAACTGCGCGGCCCCCGCAATAATTCCTTCCAGACTTTTAAATTCGGTAAACCACTTCAGCGCTGTTTTGGGCCCCACCCCACTAATGCCTGGAATATTATCCGAGGTATCACCGATGAGGGCCAAATATTCGGCGATCGATTCCGGCGGTACGCCAAACTTCTCGACTACGCCTGCGCGATCGAGCACGCGCCAGCCAAGCTTCGGATTAGCCGTGGGCGGCGGCACCAAGAGTTTGATGTGTTCATCGACGCACTGCGCAAAATCCTTATCGGCGCTAACAATCAACACCTCATGGCCCGCGCGGGCGAGCGTCCGGGCTTGCGCCGCGACCAGGTCATCAGATTCGACGCCGTCGAGTTCTACGCCGACTAAACCCATCGCGCGCGTTAGTGCCTTAATGACGGGAATTTGTTGCGCCAACGGCTCCGGCATTTCTTTGCGCTGCGCCTTGTACTCCGGATGCAGCGCCAAACGATCTTGCGAGCCGCCCAAGTCGAAAAAAACCATCATTGCAGCGGGCTTTCCCTGATCCTGGAGTCGCCACATCGTCTTCACCCAACCATGCAAAGCGCCGGTCGGAAAACCATCTGCGCGAGTCAGCTCAGGCATGCCATAGAAAGCCCGAAACGCCAGATTGAAACCATCCACCAAAAGCCATTTTGCCATAGGGTGAGCGAAGCGGAAAGCGGGGACGCGTAAATCTATTTCCCGAGAAGCCGCCGTTTAAGTTCGCGGAAACTTAAGCCACTTAGCGCCCCGGGCAGAGCTCTTCACGACGGTGTCGATGAACGCCATGCCCTCAACTCCATCATCGATCGTCGGGAAATCTAAATCATTGGGCATTTTTTTGCCCGCCACCTCCGCCCGAATTGCGCGGAAGGCTTCTTGGTAAATATTAGCAAAGGCCTCCAGGTAGCCTTCCGGATGACCGGCGGGAATTCGCGTGAATTTCTTCGCGGTGTCACCCAGGTAACCATTCCCGCGGCGCCACGTTTGCTTGGGCTGATCTGGAAATTTAACCAGCAACTCATTCGGGTGTTCTTGCTGCCATTCGAGCCCGGCTTTTTCCCCGTAGATACGGATATTTAAATTATTTTCTTCCCCGACACTGATTTGCGAGGCGTGCAATATACCTTTCGCGCCGCCTTTAAAACGAACCAAGATATTGCCGTCATCATCAAGTCGCCGGCCAGGGACGAAAGCCGTCAAATCGGCGCAGAGTTCGGAGATTTCTAAACCGGTAATATAGTGCGCGAGATTCTCGGCATGCGTGCCGATATCACCCATGGCGCCAGCGGCTCCGCTACGTTTGGGATCGGTGCGCCAAGCGGCCTGCTTTTGCCCACTGCCTTCTAAGCGCGTGGCCAGCCAACCTTGCGGATACTCCACCACCACTTTGCGAATGGCCCCAAGTTTACCCGTGCGCACCATCTCACGGGCCTGCTTGACCATGGCGTTGCCCGTGTAGTTATGCGTCAGCACAAAAACTTTGCGCGTGCGACGGACAATCGCCCGCAATCTGACCGCCTCCGCTAAGTTGAAAGTGACTGGCTTGTCGCAGACAACATTGAAGCCGCTTTCTAGAAATAATTTAGCCGGCGGGAAATGCTGGTGATTCGGCGTCACAATCACGACGAAATCTAAACGCTCAGCGGCCGGCTTAGTGGCTTCCGCTTTTGCCATTTCCTGGTAACTGCCGTAGACTCGGGTCGGATCGAGAAAAAGATCCTCGCCGGAGGCCCGCGAGCGCGCCGCGTCGCTCGAAAAAGCCCCCGCAACTAAAACGGCTTGGCCATCCAGAATAGCCGCGATGCGATGCACCGCGCCAATAAAAGCGCCGCGCCCGCCGCCGATCATGCCGAAACGAAGTTTACGATTCATAAGCTAATAGATTAAGGAGTGACGAGACGATTACTCTGACCGCGCCCAGCGCTGGCCCGCGCCTTCGCGGAGCGATGCCGCGGCGGGTTATTGATTCTTTTGGTCAAAGGCCGCATCAAACGCGATCTGGCTGCGGGCAAAATCGAGTTTGCGGAGAAAAGCGCAGGATTCGGCCGCGCCATGCTGACGATCCATGCGAATATCCTCCCATTCAACCGACAACGGCCCCGTGTAGCCGATATCATTGAGGGCGACGATAATTTCTTCAAAATTGATATCCCCGCGACCGACTGAGCGAAAGTCCCAGGCGCGCCGCGCATCGCCAAAATTAGTGTGGCCGCCGAAAGTGCCGACCGAGCCATCCCCGTGGCCCCACCACACATCTTTCATGTGCGCGTGGAAAATCCGCGAACCCAAGGTTCGAATGAATTTAACATAATCAACGCCTTGGTAGCCCAAATGCGACGGATCATAATTAAAGCCAAAACGTTTATGCCCCTTCACCGCCGCCAGCGCCCGTTCCGCACTCGCGAGATCGAACGCAATTTCCGTGGGGTGAACCTCCAAGGCAAAATTGGTATTTTGTTTTTCAAATTCCTCGAGGATCGGGCCAAAGCGCTGCGCAAAATCCTGAAAGCCTTTTTCCCAATAGGCCTGCGACGTGGGCGGAAAACCATAAATCGAATGCCAGATGGACGATCCCGTGAACCCATTAACGATGGCCGGTGCTTGATGGGCCGCCGAGCGCCCTGGCTGGGCATTCATGAAGGCCCGCGCGGCCTTGGCGGTCTGGGCTAGCTTCTTCGCCGCCCGCTGTCGAACGCCTTCGGGCTCACCATTACCCCAGACATCCGGCGGCAGAATCGCCTGATGGCGCTCATCAATTAAATCGCACACCGCCTGACCAATCAAATGACTAGAAATAGCGTAGCAAGTCAGACCATGATCCGAAAGGAGTTCCCATTTTTTCCGGAGATAATCCGGCGAACCAGCTTGATCGACTTCGAAATGGTCGCCCCAGCAAGCAAGCTCGACCCCATCATAGCCGAGCTTTTTAGCCAACGGGGCCAGTTGCTCGATGGGCAGATCGGCCCATTGGCCGGTGAAAAGAGTAATTGGACGCGCCATAGTTAAGAGAGGTTAAACGTTGAGGTTTTAAAAATAATGGAAGGCAAATAATGATCGCTGACCGCGTTATTCAAAGCTTCAGCTGGTGCAGATAGACCAAGCTCGCGGGAATATTTTCCAACGGAGCCGGCGTCTCATCTTCGATAAAATAATAACGCACGCCGATCTTCTCGGCCGTCCCGATTACCGCCGGCCAGTTAATTTGCCCCGACCCAACCGCCACGTTATCCGTGTCAGGTGCGCGACCGGTGGGCTGACCGTACGGTGCGGCGAGACGAATATCTTTCACGTGCAAGGATACCCAGCGGTCAGCATATTTATTTAAAAGTTTCACGGGATCGCCCCCGCCGTGATAGATCCAGAACACATCCATCTGGTAGCACACGTCCGCCGGATTAGTCGCGCGGATCAAATCATCCAGCAAAGTTTCGCCCGCAGTCGCGGTCGGGATCAGCTCATAACCGTGGGGATGGTAACCAAATTTAAGCCCAGCCGCGCGGAACTCGGCGCCGGCGTGATTAAATATTTTGGCGGCGGCTTCAATTTGCCTCGGAGTAAAAGCTCCCAAGTGGGGAATCCATGGACAAATCACGTAATTCACGCCCAAGACTTGGGCGGCGCGGATTAGGGGAGTTAAATCTTTGCTCAAATCGGCATACTGCACGTGCGCGCTGGGCATCTTCAAGCCGCGCGCATCAAGCGCGGCGCGGACCTGTTCAGGCGTCATGTTGGGCGTTACGAGGGCGCCCTCCAGTTCAACTACGCCCCACTTTTTCGCTAAATCCAGCGAGGCCGGCAATCCCTTCGTCAGCGCGGTAGCCCGCAAACTCCAGAGCTGCAGACCAATATGGTCATGGAAATCAGCCGGCAGCTGATGGGGGGAAATGAGGGCCAGCGACATAACAACCAGCAGATGATTTATTTTCATAGGGTAAAATGAGAGCGACCAACTCAATTTGTTAATTCTCCTCTCAGCGTCGATTCAGAAATGATCCTGGC
>CAMAVZ010000027.1:0-25962 GCA_945861645.1 Opitutus sp. GAS368 | reverse complement strand
TCAGTCGATGCCCATAATCTCGCCGCAACGTTAGGCCGATTGATTAAAAATCCAGCCGAAGTTGTGCAGCTCGCAGCTCAGGCCCGCGCCCGCCACCTGAAAACGTGGCCAGAGTACGCCACCGATTTCACGACGTGGCTGCGCGCCCTGCCGCGCCGCGCTTGAGCCAAGGCTTTGCGGTTGCTTAGCATCATTCACTGACCTTTAGTCCCACGCAATTTCCATGCCTCTGTCCCTATTCACGACCAAAACGAGCAAAGCGATCATCGCCCGAGCGCGAGATGATTATGCGACCAAGATGCGGCTGAAATATAAGCCCTACTACCATGCCATGGAGGCCCAAAAAGGGACCAAGATCCAGCTGCAAGGCCGCCAAATGGTAATGCTCTCAAGTAACGATTACCTTGGACTTTCCTTTCACCCCAAAGTGATCGAAGCCTGCGCGCAAGGAGCCAGGACTTGGGGCTCCAGCACCACCGGCGCGCGGATCTCCAACGGCTCGCGGGCTTACCATACCGTGCTCGAGGAAAAACTGGCGGCCTTCCTCGGGCGCGAGGCCTGCCACGTCAGTGTGGCGGGCTATGTTTCTTGCATCTCGGCGGTCGCAACTTTTGCCCAGAAAGGGGACACCATCCTGGCGGATAAAAATATCCACTCGTGCCTGTGGGACGGCGTGCGCTTGTCGAGTGCGGCCGTCGAACGCTTCAGCCACAACAACCCAGAAGATCTTCGCCAAATCTTGCAGGCCCTTGAATCGAAGACGCCAAAAATGATCGTCGTAGAAGGCGTTTATTCCATGGAAGGACATATCTGTCGCCTGCCTGAAATCGCCCGCACCAGCGAGGAGTCCGGTTCCTTTCTGGTGGTCGATGACGCTCATGGTTTCGGCATTCTAGGCCGCCAAGGCCGCGGCACTGTCGATCACTTTCAACTGAACGATAAGGTCGACATTATTTGCGGCTCGATGTCGAAATCGCTCGCTAGCACGGGCGGCTTTATTGCGGGCTCGCGCGAGCTCATCGAATATCTGCGGAGCCATTCCAAACAAACCCTCTTCAGCGCCGCGCTCGCCCCGAGCCAAGCGGCGGCCGCGACGACCTCGCTTGAGCTCATGCAATCGGAACCCGAGCACCTGGCTAAACTGTGGAAAAACACCAAGCGCTACCGTGAGATGCTGAAAGGCCTTGGCCTCGATACCTGGGAGAGCGAAACCCCCGCCGTGCCGATTGTGCTGGGATCGAAAGAACTCGTCTACCGTTTCTGGCAAGCCCTATTGGAGAAAGGCGTATTCACAGTCATGTCGATCGCGCCCGCGGTTCCGCCCAGCAAGGATCTGATTCGCACGGCCGTCTCTGCTCTGCATAGTGAGGAAGATTTAGATAAAATTGCCACCGCCATGGCCTATGCGGTGAAGCAAATGTAAGTTAGCGCAAAGCCTGCAATAACGTCCGCGCGGTATCGGCCCACCGGGGTAATGGTCGCGCCATGGCCTCAGTTTGTAGGCGCTGATAATCTGCCTCATTCGTCAAGAGGCCGCGCAATTGTTTCTGCCAATCCGAGTGATGATTAACCTGCGCCAAAAGACAGCCCCCCGCCGCGGCATTCTCGCGCAAGACCGGCAGGTCACTGCACACGCACGGCACACCTCGCCATAAAGCTTCGCGCAGCGGCAAGCCACAGCCTTCCGCAATCGTCGGGAAAACGACGGCCCGCGCGTTTGCGTACAGGCGACCTAATTCCTGATCGCTGACTTGTGCATAAAAATGGAAAAGCTTCTGCCGATCCTCGAGTGCTCGCATGCGTTTAAGTAACGGGCGACCAAAGTGAGGATTTACTCGACCCACGACATGTAGTTCAAAATTCACGCCCTCCCCCCATAAAGTCTCCGCCACTTCCAGCAGAAAGCCCTGATTTTTTCTCGGCTCGACAATCCCCACGCACACCAGCGCTGGGCGGCCTGGCGTCGATCGGGGATCGCGCTGCACGCGATCGCTCCCATCAAAATCTGCGCCGAGTTCGATGACCTCTACCGGGCCCTTCGATACGACCCCCTGCCAATGCCAGAAGCCCGTAAAATCCTGCCGAGTCGCCTCAGAGATGGCCCACGTCCGATCAAAACTCGCCAATAATTTCATGTACTCCGGATGCCGCTGAACGCTCTGCGGCCACGTGATGTGAGGAAATTTAATCGGAATAGCATCATGAAACACCGCCGCCAATCGGCAGGGGGGATGATGCACAAAATCAGAAAAACCTGGCCGCTCGACCTTGCTGAACATCTCCACCGTGAGCAACCAGTCGGCGGGAGTAAAATTTACCGATATTTTTTGGGCGTGAGTCAAAAATGTCCGCCGCGAATTATCCCAAACCACCGCCGTGACATGACCGCCGAGCTCTTCCATCAACCGCGAAGTTAGCCGCATCAAACCCGAGCGATGCTGCGCGGCGCCCATCTTGGTGATATCATAATAAATCATAGCAGGATTAGGTCAAAAAAAGATTAATCCATCGCCACGAGAGGGCACGACGGAAATGACCTTGGGCCAGCGGCGGAAAATTATTCATGACCGTGAGTCTCATGGTCCATCGCGCGCCGAAAACAATGGATCAATTGCGCAGTATTCTTATGCGCATCGTAGTGTTCCTCCACCCAATGGCGCGCCGCCACACGCAAGCGCTCAGCCAACTCATCATCTTCACTCAATCGGCGCAGGGCATTTACCCAAGCGAGCGGCGCTTCGACGGCCGCCACCAAGCCGGTTAGTTCGTCATGAATAGCCTCGGTCGTGGCTGAAACCGGCGAAGTGACCACGAGCACGCCCGCGGCCATCGCCTCGGGAATCACGTTCGGCAACCCATCCCGATCGCCACTCGGGGCAATAATTCCCGTATGCAGCAACACATCAGCCCAAGCCAATTCCGACCAAACGGCGGCCGATCCTTGATGGCCTATAAATTTTACCTCTGCGCCTAAATCTAGCGTTTGCACGGCCGCTTCGAGTGATGCGCGGAGGGGGCCATCCCCCACCACCCGCGCCTCAAAGGCTAGTCCCGCTTGCTTAAGCGCGGCGTAGATTCTCAGTTGGTGGAACAATCCTTTCTTCGGCACGAGTCGGGCAATACACAACAAGCGCAGTGGACGACGATTTAAACGGAGCGGCTTGCAAGGAGGAAAAGTCTCCAGCCCGCGACGGATACAGATAATTTTATCAGCGGATACCCCGCGGGTGATTAATTCGCAACGCCCCATCTCGGTTGAGGTATGAATAAATTGCGCGTGCTGTAATTTTTCCTGCAACCACCAATCACCACCGTGCTCATAAATATCATAGGCATGCGCCCCCGTGCTATAGCGCCAGCCAGCTATCCGACCGAGTAGCCAACCGGCCGTGGCGGGCGCACCCGCCCAAGCTCCGTGCACCAAGGCCGGCGGATCCTGCCGAAATTGGCGATAATAACAGCCCGCAAAACCGGCCCCGAGCATGTTTTCCCAAAAATTCAACCAAGAGGGCGCTCCCCGCGTCAGCACTCCCGCGAAAAGATCGCGCACGATGCGCGGCCGACGAAAGCAATTCCACGGAATCGTAAAAATAATTAACGGCAGCAGCCGCCACTTAGGAAAACGCTGCACCGTCATACCGCTAAACTCACCCCCGCCGCCCCACAATGAATAGAGTTTCAGCCGGATTCCCTGCGCCTGGAGCGCCAAAACATCACGTTGCAGAAAGGTTTCGGAAACCTTTGGAAACGTCGTAAAAATCAGGGCTATGGAAGGGGGACGAGACATCGCGCGGGGCGACTACCAGCCAACGCATAATGCAGGGCTCAGGAAAGCAGGAAAATCAGGCGCCATCCTGCCTCCCGTTGAGTCCGGTTAGCACCGAGGCGCCGGTGGCTGCCCCTGGGTCCTGGGCCGAACTCTTCACTGCGGCCCGTACGCTTTAGGTGAAAATGGACGGGGTTTGATTGAAGTACCCGCCACCTGCTGCGCTAAATCAACCAGCTCGGTGATCAGAACCGTGGGGGTTTCCTCATAGCGCAATTTTAGGAAATTATGGCGCAAGCGATCGTAAACCGACCGATCAGCCATCCAAGCGGCGATAATCGTCTCAAAATCCGCGGCGTTATTAATTCGTTCCACGCCGGCCCCCCGTTGAAAAAATTTTACAGTTAATTCTTCCTGCGGCATAATGCCCCCGAGGGCGTTAAAAATGATGGGGCAGCGAAAATGCAGCGCCTTGGCGCAGGTGGTCGTGCCGCCCCGAGTCACAATGACATCACTGACTTGCATGAGGAGATGCACTTCCTCCGAAAAACCATCCACAAAGCAATTGAGCTGGGGATGCGCTGCCCGCCAACGCACCAACTGATTATAAGCTTCGCGATTATTGCCACAAATTACGATCGCTTGGATTTTATCCGCATACGACAGCAACTTGGCCAAAAGCTCCACATGGTTGTTGGCGCCATTCCCCCCCGTGGCGAGGAACACCGTGAACAAGTCGGGACGCAGATGCAGCGTTGCTGATAAATAGTCCGCCCGATTTTTAGCATTAAATACCTCAATCGATGAGCGCGGTTGCATCAAGTAGCCGCGGACTTGCGTCCGCGCCACGGGCATACCGAGCTTGACCGCATAATCGCGAGCGGTGTCGGTGCGCGACACATAGAGGTCTGCGCTCGGTTCTACCCAATTGATACTATAGCCAAAACCACCGGAAAATTCGCCGCAGTAAGTGGCGCAGCGCACCCGCTCGGAGCCCAGAATCCTCTTAGCCATTTGAAAATACCCCCGATTCAAGCAATCATGCACGCTGAACACGAGATGCGGCTGATATTCCCGCAGCACTGATTCGTAATAAGTGCGCCCGAAGGTAACCGTCCGCCGATTAAGCCAACTCAGTAACTCTACAAAAAGATAAAAACCTTTATGCACCCAGGGTGATTTCTTCTGAATCCAATTATAGAAATGCACGCCGGCGCTAAAAAAACCGGAGGACTTCTCGAGCATCTGCTCAATGCGCACATCGACCTCGTGCCGATAAAGTTCAAAGCACCACTCCGCAAAAGCCTGCGCCCGCGTATCATGACCAGCGCCAGTGCTTGAGGTGAGAACAAGGATGCGTACGCGAGCCATGATTTATAAAAGCGAAATACTATCCAAGAAAGAGAGCCAGCGCATCAGCTAAAAGGAATTCCGCAACTTTAGAGTCCGAAATATTTTCCCTGCACTTTGCGCTTGAAAGCCAAAGAACCGAAGCGCGCTAAAAAGGGCCCGAGGTGAGCTTGGACAAAACGTCCGGTCCGCACCGTGCCACTCCGACCACGCAGGAGGGTACGGCGCAATGATTCTGCCGCATGAACCGGCGCGGGACCAGAACGCATGAGTGCCACAAAAGAGGACCAGGCGCGGCTCATCCGTGCGGTGTTGATTGTGTCATGAACCCAACCAACCGCTTGCTCTGGGCGGCGCACTGAACCTTCAAAATTAGTCCGGTAATCACCCGGCCGAAAATCGATCATGATAACGCCAGTGCCAGACAGCTCATACATCAAGCTTTCGTTGAGAGCCGAAAGGCCCGCCTTGGTCGTATTATAGATGGCCTGATAGGGCAGCCCGAATTCACCCGCAATCGATGAGATATTAACCAGCGCCCCACGCCGGCGCGCGAGCATACCGCGCAGGGCGACATGACTGAGCCGCGCCGTATTAACTAACATCAGCCGAAGTTGTTCTTCCCAGACGGCAAACTCAGTGTGGGCGAAAGCCCCAAAGGCCCCAAAACCAGCATTGTTAATCACTATATCAAAGCCCCCCGCGGCCTGCTCGGCCGCAAGAAATATCGCTTCCGCCGCGGAGCCATCACCCAGCTCGAGCGCAACCGCATGAAAGCCCGGCCGCGCCGGCAGACGAATCGTATCGCGCGCGGTACCCCAAACCTCAACGCCCTGCGCCAGTAACATATCGGTAAAGGCCAAGCCTAGCCCAGTACTCGCCCCGGTCACAAAAGCGGTGCGATAGCGGGTCGAAAGACGAATAGCGCTCATGCGTTAGACCGCACGAAAGACCAAAGTGACATTAGCCCCACCAAAGCCGCAACTGTTGCTCAGCACCACCTGAGGGCGCTGCGGCAATGTCGCCCGGATAATATTGAGGCCCGCACAGGCCGGATCGATTTTCGTGATATGGGCCGATCCGGGCATAAACCCTTCCTTAATGGCGAGCGCACAAAAACCAGCTTCCATGGCGCCTGACAGGGAGAGCCCATGACCAGTGAGCGCCTTGGTGCTGCTGATGGCTGTGCGCGCTAGATTATTTTTAAAAATGGCCCGAATCGCTTTGGCCTCTGAAATATCGCCAATCGGGGTCGAGGTAGCGTGGGCATTAATATAATCTACCTCGTCGGCCCCTACTCCAGCAGCGCGGAGCGCATTTTCGATCGCGAGCTGCAGCCCGGCTCCCTCGGGGTGAGAAATAGCCACATTGTGTCCATCTGATCCTTGCCCCCAACCCGCGAGCTCACAGTAAATTTTGGCCCCGCGGCGCTCAACTTCCTCCTCGCTTTCGAGCACCAAGACCGCCCCGCCGCCCGTGCCGACAAAACCGTCGCGCGCCACATCAAAGGGCCGCGAAGCCAGGGCTGGATCAGATTGCAGCGAGAGAGCGCGCATGCCCGCAAAAGGTAAAATGCTCTCTACGTTACCATCCTCACCCCCCACCACAAACATCCGGTTCTGCCGACCGAGCGCAATTTCATCGTAGGCAAAACCCATCGCATGAGCCGAGGAGGCGCAGGCCGATGAAAATCCCGTGGAAGCCCCCTTAATTTTAAATTGCGAAACGAGGTTGAAATTAACTGTGCCGGAAATTGAGGCGACAATCCCGAGCGGCTGACAGCGCATCACCCCATATTTCCGCATCCGCTCTAAATAATAACCCAATAAGAAAGGTGAGCCGCCTGAAGCCGCATATAAGCCTGTATGGGGATTAGAGTAATCAGCTTCCGATAATTTAGCATCCTCCACCGCTTGCTGCATCGCACAGTAAGCATAAACTCCATGGGGCGCCATGCCACGAAGAACTTCCCGCCGCAGGTTATAACGCGCAGGGAAAACCCAATCCTCCGCCTCAGTGGTATCTGTGATAAAATTGCGAATCGGCGCAGCCACTTTGACCGGCACATCAGCTTTTTGAAACGGCTGGTATTGGATCATCCCATGCCGCAACTCCCGTAAACTATCGGAAACAGCGACCGCATCATTGCCTATGCTCGTAATAAAACCGACCCCCGTAATATAAACTTTCCGCATATTAATTAAAACGCACCCGTCGCTCGATTAGCCACGACTGCCTTGCAGCGTATGAAAACGCTTTTAGTCAGACGGTCAACCACCGCCGCACGCCAACCAAGTCCCGCCGGTTCAGGCGTTGACGACCGCCTTATTAGGGGCGTCCGAAATAGCAGCGGGTTCAGCTTGCGGGACAGGCTGAGCAACGACGTCGGCAAAGCCAAACGTGAGCGTGATTTCTTCCGCAATCGCCGCTTTTTCCTGACCAACGCGAATCTGACCTTCGAAGGTGGCCAGCGGCGCCTTCAAGCGCTTCGGCTTAATTGATAAGTTGAGGACATCGCCAGGACGACACATCCGATGACAGCGGACACCTTCACACGAAGTGAAGAAAATCATCTTCGGATCCACCACCTTGCCGGCTTCGCCCACTTGCCCCTCGAGGAGAAAAAGTACGGCGAGTTGCCCAAGCGCCTCTAACATAATGGAGGCAGGTAATATTGGATTATCCTTAAAATGTCCTTGGAGAAAAAATTCCTGCCCGCTGATCTTGTACTTAGCATTGGCACCATGAGCACCCACGGTAGCCTCGCCGAGAAAAAGAAACGGCGGCTGGATCGGCATGACCGTCATGATCTGCTCGATAGGGATAAATTTGGTGGGCTGCGGCAGGGGCAAGCCACGGACCTTACAATCCAAGAAAGTTTTAACATCACCCACCGACCGTAAGTGGCGTAACTCTTCGTTATTGATGGTCAATTGGAGCACATCCTCCACCAAGATCACGACTTCCATCATCGTGAGTGAATCAATGCCGAGATCTTCGATGATCCGGAGATCATCATCAGCATCCTTAAGTTTACCCCTGAGATCAGGTTCAATATAGCGCTCAATTATGCCCAAAACAATGGCCGGTAAATGCTCGGTGTTACCTGTCTTCCGGAACTGGGCGGCAGACTCATAAGTTGCCGCTGAACAGCGCTTAAGGGCCTCGCGAAGATTTGCGTCATCTTCGGATGTAAAAGGTTTTAGCTGAAATCCGCTAGCAGTGTGTACAGTAGGAGCCATTTAAGTAATCAATGGGAAGGTCGGGATTTTGTAAACCCAAAAGATAGCCCTCTGTGCCGCCCCCCCAGTTTAGCCGATTGACTTGCTGATGTTTACGGGGCCACATCCGACTTCATTTTTGGGTCATCCCTCAGTAGTCGCTCTCTGATTTAATCATCCTAATTCGACTGATGTCGCGCCCCCCCCTCAAAAAACCCACTCAGCATAACGAGCCGCTGATTCTGGTTACCCATGAATTCTTTCCCCACCGCGGGGGTATCGCGGTCTATGCCACCGAGATGGCACGAGCTGCCCGAGATTTAGGCTATGCGGTCGAAGTCTGGGCCCCAGCCCTTCCGCCAGGTGTGCTCGAATTACCGCGCAACTATCAGATCGAACGCCTGCCCATGGCCGGCAACCACAGTTTATTGAGCCAATGGCGCATGGCTCGACGACTCATCGCCAATCGTCAGCGCTTGCGATCTGCAATTTTGTATGTGCCTGAGCCCGGCCCCCTCCTCGCCCTGCTTTTTTTGCAATATTTCGATCGCCTAAAGCCAGCGCAACTCGTGCTCACCTTTCATGGGTCAGAAATTCAATGGTTAGCCTCCCGTTGGATTTTGCGCTGGAGCACCACCCATCTCCTACGCAAGGCCACCCGGATTGGCGTAGTAAGCGCCTTTGCGCTGGACCTCCTACGCCAACATTTTCCCGCCGCGGTAACTAAAGCCGTGATTACTCCAGGGGCCCTGCGCACTGATCTCTCCTCGTGCGCGCTAGAAAGGCGGCCCCACCCCAAGCCCAAAACGATCATCCTGACCGTGGCCCGCCTCAACCCACGGAAAGGCCAGCTGCAAGTCATCGCCGCGCTCCAAGCGCTGCCGGCCGATCAGCGCGCCTCACTTGAATACTGGCTCGTCGGATCGCACGGCAATGATAAGTACGACGACGCACTCACCACCGCTGCGCAGGAGGCAGATTTTCCGGTAAAATTTCTAGGCGATATTCCCGATGACCAACTGAGTGATATTTATGCTCAAGCCGATATCTTTGCGATGACGAGCATGCCGCACAGACAAAGCATCGAGGGCTTTGGCCTCGTGTATCTCGAAGCCGGCGCGCATGGCCTCCCGATTATTGCGCACGCTATCGGCGGCGTACCCGAGGCCGTGGCGCATGGAGAAACTGGCTTGCTGGTCGCCCCCGGCGACATCGCCGCACTGACGGCCGCTTTTGCCCAACTCATCGCCGACCCCGCCCTGCGCCACCGTCTGGGCGAAGCTGGTCGCATCCGAGCAATTCGCCATACGTGGACCGATGCGGTGCAATCTTTGCTCGGCCAACCCACCAATCCGAACCTTACCGCCTAAGCCCATGATCGAATCGCGCACCCAGATCACCGTACGCTACGCTGAAACTGATATGATGGGTATCGTCTATCACGGAAATTATTTGCCCTGGTTTGAGGTCGGTCGCACCACGCTGCTCAAAGAATGCGGCCTGCCCTACCGCGAACTGGAAGCGCAGGGATATCTCCTGCCAGTGGTTGAACTCGGGGTGAAATTCGCCAAACCAGCGCTCTACGACGATACCGTGACGATCATTACGCGGCTACATGAGCGTCCCCTGCTGCGCATCAGGCTTGATTACGAAATTCGTCGTGGTGACGACCTCCTCGTCACCGGCTTCACCGTCCACGGCTTCATTAATAAAGCCGGCGAGCCCGTCCGCCCGCCGGCTCTCTTTACCGAAAAAATGCGCGCCTATTTTCCGCCCGCAGCTTAAGTTTGGACCTGCGCGGCCTAGTCACCGGCGCCCTGATCATATTCCGCCAAAACCAGTGGATCAGTTTCACGCGATCGAGCGACTGCGAGCCTCGTCCGCGCCGAGGCCGCCCCGGCCAATTGTTGCACGGCCCACACCGCATGAGCGCGAACGATCGGCGAGGCCTGCGCGGCGAGTGACTGAAGGGTCGGCAATAAATCAGCCGCGCCCGTATTAGCCGCCACGATGCAGGCATTACGCAGGAGACCAACCAATTTGAGTCGCTTGATGGCGGTGCCTTTAAAAATCTCGGCAAAACGCAGTGGGGTGAGGGCAAGAATCTCCCCTAAATCAAGCTCGGCAATATCCCCCCGCGCGCTGAGCAACATCCGCCGACCAGCCAGAGCGAAACGATTCCACGGGCAAACCTCCAAACAAACATCGCAACCATAAATGCGGGCGCCAATCCCGCGCCGCAATTCGCGGGGAATAATCCCCTTATTTTCAATCGTGTGATAGGAAATGCAGCGGCGCGCATCTATCACCCCCGGTTGCGCAAAGGCCGCGGTGGGGCACGCGTCGAGACAACGCGTACACTTTCCACACAGCAAACCGGTTGGCTCAAGTTGGTCAGGCGTTGGCAGTTTCTTGCGGAGCGGCTCATCAGCCGCGATCTCCCAACGCGTCAGGATCGAAGCGAGCAAAAGCCAATTCCCGTGCTGCTTGGAGATCAGCATCGCATTTTTCCCGCGAAAACCCAAACCGCTGCGCGCGGCCCAGCCACGTTCCAACACAGGACCCGTATCGACAGAGTAACGATAATCGGTCGCGGCCAGTCCGCCCATCTCCTCGAGCACTCGCCCAGCTGCGGCTAGCCCTGGCTTGATCGTATCATGATAATCAGCGTGCAGCGCATAACGCGCCCAAACGGGAGCGCGCGCAGGCTTTCCCATTTCACCCGCGGCGGCCGCGAGCGCTTGCCGCTCAGCGGGCGACCCATAATTCACGCCCAAAATAATAACGGTGCGCGCCCCCGCTAAGACGAGATCGGGATTGAGCCGCTTTTCTTTGGTTCGCTCCATCCACGCCATATCCGCCTGCAGCCCTTGATCTAACCATGGCGCCAGCCCGGCGCGACCAAAGGATGTCACCGCCGCAAAACGCACTTCATCAAAACCCAAAGCCTGCAATCGGCGACGCAGCAGCTCGCGGCGCTCACCGGTTACCGCTGCGCCCGCACTGGCTGTCATGATTTTGTCGACCGAGCCTCTTGCCGATAAACCCGCAGGACGTGTGCCGCGATTTCCTTCATGGACCGATGATCCGTCAGCACCATGGTCCCCATTCCACGATAAATTGCTTCGCGCTGGGCATAAAGCGTGCGCACCCGTTCCGCGGGATCCGCCACTTGCAGCAGCGGGCGGTGGTTGGTGTGCAAGGTTCGTTCCAGAATAGTCTCAACCGAGGCGTGCAAACAAATCACCATTCCACGACTCTTCAGCAATTCTCGGCGCCCCGGAGGTACCACCAAGCCACCGCCACAGGCGACAATGCAACCCTGCGTCGGATGACCGTGCTCAATAAAAGCCAGTTCGAGTTCACGAAATTTAGCCTCCCCTTCCTCCGCAAAAATCTGCGTCACCGCCTTGCCTTGCGTCCGCTCGATTTCGTGATCGCTGTCGAGAAATTGAAAATTGAGCTGCCGCGCCAGCAATCGGCCAATGGTACTTTTACCCGTACCCATGAACCCCACAAGGTAGAGATTGAGATTCGCAACAGTCATTCGTTGCACCTAACGAACACCGCGAAAGTCACGGGTGCAAGAACGGGTTAAGGGCCGCGACGCCTGCGCCGCGCCCATCGCTAGTTGGTCACCGCGCGGGCCTTGAATAAATTCACCCTGTTCAAGGCTAGATAATAATTCTATCCTGTAACGCCATGCCCTCCCCTGATCATGCAGTTCACCACGATTACAGTTTTGCTAGCGATAATACAGCTGGGATGGCGCCGGAAGCCCTGAGCGCCCTGAATGCGGCCAATCAGGGAGCGGCGCCCTCCTACGGGCAGGATGACTGGACGCAGCGCGCGAAAATTCTCATTCGCGATATTTTCGAAACCAACTGCGACATTCATTTTATTTTCAACGGCACGGCCGCCAATGCCCTATCGCTAGCCGCCTTATGCCGCAGTTACCATAGCGTCATCTGTCATCAATATTCCCATTTAGATAACGATGAATGCGCGGCGCCGGAATTTTTTACCGGCGGGACCAAAATCATCTCTGTCGCTGGACCTGACGGAAAATTGCTGCCGACTGATGTCGAACGGGTAGCGCTCAAACGCGCCGATGTACACTACTCTAAGGCCGGCGCACTTTCGCTCACGCAGTCCACTGAGTGGGGTACACTGTATACCCCCGACGAAGTCAGGGCGCTCAGTGCCGTGGCCAAAAAACACCAGCTGACCCTGCAAATGGACGGCGCCCGCTTCGCCAACGCCGCCGCGGCCTTAGCGGCTCGCGGCATCAGCCCAGCCGACTTCACCTGGCGGGCGGGAGTGGACGTGCTCAGCTTTGGCGGGACTAAAAATGGCATGAACAGCACCGAAGCCGTGGTCTTCTTTAATCGCGAGCTGGCCCGTGAATTCGACTACCGCGTGAAGCAAGCGGCCCAACTCGCCTCCAAGCAGCGGTTCGCCAGTGCCCAATGGGTCGGCATGCTCGAGACCGGCGCATGGCTCAAGCATGCCGCGCACGCCAACGCGATGACGCAGCGCCTCGCCGCCGCACTCCGCCCACTGCCGCAATTAAAATTCATCACCGCACCTGCCGTGAACGGTCTCTTTGTCGAACTACCGACCGCCGCCGCTGAAACGATGTGGGCCCGTGGCTGGCATTTTTATCGTTTCATTGGAGAACATGGTTACCGCCTGATGTGTTCGTGGGCCACCACTCCCGCCATTGTTGATCAATTCGCGGCTGAATTACGCGCCGTCCTCAGCCCAGCAGCCGCTTCAGCCAAACAATAAAAAGCGCCTCCCTTGCGGGAAGCGCTTTGTCGGCAAAATTAATTTAACTCGCGCCGGCTTATTTAGCCGCGGGAGCAGGCACCTTCGGTCCTTCCTTGGCGCTCAACACTTCGATCTCGAAGATGAGTGTCGCGCCCGGAGGAATCACTTGGCTGCCCTGATCGCCGTAAGCCAACGAGGGCGGAATGTAGAGCTTGATCGTGCCACCGATGCCAATTTTCTGCATGCCCTCGAACATGCCGGGAATCACGACGCCATCCTGTAACACGAGTTCAGCCGGCTGACCGCGCTCACGCGTATTGTCGAAAATCTGGCCAGAAACGAGTGCCCCCGTATAATGAATGGTGAGCAGTTGACCGGGTTGCGGCATCGCCCCCGTACCTGCCTTCACGATCTCATAACGCAGCCCGCTGGAAAGGGAGACCACGTTTTTATTTTCCTTAAGTTGCTCAAAGAAGGCCGTGCTCGCCGCCATATTCTGGTAACGCAATTTGGTCATGAAGGCTTCATTTTTCTTGCCCAAGAAAGCTTCAACCTCAGGTCCGATAGCTTTCGCATCAAAAGAGGGCTGACCGCCGGCCGCTGCCCCAATCAGGCCGCGCGCCATGGCTTCGACTTGCGCCTGCGTGAATTCCATTTGGCGCAAGCCCATTTGTCCGCCCATGTACCAACCATAGGCCTCGGCAATTTGCGCCTCGGTGAACTTGGGGGCCGCTGGTTTAGCCGCGGCGGTGGGACTGACGGCCACGCCGGGAACGTTAAATTTAACCGCATCTTCCGCAGAAGCAGCGTTGAGGAGAACGAGGCCGAAGAGAGCGGCCGTGAGCTTGGATGGGAATTTCATATCGTATGGGTAAACTCGGTTGAGAAACGGCCCGAGTGATTTTGTGCCGTTAAAAACGTCGGAACTTGGAGAACCTCAATTAAAAATCAACCCCTTTGGCTAGAAAAATCACGGCCGGAACCACGCCAGCGCAAGCTTGTCAGTCAGCGCTCCCCCCCTAAAGCTAGCCAATCCCATGAACGAAAACCAATTCTGGCACAGTACGGATGGCCAGATCCTCACGGTTAAGAACCGCGGCGGCGACAAAGTTGCCCTGACCCTCGTCTTCTGGCCGCGCCATCCAGCCGAAATGGAATTCCTCCAGGCGCACCTGGCGGACCTCCATTTCACCGAACGCAGCTCACTCGCCCGCATCGGGATCGAGATGCATCTCCAAGGACCACCTACCGTCGACGGTCATCGCCTCTTGTTATCCGCTGACGCTTTCATTTACGACGCCAACTTCCCCAACGCCGCCTATTGGAAAAAACTTCTCCGTCCCGGATCACCGGTCGGCCGACTTTTCTACGCGCCGGCGGCCGCTAAACTTTCGAGCGCTGAGATCTGGGCCGCGATCAGAGCCAACGATCTCAAACTGCCTAATACGATTAGCATCGATTCCCGCGGCCGCGTTTTTCTGACGCCGCACCAAGTTAACTACACCCTCTCGCCGCGCCTGCAGCGGCTGAATTTTGAGCTCATCGTCAGCGGCAACGCGGGGCGCAATTTCCTCGATAAGGTGCAGATTCGCCACGACGCCTCGCCGCTGACCATTCCCCCGCGCTCCGGCATTCTCACCAGCTGTTCCATGTACCTGAAGGAACACTATGTCGTCCTGAATCAGGGCGAAGGTAATTTTGGCCTCCACACGAGCGCGGTGCTCCTCGACCCCATTAAAACTTTCGGCACAAATATCATGCTAGAAATTTATAACACCGGCGACCAGCCCGTGGTTAATCCGATGGTCTCGGTAGATATTTTCCGCGCGCCCCCATTTACCGATCCCGAGGTCAAAACCCTCACCAAGAAACGCCAAAGACTGCTGTCCACCGCCAGCAGCCTTTACCAATGCCTTGATCGCAATCCGCCCCTCGACACCTCTGAGGCTCGCCCGAAAACCAAGATCACCGTGCGCGGCCAAAGTGCGACGATGGAAAATCGTAGCGTCCTCGTCCGCGCCAATGAAGATCTCAAAAAGTTTCTAGCCAGTGCGGCCTGCCCCATCGGCAGTCGCACGATGATTCAAGCTCTCGATGCTGCCCCTAGCGATGCCGACACCTTAATCATCAATTATTTTCCAGACCTGCTAGAACACATCGAGCTCCTCACGCGCATTGGTGATGTAAAACTTAAACGCATCATTTTCCGTCAGGCCTCTCGCACGCACGGTTATTTTCTCTCCAGCAACGCCCACGCGCGCCTCGACACCTTTAATGCCATTGGGGTGCAGGTTTATTGGTACGACGAAGTCACCAAAGATCTCTATGTGCATACGTATAAAAAAGAACACGGCTTCTTCGTGCGCGAGGAAATGGCGCGCAAATTCCAAGAGAGCACCATCCTCGCTTTTTATGGTTCCGCCGTGGGGATCGAACAAGCGGACACCGATCGCATCACTCGGCTCGTCGAACAATTGACCGGTTTTATCGGACCCAACGTCGGCGTACTCACCGGCGGTGGCGGCGGGGTTATGCGCCTAGCGACTGACCAGGCCCGCGGCAAAGGCGCGCTCACCGGAGCGTGCTTTCTCGAACTGGAGGCTCAGCCCCCCGAACTCGGGGTGGATTTCTTTAACACCTTCCAGGAAACCTCGCGGCACTTTCGCCAAAAATGGTTCGAAGCAGCCGATTTCTGTATTTTCAACGTCGGCGGCGTCGGCACGCTCGAGGAAATTGGCATCGAGATGTGCAATCTCAAACTCGGGATCCGGCCGCGCGTGCCTTATGTTTTCTTTAATTCGAAATTCTGGGGCGATCTGCGCCGTCAACTGCGCGAAATGATCCGCACCAAACGGGCACCCGCCTGGATTGTAGATTACATTCTCTTCACCGACGATCCCGACGAAGTCGTCAGATTCTATCGCAAGACCCTGCAAGTCCTTTAATCGATCGAGTGACGTTGCCGGCAAAACGATCCCGCCTGAGCGATTATTTTTTTCAAAATTTTGCCGACAGTAAGATCTTGTTGCCCGAGAGCTAAACGCTAACACCTCCCTCATGCCTTTGCCCAAATCTGTTCTTGTTGTCGGCTCCGGCGGACGCGAACACGCACTCGTCAAATCACTGACCGCCTCGCCGACCCAGCCGCGGGTAATCTGCGCACCGGGCAATGCGGGGATCGCGGAAGCCGTAACCTGCTTTACGGTGCCGGTGGATGATATCACGGGCTTGGTAGCGCTGGCCCAACGGGAACGCGTCGAATTAGTGGTCGTCGGCCCCGAAGTGCCGCTGTCGCTCGGGCTCGCCGATCAATTACTGGCGGCAGGTATTCCTGTTTATGGCCCAACGGCTGATGGGGCCCGGCTCGAAGCTTCCAAAACGTTCACCAAAGAAATTCTCTTAAAATATAAAATCCCCACCGCGGCCGCGGGATTTTTTACGCAAGTTGGCCCTGCCTTAGACTATCTACGCTCGCGCTCTGCGCCTATCGTTATCAAGGCGGATGGATTAGCCGCAGGCAAAGGGGTCGTGGTCGCCCAATCATCGGCCGAAGCGGAGGCCGCGGTTCATGACATGCTGGCGGGGAATAAATTCGGCGCGGCGGGTAGCCGCATTCTTATCGAGGACTGCCTTTGGGGCGAAGAAACCTCCCTGCTGGTGGTCGTCGCAGGACGAGATTACGTAATTTTACCCACCTCGCAGGATCACAAGCGGATTGGCGATGGCGATACCGGCCCCAACACCGGCGGCATGGGCACTTATTCTCCGGCGGAAGTCGTCACCCCCGCGCTACTCACCCGAATCGAAAATGAAATCGTCCGCCCTTCCGTCAATGCCATTGCCGATGAAGGTATGCATTATCGCGGCACGCTTTTCATTGGCATCATGCTCACCCCCGCAGGCCCCAGCGTGATCGAATATAACGCGCGCTTCGGCGACCCCGAAACTCAAGTCGTACTCCCGCGCCTCGCCACTGATTTACTCGCCCTCCTGTGGGCTGCAGCCACCAATCAACTGCGCCACTTCACGCTTGAGGTAAAACCGGATTATGCGCTGTGCGTCGTCATCGCAGCTCATGGTTACCCAGAGGCTTTTAACCGAGGCGATGTCATCACGCTCCCCGCGGCCGCAGATCTCGCCCCGCAAACTTGCATTTATCATGCTGGCACCGCCAAAAATCCTGCTGGGCAAATCGTGACTAATGGCGGCCGCGTGCTGGGCGTCACGTCCCTCGCCACCACGCTCCGCGAAGCAGCCGCGCGCGCGTATGCGACCTGCGACCAGATTCAGTGTCGTTCTCGTTATTTTCGCCGTGATATTGGGGCCCGCCAACTCAATCGCTCGTGAAGAATTTACTCCCCGCGCTTTTTTTTGCTTTAGTGCTGACGGGGGTCGCCCGCGCTGCCCCACCGGAGCCCATTGATCTCGGGGCCAATCTCGCCTATCTTCATATCAAAAGCGTGGCGGACGCCGCGCCCCTCCTCTCGACCGCTCGATCCGCTCAGCGTCCGTTGGTGCTCGATCTGCGCTACGCCACCAGCGAAGCCGCCGCACTTTCTGTTTTTCAAACTGCGCTCGCGCGCCACCGCGCCCCCCTTTTTATCTTATTCAGTGCGGCGACCCCTCAAGAAATTATCGCGGTAGTTAAACAAAGTGCGGGCGCCATCATCACGCTCAGCGTGGCTGGCGCCGATGCGCCCGCCCAAATTCAGGTACAGGCTGATCCCGCCGCGGATCGATTAGCTTATGAGGCTTTAGGCCAAGGCACGTTACCCGCTATCCTCGTTACAGGAAAAATCGAAAAAGAACGTTTCGACGAGGCCACGCTCGTCCAAGAATTTAAAAACGGCAATCCCGACGCCGAGCCCCCGCCTCTCCCCGATCCCACTCAGCCTAAATCAAATCAGGCGGCGCCGGTTAAAGCCCCCTTGATCGACCGCGTGCTGCAACGCGCCATTCAGCTTCATCGGGCTTTGCTCGCGCTGGAAACTCGCCGCTAAGCTCGCGCCAACATGGCGGTTGCGGCCTAGCTGATGGTCAGGAGCAAAACGAACTCGGTCTTTGCTTTTCGCAAAAATTCGTGTCCATTCGGTCGGTATTTATCCATGTCTGAATCGGGTCATATTTTAATTCTTTGCACCGGCAATATCTGCCGCAGCCCCATGGCGGAAGGTTTGCTGAAACACGCTCTGGCCGGTCAAACGGAGCCGCTCAAATCCCTCAAAGTTATCTCCGCCGGCGTCGCGGCTCGCCCCGGAGAAATGGTCTCAGAAAATTCCGTGCTCGCATTGAAAAAAACCGGAATTGATATCAGCGGACACCGTAGTCAGGCCGCTACCCAGGATTTGCTCGATGGCGCGCTGATCGTCTTTGGCATGACTGAGTCCCATCGCGCGATCATCCAAGCGCAAGCCACTCCCGTCCCCCGGCACCTGTATCTTTTTCGCGAATTCCTGCCTCACGCCGCCGATCAAGAAATTGGCGATCCCTATGGCGGGCCCTTGAAAATCTATGAGTCTAGCCGTGATGAGATGGTGGAGGCGATCCCCAGCCTGCTCGCTTTGCTTAAGACACTCGTGCGCGAAAAATAGGCTCGTTCTCTTTTCTCCTTCCCTCCCTCGTACTTTTCACCATGTCGCTCAACGCCACCCCGCTCGCCCAACTTGATTCCGCTGTCGCCGCTGCCATTGCGGCCGAATTCGCCCGACAGGCGCATCACCTCGAGCTGATTGCCTCAGAAAATTTCACCTATCCTGCGGTCATGGAAGCGGCCGGCAGCGTCCTGACCAACAAATACGCTGAAGGCTATCCCGGCAAACGCTGGTACGGTGGCTGTGAATTTGTTGATCAAATCGAGACGCTGGCCATTGAGCGCGCCAAGCAGCTCTTCCAAGCCGAACATGCCAACGTTCAGCCCCACTCCGGCTCGCAGGCTAATTTTGCGGTCTACACCGCAATGCTCCAACCCGGCGATAAAATCCTCGGCATGAACCTGAGCCATGGCGGTCATTTGACCCACGGCAACCCAGCTAATTTTTCCGGTAAGCTTTATAAATTCTGCCAATACGGCGTGCGCGAGGCCGATGGGCTAATCGATTATGATGAACTCGCGGCGGTCGCCGCCCGGGAGCAGCCCAAGATGATCACCGTGGGCGCGTCGGCCTACTCCCGGATTATCGATTTCGCGCGTATGGGTGAAATTGCCCGCAGCGTCGGCGCGTTGCTCTTTGCCGATATCGCCCACATCGCCGGACTCGTCGCCTCGGGCCATCACCCCTCGCCCTTCCCCCACGCAGATTTTGTTACGACGACGACCCACAAAACGCTGCGCGGGCCACGCGGCGGCCTCGCGTTATGCAAAGCGGCTCACGCCAAAGCGATTGATTCCTCCGTGTTCCCCGGCGGGCAAGGTGGCCCGCTCATGCACATTATCGCGGCGAAGGCGGTGTGTTTTGGCGAATGCCTTAAACCAAGCTTCCAAACGTATTCCGGCCAAGTCGTCAAAAATGCCCAAGCGCTAGCGGCGGGGATGCTCAAGCGGGGCTACACTATTGTCTCAGGCGGCACCGACAATCACCTGATGCTCGTCGACCTGCGCGCTAAATTACCCAACCTGACCGGCAAGGTGGCTCAAGAAACGCTCGAGCGCGCAAATATTACGTGCAATAAGAACACGGTACCGTTCGAAACCCGTTCGCCCTTTCAAGCTTCAGGTATTCGCTTAGGCTCACCCGCTATGACCACTCGCGGAATGCAAGTGGCCGAGATGGAAGAAATCGCCAACTTGATCGACGGCGTTCTCGTGGCCATCGGCACAGAGCACGAGGCGGCGGTTCTGGCTACCACGAAGGAGCGCGTCATCAAGCTCACCGCACGGTTTCCGCTCCCTTACAAATTATAACCACGCGCCTCTGCTGCTCTTAAGCAGCCCGCTCAATTGCCGAGGAGAAAGGGTGGGCCAATTTCCGGAGATAGCTCGACCCACTGATCTCAGGCAGCCAACCGTCCGAGCCCAGGCTTACGAAAAAAGAACGGGCTTTGCTCGCGACCGTGGTTGCCGCTAGCTTGCGATCTTCCGTGATCCTCTTGCGCATAACCTACGTTATTTTTGCTCAATGAAGCCCGCTGCCGCCAAAATTAGCCGGTCGCTTGAACTGCTTGCCGGTTTGGCTCTCGAATTACTGCTGCTCGCCGGCTGCGCCACGGCGCCGCGCCACGAACCGAATAACCGGTGGGCAACCACTGAGCGCATTATTATTCCCGCGCAGATTATTTCAAATTTTTTTGTCATCGCCTGTCCGACTAGTGCTGGGACGACCCAACACTTTATCATCGATACCGGCTCCACCGCCACGCTGATCTCGCCGGCGCTTGCTCAGCGCTATCGCCAAAAAAATCCGCCAAAAGGACCCCCGACCAAGGTTAAGGTGCGCTCCGCTAACGGCAGCGAAATTGCGCTAGAGCCAGTTCGCCTGCGCCGCCTGCCCCTCGGCGCGACCGCCTTTGAAAATGTTCCCGCCCTGCTCTTTGATTTCGCCGATCTCTCCGCCCATCTCGGCGTGGTGATCGATGGTCTGATCGGTTTTCCTGTTTTTGGCGACGTCCTCCTAACCCTCGATTATCCTCGCGCCCGCCTCATCATTGCACCCTTACCGGTGACCGGCGCGATGCGCCCCACCTCGCCGCGCAGCTCGACGCTCATTTTTAGCCGCGAGCATCCCACCCCACTGATTTCTCTGCAGATGGGCAACGAATCTTTCATTGCCCAAATCGACACCGGCAGCGATGGCAGCCTGAATCTAAATCCGTCAGGACTGCATCCGCTGTTCGTCCAGGCGCCCCGCGCCGGCACTCTCATCTCTTCACTGCAAGGCGATCGACAGCCACTTACGGCGCGCCTGAATCAAAACGTACGGCTCGGAAACCATCTGATCGAACGTCCGATCGTCGATCTCTCCGAGCAACTCTCGTCGATCGGTGGAGAATTTCTGCGCCCCTTTATCCTAACCTTCGATCAACGCCGCCACCAAGTAACTTTTGAGTGTCCCACCCGTGGCCCCATCACCATGGAACCACGGCGCAGCACGGGACTCTCCTTCTCCCGCGCCCCGACTACTTGGCGCGTGCTGACCGTTATCCCCAACACCCCAGCGGAGCAATTTTCCATCAAAGCCGGCGATCTTTGCATTCGGATTAACGGCGAACTCGTCAAGGACTGGGACTACGTCCGCTATGCGGCGCTCGTAAAATCGACCGCAAAAATCACGTATACTTTTCTCGCTGGACCCAAAGAAATTGACCTAGAGCTGCCGGTATTCGAACTCGTCCCATAATCAGGAAAGCAACGAATAGCCCGAGGGCACCCGCTATCCTTTAATCAGCAAAAAGGCCCCCGCGCCATCGTGCCCATCCACCCAGGGGTACGCCGACATGCTGCGAGCCAACTTAAAAGGGCCGCCCGCCCGACTATCGAAGAACGTTTTGATGACCTGCTCGTTCTCCGTGGCATCGACACTGCACGTACTATAAACAATCCGGCCGCCCGCTTTCACGAGCCGCGCCGCGGCGTGCAGCAATTCCACCTGCTGTTCCGCGTGTCGGGCAAAATCACCATCTTGCAGCCGCCATTTTACATCGATGCGGTGACGCATGACCCCGGTATTCGAACAGGGCGCATCGAGCAGCACGGCATCATAACTTTCCGGCAGATTAAGGTTTTTATAAAATACGCTGCCCACCTGGGTGAGATCAGCCTCAATCATCGCCACCGCAACTCCCTGCGGTGAGCGCGCGAGATTTTCTTTTAGCCGCAGCAGCCGAAGATCGATTTTGCCCGGCTCGGCCGGCTGATCGAGCGCGACGATTTTCCCAGCCTTCATCACATCAGCGATAAAAAGACTCTTGCCGCCAGGAGCCGCACAAGCGTCCAAAATTACTTCGCCCGGCTGTGGCGCGAGCAAGTCGATACACAGTCGCGTTGAGGGGTCTTGCAAATAAATCACCCCCTCATTGGCCAACTGCCGAACTTCGGCCCACTTCCCCGCCTTGACTTCGTAAAAACCCGCCCACGCGGTGGGCGCCAAAAATTCGGGCACCGCCCGTTCAGACTGAGCCGCGCCCGCGCCCGCGAAAGCCGGACGCCAGCGCGCATAAACGGGTGCCGGCTGTTGATTCCAGGTGAGGAGTTGGCGGGTTATTTCCGGGCCAAATTGCCGCAACCAACGCGTCACCAGCCACTCGGGGTGCGCAAATTCGATGGCAAGATCGGTCGGCTTCACCGCTAAGCGCGCGGACATTTTACGCATCACCGCATTAACCAACTTCGCCTCCTTAGGACTGGCGACAGATTTTGCCTGCTCCACCGCATGATGAATAATTTTGGCAACGCCACCATCGCCCGCGGCCTGAGCCGCGGCCGCGTTCTCCAGTAATTCAAATCCCGCCACCAATAAGACAGCCCGCACCTTCGTGCGCGGCGGATGCATCATCAGCCCATCCAAAGCAGCTTCGAGCCGGTTCGACCAGCGCACCACCCCATAAAATAAATGCTGAGCGCGGGCCCGCTCCTGCCCCGTGAGACCCGGCGCAAGTCCCTCCAGTAAAGCGTCCACCCGTTCTGATCGGGCCACCCAGCGCTCCGCCAAGCCAACCGCCGCGACCCAGCCGCTAAGCGTATGCTTAGCTCCTCCCGCGGCTTTCTCCAAACCCTGTTTGACATCATGCTCCATTGTCCCCTCTACTAATCGGTTCACTGACTCGATAAGCAATATATGAATTCTGAAGCCATCTCCGCAATCATTGCCAAACACGCCACCCTCAAGACCTCCAAGGCTAAATTAGAGGCCATGGCGGCAGGCACCTATGTTGTCCACCGCAGCTGGGGATTCGGGCAAATCAAGGAATACGACGAGTCGGACATGAAACTCGTCATCGACTTCAAGGGTAAGAAAAGCCACCGCATGGACCCTGCTTTTTGCGTCACGAGTATGGATGTTCTTTCCGCTAAGCACATTTTGGCCCGCAAAGAGACCGAACCGAAGGTAGTTAAGGCCCTCATTGAAGATGATCCCATGCAATTGGTGATCGATACCCTTTCCGCTTACCCCAATAAAGCCGCTACCGCCATTGAGTTAGAGATCGTGCTCACTCAGGTCGTTGGTGAGGAAAAATTTAAACGCTGGTTCTCCAGCGTTAAAAAGCAGCTCATTAAAGACCCGCGCATCGGGGTCCCAGCTAAGAAAACCGACTGCTACATTGTTCGCGCCGAGCCTGTTTCCGCTGAGTCGGAAATCATGGAGGAATTCACGAACACTCGGTCAGCCCGCCGCCGCATTTCCTTAGCGGAGGATCTCCTCGCCGCTTCGATTAAAGAGGAAGCCAAGGCCTCCCTTTCCAAGGTGCTCAACGGCATCACCGAAGCCGTGCGCGACAGCAATCAATTGGACGCCGCCGAGCGCCTCTATGGGGCTTTTGTACGCGACGAGCTCGCCAAAATCCTCGGCCACGAAAATTCTTCCGCCAACCCCAGCCAAACCGATTTGATCAAGGAAGTCCGCGGCCTTACCGCCATCGCAGAGAAAATTCCCGTTCATTTCCAATCGCGCTTCCTCGACCTCGTCAAAGAGACGCACCCGCTAGAATGGCGCGAGATCGTCTTCGCGCTGCTGAAAACTTCGCAGGGGAAATTCACCACCGAGTGTATTAATTTCCTGATGGCGAATGGGCAAGCCGATGAACTCGCGGCCGCCCTGAAACGCTGGAAGACAGAACAGAATCTCCGCGCCCCCGTCTTGCTCTGGGTAATTAAGAATCGCCATTCCAAGAAATTCTCCAAGCTGCTGAATGATTTGGTCACGCCCCGCCTGCTCGGCGCCATTTTCTTCGCTATCGATTACGAGGCGTTGAAATCAGCCGGCACTCGCCGCATTCCGCTCGGGGAAGTCTTGAGCGATGACCCTGATCTGATCTCCGATTTGCTTTCAACCGCCGATACGGAAACCGCCCGCGACCTCGCGAATAGCCTGTTGCTCAACCAAGGCTTCGAGGAACTCACCAAGAAATCGCTGCTCGCCCGCTTCATTAAGCTGTTTCCTTCGCTCCAATCTCTCGTTTCCAGCGACGCCGGCACCAAGGATGAACAGTTTCTTGTTTCGCGCGAAAGCTACGAGCACAAGCGGACAGAATACGAGGAAATCGTTTCCAAACGTATTCCCGATAACTCTAAAGCAATCTCGATCGCCCGCGAACACGGCGATCTCAAAGAAAACTCCGAGTTCAAGATGGCCAAGCAAGACCAGTCCGTCCTCATGGGCCAGAAGGCCCAACTTGAGCGCGATCTAGCGCGGGCCCGGATCACCGATTATTCTGAAGCCAGCACCGATGCGGTCAGCGTTGGCACCATTGTCGATTTACGCGATGTCGCCAGCGGCAAGGCCATTCGTTACAGCGTACTCGGGGCCTGGGATAGCGATCCTGATAAGCACATTATTGCTTACAAGACTCCCCTCGGCCAGGCGATCATGGGCAAGAAAATTGGCGAACATGTGAAGCTCAAGATTGGTGCAACTAATCACGAGTACCAGATCGCGGGCATTGTTCGTTACAACGATAGCAAAAAAGGCTGAGTAACTGGCCCAAGCCCGCTGGCGCGCTTGGCCGGGCGGGGTGAAGAGACCCGCTCTGAGTTAATTTTTCGCGTCTTGTCATTCTGGGCCCAGCCCAGAATGTCCTTGGTCCTACCCTGCCGTGAATTCTTCTTGGGAAACCCTCAAAATACTTTCCGATCCCACTCGGCTGCGCCTGCTCGCCTTGCTGCTGAAGGAAGAACTCTCCGTCGCCGAATTGCAGGAAATTCTTGGCATGGGCCAATCGCGTATTTCCTCCCAACTCGCGCTCCTGCGCCAAGCGGGCTTTGTTGCCGATCGGCGCGAAGGTAAAAAAGCCTTCTACTCACTCCGGCCCGACCTGCCCAATGGCACCCTGACTCTGCTTAAAGCCGCCTGCGAATCAGTCGCCGCCCTGCCTGAATCCACGGAAGACCACAGCAATCTCAATCGCAGCCTGCAAAAACGCCGGCAGCTCTCGGAACAATATTTTAACCTGATCGCCGGTCGGCTGGGTAAAAATCACTGTCCCGGCCGCTCGTGGGAGGCCATTGGCCAACTCGCGCTGCGCTTGGTGCCGGCCATCACGGTGGCCGATCTCGGCGCCGGCGAGGGACTCATCTCTCAACTCCTCGCCCATCGCGCCGCGCGCGTCTGGTGCATCGATAATTCCGCCAAGATGGTCGCCGTCGGCTCGCAGCTAGCGAAAAAGAATGGGCTCGCGAACCTAACTTATAAACTCGGCGACATCGAACAAGTGCCGCTGCCCGATCAATCCGTTGACCTCGCAATTCTTTCGCAAGCTCTGCATCACGCCAGCCACCCGCAGACAGCGGTCAACGAGGCCCACCGTATCCTCAAACCTGGCGGTCAACTACTCGTGCTTGATCTCAAAGCCCACAGCTTCGAAAAAGCCCATGAGCTCTACGGCGATCTCTGGCTCGGCTTCAAAGAAAGCACGCTGCATGGGTGGCTTAAGAAAGCCGGTTTTCAGCAGGTAGAGGTAGAGACGGTTTCCCGCGAAGCGCACGAGCCCAATTTCGAAACTCTGCTTGCGAGTGGCGTGAAGAGCGGAAAATAGATGCCCGCAAATCGCCGGTGGCCTGCTGCAACGGACGAGAGCTGACTGGCGCGAAAAAGCCCCATCACCCGCGGGCCGCGGGCATAGAATTTCCGCGGCTAAATAAAAGTGCCTTGCCGACGAGTGGCATGCCCTTCATAGTTTTAATGTTCGTGTTGGTATTACCCC
>CAMAVZ010000026.1:0-28438 GCA_945861645.1 Opitutus sp. GAS368 | reverse complement strand
GAAGCTACCGTAGGCGCCACGGTGATCGGTGACGGGAAAAGCCCGAGGGCCTGGCGGCCACTAAAGCGGGTGCTAAACGCAGGGAGCACATAATCCATATCGCCATTGGAGATACCAAACCAGGAAAGTAAATCGCGCGCGTATTCATCAACCGCCACCCCAGGAATAATTCGGCCGATCCCAGTATCGATCTCGGATATTTTCTGGAAGTCTGGATAATAACCATTGGCGCTGTCACCAGCCACCTTGCCGCCATTCACGGCCCCACCCATGACGAGGTGATTAGCGCCCCACGCGTGGTCGGAGCCCGTGCTATTGGAACTGAGCGTCCGGCCAAAATCTGAAGCGGTAAACAGGGTGACCTTATCCGCCATCCCGATCTCCGTAAGCGCCAAGGAAAAGGTGTTGATGGCTTTGCTGACCATGCCCAAATTATTCTGCTGATTGCTAAACAAGTCAGTGTGGTTGTCCCATCCACCGATCTGCACAAAGAAAATCTGCCGGCGGGCGCCGAATCCTTGATTGGATGAAATGACGCGCGCAATGGTGGCGAGGTTTGTCGCCAAGGAATTTCCTGCGGGGATCGGCGTTTTCAGCGTCACCCCACTCAGCGCCGCGGCAAAGCTATAATAAGAGTCAACCGCATCGCTCGTGCTCTGCGCGTAAGTTTGCTCGAAAAGATTACGGTAGTTCTGATCGACAATACTGCTGACCCCTTTTGTGCGCAGCGCCGTTAGGTTATTGACCGCGGTCGGACTATAACCGGTCAACGCCGTCGCCCCGTTCGCCCCCACCGAGTAGGTGAAGGCCTGTTTTCCCGTCAGGAAAACATTTTGCCCGGAAAGCGAAATATTCATCGAGACCAAATTCGGGCCATTGAGCGACTTGATGATATCCGCCGCCCGCCCGCCCCAGCCGATCGCTGTGCGTTGATCAGGCATACACGTCTGCCACTGCCTCGCTTGGTCAGCGTGGGAGTAGAGGGAGACGGGCAAATAGCGACCCGCCTTGACATCAGTCAAAGTTAACGGACGCACCAAGGAACCAACGTTCGAAATAAAAGAGAGGCGGCGCGCATTAAAAAGATCTCTAACCTCGGGCATAGCCGGATGGATACCCAAGGTGCGCCCTCCGAGATTGCTCGGGGTAATCTCTAATAATGTGTCCTTCGTAAGCGCCAACGGACCCCGCTTCTTCGCGTAAGCCTCATACTCACCCGACGTGGTCGGCACCAACATGTTGAAGGAATCGTTGCCGCCAGCGAGGAACAGACAGACGAGCGCCCGATAATCACCACTCGTTGCGACCGTCTGGGCCGCGAGGGAATTGGCCAACCGCAAGGTGAGCAGCGTAGAAAAAAGCGCCGTCGAGCCGACGGCCGCACAACTCGCCTGACTAATAAATTCGCGGCGATTGAGGGGTCGATCAGGGGAAGAGCTCATGGGAATATTATTTAAGCACGGCGCAATCCGGAGATATCACGGTCAGGTAAATCGCCTGCCGAACCTTGGTCAACGCAAGCGTACTACCCGAAGGTACCATGGCCGCAGTGATACTATCAACGGCGGTGGTGATCAGCGCCCGCGTCGCGCTGCTCATCATGCCGTGCGTGAGCAGCAGATCAATATTATCGATCATCGCCCCGGTCGCCAGCGCGGCCTGCGGCGTGAAATCTAGGCTGAAACTACCCGCCGTAGTATAGATGAGATTGTAAAACAGATTGGGGGTCGAAATGCCATAGACGGCATTCAAAATCTGAAACTCAGGACCGACGAGACCGTAAGTCCCGATCACCCCTTGCGGTTCATAATCGGGTTGATAGAAATTAAAAACTGAGGGCGCTGATAACGGATACTGGCCCAGCGTATTTTCAGTGGCCGCACCGCCAAAATCAAAAGGCAAGAGGGTGGTGGGCACCTTATACTTAAAAGCCCGCAGCAAGGCGGTAAAGCGCAGCACGGGCTCGTTGAGCTTTCCATGCGCCGGATCTAAAATTATACTCAGGCTGCGGGCTTCGCTATCGAGCAAGATAGCTTTGATGACTGCGGCCAAGTCGCCGCGCTGCCCGCGGCCGTTGTTCGCAAAAATTGCGGCGACGCGGGTCATGTAACCATCCGAAGGATTGGAGGTCACCAAACGCTGGATGAGTAAACGCGAAATATAGGGCCCTACCGAGGGGTGCTCGACGAGATTATCAATGGCATCACTGACGTCTTGCATGCCCGTCTGATTGGCGGGGAGGTCGCGCTTCCGCACACCCGGATAATCCAGCAGCGTTTTCGCCCCCATATCGTGCTGCTTGTCCCACATCTTCATGGGTGCGGTATAATTTTGGGTCGTGATGCGGGGAAAATCGAGCAGGCCGGTCCCAGTTCCGACCGCATTGGGATTAAAATCCTCGGTGGTAAAACCGGTAAACACCCGCGCCAGCTCCATGATCTGATTATTGGTGTAGGTCTCTCGCGGGCGTCCGTTGCTGTCGTTGATGTAATTACCCGCCGCATCCAACTGATAAAGGCCGATGGAAAAAAGCTGCATGACCTCGCGCGCATAATTCTCATCGGGTCGCGTGCCCGTCGTGAGGTTTGCTTTGCGGTTTTGGTAGTGGGTCAAATAGCGCCCCATCATCGGATGATAAGTCACCTCGAGCAGCAACTGGCGAAAGGTCCCGAAACTATTGCGCAGTAACATATCATAGTAACTACTCGAACCTTGCTCGGCATTATAAATAACGGAAGTATTGTCCGAGATAACAAAAATCTGGCTCAGCGCATAAGCGACCCGCTGCCGCAATTGGTCGCTCCCTGATATCATCACCTCATTGCGGGCGCGCCGATTATAGGTCGCCGTAATCGACGTTATTTGCCCCGAAGTTTTCGCCGCCACTGCCAGCGGCGTAGCGAGGGTTGCGGGTTTCGCCATCTCGCGATCAATCCACGTGCTATAATTATAGTTTAAGGCTCGGAGCTCGGCAATCGATTCAGTCGAAGGACCAAACGTGGCTTGCGCCAGAAAGCGCGAAGCCTGCTCATCGGTTGTCAGCACATTATCCGGCGACACGGTCTGCGCGGCCACCTGCGTGACTAGACTAACAGCCAACCATGCGAGTGTGAATTTGGGTAAGCCCATGAAAGCAAAAAAGCGGGGGGAGGGGGGACGCAGATATGTTGCGATAAGATAATTGAACTAGTCCAGCCTAAATTTAGCCTAATTTTATTAATTAACCAAGCTGGCACATTTAGGCAACTGGCAGCTAAGGAGCGGGATTAGCCTGAGACAGAACGGTTTAAAAAATCGGTTAACACGGGAAGTTCTTTCTCCCGCCGACCGCTGAGGTCGCGAATAAAATAGGGCTCTGGCGGCAGCAGGCCCGTATCTTCGTCGCCGTCCTCTTCATCATCCGTCTCGAGTCCCTCGACCACATAAGTTTCTCCTTCCTCAAAATATTGCGATACCCGCCGCGGCGTGGGATCGAGCAACACCAGCGGATGGGCGAGCTCGCCCTTGGTTTTTACTTGGACGAAGTGGCAAGGGAAACACTCGTCTTTGTAGGAATTAATAAAATCACTGAGCCATTTATTAGCGACGCCTTCGCGCTTGGTCAGAAAAACCACATCCGCAAAATGAATGCAGGCGGAAAACCACTGCTTCAGCACCGGGTGCTTCTCCGCCAACTGACAATCGATGAAACAGAAAATCCGCGCGAGTTCGGCCCCCTGCTGCTCTAACCAGGGCTTCAACGCCTCCAACTGATCCATCGGATTGATTCGTGCGTCGGCTAGAAAAAAAACGGTGGTCTCAGGCGTAATTTCCATGACCGGTAGCTCGGGCGCGGCCCACTCCCAGCGGTGCACCGTCAGATTTTTGAGCGCCGCCAACTTAGCATCAACGGGATTGGCGAGCTCGCTCGCGGCCAGCAACAGCAGCGCCGGCGCTTCCGCCGCGAGTCCATTCTCCACCAAATCACGCACGACGGCGCGACGGCCTGACTCTGGCGAGCCGATCAAAAAATAAACAGAAATCATGGTTAACAAAAATCACCGCCACGCTCTGACCGCAAACGCCCCCAAGGAGTGCGGCGGCGTGAGCTGAGCGCAGGTCGGATCAAAACTTGAAAGTTTGGGTTTGTGCATGCTGACGCATCCAGTGGTCAACGAGCACGAGCGCCGTCATAGCCTCAACAATGACCACCGCGCGCGGCACCACGCAGGGATCGTGGCGACCTCGGGCATGCAAGTCAGTCGCGGCTCCGTGAAGATCCACTGTTTTTTGGGATTGGAGGATCGTGGCGGTCGGCTTGAACGCGACGCGGAAGATAATTTCCTCTCCATTACTAATGCCGCCCTGCACGCCGCCGGAACGATTGGTTGCGGTGCCAATCCCGGCCCCGCGGGGCACGAAGGCATCATTGTGTTCGGAGCCCTTCAGTTGGGCTCCGGCAAAGCCACTGCCAATTTCAAAACCCTTCGTCGCCGGCAGTGAGAGCATCGCTTTGGCCAAATCAGCCTCGAGCCGATCGAATACGGGTTCGCCCAGGCCGACCGGCACCAGACGAGCACGGCATTCGATGATCCCACCCACAGAATCGCCCTCACTCCGCGCTTGTTTAATTCGCTCGACCATCTGGGCCGCGGTCGCCGCATGCGGACAACGCACCGCGGAAGCCTCAACGTCAGCCAAGCTCGGGAAATTGCTCATCACCGGCGCGGCTAGGTCATGGATCTGCGTCACGTACGCCCGGATCTCCACGCCGCCCGCCAAGGCAAGTATCTTCTTGGCGACGGCCCCGGCGATGACGCGACCAATCGTTTCACGCGCCGAAGAACGTCCGCCGCCGCGGTGGTCGCGATGGCCATATTTAGCCTGATAAGTATAATCGGCATGCGAGGGGCGAAATTTTTCGCGCATCTCATCATAAGCCTCCGACCGCTGATCGCTATTATGAACTAAAAATGAGAGCGGCGCTCCGGTGGTCAGGCCTTCAAAGACCCCGGCCAGTATCTCCACTTTATCCGCCTCTTTGCGTGGCGTCGTGATGTCGCTCTGGCCGGGGCGACGACGATCAAGATCTGCCTGGAGATCAGCCACCGTTAAGGGGAGTCGGGGCGGGCAGCCATCGATCACCACGCCCACGGCCGAGCCGTGGCTTTCGCCCCAAGTGGTTATCTGGAAAATTTTTCCGAAGGAATTAGGCACAGCGCAGAGAATTAAACCAACCCCGACCGCAGGCAAGCTCCTAGCGCACATCGCTCTAAGCAACAGTTGGTGCCCCCGCCCGGAATTGAACCGGGATATGACGTTTAGGAAACGCCTGCTCTATCCATTTGAGCTACGGGGACTAAACTGGTTTCCAGACATGCCTTGGCCGATGGATTGGCAAATCAAAAATGCCCGTTGACAGAGCGGAGGGGAAACTCAACCTTCCGACTCCTTTTTCAACATGAGCACCACCGAAGCCAAGCAACAGACCCTTACGCCGCAAGAAATTCCTTTCACCCAGCCGCAGCTGATGAGCCGCTACATCACCGACACGGGTAAGATTCTGCCGCGCAAATACACCCACCTCTCCGCCAAAGAGCAGCGGAATGTTACCTCCAAGATTAAGAGCGCGCGCAATTTGCTGACGATGCTCTAAGCGCTTGCTTAGTCCATAATTTCAGCCGGAGCATCTGCTCCGGCTTTTTTTTCGCCGGATTTCATGCCTGCAAAAATCTACTCCCCCACTCCGGTTAACCTCCGCCGCTTAGCGGGGGTCCTGCGTGATGGCGGACTCGTCGCCTTACCCACCGAAACGGTCTACGGCCTAGCGGCTAACGCCCTCGATGCCCGAGCTTGCCGCGCCATCTTTCGCGCCAAAGGTCGGCCGACCCAAGATCCCTTAATCGTCCATGTGCTGGACCTCGCACACGCCGAAGAACTCGCAACCTTTCACCCGCTGGCCCGGCGTCTCGCCCGCCGCTTTTGGCCCGGCCCGCTCACGCTGGTGCTGCCGAAAAAAATCTGCATTCCCGATATTGTGACGGCGGACCGCGCCACCGTGGCGATTCGCTCACCCGCGCATCCCTTAACTCGCCAATTGCTACGCCGCGCCGGCATCCCCCTAGCCGCGCCGAGCGCGAATCCTTTTGGTTACATTAGTCCCACCACCGCCGCCCACGTCCGCGATAGCTTGGGGAAGAAAATTTCTTACATCCTTAATGGTGGCGCCTGTAGCGTGGGTCTGGAATCTACCATTCTCGATTTAACTAATCCGAGAGCGCTGAAAATCTTGCGCCCAGGAGCCATCACGGCGGCAGACATTCGCAAATTCCTCGGCGCTAAAATTAGCCTCCAGACTGCGAGGCCGCGCCCCCAGCCGATATCGATCGGTCAACTCGCCCCCGGATTACTGCCCCAACACTATAGTCCGCACACGCCCCTGCTGATTAAATCTGCGTGGTCCCTCCTGCCACCCGATGTGGCCGGCATCTATCTGCGGCGCCCCCAGAAAATCGCGGGACCTAATTGCCTTTGGCTCAGCCAACGCGGCGACGGCCAAGCCGTGGCCAAAAATCTTTATCAGGTCCTGCGCCAAGCGGACCAAGGAGGGTATCGGCAAATTTGGATTGAAGCCTTACCCGCGGATGCTGAAGGGCTGGCTGCCGCCATTAATGACCGACTGCAGCGCGCTACGACTAAGCGCGGCGTGCGCAAATTTTAAAGCACGCTGGCCAACGTAGTCAGCAGCCGCTCGTTTTGCGCCCGCGTGCCGACGGTGATCCGCACCCACTCGGGTAGGCCATAAGGCTTAACCGGACGAACGATCAACCCGCGTTGCTGGAGTGCGCTAAAGACGCGCGCCCCATCGCCCACCTTAACCAAGATAAAATTTCCGCAGCCCGGGACAAATTCCAGACCCTGCGCGCTGAAACCCGCGCTAAGCTGCGCCAGGCCGAGCTGATTTTCACGCAGGCAACGGGCGACGAACTCATGATCATCCAAAGCGGCCGCCGCTGCGGCCGCCGCCACCCCACCAACATTAAAAGGCTGCCGAGCCCGCTGAATGATCGCGATCAATTCAGCGGCCGCATAACCATAACCGACCCGCAATGAGGCGAGGCCATATATTTTTGAAAAAGTCCGCAGACAAATAATCTTACGTCCCGCGGCGATCAAAGCGCGGAGATCGGGCGCCGCGGCCACGTACTCAGCGTAAGCCTCATCAAAAACAAGTATCACATGCGGGGGCAAAGCGTGCACGAGCGCATTAATTTCTTCCGCCGTGTTGGCGCCGCCGAGGGGATTAGCGGGGCTGGCGAGAAACACCAAGCGCGTCCGGGAGGTCACCGCCGCCGCGAGACTCGTTAAATCCTGCCGCATTTGCTGCAGGGGCACTTCGACGGGCGTGGCGCCAAACATCAACGTGACCAATTTATAGACGACAAAGGACGACTGGTGCATGACGCACTCCACCCCAGGCGCGAGAAAAGCATGACCCAACAATTCCAGAATTTCGTTGGAACCATTGCCAATAATAAATTGATCCATGCCCAAACTCCATTTCTGGGCCAACTTCTGCCGCAGCAAAAAATAGCCGCCATCAGGATACAAATGCGCTTCGCGCAAGGCGCGCTCCCCGGCTGCTACGGCCAGCGGCGAAGGCCCCAAGGGATTTTCATTAGAGGCGAGCTTGCAGATGCTGGCCGGATCGAGCCCCAACTCCCGCGCCACTTGATCAATCGGCTTGCCCGCCTCGTAGATCGGTTGGGTTAATATTTTCTGATTCGCAAGGTCCGCAAAGGTCATGCGCCTAGCCCATGCGCTGGGTGGCTTTGACTCAAATCAAAAGCAGCCTGCGTCAGCGCGGCCCGCGACTAGGCACATGGACCCATTGCATCCCCGCCGCTTCGGCGGCCTGGATGCCGGGTTCCGCATCCTCAAACACTAAGCACTGGGCCGGCGGCACTCCCATTTTTTTGGCGGCGAGTAAAAACATCTCTGGCGAGGGCTTCCCGTGCGTTACATCCTCGGGCGTTACGACCACCGAAAATAATGCGGCCAAGCCGACTTGTGCTAACGTCCCTCGCACCACTACCCGCGGCCCGCCTGAGGCCACGCTCACTGGAAATTGCGTCGCCACGCGCCGCGCAAAATTTACCACGGGCTCGATCAGCGTCACCTGACCCTGCAACGCGACAAACCGCGCTTCTTTTTGGTGAAATACCTGATGGGGGTCTAAGGCGATGCCGTAGTGCCGGCCGAGCAATTCAGCCACCCGCAACGTCGGGACCCCGCCGAGCGAATAAAACAGATCTTCGCTCAGTGGCTCCTGTAAACCCGCGTGCTGCATCGCCTCATTACAGGCTCGATAATGCAGCGGCATGGTATCGACGAGCGTGCCGTCGAGATCAAAAATATAACCAGCAAAATTACCCGCAGGGATAACCAACTTCATGAGTTCGCTACGGTGCGAGGGCTCGCCAGTTTGGCAACCGAATCCTCTGTCACCCAACCACCCCTCAACGCCGTCCGCCGCGCGTGAGCCGACTCTTCGGTTTTTCTGGGGCTAGCTGGGGCATCCCGCCGCCATCAAAAATGCCGGAATAGGTATAATTAAACCCCGTAACTTTCTTCCACTCGATGCTCTGGCCAATAAAGCGCTCAATGCTGCGGGCGTCACGCCACGTCTCCTCGGTCACTAACGTGAAGGCATCGCCTGTCTTGTGCGCCCGACCCGTGCGCCCGATGCGATGGACGTAATCTTCTGGATTTTCTGGGACGTCGAAATTGATCACGTGCGATACATCCGCAATATCAAGACCGCGCGCGACTAAATCGGTGGCGACCAGCACTTCATATTGACCGGATTTAAAACCCTTCAGCGCATCGGTACGCTCTTGCTGACTGCGATCGGCATGCATCACCGCACACGTGTGACCTGCTTGTTTAAGTCGGCTAGCTACGTAGTCCGCCCCTGATTTGGTCCGGGAAAAAATAATGACGCTCTTATAATGAGTTTTCTCCAATAAGTGCGCGAGAAGATCAAATTTTTGCGCCTGCACCACGGGATAAAAAGCGTGCGTGATCGTCTCCGCGGTCGAGCGTTGCCGACCGATCGAAATAGTTTCGGGCGAGCGCAGCGCCCAAGCGGCGAGCTGCTCAATTTCGGGCGGGAGTGTCGCGGTAAAAAATAATGTCTGCCGCTCGCGTGGCACCTTGGCTACGATGCGTTTCACATCAGGCAAAAAACCCATGTCGAGCATCCGGTCGACCTCGTCGAGCACGAGGATATCAATGTTATCGAGCCGGATTTCGCCTTGCTCCATGTAGTCGAGTAAACGTCCAGGAGTCGCCGCGAGGATATCCACCCCGTGGGTAAGATCTTCCCGCTGCTTGCCGTAACCCACGCCGCCGTACACCACGGTCGCTCTGAGGTCGGTATATTTCGAAAAATTCTTGAAAGCCTCCTCTACCTGCACCGCTAGCTCGCGCGTGGGCTCCAAAATGAGGCACCGCATTTTTCCGTGCTGCTGCAGCCGATGCAGAATCGGTAACGCAAAGGCCGCGGTTTTTCCGGTCCCTGTCTGGGCTGAACCAATCACATCGCGACCACTTAAAATAATCGGGATGGCCTGAGCTTGAATCGGCGTTGGTACTTCGTAGCCCATGCCTTGGACGGCAAAGGCGATCCGGTCACTCAACCCCAATTGGGTGAAGACGGTATCCAGCTTAGGTACCTCGGGCAACGGCTTGGCGACATGAGGCGCGCGGGCCACGACCGGCGCAGGCCGACTCGAGTTCGCCTCACGATGCGGGGGCGGATTTGAGCGGGCGGAACCGATTGATCTCGCCGGATGCGCGGTGGGCCGCTTGTCATGGCGATGTTCGCCACTTTTCGGAACGGGTCTCCCTGATTTATGAGCCGGCTTGGTCTCGGAACGCTGGTCGTCCTTCACAAAGGTCTGCCGGATTTTTGAAATGAGCTTACGGAGCATGAAAAAGTAGGGTGTTGGTATCGGGTCCCGCTGAGAGCATTGCAATCCCGCATCTCTGGTCAGCCTAGGCCGCCAGTCCCCGAGGGCAATCATCCGGCCCACGCCGATTTTTGCTCGGCTCTAACTTAATCAACCCATCCCATGAAAATGAAACCTATATCTATACAATCTCCTATCTATCAATTGATTGCATTCGAATAATAAACCTTGAGCCCTTAAATATATTAATGGTGATGGGCGCCGGTGGCAGCATACCACAGCGTCGGAAAACGGATAGGGAAATTACGGCGAACCTCTTCATCCACGGGATCGGCGGGCAAGCTTTTCCACAGATTAAGCCAATCCTCCCGCCCCTCCGCCACCGCCCCGAATAACAGCGCAGGCTGGCGCACAGGCCAATCTTGCCAATGCAGCACGTCCGGCGGGAGCGGCCATTTAGATTTGTCGGCGAGAAATGGAGCGAGGAACTCCACGCCGCGAACCATGGTACGGCCATCGGCGAGTTTGAACTTCATCAGATCATCATCCGGCGTGGAAAGTAGCACGGCGAGGCTCGTCATGATATCCAAATTAAAAATGGAATAACCGTAGGCTTTCGTCCGCGCGAGCTCGCGCGGGAAGCTGCCATTGGGCGCCATTTGCAGCGGCAAAATAATTGCCTTAAAACGCCGGCGACAATCAGCGAGTGTCGCCCGGTCATCGAGCAGCAGCGCGAACGCCGTCGCCTGCAACAACCAGCAGGTGCCATGGTTATTATCTGCTTTGCGTTCCTCTAGGCCGTAAGGATGCGTCTGCAGCCAATGGAGATAATCGCGAAACCAAGCATGTGCGGCCGCTTCCGTTGCCGCATCGAGTGTCTTCGCTCCGTGAAGCGCGCGCAGACCAAGTGCTACTTCGGCTAAATGCACGGTATCGATTAACCCAATCCCTCGACCCGTACAGACGCCTTGGATCGATTGGGCATATGGCAAATTGGGGTTCAGGCGGGTCGCGGGATCGACGAACCACACTCTTAATTGCTGCACCGCCGCCGCCGCGTAGCGCTCTTCACGAGTGAGATCATACGCCGCCGTCAGCGCACCCACATCACGCGCGAAAGCAAACATCAGCCGGCGATGGGCCACAAAATTACTGGGATTAGTTTCCCCATCACGGCGCACATAAGGCCCAGCCGGATTTTTAGGATCGGGCCACCAATAATCACCCTCCGAGGAGAAATCATGCACCCCACCGGGACTGCGCGGGTTCACGACCGCCGTTATCGAAATCGGCTGAACGCCCAGCGCCGCGTCCGCTAGCGGCACGACGCGCGGCAGCTCATAGGCCGATAAGTTAAATGAAAAGAGCGCGAGCGTGAGTAGCATAAGGATGGATTAAAATTGCTGGAGCCGACCGCAGGAACTGCCCCGACCCGGCTAACTTAATTTTACATCGCTTGCGGGTCGAGGTAAACTCGCGCAGGCCCAATCAATTTTTCTATAAAATAATCAGTCGCATAATGGTCGCCAACCCGTTGCCATCCCCTCTCTTTCGCCCAGGTGATGAGCTAATTTTTATAACATCTTAAAATCGTGACTGCCCCAGATAAAATTCCGACCAAAGCCGCGCTGATCGCCGGTTTTGCGACTATTTATCTCGTCTGGGGCTCCACGTATCTCGGCATCAAAATCGCGGTCGAAACCTTGCCGCCTTTCCTGATGGCCGGGGCGCGCTTTCTTGTCGCCGGTGGCTTGATCGCCGGCTGGATTGCGTTCACCCGCGGCTTTCATACCACCCGGCGCCAGTGGTTCGACAACGCCATCGTCGGCGGGCTGCTGCTACTCGGTGGCAACGGTTTAGTTTCCTGGGCCGAACAAAAAATTCCCTCCGGTATCGCCACGCTGATTATTTCACTTGGGCCCCTTTTTATTGTGCTCCTCGATTGGGCGGTCCACGCCATCAGCGGTCATCAGAATCAAGGGACTAAACCATCGCCGGCAACCTTCCTCGGGGTTGGCCTTGGCTTCATCGGCCTCCTCGTGCTCGTCGGCCCACAGCTAGGCGAAGGCGCCACCGACCTCGATCCGTGGCGCCTCGGGGGCATCGTCCTCGCCTGCTTCTCCTGGAGTGCGGGCTCGCTCTATACGCGTTATGCACGCAACTCGGCCGATCCCTTCACCGCTTCCGCCATGCAAATGCTCGCGGGTAGCCTCTGGCTTTTTTTCGTCAGCTTACTCATTGGCGAACCAACCCATTTTCATTTTGCCGACGTCTCCGCCCGTTCTTGGGGAGCCTGGGTTTATCTCATCATCGCCGGCTCACTCATCGGCTTCACCACCTTTGTCTGGCTCATGAAGCATTGCTCCCCAGCGCGCGTGGCAACCTACGCCTATGTTAACCCGATTGTGGCGGTTTTTCTTGGTTGGTGGATTGCCCACGAACCGATCGGCCCGCGGCTTTTTGTCGCTGCAGCCATCATTATCGCCGGCGTCGCGATCATCACGACCACCAAGAATAAAATTTCCGTCGACTCGCTGGCACCACCCAGCGAAACTAAATCACCTTAAGGCTATTATCGCCGGCAACCTAAGCCCATGCCTGCTGTCTCATTGCTTATGAAATACTCCCGCCTGCTTCTCCTCGCTGCGGCGCTCGTGGCCTTGACCGGCTGCCAGTCGATCGATGATCGCATCAAACAAAAGCCCGCAGCCTTCGCCTCCGCCGATAAGGCGACGCAGGACAAAATCAAACAGGGGATCATCGATCTCGGCTTCACGGAGGACCTCGTCTACTTCGCCCTCGGCCAACCAGACCAAAAACGCGAAGCCCTCACCCCCACCGGCCGCACGATCAGCTGGATTTATAACACTTACTACCAGCGCTACGATGGCACCGCGTTTGTCGGCTACGAGCGGCGCGTTTACTACGATCCTTACCTAAGGTCGTACCGCGTTTATTATCACCCCGCGTACGCTGATACCTATCGCAACGAGAAAGAAGAACGCATTCGGGTCGTCTTTAAAGACGGCAAAGCCGCGGTGATCGAGCAAGCAAAAGACTGACTCCTGCCCGCAGCAAAATCCGCCGGGGCGGCGCGTATATAAATTTAGCGCAAGACCCGTCGCAGCTTAGACCCAATCCGCCGCGCCAGCGCAGGATTAGCATAACCCACCCAAGCGACGGGGGTGGTCGTATCGAGTACCGTATCGAGTGGCTGGCCGTTAGGCGCCGTAATCACACAGCCACACTCCTGCGCAATCAACGCGGTACAAATATCGTAAGGATGACACAGCAGCGTCGTCCGCTGGCGCAAGGCCGCCATCGCGAGCGGCCGTAAATCTGCGATAAAACGATCATGCCCCATCAATAATTCATAAAGCTGCCCCCCACTGCTCAAATATTGATCATCAAAAATCTCGCCGCCATCGCCCAGTGCCCGCCAAAGCTGCTCTTCGCGCTCAGCTAGCCAAGCCTTACCGGCCGGAAAAAATTTCACAAACGACGCAAAACCGTGCGCCACGCATTTCGCTCGCGACGGTTGCGGCTTAAATTTCGTCCGGCGACCCGTGCGAGCAACCACCCGCTCGGCGTGCACTCGCTCGCCCCGCACGACGCTTAACTGATCGCCCCTATCCTGCTTGGACGTCGGCAACTCGGTCATGGCGGCGACCATAATATCACGCAGATTAGTTTTTGGTCCGCGCTGCGGCGCCAACGCGGCGAGACTCCACGCCGAACGTTTTGCATACATTAACCCGCGGGTGCCATCAATCGGGTCGAGGATGCATTTTAAAATTGTCTGCGCTACCGGCGTACCCTGCGGAAAAGTCACCGGTCCCGCTGATTCCTCCAACCCCTCCATCACTAATTCAACCGGCCAGCGCGGCGGCCAATTTTTTTTAAACCAAGTCAGCACGGCCTGCTCGCTGATTTTGTCGATGCCATAGATGGTGTCGGCGGCCGTGACCGCGGCCACCCGTGTCAGCTTCCGCCCCCCTCGCCGTTGGGCGGCCCGCACGGAGTCGCGAATCACAGCCTGTAATCGACAGAGCAGTCGACGGGCTCGATCAAGTTCAGCTGCTTTCACGCGGTGAAATTGGACTAACGATTATTACAACACCTTGACCGCCGCAGTAACCAAGCGCTCAAAGGCGGCCGCCCCCTTGGCCGCATTAGCGAGCGTATGGGCGTGCGTCAGATGTTCGTCGGATAATCCTGCGCCCATATTAGTAATGCACGAAACACCGACGACCTTGAGCCCGCAGTGGCGGGCGATCAAACAATCCGGCACGCTCGACATGCCGACCGCGTCAGCCCCCCAACCTTGCACCATACGGATCTCCGCCGGTGTCTCAAAAGACGGCCCCCGGAAGGCCACATAGACGCCCTCGTGCAACGTGATGCCTTGTTGTCGCGCCACGGCCTTAACCCGACCGACCAGTCCGGGATCCCAAGCATCGCTGACGGGGAAAAAACGCGGGCCAAAGGTATCGTCATTGGGACCCGCGAGCGGATTAAGCCCAAGAAAGTTAATATGATCAGTAATCAGCATCAATTCGCTGACTTTAATCGCGGGGCGCAAACTGCCGGCCGCGTTAGATAAAAATAAAGTATCTACACCCACGGCCTGGAGCGTGCGAATCATCGTCCGGAGCGGATAGGCATCATCCGTTTCGTAAAAATGCTTGCGCCCCTTGAGCACAATCACCGGCACGCCATCGAGTTCGCCGGCGATCAACTCGCCGATGTGCCCCAAGACAGTGAGCACGGGAAAGCCGGGGAGATCAGCATAAGCAATGACGCGAGGCCGCTGAATCTGATTGGCCAAACCACCCAGGCCAGAACCTAAAATAATCGCAATCCGCGGCCGCGCGCCGGCTAAGGCCGCCGTAATAATCGCCGCTGACTGCCGAACGTTTTCAAGGTGGGCTTGCGGTAGGGTCATGGCGTCAAGCTAGCGGAAACCCGGTAACGGGAAAAGACCGCATTTTGAACGCTCCGATCGTCGGCAAAAACTAGGCCGGCAGTCCAGATTCAGCCGCGGGGGGCTTAGGCGGCAGCTTGGGGACGGGGATATGCGCGGCTTGACGCAGCAGCTCTTTATTAGAAATCTTAAGGCGCGCCGCGATGATGTTGAGCCGCACCGCCTCATTTTGCGTCAGTGTAGTCTGGCGATCGGTGCCATCGCGATCCACCCACTTTACGGCATGGATTTTTTGCCGAGAGGCTTTGACCAGATCGCGCAAAAATAATTGTTCGTCATCAGGTAATTCCATACCGTCAGAGTTGGCGGAGCGGCTGGACGAAGGTCAACGCCCTTCCCCCGCTGCACCAAATTGCCGCCAACGCTTCCGCGGCACAATCGCCTTAAGCTTCGCGCTTCAATTCGCGAGTCATCAGCGCATGGAGCGCATCGGCCGGTAGCTTATTTTGATACAAAATTGCGTAAATTTCCCCGAGAATGGGAGCGGCAATCTTTCGTTCTTGGCACAAACCGTAAAGGGCCTCGGTGGTGCGATGGCCTTCCACGATCGTCTTCCGGCGGGCGAGTAAAGCGGTGATGATTTTACCGGCACCGATGTGTTCACCAAACTCACGGTTGCGACTCCAGGCCCCATGACTAGTCGCCACCAAATCGCCAAAACCACTCAGTCCATAAAAGGTTTCTGGCTGGGCCCCGAGGGCGACCCCGACGCGCAGCATTTCGGCCAAAGCCCGCGTCAGCAGGGCCGCCTTGGCATTATCCCCGAGCTTCAATCCATCGCAGAGGCCCGCCGCGATGGCGTAAATATTTTTAAGTCCGCCGCCATATTCTGCCCCCGCGAGATCAGGGCTAAGATAAATGCGTAAGGTCGGCCCGCTCATCGCAGCCGGCACCCGATCACTAAAGGCGTCATGCTGCGCCACGGCCAAAACCATCGCCGCGGGCAAACCCCGCGCCACTTCCGCTGCATTGGTGGGCCCCGTGAGTGTGCCAACATTGAGATCGGGCATGATTTGCGCCAAAATCAGGCTGGGCCGAAGGTGTGTGCCGAGTTCGAGCCCTTTCACCAAACTAAGCAAAAGTTGCAAACGCGCCGTGTCCTGCCGCGCGCCACGAATCTTCTCGCTCCAATCACGCAATGATTGCGCCGGACAAGCGATCAACGCGACATCGGCCTCGAGCAGCGCGGCGCGCAAGTCTGAGGTTACGCGCAAGGCGGTCGGCAGACTAATGCCGGGAAGATAATCCTTATTTTCATGCACCGCGCGCACCGCGACCGCATGCTCGGGCCGGCGAGTGACGAGGGTGGTCCCTTGCCCACGCCGAACCAGATGCACGGCCATGGCGGTACCCCAAGCTCCCGCTCCAACGATGACAAAATTAAGGGGGCGGGACTCAGGCATGAGGGAAACCGTCAAATTTTGGAGGAGCCGGGAATTCCTCCCCAGCCACTAAAGCATCAAAATTTTCACCGGCATTGACCAGCCCGAACCGAAGGCCGGACCCTAAAAGTTCGACCGCCAGGCTACGCGGGTAAGATCGACTCCTTATGGTGTAGCGGCGAGCTCCGGCACTCATGGCAGCGATCCACTCGCCTGCCCCCAGCGTCTGCCCGGCGGGCGATGTAGGGCCCCCGCAGTTACCCAACGACCGTGAGATTGACGCCTGCACAATGGAGCGACTACCCAGTCGAGTGAAATTAATAAATGGGCCAACGGAAGGGAGAGAAAGCAGTCGAGATAGCCAGAATCGCCTTGAAAGGAAGCACTATTTTTCTGCAGGTATTGGGGGTGTCCTACCGCTGGCGTCACTTGCTCAATCAATTACCCTTCAGCGTCGGTCGAAACCGGAAAGTCGCGCCGCTGCCTCACGCTCAATTTGCAAGCTACCTCGAAGCCTCTCGGGCCCGCCTCCCCCTCAACGCACGTGAGCGCCGCGACCGGTGGAGCCGCTGGCTGCGGGCTGTAGTTTTTTTAGCGACGCTCGGCGGCGGGAGCTGGGTGCTCTGGGAAAGCGGCCAAGCGCTTGCCCGCTTCTGAATCGGCTGAGCCGACGCAAAGCCAGTTGCTAGTGCCGACCCAAAGCCTATGACCTTATCCATGCATCCTTCGGCTGAACTTTATCCTTGGATCTCGGTCGGCGCCATCGCGTGGGGCCTGTTAGATTGTTTTTTCGGCTATCGGGTTTTCAAAATAACGCTCGCCGTACTGGGCGGTCTGCTCGGTATGATTGGCGGTCATGCAGCGGGCACCGCACTTGATTTTGGCACCGCAGGGATTATCGGCAGCCTAATTTTAGGCGGCCTCGTCGGGGCAGGTTTAGCCTATCTCCTCTATATTGCGGCCGTATTCGTCGCGGGCTTTGGTTTTGGGGCCACCCTCGGGCTGCTGGTGCTCAGCCACTACCATCACATGGTCGCGCTTCTGAGTGGGGCGGTATTAGGCATTATTGGCGGCTTTCTCGCCGTAAAAACTCAGCGCGTTCTCATCATTCTTTCAACCGCCCTGCTCGGCTCATTTCGGACCATGGTGGCGCTCGCGTATTTCACCCATCAGATCCCCTGGTTAGATTTTTTCCAACGCCCCCAATTTATGCCGGAGCTGCTGGATCACCACGCGTGGCTTTTCCCCTCGATCTTAGTCTTAGCTGTAATCGGGGTCATCGCCCAATTCGAACTAGGCGGGTCCGACCTGAAAAAGAAAACAAAATCTAAAGACGAGTAACCTTGCCGACCCGCACCCCAACCACAGAGTGAATTCCAATGAAAAAAGCCCTCCGCCCCTTCTGCTTGCTGGCCCTTTTAGTCGCTCTCGTCAGCGGTTGCACCAACACCAGCAAACTAGTCTCGAGAGGCCTGAAGGCCGAAGTGACTTCAATTGTACGGGCTCCTGACGGCTCCGTGACGGCCTCGTGGCGCGTGACTAACGATAATATCGTCGCCTATCTCTTCAACCGCGTTCGGGCCAAAATTTATCTGAATGGCACTTACCTCGGACTGATCACCAATGATACCCCCTTGGCCATCCCAGCCAATACCATGTCCGTTCGCTCGGGCAAAGTCACCGGCGGTGATCCGGCGGCCCGCCGCGCCCTCGACACCGCCGTGGCCCAAGGCTCGGCGAGTTATCGCGTGGATTCACAGATCACGATCTGCATTTATGATGATTCGTTTGAGGAATCTAAACTCACCACGGCTGGTACCGTCGTCGTTAAGGCGGAGTAAATGCCGCCAAGCCGTGCGATGCCTACGAGCAAGCGCTTAGAATACGGTGGCCACGCCTTAGTCTGGGCCGGCGATTGGACCCCCGCTGGCGCCCGCCAAGCGATCAGTGGCGCCGCGCGGGCAGGTTATGATTATATCGAAATTGCCCTGCTGGATCCTTGGAAAGTAGACATCAGCCTGACGAAGAATTTACTGCAGGAATACGGACTCCGCGCCCACGCCTCTCTGGGCCTTTCCCCCACCACGGATGTCACCAGCACCAATCCCGCCATCGTCGCCCAAGGTGACGCTCTGCTGCGCCAAGCCACCGACGTGCTCGCTGGCATTGGCGGGACTGAACTCTGCGGCGTCATCTACTGTGCACTCGGCAAATATGCGGGGCCGGCCTCTCCTCAAAATCGCGCCAACGCCGTGGCGGCGATGCAACGCCTCGCGGACTATGCCGCCGCGCGGGGCATCAATATTAATCTCGAAGTCGTGAATCGCTACGAAACTAACATCATGAACTCTGCCCGCGAGGGACTAGAGTTTTTGGCTGCGGTCAATCGGCCCAATGCGTTTCTGCATCTCGATACTTATCACATGAACATTGAGGAAGACGGTATGGAGCAAGCCGTCCTCGCGGTTGGGGCCCGCCTCGGCTACGTGCATATCGGCGAAAGCCATCGGGGTTATCTCGGCACGGGGAATGTGAATTTTGACCCCTTCTTCAACGCCTTGAAAAAAATCAATTATCAAGGGCTGATCGCCTTCGAATCTTTCTCTTCGGCCGTCGTTGATCCCGCGCTCTCCAACGCGCTGTGCGTCTGGCGCAACCTCTGGAGTGATTCCGATGACCTCGCGCGCCACGCCTTAAAATTTATGCGGGCGCGCTACGATCGGAAAAGTTAAGCGCCCCCGCCGGCACTCGCGGAGACCGGCTGAAGTTTTGAACGAAACAAAGCGCCCACATAATCACGATTTAGGCGGGCGATAAAATCGTGCGTGATGGTTTTCGGACAAACCGCGCTGCATTCGTATTGATTGGTACAATTGCCGAAGCCCGCCTCATCCATCGTCTGCACCATCGCCAAGACGCGCCGATCCCGCTCTGGCTGGCCCTGGGGCATCAAACCAAGATGGGAAACTTTGGCCGCAACAAACAGCATGGCGCTCGCATTTTTACAGGCCGCGACACAAGCGCCGCAGCCGATGCAGGCCGCGGCATCCATGGCGAGATCAGCCACGGCCTTTGATACTAAAATTGAATTGGCATCAGGCGCCGCCCCGGTGCGGGCCGAAATAAATCCCCCAGCTTGTTGAATTTTATCAAAAGCTGAACGCTCGACCACGAGATCCTTAATAATCGGAAAGGCCGTCGCCCGGAATGGCTCCACCACAATCACATCACCCGCCTGAAAGCTCCGCATGTACACTTGGCAAGTCGCGACCCCTTTGCCGGGACCATGAGGCTTCCCGTTGATGGTGCAGGAACAGGTTCCACAGATCCCTTCGCGGCAGTCATGCGCGAAGGCGATGGGCTCTTCATTGCTGACCGTCAGACCGTCATTGACGACATCGAGGAGCTCGAGAAAAGACATGTCAGGGCTGACATTATGCGCGGGGTAATCGACAAATTTACCGGGCTGCGCTGGACTGGCCTGCCGCCAGACGCGCAGGGTGACAGAGAAAAGTTTCTTAGCAGGAGTGGAGGCGACCATGGTGAATTGCGGGGGCTTACTTGTAGGAGCGCACGGACATCTTAGTGAATTCGTAATTGAGCGGCTCGATATTGCGCAGCGGCGTCTGGCCGGGGCCCTGATATTCCCAAGCGGCAACATGACCAAACTTCTCGTCGTCGCGCTTACACTCCCCGTCAGGATATTGATATTCCTCGCGGAAATGGCCGCCACAGCTCTCCTCTCGGGTGAGGGCGTCACGGCACATAAGCTCACCAAGATCGATAAAATCAGCCACGCGGCCGGCCTTTTCCAAAGATTGATTCAGGGTCTCGGCTGAGCCGGGCACCTTGACGTTAGCAACAAACTCTTCCCGCAGGGCCGGAATCTTTTGCAAGGCGCTCTCCAGCCCCGGCTTTGTCCGTGCCATGCCGCAATGCTCCCACATGATTTTGCCGAGTCGCTTATGAAAGTGGCTCACGGGCTCTTTCCCGGGATTGTTGAGCAACTGCTGCGTCTGCGCGCTGACGCTTTCCGCTGCTTGTTTAAATTCTGGACGATCGATATTCGACTGGGCGCTCGGCTTTTGCTGCGCGAGATAGTCACCGATGGTATAGGGAATGACAAAATAGCCATCAGCTAAACCTTGCATGAGGGCGGAGGCCCCGAGGCGATTAGCGCCATGATCCGAGAAATTGGCCTCCCCGAGCACGAAGAGCCCAGGGACGTTCGACATGAGGTTATAGTCTACCCACAATCCGCCCATGGTGTAGTGCACCGCTGGGAAAATTCGCATAGGAGCCTGGTAGGCGTTCTCCGCGGTGATCTCGTGGTAAATATCGAAAAGATTACCGTAACGCTCCCGGACCGCCGGCTCGCCGAGCCGCTTGATCGCGTCGGCAAAATCGAGATAAACCCCTAAACCGGTCTCGCCCACCCCGCGGCCCTCATCGCACATGCGCATGGCGGCCCGTGAAGCCACATCGCGGGGCGCGAGATTGCCAAAGCTCGGGTAAATTCGCTCAAGATAATAGTCGCGATCCGCCTCTGCGATCGCGCTCGGCTCTTTCTTAACGTCGACTTTATTTTTGGGCACCCAGATCCGACCGTCATTGCGCAATGACTCAGACATCAAGGTAAGTTTTGACTGATAGTCGCCGCTCACGGGAATGCAGGTCGGATGAATTTGAGTATAGCACGGATTTGCCATGTAGGCCCCGCGTTTGTAGGCTCGCCAAATGGCCGTGGTGTTCGACTGCCGCGCGTAGGTGGAGAGATTGAACACGTTGCCGTAGCCCCCGGTGGCTAAAATCACGGCATCGGCGCTGTGGCGCGTAATGGCTCCTGTGTTGAGATCACGCACAATGATGCCCTTGGCATGACCATCGACGAGGACCAGATCGAGCATCTCAGAGTTAGGGTGCAGCTCGACCGCACCCTGTCCCACCATGCGCGAGAGCGCCGAATAAGCGCCGAGCAGCAATTGCTGGCCCGTCTGGCCGCGAGCGTAAAAAGTGCGCGAGACTTGGGCGCCGCCAAATGAGCGATTGGCTAAGTGGCCGCTGTACTCTCGAGCGAAAGGCACCCCCTGCGCCGCGCATTGATCGATGATGTTAGCGGACACTTCCGCGAGTCGGTGCACGTTCGCTTCCCGCGCCCGATAATCACCCCCCTTTAGCGTGTCGTAAAATAAGCGATGCACGGAGTCGCCATCGTTCTGATAGTTTTTCGTGCCATTGATGCCGCCCTGGGCCGCAATCGAGTGAGCGCGCCTCGGACTATCCTGGAACACAAAACTTTTCACGCGGTAACCCAGCTCTGCCAGCGTGGCGGCCGCCGAAGAGCCCGCGAGACCAGCCCCAACCACGATGATTTCGTATTTCCGCTTGTTGGCCGGATTAACGAGTTTGATCTGCGTCTTGTGCTGCTGCCATTTATTGGCCAGCGGGCCGGAAGGAATCTTAGAATCAAGTTTGGCCATGGCGAAAAATATTAAACGTGGGCCTTAACCCAACCGCCAAGAATGGCGAGCGGGATGGCGGCGTTAAGGAGAAAATAGCCCCAGCAGTATACCCGAGCAAAGTACTCAAGGCCACGCGTCCAGCGTTCGTTTTTAAAACCAAGCGTCTGCACAAGGCTCACCACGCCATGGGCCAAGTGGTAGCTAAGTAAACCGACCGCGAGGATGTAAAAAAAGGCGACGCCAGGGCGGCTGAAACCCTGTACCATCATGGTGTGCACATCGCGAACCAGCGTGCCGTCCGCCAAGGCAAACGAATGCCGACTCCACTCTGGATGCTGCACCCGGAAGGTAAAATCAAGCAGGTGATAGATCAAGAAAGCCAACACCACGAGGCCGGTACGCGCCATTACGCGCGAGGCGAGGCTGGCGCGGTTAGTGTGATTCACCCCGTAATTCATGGGCCGCGCCGCGCTATTTTCCCGCGTGAGCTGAATGGCCACCCACACATGAACGACCACACAGGCGAGGAGGAAGAATCGCACGAGCCAGAGTCCTATGCCGAGTGACTCCAACATATGCCCATAGGCATTAATTTTTTGCGGCGGCAGAAAGATCTGCAAGTTGCCGAGCAAATGCCCTGTGACAAAACCGACCAGTACGAGCCCCGTCAGGGCCATTAAGATTTTTTTGCCGATCGAGGAATTAAAGAGCGAACCGAGGATATTCATTACAAATCTACGTGCGGGGGGAATGGCAGGGCGAGGGTAGTTTAAAGAAAAAAAGATACGATAAACCCGCAGAATGTAAACGGAGCAGCCTCGCTCCTCTCTCTTTATTAGTGAACCTACCGAGGGCGAGAAGCTAGCATGTAGCCTCAGCGGCCCAGTGGCTTGAGCAGCGAGAATTTTCCGCTCGCCGCCGGTTGAATGAATTTACGCCGAAAAAGATTAACGCGCACCCCCGCCCCGAGGGCGCTAGCAATCGCCTCCGCCATACCCCGCGGGGCGCTGCCATCAGCAACGTACTGAAAATCCCAGCGAAGATCAGACACTTGGACTAAGCTCCAGTGCCAGCAGGCGAAGACCTCGGGTAAAGCCGCATCAATCTCACTTGAAGAAATGATCTGCCCCGCCGCATTAAAATGTAAATCTCGTTCGCGACCCAAGATCCGGTAGCCGGTGGGCATACGCTGTACGATATCTCCGGTGGAATACCGCAGCAGCGGCATGGCCTCGCGCTCCCGCGTCGTCACGTTGATCTGAAAAACATCCGGCACCAGCGCCCGCCAGGGCACGAGTTCGACGAACGCGTTGCCGTCAATGACCCGCAGGTTATCTCCAAATGCATCGCCCACAAAAATATAGCCCGCCTCCGTCGACCCATAAAGATCGACCTGCACCGCGGGGAAAGCCTCGGCAATGCGCCGGCTGTGTTGGCGACTGGCCTTGCCGTAAGTAAGAATGATGGTGCGTACGCTGGGCACGGCGACTCGCCGTTTCTGCACCGCCCGCGCCAGCATCGAGAGATAAACGGGCTCACCTTCTAAGACCTCGGGCTGGAGCGCCTGTAATTCCACCACAATGCGATCCCACTCCGCTTCCGCAAAAACAAAAGGATCACTGGATAGATTCAAGTAAACGGTCCCATCAAAATAACGATGCGGGAAAGGGTGATCCTCATAGGGACATAGATTACTCGAACAGCCAATCGGCGCGAGGACGGCCTTACGATAAGGGCGGCTCGCATAAGGAGCGAGTTGCAGATGGGCGAGATAAGCCCGCCGCGATTGGGCATTCCACCAACCCTCTTCCATGACCACGGTCATGGGCTGAGCGGTTGAACCCGAGGTGTGCTCGTATTCGTATTTTTTATCCTGCAAGCCGCGCTCAATGACCGCGTAGTCAGCAAAAAAAGCCGTGGGCCCGCGGGTCAAAATCTCCTGCTTCGTCAGAATAGGCAGATCACGATAACAAGACCACTGCAATGCCGCCGGATGCAGCGGAAAGCGCTCCGCATAAAGCGGGCTGCGGCGATAAATTGCGCGAATCTCCTGTTCTAGGACCGTCGGCAGATTTCCACTGCTCCCTGCGCCCAAGGCCGCGGGGGCGTTGGCAAACAAGGAGGCGACAGCCGTAGTTTTCATGCGGAACGAGAGTGAAATTCCAGCGAGGGTAAAGTCAAACGCCGCTCGTTAATTTAGCCTGCTTTAATTCGGCCCAGACAGGGGTAAACAATAAGAGCGCATTAAGTACGAGCGCGTGAGTAATCCCGCCGTGATAAGCGAGCGCATAGACTTCATCAACGGGCTGGGTAGTGATGGCAAATTCTTCATCGGGATCCCACGTGAGCTCCGCCGAACGCTGCGCGGCCTCCACCAAGACTAAATGGCAGTAATTATTTTGCATCGCGGGATTGGGCCGTACACTCCCCAGCAAGCGCGCCCGGGCTCCCACGTAACCAGATTCTTCACGCAACTCGCGGAGCCCCGCCGTAACCGGATCCTCGCCGGGCTCCATCACGCCGCCGGGAATTTCCAAAGAGAAATCATTAGTCCCAAAACGAAACTGCCGCACCAGCACGAGTTGGTGATCGGGAGTCAGGGCGAGCACATTGACCCAATCCGGGGCTTCGATTACAAAAAAATTCTGCTCGCGCGCGCGTTGCGGGTGCTGGAAAATCGCGCGCGTTACATCAAAAATTCGCGTCGTCGCATGAGGCTCCGTGCGAATTTTCTGCCAACGCAGCGGCTTAGGAGGAACCGAGGTCATGCGAGGGGCGCGGGGCGCGTGGGCCATAGCAGCAGTACAAAGGGGATTAGCCAAAAAAAATGCCCCCAGGACACGAGGTCTTGGAGGCAATAATTTTTGAAAGCAAAATTACTTCTTAGGCATCTTAATCTTCTGGCCCACGCGCAGCCTGGCGGGATCTAGGCCAGGATTCTCGGCGAGAATATGGTCGACCTTGGTGGCGAATTTCTTCGCGATCTTTGAAATCGTGTCACCCGGGGCGACGCCATAATTACCGTTGGCATCAACCGTGCCAGTGGCCACGCCCGCGCCTTTGCCCGCTGGACCAGCGGCGCGAGCCTTGAGCGATTCTTCCATCTTGGTAATCTTGCCGTTGATGGTGCCGATCTCAGCGCCAACTTGATCAAGCGCGCCTTGGATTCCGGTGCGAATAGCCTTGATGTCAGTCTCGGACTTCGCGGCCGAAGAACGCACCTCGGTCTCGATTGTGGCGATTTTGGCGACTTCGTCGCCTTGCGCGGCCACGGTCTTTTGGATCGTGGAAAGTTTAACGAGTGCCACGATCGAGAGGACCAGGGCGAGACCGCCGGCGATTACGCCAACAAGAGGCAAAATGCTGCCGGAGTTATTACTGTCGCGAGAAAGAGTATCCATTTGTTTAAGAGTTTGAAGAGAAGTATGTAGTGGAGGCCCCACGGGTGAGGCAAGCAGGATTTCAAATCCTTTTGCAGGCGGATTTCGCAACCCAATTGCAGTTTTCTGCCTGCGGAGTTGACTCGCCCTACAAAAGCCCCTGCCATGATCGCTCGTTGGTAACGGGGTGTAGCTTAGTCTGGTAGAGCGCCTGGTTTGGGACCAGGAGGTCGTAGGTTCGAATCCTATCGCCCCGACCAATTTGCGGAAAGCCGCTCCGCCGGTGCAGGAGTTGGTCTCGCGGAAAGAGGGATTACTTCCCTACTTTAAAATTAAGCGCAGCGGCTGGAGCCACAGTCGCAGGACTAGTGGCGGGCAGCGTGCTCAGGAGCATTGTGGCGCGCTGCGCCCAAGCCCCAGCAGCATCAAGCTGGCTGATCTGTTCGGCCAACTGCTTTACTTCATCAGCTTGGCCAGCCGCCGCCGCGATGGAGGCGAGATGATAAGTAGCTTCAGCCCGTACGCTCTTCAAAACCGCGGCATCCGCGCCTAATTTCTTCAAGGCCGCGACTCCGGCGGTTTTATCGCTACCGCTAAATTGGCTGATCGCCGCTCCGAGTTGAGCGCGCCCCACAAGGGCTTCGTTTTTGAGCTGACGGGCCGCTTGCGCGTAGCCGGTCGCGGCGCCAGCAAAGTCGCCGGCGGAAAATTTACTGTCCGCCAGCTTTAACGCCGCCACGGCCGCTAGGGCATGACCGGAGTGAGCTTCGGCAAAAGCAGCCAGTTTAGTGGGTTGCTCGGCCAAGCGGGCATATTCGGCTTGCACCTCGGCCTCGCGTTGAGCGGAAAAATACTGCCACCCTTCCCGCCCGACAATCGCGACCAAGGCGGCGGCGCAAATTCCGAAGATGAAATTACGATTCTTCGCCCAAAAGGCATGCACGATAACTTCGAAGCTGGGGGCAGCCACGGGAGCGGGCGCAGCATCAACGGGAGGGGAATCGGGAGCGGGCGGAGGAAGTTGACTCATAGAACCGTGAAAGAGAGCAAATGCCCCGCCGCCTGTAAATGCCTGAAATAGCCCGATCCGCCCTCGACCCAGCCTAGACGTCCGACCGGCAGCCTCAATCGAAGACCACCGTCTTCTGACCGTAGACCAGAATACGATTTTCTAAATGCCAGCGCACCGCCTGCGCTAAAACTGATTTTTCCAGATCGCGGCCTTTGCGAATCAGATCCTCAACATTGTGCCGGTGGGTAATGCGGGCCACATCTTGCTGGATAATCGGGCCGTCATCGAGCACCGCCGTCGCGTAATGGGCGGTCGCGCCAATTAATTTAACCCCCCGTTCATGCGCTTGGTGATAGGGCCGACCACCGGCAAAGGCGGGCAAAAAGGAGTGATGAATATTAATCACGGGCTGGCCAAAATTTTTCAGGAATTCAGCTGATAGGACCTGCATATAACGGGCGAGCACCACAAATTCCACCCCCGCGGCGCGCAAAATCTCCAATTGTTGTGCTTCCGCGCGGGCCTTGGTCTCGGCGGTCACCGGCACATGATGGAAGGCAAGTCCGTAGTGCTGTGCCGCCGCGGCGAGCTCGACATGGTTGGAAAGCACACAAGTGAAATCCCCGGCAAACTCCCCCGCGACTCCGCGTAAAAGCAGATCATGAAAACAATGCGTAGCCCGAGAGACAAATAAAGCCCCGCGGGGGCGATGCGACGAGCGGGCGACTTGTGCGGCCATCCCAAGCGTGGCCGCAAAGGCCTTAAATCCTGCCGGCTCCGCGGCGGCACTGTCGGCCGCAGGCAACCATTCGATGCGCTGAAAAAATTCGCCGGCCTCCATGTCACGGTGTTGATCAGCGTGCAGAATATTGCCGTGACGAGCAAAAATCCAACTCGCCGTCTTGGCGACGAGCCCAGCCTGATCAGGGCCATGCAAGAGAGCAACGAGCGTGGCGGGGGTCGACATAAGCCTGATCACATGGGCACAACATTGCCGCGATATTGCTGCAATGGGCGCACGTTTACCCGCTTCTGTTTCATCGCCCGGATTCCGCCGAGTGCCGCCTGGGCGCCCGTGAGAGTCGTCATGATACAAACTGAGTTGGCCACCGCCGCCGCCCGGATCGCGTTCTCATCCAGGCGCGGCATCATGCCCTTGGGCGTGTTGATAACCATCTGGATTTCGCCGTTCTTAATCAGGTCCACACTGTTCGGCCGACCTTCGAGAAGTTTATTAACAAATTGCACCGGCACGCCACTTTGCTGCAGCAGTCGGGCAGTGCCACCCGTTGCAACAATCGCGAAGCCCAGTTCGACAAAATTCTTGGCGAGCTCCACGGCACTAGGCTTATCGGCATCCTTAACGCTCAAGAAGATTTTCCCCCTCAGCGGCAGACCCGGCTTGGCGGCCATCTGAGTTTTAGCGAAAGCGATGCCCAGATCATCATCCATGCCCATCACTTCACCGGTCGAGCGCATCTCAGGCCCAATCACAATCAGCGCCCCAGGGAAACGCGCGAAGGGGAAAACAGCTTCCTTCACACACCAATGCTTAGGCTTCACTTCTTGGGTGAAGCCGAGCTCAGCCAATTTTTTCCCCGCCATGACTTTAGCGGCTAATTTCGCCAGAGGCACGCCAATCGCCTTGGCCACAAAAGGCACGGTGCGCGAGGCCCGCGGATTCACTTCGAGCACAAAGAGCTGCTGATCCTTGATCGCAAATTGAATGTTCATTAGCCCCACCACCTTGAGCGCCTTCGCCAAGGCGTACGTGGCCTGTCGCACTGTCTGCAACATCGCGGCCGACAGCGTGTGGGGAGGCATGACCATGGCCGCATCACCGGAATGCACCCCAGCGAACTCAATGTGCTCCAACATGCCGCCAATCAGGGCCGTCTCGCCATCGCAGATACAATCCACGTCGAGCTCAATCGCGTCTTCGAGGAACTTATCGATGAGCACGGGCTTATCCGGCATAACCTCAAACGCTTGGCGGATGACAGCTTTAAATTCTTCTTCGCTGTAGACGATAAACATGCCGCGCCCGCCGAGGACAAAAGAGGGCCGCAACAGCACGGGGAAACCAATCTCATGCGCGAAGGCGAGTGCCTCGGTCTCGTTCATCGCCGTGCGGTTGGGTGGCTGACGAATCTCTAATTGCTCGAGCACCGCCGCGAATAATTTGCGATCTTCCGCGATTTCAATGCTTTCCGGGGTGGTCCCAATCACATTAACCCCGCGGGCCTTAAGCGGCGCGGCGAGGTT
>CAMAVZ010000025.1:0-29671 GCA_945861645.1 Opitutus sp. GAS368 | reverse complement strand
TTGGAGACTGGCGCGGCGGGTCGCCCCGAAAGCCACTAATTTGGCGTGAGTCCAGGTTTCCAAACGCGCCTGCGCAAAAAAAACTTCATCCTTCGGATTGGAACCCGGCCAACCGCCTTCGATAAAAGCCACGCCTAATGCGTCGAGCTTGCGCGCGATGCGCAGCTTATCATCGACCGAATACGAGATTCCTTCCGTCTGCGCGCCATCGCGCAACGTGGTATCAAAAATCTCGATGGACGAAAGCGAAGGGTTCTTAGGCATGGCGCGCTTCGTAGGCTTGCGCCTGACCCGCGAATTTTTGCAAATAGCCGAGTTCGTCCACCCCATCCAAGAGGCAGGCGCGAGAGAAGGGATCGATCGGGAAGCTAATGGGCTTCTGACCCGGCCAAGCCACGGTTGCAGCGCGCAGATCGACCGTCACGGGGAGGTCATGATTTTTAGCCCGCGCCGCGAGCAAGGCCGCGTGCGCGGCCGGTTGAATCACGACCGGAATCAACCCATTTTTAAGCGAGTTGCCTTTAAAAATATCGGCAAACATCGGAGAAATAACGGCCTGAAAACCCCAACCGACCAAGGCCCACGGGGCATGCTCCCGCGAGGAGCCACAGCCAAAATTATTACCGGCCACTAGAATCTGGGCGCCCTTTGCTTCGGGCTGATTTAAAATGAAGGCGGGATTAGGCGAGCCATCTTCGAGATAACGCCAGTCGCAGAAAAGTTTTTCGCCCAAGCCGAGTTTATCGGTTACTTTGAGAAAACGAGCGGGGATAATCTGGTCAGTATCGACATCGTTATTAGACAGCACGACACAGCGGGCGGTGAGAGTGGTGAATTTAGGTGCGCTCATGATTGACCTCCGCTTAATAAAACTCGCGGATCAGCAATACAACCGGCCACTGCCGTAGCGACGGCGGTCAGCGGTGAGGCGAGCACGGTGCGACCGCCTTTACCTTGCCGGCCTTCAAAATTGCGATTGGAAGTCGAGACGGCCAATTGCCCAGGTGAAAGTTGATCGCCGTTCATCGCGATGCACATCGAGCAACCAGCCTCCCGCCAATCGGCGCCAGCTTCTTTAAATATTTTATCCAAGCCCTCGGCTTCCGCCGCCTGTTTAACGGACTGTGAACCAGGGACGACCATCATTTTAACGCTCGAGGCAACTTTGCGCCCCCGCAGCAGCTGGGCGGCCGCGCGCAAGTCAACGAGCCGTGAATTAGTGCAAGAGCCGAGAAACACGACATCAACCGGTTGGCCCAGGATAGGTTTCCCCGCTTCAAATTTCATATAGGCGAGTGATTTCTCTAGTCCGGCCCGCTCGGCGGCATCAGCTAAGCTCGACGGCAACGGCAGTGGCTGGGTAATCGCGACGCCCTGCCCTGGATTGGTGCCAAAAGTAACCATCGGTTCAAGGCTGTGGGCATCGAGCGTGACAGTCTTATCGTAAGTCGCCCCCTGATCGGTAGGCAACCGACGCCAGCGCGCCACGGCTTGATCCCATGCGGCGCCCTTGGGCGCAAATTCACGACCCGCGACATAATTAAAGGTCTTATCATCCGGCGCCACCATGCCGGCGCGCGCGCCACCCTCGATCGACATGTTACAAACCGTCATGCGGCCTTCCATGTCGAGCGCGCGAATAGCCGAGCCAGTATATTCAAACACGTGGCCGGTTCCGCCGCCGACGCCAATTTTTGCCAGCACGGCGAGAATAATATCTTTGGCCGTTACGCCAGGCCGAAGGGCGCCATCAACGCGCACTTCGCAGGTCCGCGCTTTACGCTGCAGCAAGCATTGCGTGGCCAGCACATGACCTACTTCGCTGGTGCCGATACCGAAGCCAAGCGAACCAAAAGCACCATGCGTCGAAGTATGGCTGTCACCACACACGATAGTCATGCCCGGTTGAGTAAAGCCCTGTTCTGGTCCAATGACGTGCACAATACCCCGTTGCACCGAATTCAAACCATAGATCCGCACGCCGTGAGCCAACGCATTAGCCTCGAGTAAGCGTAATTGAATCCGCCCCATTTCATCAGCGGCTTCGTAGCCGCCTTTGGTGGGGATAGAATGATCCATCGTGGCAACCGTGCGATCAGGCCGCAGCACCTTCAGGCCGCGCTCCTTGAGCACGGAGAAAGCCTGCGGCGAGGTCACTTCATGCACGAGGTGCAGATCGATGTAGAGCACGGCGGGAGCACCAGGCTCTTCGGCGACGACGTGATTATCCCAGATTTTCTGGAACAGTGTTTGGGGATTCTGGCTCATGGAGAATGAATTGAAACGGTGGGGGTTTGTTGAGGATGCTGAGCTCGACGCGTAGCTTGACGGGAAAGCACTTGGTTCAATGAAGCGATATAAGCCTTTGCGCTAGCCACTACGATATCGGTATCGGCACCGTGACCATGACTCGAGCGCTGATCTTCATGCCGCACGCGCACCGAAGCCTCGGCGAGGGCATCGATGCCCTCCGTGACGCCGTTAATGCCAAACTCAAGTAAAGTGACTGGGAGTTTAACAATCGCATCGATCGCTTTATAGGCCGCATCGACGGGACCCGTTCCGCTGGCAGCGTAGTTATGAATTTTACCAGCAGGATCACGCAAGCGCACCGTCGCGGTAGGAACGCTCGTCGTGCCGCACACGACTTGAAGATTTTCTAAGGCCCAGAGCTCGGGGACGGTCGCGCGCTCATCGGAGGCCAGCGCGATCAGATCAGCGTCATGCACCGCCTTTTTACGATCAGCGAGCTTCTTAAATTCATTAAAGGCCTTGAGCAAAGCGTCGCCCTCGAGGGCATAGCCGAGTTCGGCCAGTCGTTTTGAAAAGGCCGCGCGACCGGAATGCTTGCCCAAAACGAGCGTGGTCTGCACCGCCCCCACATCCTCGGGGCGCATAATTTCATAGGTCTGCGCATTTTTAATCATCCCATCTTGGTGGATACCTGATTCATGCGCGAAGGCATTGGCTCCCACGATGGCTTTATTAGGCGGCAAGGGATAATTAGTGCTATGCGAGACCAGCTTGCTCGTGCGGCAAAGTTGGGTGCTATCGATGCCCGTGGCTAAGCCAAATTTTTCGCCGCGGGTCCGAATTGCCATTACGACTTCCTCCAACGCGGCATTACCGGCGCGCTCGCCGATGCCATTAATGGTAACTTCGGCTTGGCGCGCCCCGGCCCGAAGACCCGCGAGTGAATTAGCCACGGCCAAACCAAGATCATCATGACAGTGCACTGAAATGATTACATTTTTCGCCCCGGGGGTATGCTGAATGATGCCCGCGATCAAAGCGCCATATTCATCGGGCATCGTGTAGCCCACGGTATCAGGAATATTAAGAGTAGTCGCCCCTGCTTTGATCACCGCCTCGAGCACTTGATACAAAAATAACGGATCGCTCCGCCCCGCATCCTCGGGCGAAAATTCGATATCGGCGCACAGCGATTTAGCAAAAGCGACCATCTCGACCGCACGAGCTAGCATCTCCGCGCGTGACATCCGCAGCTTATGTTCCAGATGAATATCACTGGTGGCGAGGAACGTATGAATACGCGGGCGCTGCGCCCCTTTAACGCCCTGCCAAGCCGCCTCAATATCTTTGCGGGTGCAACGAGCGAGCCCGCAGATAATCGGTGGTTTTTTTTGGGGACGACCGGCCGCCGCCACTTGTCCGACTTCAGCCGCAATCGCTTGGACCGCAGCCAAATCATCTGGGGAGGCCGCCGGAAAACCCGCCTCGATCACATCTACCCCCAACCGCGCAAGCGCCCGCGCCACTTCCAGCTTTTCAGCTGAAGTCATGGACGCACCTGGGGCTTGCTCGCCGTCGCGCAGACTGGTGTCGAAAATGCGAACGTAGTCAGACATGAATGTGAGAATTAAAATTAAAGGTAAGCCTGTCCGGTTTCACCAGGCCCCTAAAAGGCCGACGAACGAGCGGCAGGCTTACCGGTGCGAGCAGTTACGGCTGACTCATTTGCTAATCGTGATGGGATTAAGAAACGGCATCATGGCTCGGAGCTTGGCGCCGACGACCTCGATCTTTTGTCCGCGTTCTTGATTACGGAATTTATTCATGGTCTTGCGCCCGTACTTATTATTTTCGTCAATGAAGCGCTTGGCGAATTTGCCCTGCTGAATATCTTTCAGGATACGCTTCATTTCTTGCTGCGTCTGTTTGGTCACGACGCGCGGACCGGAGACGTAGTCGCCCCATTCCGCTGTGTCCGAGACGGAATAGCGCATATAGTTGAGGCCGCCACGATACATGAGATCAACGATAAGCTTCAGTTCATGCATGCACTCAAAGTACGCGATCTCAGGTTGATACCCGGCGTCGACGAGCGTCTTGAAGCCGGCCTTAACCAGCTCAGCGCAACCGCCACACAACACCGCTTGCTCGCCGAACAAATCGGTCTCGGTCTCTTCGGTAAAGGTTGTCTGCAGCACCCCCGCGCGGGTGCAGCCGATGCCGCGACCGTAGGATAACGCCAATTTTTTGGCTTGCCCGGTTGGATTTTGATAAACTGCGATAAGGCCGGGGACGCCGCCGCCCTCTTGGAAAACTTCCCGCACGCGATGGCCGGGCGACTTGGGCGCGATCATCGTGACATCGACATTCTTCGGCGGAACGATTCCCCCAAAGCGAATATTAAAGCCGTGCGCGAACATCAGCATCTTACCCGCCGTGAGGTGCGGAGCAATCGATTCGCGGTAGAGGCGGGCTTGGATATGATCCGGCACCAGCACCATGATGACGTCAGCCCACTGCGCAGCGGCCTCCACCGAGCACACGGTGAGACCGGCTTTTTTGGCCTTAGCCACCGACTTGCTTTTGAGCGCAAGACCCACGCGCACCTGCACCCCACTCTCTTTTAAATTGAGGGCATGGGCATGGCCCTGAGAGCCGTAGCCGATGATCGCGACTTTTTTACGGCGGATGAGTGAGAGGTTTGCGTCTTTGTCGTAGTATATTTTAGCCATGGTAGTAGAAACTGAGAATTAAGAGGTAAGCGTTAGAGATAAATTAAACTGACATCGAAAGACCGGAGTCATTGTTGCCATGATCCGCTGAAGTATCGGTGCGAACCAGCGGCGGTGCCGACGACAGCAATGCGCTGCCACGAGCCATCGCCACCGCGCCCGTGCGCACAATCTCGACAATGCCGTAAGGCCGGAGCACGAGTTCGAATTTTCCGATTTTCTCGGGCGTGCCGGTTACTTCAATGACGAGCGTTTCTTCATCAACATCCACCACGCGAGCGCGGAAGACCTCGACGAGCTGGAGCACTTGCGCGCGAGTCTGCGGAGTGACCTTGACCTTCACGAGGCCGAGTTCGCGCATGAGCGCTGATTTGTGGGTCAGATCGTCAACCCGCAGGACATTGACGAGCTTGTAGAGATTTGCCTCGACGATGCGCGCGCCCGCATCGGTCGCCTCAACCACCACGGTCAGGCGCGAAACACCCACCTGCTCGGTCCGACCAACGGTCAGGGAATCGATGTTGAAATTGCGCCGCCGAAAGAGGGAGGAGACGCGATTGAGGACGCCGGGGACGTCTTCCACGTAAGCGATGAGAGTATGTTTAGCCATGAGAGGATAAGTTTAACGGCGAGGAGATTTACGCGGAGCGGGCCGGGTTGCTTTTTTAGCAGTCGGCAAAGTTTTACCACGGCCGCGGGCCGGGGCGCTTGTTTCTACGGGAGCGGCCGAAGCGGCCGGCATTTCCCAGTCTTGGTCTGAGCCCGATTCCAGCATCACATCCTGCTTGGGCCGGCGGATCATTTTATCCAGATCGGCCCCCGCGGGGACCATGGGGAAGACCGAGTCTTCTTTCTCCACGACGAAATCGATGACGACGGTACCCTTAGCGGCGAGGGTTTTTTCAACGGTGGATTTAACGTCAGTGCGTTGGTTACAGCGCAGCCCTTTGAGACGATAGGCTTCCGCTAACTTGACGAAATCTGGGCCCGTCATGGGCGTAGCGGCATAGCGCTTGTCGTAGAAAAATTCCTGCCATTGACGCACCATGCCAAGGAAAGAGTTATTAATAATAGCTACATTGACCTTGATGCCTTCCTGCTCAGCCGTGGCCAATTCACACGAGGTCATCTGAAAGCCACCGTCACCGACGACAACCCAGACATCTTTATCTGGGCAGGCGAATTTAGCGCCGATGGCCGCCGGCAAGGCGAAGCCCATCGTACCCAAACCACCGGAGGTAATCAGCGAGCGCGGTTTTTCGTGACGATAATATTGCGCCTCCCACATTTGATGCTGACCCACATCCGTGACCACGATCGTGTCACGTTTCTGAGTCAGACGCCAAAGATCATTGATGACGTGCGCCGCGTAGAGATGCCCGCTATCAGGTAAAGCCTGGATGTCACGTACGGCGGCATCCCCGCGTTGAGCGTCAATTGAAGTCCACCAATCGGAATGCGCGGCTTTCTTAACCTGCGGTTCAATCAGCGAGAGCACTTCACGCAAATCGCCGATCAAGGCAACATCGACCGGGACATTTTTATTAATCTCGGTCGGATCAATATCGACGTGGATTTTCTTAGCGTGCTGGGCGTAAGTCTTAAGGTTGCCGGTAACGCGATCATCGAAGCGCATGCCGAGCGCGATCAGCAAGTCGGCTTGCTGAATAGCTTGGTTGACCCAAGCTTCCCCATGCATGCCCATCATGCCCAAATTGAGGGGCGAGGAAGCGGGAATCACGCCGATCCCGAGCAAGGTGGTGGTGATGGGAATTCCGGCCTTCTTGGCCAGCGCGAGCACTTCCGCGGTGGTGCCCGATTTAAGAATACCCTGCCCGGCCAGAATGAGCGGACGCTTGGCCGAATTAATCAGATCGGCGGCGCGCGCGTATTCTGACATCGGCGCATGGTAGCTGGGGCGATAACCCGGCAAGCGGGGGGCCGCACCCTCCCAATCAAATTCCGCCGTCATCTGCTGAGCGTCCTTGGTAATATCCACCAAAACCGGTCCCGGACGACCACTCTTAGCAATGTAGAATGCCTCGCGAATAGCGCGGGCGATGTCGCCGGGTTTTGTCACCAGGTAATTATGCTTGGTAATCGGCAAGGTAACGCCGGTCACATCAGTTTCTTGAAACGCATCAGTCCCGATCGCCTTTGAACCCACTTGGCCGGTGATGCACACGATCGGCGAGGAGTCCATCATCGCGGTGGCGATACCGGTGACCATGTTGGTCGCGCCGGGGCCGGAGGTGGCGATGGCGACGCCGACTTTGCCGCTCGCCCGAGCATAACCGTCCGCCATGTGGGTAGCGCCCTGTTCATGGCGCACGAGCACATGGTGGATTTTTGGATATTTGGTCATCGCATCGTAGGTGGGTAAAATCGCCCCACCCGGATAACCGAATACGACGTCGACCCCTTCTTTCTGTAAACACTCCCAAATGATTTCTGCGCCAGTGAGTTTCATATTATGCTAGGTAAAGTTTTGAAGAAATAAAAAATACTTAATTGGTAACTGCGCCGACCGCAGCGGAGGAAACGGTATTGGCATATTTAGCCATGACGCCGCGTAAATAGCGAGGCGTGGGCGCCGTCCAATTTTTCCGCCGCGCCGCTAATTCCGCGGACGGTACGTCGAGTTGCAGACGTCGAGTTGCCACGTCGATATTGATCGGATCGCCCTCGCGCACGAGGGCGATGAGTCCACCCACGAAGGCCTCGGGCGCAACATGGCCAATCGAGAAACCGCGCGTAGCACCGGAAAAACGCCCATCGGTGAGTAGCGCGACTGTTTCAGCCATACCCGCGCCCGCGAGTGCTCCGGTGACCCCGAGCATTTCGCGCATCCCAGGGCCGCCCTTAGGTCCTTCGTAGCGAATCACCACGACATCACCGGGCGCAATTTTTTGCGCATTAACCGCAGCCATGGCATCTTCCTCGTTGTTAAAAACTCGGGCGGGGCCACGGAAATTTTTTATGGCGCTACCGGCCACTTTGAGTACACCGCCCTCTTCCGCCAAATTACCGTGCAGAATGACAAGTCCGCCAGTTGGTTTAAATGGTTTGTTGGTGGGGCGAATGACCTGCTGCCCAGTCGTCTCGGGAGCCGACGCCACTTCTTGCGCAATGGTCCGCCCCGTGACCGTGAGGCAGTCCCGATGCAACAAGCCGCCCTCGAGGAGACGGCGAAGCAGGAGGGAAATACCCCCAGCCTGATGCATTTCGACTGCCGTGTAGAGCCCGCCGGGTTTAAGGGTGGCGATCGTCGGAGTGCGGGCACTGATCGTATCAAATTCATCAATCTGCAAAGCCACATTCGCCTCCCGCGCCAGCGCCAATAAATGCAGCACGGCGTTCGTTGAACCGCCGGAAGCGGCGACCGATGCAATGGCATTCTCGAAAGCGGGGCGCGTCATGATCTGCGACGGCTTTAAATTTTTTCGCACTAAGTCCATGACCAGTTCGCCGCAACGAAAGGCTGCTTGGTTTTTCGCTGCATCGGTAGCCGGGATGCCATTAAGGCCGACCGGCGAAATCCCAATGGCCTCCATAATAGTGGCCATGGTATTGGCAGTGAACTGCCCACCGCAGGCGCCAGCCGTGGGACAGGCGGCATTTTCGATCGCTTGAAATTCTTGCTGATCGATCTTGCCGGCGTTAAAAGCCCCCACGGCCTCAAAGACATCTTGAATGGTGAGAGACTTACCCTGGTGGTGCCCATGATTGATTGAACCGCCGTAGAGCGCCAAACCGGGAATATCCATCCGGGCCAACGCCATCATGACCCCGGGATTAGTTTTATCGCAGGCAGAAAGACAAACCAAGCCGTCGAGACTATTACCGCGAGCCACGAGTTCAATCGAGTCAGCGATTAGCTCGCGACTGATCAGCGAGGTTTTCATCCCCTCGGTGCCCATCGTGATCCCGTCTGATATTGAGACGGTGTTAAATTCCAAGGGCGTGCCACCAGCCGCGCGGACGCCGGCCTTAACCTGCTCAGCCAGAGTGCGCAGGTGGAAATTGCAGGGCCCGATTTCTGTCCAAGTGTTGGCAATGCCAATCAACGGTTTACTTAGGTCGGCGTCGGTAAAGCCGACGGCTTTCATCATGGCCCGAGCTGGCGCTCGGCTAGGACCGTCAGTGACAACTTGACTATAGCGTTTGCCTGATTCCATGGGGGTAAAGATTAGATGATATTGTCGAGATTATGGCAACACGGCGAGGATTGGTTCGGGAACGGGTGGGGGGATTGCGTCATATGCGTAAAATAAAAAAACCGCCCCTTTTTCGGTGGGCGGCTTCCTGATTTTGAGATTTTTTTCTCTTAGGAGCTAGTGGCTTTGGCGAGCCGCCCATGTGTATTCGGGTCCGTAGCCACAATGGCTAGGACGACGGTAATAAGCGCAATAAGTGTTACGCTGGAATTCATGGGACACGCGAAAAGTGCAAATCGGCCCATACCCTGTCAATACTTGTCTCAGAATTAATTATGCAATTGAGCATATTTGTCCCACTCAGTCGGGTACGCGGCCTTATCCTAGCGGCGGCCGCGAATATTCTGCGCCAAACGCAAAATATCAGCCAATACGCCAGCTGCGGTGACTTCCCCACCAGCTCCCGCTCCACGTACGACCATAGGATATTCTCGATAACGTTCGGTATGAAAAGCGACAAAAGCCTCCGCCCCGCGCAAGGCGGCGGCAGGATGAGCGACCTCAACTTCGATAGGTCCCACGGAAACCTTAGGCCCAAGGGCACCGGGCGTGATCCGAGCTAGATAACGTGGCAGCTTACCCTGCGCTTTACAGGCGGCCACCCGTGCGGCCACCGAGGCATCTAGGCTCGTGAGCGATGCTAAGAATTTCTCGGGGTCGTCCTCACGTAAATTTTCTGCCGGAACGAATGGCTCGAGCACCACATCCGTCAAATCCACCTGCAACCCAAGTTCGCGGGCCAGAATGATCGCCTTACGAGCCACATCGAGGCCGGATAAGTCATCACGTGGGTGCGGCTCGGTGTAGCCCAAATCGCGGGCCTTACGCACGGCCGCCGATAGCGCATCGCCTTGCACGAGTCGGTCACAGAGAAAACCCAAGGTGCCAGAAAAGGCCCCTTCAATCGTGATAACGTGATCACCTGTGCGCACCAAATTCTTGAGCGTCTCGATAACTGGTAACGCCGCACCCACGGTTGTCTCATAATGATACGCGCGGAAATGCCGCCGCGCCGCATCGCGCAACGTATCGCATTCAGCTTGGGGCAGAGCGAGTGGCTGCTTGTTAGCTGAGACCACATTAATGCCCAAAGCAAAGGCGGCGCGATAAAGTTTCTCCATCCCGGGCGCGGCCGAACAATCGACCAGCACCGGATTAGGTAACCGGGCAAGTTTCTCCAATAATGAAGTTACATCTCGCACCACCTTGCCCCCTTTGAGCGCCGCAAGCAAAAGCGTTACGGCGGTCGCAGCCGGCAGGCCATCTTCGACAAATAAAGCGCCCCCGCTCGAGGCGATGCCGACCAATCGCACCTGCACATCGTGCTCGCGACCCAACGCCTGATTTTGCCGTTCAATTTGCTTCAATAAGCTACCGCCGACGACACCCTTCCCGAGCAGAAACGCACTAATTTCAGTGTGCGCCAAATTAAAGGCCCCGTGTACGGTTCGCACCGCGGTGGCCGTCTGGTCGGCGTCCACCACGCATGAAATACTCCGAGCCGAAGCCCCCTGCGCAACCGCCCGCACCGCAATACCTGCTTCGCCGATGGAGTTCAGGAATTTTCCGGCAACATTAGGGCGTCCGGCCATATTTTCTCCGACCAAGGTTACCAATGTCACGGGCGAGAGCACGGGTTCGATCCGAAGATCACCCGACTGCAGCTCTGGCGCCAAGGCCTCCGACACACTGCGCCGAGCGGCGGCTTCGTCCTGGGCAGGAATGACCACTGAAAATGATTGGCCGAGCGTAGATTCCGTCGTCATCCAAACACGAACACCGGCTTCGTTAAGTGCGGCTAAAATGCGTCCGCCCAAAGGACGGCCCAAGCCGGTCCGGCGTGATTGTACGCCGAGCAGAGTGAGCCGCTCCAAGCTTGTAACGCAGGTAGGGCGATTAGGATCGGGATTACCCATTGCATCAATGCGCGTACCGGGAGCATCCGGCTGTGTCGTGCTGCGAATCACCAACGCCGCGCCACATTCGCGCAGCGGAATAATGGTGCGCGGGTGAAACATCCGGGTGCCAAAATAGGCGAGTTCCAAAGCTTCATCGTACGATAACCGATCCACGGGCGAAGCCTCGCGCACGAGAGCAGGATCCGCCGTCATAACGCCCAAGACGTCTGTCCAGACGGTGACGGCACTCGCTTTTAATAAGCCCGCCACGAGGGTTGCCGTATAATCAGAACCATTGCGACCGAGGGTCGTGGTGTGGCCATCCCTGGTGCGACCAATGAAGCCGGTAAAAATCGGCACTTGGCCGATCCACTGCGACTGCAGCGCGTTAAAGCGGATCGTCGTTTCAGCTTTATCAACCGTAGCTGCGCCATGCATAGCATCCGTGACCACAAAATCGCGCGCATCCACGGGGATAGCTGGGACGTTTCTCTCAACCAACGCGCGGGCGAGCAACGCCACTGAGATGCGTTCGCCAACACTGATAATTGAATCAAGCGTTCGCGGTGAGCATTCCCGCGTTAACTCAATCCCCGAGAGTAATCGCTCAATCGGGGTAAGAATTTCTTCCAAATCGTGCTTCAGTCCTTTTTGGCCTTGGCTATCAAGGACCGCTCGACCGGTCGCGGTGGCTAGTTCACGTACTTGCGCGAGTTGGCGGCGAGCCTGGCTAATATTTCCTTCCTCCGCTGAGCGCGCAGCGAGAATCAGCCAATCAGTGCTATCGCCGAGGGCCGAAACCACGAGCGCAAGGGGACGCGCCGCCGCGGCCACCAACTCAAGCACTCGCGGCAAACGCCCAGATGTGCCGAGGGAGGAGCCTCCAAATTTATAAACCTGCCAACGTTCGCTCATTTTTGGGGAGCCTGCAACTGCAAGGCTCGGGTCAAAATAGGTCCCAGCGTCGCCCACTCCATTAAAAACGCATCGTGGCCGTGAATACTACGCACGGTGGTCCGCTCCACCAACGCCCCCGCTTGTTGTAAATGTTGCACGAGAGCGTCGGCTTGGGCTGGGGTGAAAAGTTGATCAGTGTCCACATCAACCACGAGGGTGGAAGCGCGAATCCGCCTAATGGCTGGCACCGTGTCGCCCGGCAAAGGGAGGCGCAAGTCGTGATGATCCATCGCGGCGAGTTGCAGCTCGTAGGCTTGCGCCTCAAAACGCTCGCGCAATTTTTTCCCTTGATGCTCCAAGTAACGCTGCACGGGGTATCCGGGCTCGCTGGGCTGAATGGTGGCCGACCGCGGTTGCCGCGCATCGAGCCCCGGCTCGGCACGATAAGTCAACATTGCCAATTGCCGCGCAAGCTCGAGCCCGCGACCCACCTGATGAGGGTAACCAGGATCCAGTCGTAAAATCTGCCGGGCCACATGATTCCAGCCAACCACCCAAGCACTGGCCGCCACACTCGTCGCCAAGGGAGCGAGTCGCTCAAAGCGGTCGGGAGCCAACGCCGCGAGCGTGAGCGTCACCATACCGCCGAGCGAACCCCCCGCCGTCAAATGCACGCGATCGATCCCGAGTTTATCGAGCGCCAGCAACAGCGCGCGGGAAATATCGAGACTGGTGAGATCAATATTTTTATCCGTAGGAAAACCGGCCACGCCGGGTCCACTGCTGCCGTAACAGGATCCAAGATTGTTTAAGCAAAGAATGCGATAATGTGCTGGATTGATCGCGCATCCCGGACCCAACAGCGGCGCCCACCACCCCTCAGGTCCACCGGCCTCCGCACTGCCAGTTAAGGCATGCACCAACAATACAGTCGGGATATTTTTCTGCGGCGATTCTGGCGTGTCTCCCGCCCGGCTCCACCACCAGCCACGAGCGTGATGGGAAAGGACTACGCCACCCCGCGCGAGGGCGAGATCGGGCAGGTCCAGATCAAAAATAAGCGGCAAGGCAGCAACGGTCGGCATGGGGATGACAAATACCATGCTTTCATTTCAAGTGGTCCGCGTCAACGCGCGGACGAACGATGGCTGGCGACCCAACATACCTTCCGTCACATATTCACCCCCATTGGATGGGGTACAAATGGACGCGTAATGGGGGTAGGAATTTGTGGGCATGGACGGAAAACTGCTTTTGTGTTAAGTCCATCAGACGACACCCATTCGGGGCGGACAAGAGGTGGACGTGTCATAGCTTCCGCCCCCGTGTCATAGGTTAACCTAGACCCGCGGAGCCTTCCCTTGAAGTTTCGAATCAACACGGGTACTTGCTTTTGCAAATAAGACATATCCATGATTCCGGCTTGTTGCGCTGGCCACCCGCGCTAGGCTGGGAATTCATGGCGCAACGTCCCCAACGCATCGTCCTCAAATTCGGCTCTGGCATTCTCGCCACCGAACGAGGTGTCGGTTTAAGCCGGCCACAAATCGCTCGGCTCGCCCGCGAGGTGGGTGCACTCGTTCGAGCCGGCCACCAATGCATTATTGTTTCTAGTGGCGCCGTCGCTGCTGGTCTAGCGACCCTCGGCCTCGCAACCCGGCCCAAGCAACTCGCCGCCAAACAAGCGTGCGCCGCCGTCGGCCAGTCCCAGCTGATGCACATTTACGCTAGTGCGTTTGCCCGGCAGGGGTTAGCTGTCGCACAGCTGCTACTCACCCACAACGATCTCGATAGCCGCACCCGCCATGATAACGCCCGCAACACGCTCGCCCACCTCATCACGCGCAGGAACGTCGTCCCGATTATTAACGAAAACGATTCTGTCGCGGTCGAGGAATTGAATTTTGGCGATAATGATCGGCTCTCCGCTGAAGTCGCCATTCTGATCAAAGCGGATCTGCTAGTCATTCTTACCAGCGTCGATGGCCTCCTGAATGCCACCGGCCAAGTGGTGCCGCTCGTGCGCGACTTCGCCGAAGTCGCGTCGTTAGTGCGTGATGAAAAAGGCCGATTGTCCACCGGTGGAATGGTGACGAAATTGCAAGCCGCGCAATTGGCCGTTAAAGCCGGCATTCCAGTAGCGATTGCGAGCGGCCGCCGAGCGGGACTGCTGGCAGCCATTGTCACTGGTAAACGCGTCGGCACTTATTTTTCCGCCCGCTGAGTATCATGGCTGATCTTGACCCACTCATCGCCCAACTTGGACAGCAAGCGCGAGCTGCTGCCCGCATCCTAGCGGGCACCTCATCGACGCAGCTCGATACGGCCCTCAACGCAATGGCGGATGAACTACTTGCCGCGGAGGCTACCATTCTCCAAGCCAACGCCAGCGATGTCGCCGCATCTCGGCAAGCCGGCCAAACGGCCACGCTCATCGACCGCCTCCAATTAAATCCTACGCGCCTTGCCGCCTGCGCTCAGGGGTTGCGAAAGATCGCGGCGCTTCCCGCCCCAGTGGGGAAAATAATCACGGAATGGACCCAACCCAACGGCTTACAATTTTCTAAAGTACGCGTGCCGCTGGGTGTCATCGGCTTCATTTATGAATCGCGCCCCAATGTCACGGCCGACGCCGCTGGGCTTTGCCTCAAAAGCGGCAATGCCGTCATTTTGCGCGGTGGCTCCGAAGCGCTGCACTCCAATCTGGCCATCGCCGCCGCGCTTGGGCGCGGCTTACTCCGAGCGGGATTGCCGGCCACGGCGGTCCAACTGATTCCGGTGACTGATCGCGAGTCCGTGCGCTTACTCAGCCAAGCAGTCGGCGTGATTGACTTGCTGATTCCCCGCGGCGGTCGCGGTCTAATCGAGGCCGTGACGGCGCAGGCCCGCGTTCCGGTCATCAAACATTACGATGGAATTTGCGCACTCTACGTGGACCGCGCCGCCGATCTAGCAATGGCGGCCAACATTACCGTGAATGCCAAATGCTCCCGCCCGGGGGTTTGCAATGCCCTGGAAACGCTCTTGGTGCACCGCGAGATCGCTGATGAATTTTTAGCGCGTGCGGGGCAACTCTTGACGGCCCGTGGCGTTCAACTGCGCGCCGAGCCCCGCGCCCTCGCGATTCTCGCTGAAAACAATTTCCCTGTTCAGCCCGCCACGCCTGAAGATTTTCGCACCGAATTTCTCGATCTCATTCTCGCCGTCAAAATTGTCGACGATTGCCCGGCGGCGATCGCGCATATTGAGGGGCATGGCTCTCACCATACAGACACCATTGTGACAGCGGACCGCGCGACTGCAGAAAAATTTCTCGCCGGCGTTGATAGTGCCGTCGTGCTCTGGAATGCCTCGACCCGTTTTAATGACGGCCACGAATTTGGCTTCGGCGCAGAGATCGGCATCAGCACGGATCGACTCCATGCCCGCGGTCCGATGGGCTTGGAAGAATTGACCACTTATAAATATCTGGTGCGCGGCACGGGCCAAGTCAGGGAGTAGGACTAGCGCACTTGCTCGTAAGCGCAGGGTGGACTTTACAACCGCAGAATCCTGCGTTGTCATTCTCTACCTCTCCGCTCACCTCGGGCCAAACAGCCCTCTGGTCAGCTTGCCCTTTTCCCCATGAAAATTATCGGCACTCTGTTTATCTTCGCGCTCACGCTCGCTTCCGCTTTACGGGCGGAACTTAAACTCCCCGCTATTATAGGCGATCACATGGTGCTGCAGCAAAAGCAGTCCAATCCCCTGTGGGGCTGGGATACGCCGGGTACAAAAATCACCGTCACCTTCGCCGGCGATAAACAAACTGCCATCGCTGGGACCGATGGCAAATGGTCCGTTAAGCTGGCCGCCTTGCCCGCGAATACGGCCCCCCGAACCATCACGATCAAAGGCACAACCACGCGAATTATTCAAGACGTGCTCGTGGGTGAAGTCTGGATGTGCTCCGGCCAGTCTAACATGCAGTTTAAGCTGAGTAACGACTGGAATGGTGATCTCGAAGCTGCGAACGCCAACCATTCACAAATTCGTCTCATTTCGGTCCCGATGGTCGGCACCCAAGAACCGCAGAATGATTTTAAAGGAGCCTGGCAGACAGCTACTCCAGCGAAAGCGAGTAAATTTAGCGCCATCGGCTTTTTATACGGCCGCTATCTGCATGAAGTTCTTGGCGTGCCCGTAGGTTTGATCGATAATTCCTGGGGCGGTTCTGCCGCCGAGGCGTGGATGCGCCGGTCTACCATTGAAAAAGATGGCCGCTTTCAAGTGTTGCTAGGCTTCACCACCGAAAAGGAAAAAGCCCTGCTTTCCAGCCAAGTGCAGACTGACCACGAGCTAGCCATGGCTCAATGGAAAGCAGCCAACGCTCAGGCCCAACCGCCCCTTAAACCCGCTCCCCAAGATCCCCGCAATTGGCTCACCGGCAATGGTCGGCCGGGCAATATTTTTAACGGCATGGTGCACCCCACCCTCGGCTACGGGCTTAAGGGAGTAATTTGGTATCAGGGGGAGAACAATGCTGGTCGCGCCTACGAATACGCCGATTTATTCCCGCTGCTCATCGAGCAGTGGCGCGCTGAATGGCAACAGCCGGATCTCGCTTTTTACTGGGTCCAACTCGCCGATTTCAAAGACGAACAAGCTATCCCTGGCGAAAGCGCTTGGGCGGAACTGCGCGAAAGCCAGACGAAAGCGCTGCACCTGCCCCACACTGGGCAAGCGGTCATCATCGATCTCGGCGAGGGCAAAGACATTCACCCACGCAATAAACGCGATATCGCCTCCCGCCTCGTGCGCTGGGCCCTCGTCCAAGATTATGGTCTGAAATTCCCCTACCGCAGCCCTGAATTTAAAAACCTCCAAATCGTCGGAAATAAAGCCACCCTCACGATCGACTGTTTTGGTAGCACGCTGCGCGCTTTTGATGTGCAGGAAGCTCGAGGATTCGCCATCTGCGGGGCCGACCATGTCTGGCATGGGGCGAGTGGAAAAATTATTGCCCCCGACCAAGTCGAGGTCTGGAGCGACGCAGTGCCGGCCCCACTCGCGGTGCGCTATGCCTGGGCAGACAACCCCGTCTGTAATCTTTTCTCCTATGATGGCCTGCCCGTCACTCCGTTCCGCACGGATAATTTTGCGCTGACCACTAAACCCCAGTCGGCCGCCCTGCGGCCTTAAGCTTTACCCACATGCCGCGCTATTTTTCGTCTGATAATCCTGACAGTCTTTAATGAAATGAATCCGTCTCCCTATCGATGGGCGGTTACGAGCGCGCTCCTAACCGCCTCCGCCCTCTCGCTCAATGCCCAGCGCGCTCCAACCAAAGCGGAGCCAACCGTGCAGCTTGAGCGCTTTGTGGTCACGCCCAGCCATTTTGATCTGTCGGACGCTGGCGCTGGCTCGCCCTCAACCTTGAGCCAACGCGATCTGGAAAGCCTGCCGCAAGCGGGCGAAGATTTATTCCGCTCCATCGCGCGGTTGCCCGGAGTTACGGCTGATGATTTCACCGCTAAGTTCTGGGTGCGCGGCGCGCCGCAAAGACAACTGCTCGTTCGCCTCGACGGAGCTGATTTGCTGGAGCCATTTCACCTCAAAGATGTCGATGGCGCTCTTTCGATCATCGACCTTCACACGATCCGTCAACTTGACCTCATGACCGGCGGTTTTAATGCCGACTACGGTAATCGTGCCGCTGGGGTGCTCACGATGGAAACGCTCAGTGCCAACGGGCAAAAGCTCAAGGCCTCTCTCGGACTAAGCCTCACCAGCATGCGCGCGGGCGCCGCCGGCACTTTCCCGGAGGGATCGGGCCGGTGGTTCGGCAGCATCCGGCGCGGCTATCCCGATATTGCGCTGCGCGCCCAAGGCCGTGCCGACGATATTTTCCCGCGTTACTGGGATGCCTACACCAAGGCCGAGTTTGATCTCGCCCCCGGCCATACCGTATCACTGCACGCGCTCCACTCCGGCGACACCTTGCGCGTGCTGGACGATAACGGACCTGAACTACGCAGCGCCTACAACAGCGACTACCTCTGGGGGCGCTGGCGCGCGCAATTTGATCATAATGTGTCCGCCGAAACCGTCGCCACCGCTTCGTGGCTTACGTGGCACCGCGACGGCAGCGGACTTTACGGCAATCGTTACCAAATCAACCTCCGCGACCGTCGCTCATTGGCCACTTACGATCTGCGCCAAGACTGGAGCTACGGGGCCAGCTCCACTTTTTATCTCCGCGGCGGATGGGAATTTGCCCAATCGGGCGCCGATTATTCCTACCACCTTTTCCGCGAAGATCCCGTAGTCAGCGGCGGGGTCCTCAGCGGAGTGCCGCGCACAATTACACTCGCACCGTCGCCCAGAGATACGACGACCGCCCTGTTCCTCGCGCCACGCCTCGCCGTTACTCCCGCCTTAACGCTCGAACCGGGCCTGCGCTTTGACCGCCACACGGCATCGCAGGATGCGGATACCAGCCCACGATTGAACGCCGCACTTACCCTCAGTTCGCGCACCACCTTGCGGGCGGCGTGGGGAGTTTATGCGCAAGCCCAAGGGTTGCACGAGTTGCCCGTACAATTTGGCGACCCCACCTTCCAACGCTCGGAGCAAGCCCAACACCGCGTGTTGAGCCTCGATCACCGTTTTGCGTCGGGCCTCAACCTTCGCGTCGAAGCCTACCAGCGCCTGACTGCTCATCCGCGCCCGCACTGGCTCAACCGTTACGATACGTACAATGTTTTTCCCGAAGCCCAAACCGATCGCCTCTTGCTCACACCGAGTTCGGCCGAAGCCCAAGGCGTTGAGTTACTCGCGCAGCGCCGTGGTCAGGGGAAATTTGACTGGACGATCAGTTACGCCCTCTCGCAGGCCCGCGAAAAAATTGGCCTCGTCACTCTGCCCGGACTGCGCGATCAGCGCCATGCTTTCTATGCTGATCTCACTTACAGCCCGAACGCCCAATGGCGCTTCAGCGCTGCGTGGCAATATCACACGGGCTGGCCCATCACGTTGGTAAACTATTCGCTCGCCACCTTGAGCACCGGCTCACGAGTCACCGTCCGCAGCTTTGGCGCAACCCTAGGAGCGCAATTGGCCGCTTATCATCGGCTTGATTTACGAGCTTCGCGCACGATTGCCCTGCGCCACGGGGAGCTGAAGGTCTTCGTTGATATTTTTAACGCCTATGATCAGAGCAACGCGATCGCCTACGACTACGACACGAGCGTCAGCGGCGGCGTCCTCACCGTGAAGCGGAAGCCCCGCGAGATGTTACCCCTGCTCCCCACGGCAGGTGTGAGTTGGGATTTATAAAAATCTCGAACTGACTGAGCAGCGCACACCGCGCTTTACGGCAGATCCGTCGTGCCCATCAGGTAACGATCGCATTCGCGGGCCGCGCCGCGACCTTCGTTGATCGCCCAGACGACTAAACTTTGCCCGCGCCGACAATCGCCGGCGGCAAAAACGCTCTTGAGGCTCGTCGTATACTTTTCGTGTTCAGCCTTAATGTTAGAGCGCGCGTCGGTTTCGACGTTAATCTCTTTTAATAAAGCCTGCTCGGGCCCGAGAAAACCCATCGCCAATAATACAAGTTGAGCCGGCCGTGTTTTCTCGGTGCCAGACTGCTCCTGAGGCACAAACTGGCCCTTGTCATTTTTCTCCCATTTAATTTCTACCGTCACGAGTTCCTTTAACTTGCCTTGGGCATCGCCGATAAATTTTTTTACGGTCGTCTGATAGATTCGAGGATCTGCGCCGAATTTAGCGGCCGCTTCTTCTTGGCCGTAATCCATTTTATAGGTCTTCGGCCACTCCGGCCACGGATTGTCCGCGGCACGCTCCAGCGGCGGCTTCGGGAGGATTTCGATTTGCAATAGACTTTTGCATCCATGGCGCATGGACGTACCGACGCAGTCAGTACCGGTATCGCCACCACCAATCACGACGATATCCTTCCCCGTACCCAGAATAGGACTAGGCTCTTTTTGACCGAGCACGGCCTTGGTATTCGCCGTGAGAAACTCCATGGCGAAATGAACCCCGGTCAAATTCCGGCCCTCGATGGGCAAGTCGCGCGGCAGCGTGGCGCCCGTGCAGATCACGGTGGCATCGTATTCTTTTAGGAAAACCTGCGGCTCAACATTTTCTCCGACGTTGGCATTACAAATAAATTTAATCCCTTCGCGCTCCATGTGCTGGATGCGCCGCAGAACGACCGCCTGCTTATCGAGTTTCATGTTGGGAATACCATACATGAGGAGGCCACCGGGACGATCAGCGCGTTCAAAGACCGTGACGGTATGACCAGCTAAATTGAGTTGCGCGGCGGCCGAAAGTCCAGCCGGACCCGAGCCAATAATGGCGACTTTTTTGCCCGTGCGCACCGCGGGAGCCGTTGGAATTACCCAGCCCTCATCCCAGCCGCGATCCGTGATCGCCGCTTCAATATTCTTAATTGTGACGGCCGGCTCGTTGATGCCGAGCACACACGATCCCTCGCAAGGGGCGGGACAAACGCGGCCGGTAAACTCGGGAAAATTATTTGTTTTATGCAGCCGATTGAGGGCTTCTTTCCACTGACTACGGTAGACGAGATCATTCCACTCGGGGATCAGATTATTGATCGGACAACCGGCCGCCATGCCACTGATAAGCTTACCCGTATGGCAGAACGGTACGCCGCAATTCATGCAACGCGCGCCTTGGTTACGGAGCTTCTTCTCCTCCATGTGATGGTGAAATTCTTTGTAATCGTGCACGCGCTCCAGCGGCGCACGGTCGACGGGAATCTCGCGGAGGTATTCGATGAAGCCGGTAGGTTTGCCCATGGCGGAAAGGTCTAAGGGGTGGGTGAGAGTTTTAAGCCACGGCGACTTAGTTGCCGCCGACCCGCGAGGTGTCGCGAGCATTTTCCTCAAAGGCCGCCATGATGGCTTCGTCACCGGTTAAGCCCTGCGCCTGCGCCTTATCAATGCAGGCCAGCATGCGCTTGTAATCCTTAGGCAGCACCTTGACGAATTTCGGTACCGCGGCAGCCCAGTTGCTCAAAATTTGCTGCGCGCATGGACTCTTTGTATAATTATAATGCTGCTCAATGAGCAGGCGGAGTGCGGCGATTTCAGCTTTTGTCTCAAGCTTTTCCAGCCCCACCATCTGCACATTAGCGCGCGAGGCGAAGTCGCCCGCCTCGTCGAACACATAGGCGGTACCGCCCGACATGCCGGCCGCAAAATTGCGACCCGTGAGACCGAGGACGACGACCCGCCCCCCCGTCATGTATTCGCACGCATGGTCACCGACCCCTTCCACCACCGCATCGACGCCGGAGTTGCGCACCGCAAAACGTTCGCCCGCGCGACCGCGGAGATAAAGCTCGCCGCCCGTCGCGCCATAGAGCGCCACATTGCCGATGATAATATTGTCCTCGGACTTAAACGTCGCATCCCGCGGCGGATAAATAATAATTTTCCCACCTGACAGGCCTTTACCGACATAATCGTTCGCATCGCCCTCGATCGAAAAGGTCAGGCCCTTCGTCATGAAGGCGCCAAAACTTTGCCCCGCGGAACCCTTGAAAAGAATGCGAATGGTATCCTCCGGCAGGCCCGCGGCACCATGTTTCTTGGTGACTTCATAGCTTGTGATGGTTCCGACAACGCGGTTGACGTTGCGAATTGGCAGCTCGGCGACAACTTTTTCGCGGCGCTCAATGGCGGGGGCGCACAGCTCGAGCAGCGTGGTGATATCAAGCGATTGAGCGATCCCATGATCTTGCTTGATCGAGCAAAAACGACCGACCTCAGGCCCCACATCGGGTTGGTAAAGGATTTTTGAGAAATCCAGTCCCTTGGCCTTCCAGTGAGTGATCGCCTTTCTGGGCTCGAGACGATCGGTGCGTCCCACCATTTCCTCGATCGTGCGGAAGCCCATTTGCGCCATGAGCTCACGCAGCTCCTGAGCAATAAACGTCATGAAATTCACCACCTGCTCTGGCTTACCGGTAAACTTAGCGCGCAACCGCGGGTCTTGCGTGGCGATGCCAGCCGGGCAGGTATTCAGGTGGCAAACCCGCATCATAATGCAACCGGTCGCGACGAGCGGCCCAGTCGCAAAACCAAATTCTTCTGCGCCCAGCAATGCGGCGATCATCACATCGCGCCCGGTCTTGAGTTGACCATCCGTCTCCACCGCGATGCGCGAGCGGAGATTATTCAGCACAAGCGTTTGGTGCGTTTCCGCTAAGCCCAATTCCCAGGGCAGGCCGGCATGTTGAATCGAAGTTTGGGGCGAAGCGCCGGTGCCGCCGTCGTAGCCAGAGATTAAAACCACGTCGGCATGAGCCTTCGCCACGCCGGCCGCGATGGTGCCGACGCCGACTTCAGAAACGAGCTTTACGCTGATCCGCGCGTGCCGATTGCCATTTTTTAAATCATGAATCAGCTCCGCCAGATCTTCGATCGAGTAAATATCATGATGCGGTGGAGGCGAAATGAGCCCGACGCCGGCCGTCGTGTGACGAGTCTTGGCCACCCAAGGATACACTTTACTTCCCGGCAATTGACCGCCCTCACCGGGCTTGGCTCCTTGGGCCATTTTAATCTGCAATTCTTGGGCCGCCACAAGGTATTCACTCGTGACGCCGAAACGACCGGAGGCCACTTGCTTGATGGCGGAGTTTTTAGAATCGCCGTTGGCCATCGGCTTAAAGCGATCGGCATCCTCGCCGCCTTCGCCCGTATTGGATTTACCGCCGATCCGATTCATCGCGATGGCGAGAGTTTCATGCGCTTCACTCGAAATGGAGCCGTAAGACATCGCCCCCGTTTTGAAGCGCTTCATGATGGCTTCGATCGGCTCCACTTCTTCGAGCGGCACCGGAATACTCGTCTTGAAATCGAGTAAACTACGCAAAGTGCAAAGCTGGCGGGCCTGCTCGTTAACTAATTTGGAGTATTGGCGGAACACGGCGAGATTGCCGGTGCGGACTGATTTCTGTAGGGCGTGAATCGATTCGGGCGTGAAGAGATGGCCCTCCCCGTCGTTGCGCCATTGATAAAGTCCGCCCGAGGGCAACACATGGCCATCCACCCGGCGATCGGGGTAAGCCGCATGATGCCGCATCAACACTTCCTGCGCGATCACATCTAGTCCGATGCCACCCACCCGTGAAGAGGTCCAAGTAAAATAGTGATCGATCACATCCTGGCGGATACCCAGCGCCTCGAAGACTTGCGCGCCCCGATAACTCTGAATCGCCGAGATCCCCATCTTGGACATGACCTTAATCACACCCTTCGAGCCCGCTTTAACGAAATTCTTACAGGCGGTCTTGTGGTCAATGCCCGTTAGCACGCCTTCGCGAATCATATCATCAATGGTCTCAAAGGCCACGTAAGGATTGATCGCGCTCGCTCCGTAACCGATGAGCAGAGCAAAGTGGTGCACCTCACGCGCCTCACCCGTTTCGATAATCAGCGACACCCGCGTGCGCAGACCCTCGCGAATCAGATAATGGTGTAGACCAGCCACTGCGATCAGCGCGGGGATCGGCGCAAAATCACGAGTAACACCTCGATCGCTGAGGATGAGCACGTTGACCTCATCTTCCTCGATCATGCGCCGCGACATGATGAATAGTTCTTCCATCGACTTCGCCAGGCCCTTTTCGCCGCGCGCTGTGCGGAAAAGAATCGGGAGGACGCCCATTTTTAAGCCGGGCAAATCGGTCCGGCGAATCTTTGCAAATTCTTCATTCGCCAGAATCGGCCACTTCAACTCCACCCGCCGGCAAGCGGTTGGCTGTGGATTGAGGAGATTGCCCTCAGAGCCCAAGCGAGTCTCAGCCGAGGTGATAATTTCTTCACGGATACAATCGATCGGCGGATTGGTGACCTGCGCGAAAAGTTGCTTAAAATAATCGTACAGGAGTCGCGGTTTATTGGAGAGCACCGCGAGCGCCGAATCATTGCCCATGGAACCGATGGCCTCGATGCCATCTTTGGCCATCGGCGCGATGATGATGCGCTCATCCTCATTCGTATAACCGAAAGCAATTTGCCGCTGCAGCAGCGTCTCGTGGTCCGGTTGCTCCACAGTCGGGGCCTCCGGTAAATCACTGAGATGGACCAGATGCGCATCGAGCCACTGACGGTAGGGGCGTGCATTGCAGATCTCATTTTTAATCTCTTCGTCCTCAATAATCCGCCCTTGCTCCGTATCGACGAGAAACATGCGACCCGGTTGAATGCGGCCTTTTTGCACGATATCGGCCGCGGGAAAATCAAGCACGCCCGCTTCTGAAGCGACCACCACGAGACCGTCCTTGGTCACATAGAAACGCGAAGGCCGCAGCCCATTGCGGTCCAAGATGGCGCCGATCTGTTTGCCATCGGTGAAAGCGATCGCCGCGGGCCCATCCCATGGCTCCATGAGGCAAGAGTGGTATTGATAAAAAGCCCGACGATCATCGGCCATGGTCTCATGGTTGGACCAAGGCTCCGGAATCATCATCATCATCGCATGCGCCAACGGCCGCCCCGCGAGCACGAGTAGCTCGAGCGTGTTGTCGAACATCGACGAATCGCTGCCATGCGGATTAATGATCGGCAGGATTTTTTTGATATCATCCCCGAACGCCTCGCACTCGAAGAGCGCTTGGCGAGCGTGCATCCAATTAATATTACCGCGCAGCGTATTGATTTCGCCGTTGTGTGCGATGTAGCGATAAGGATGCGCCCGCTCCCAGCTCGGAAAAGTGTTCGTACTGAAGCGCGAGTGGACGATGGCGAGGGCCGTCTCCATCGCCGGATTGGCGAGGTCAGGAAAATAATCCGCCAACTGTGTCGTGAGCAACATCCCCTTATAGATGAGGGTCTTCATCGACAGGCTGGCGATATACCACAGCTCTGAGCCCGCCGCCGTGGAGGTGCGAATATCGGAATAAGCCCGCTTGCGGATAATGTAGAGTTTACGCTCGAAAGTTAAATCATCCGTCACCCCCGCGCCGCGCCCGATAAATACTTGGCGCATGAACGGCTCGCACGCTAACGCGGTATCACCCAACGCGGCGCTACTGGTGGGCACCGTACGCCAGCCCAAGAAAATTTGGCCTTCGGATTGCACGACTTGTTCGAACTTTTCCTCGAGCTTCCGCCGGACCGCCGGATTACGCGGCAGATAGACGAGCCCGCAGCCGTACTCGCCAGCGGCCGGCAAAGTGATGCGGGTCAATTTACAAGCTTCGACCAAGAAACGATGCGGCATCTGCAACAAAACACCGGCGCCGTCACCCGTATTGATCTCGCTGCCACTCGCCCCGCGATGATCGAGATTGATCAATACCTGCAACGCATGGCGCAACGTCTGGTGGGTTTTGCGGCCCTTCATATCGACCACAAAACCTACCCCACAAGCATCATGCTCAAACCACGGATCGTACAGGCCCTGTTTAACAGGCGCCACGGCCGCCACAGCTTCCGGCGCAGGGGCGGGGGCAAGAGGACGAACTGGACTGAAAGAATTGTTCACCGTGGGTTTAACGTAGGATGAGTTGGTTTAGCTAGGATTGTGCCACCCGTGGAACTGATTTTGACCAGCTCATTCCCTCGCGTAGGATGCCGATTAACGCGCCGGTTATTCCATGCTGGCAACCCTGTTTTTGGCTCAGCCCAAAAAATAATTAACGGCGACCAAAACATTAGAGTGAATCGGGCCACTTCGGCGCGGCCGACAAATTCTGTCATAAGCCTACGCCGCGCCTAACGATCGCGGCGGGACGATTAATTTTGATCCCACGCAACCGCACCTAAGCGATAAAATCTACGCGCCCCCATAGCTCTCCGCGGTCTGCGGAGGGGATCCAATGGTCGGGGCGGCGAGATTCGAACTCGCGACCTCTTGCTCCCGAAGCAAGCGCTCTACCAGGCTAAGCTACGCCCCGATGATTGGCTCCGGCCTTCCGGAAATGGACGGTCAAGACACCGCATCCACCAAGGGGTAGCAAACAAAATATTCCTGCCGCACCCGTGCGAATGGCCGGGCCATTGCCACCCCCATCGTGGGCTTAATTTTCCAGGCTTCACTTCGTCCTCTCCTTGCCCAATAGCATGCGCCATGCACACGCCGGTGGACATTCAACTAATCGGTTCAGAAGTCGCTATCCGCTGGGTGGATGGCGCCGAAAGCTTTATTTCCATGGCCACGCTACGCGCGAACTCCCCCAGCGCGCAAACCCGCGGCGAACGCGATATCTTCGGCCATCACTATGGCGGCGAAGCTCCCCAAAACTATGTCGGCGTTGAAGCCACGGATTGGGAACGCATCGGCAATTACGCGATCCGCTTCGAATTCAGCGATGGTCATCGCACCGGACTTTACAGCTACGATCTCCTCCGCCAACTAGGCGCCGCCACGGCTTAAGCTTAACCCCTCGAGGGGAACACCGAGGGGTTAGTTGTCAGGCTTAAACTCGAACCCCTTCGCGGCACTTCGTGTCCTTCGCGGTTGATCAGCCTTGGCCCGATCCAGTTTTTTTGCTGCCACTACTACGGCGCAATTAAGGTTAAGCTCGCGCGAGCAAACGCCGGCGGACCGCCAATCTCAGCCGAGCTCTGACTCCGCGCCCCCTCGCGAATTTATTTACCGGAGATAAATCCGCGATCACTGCGATTGGCGAAAGTGATAAAAATCCTGAACTCCTCCGTTTCACTTAATTTATGTTCGCGCAAGAGAGTCAAGGCCTGTGCGCGATTATAACCGCTGCGATAGACGAGCCGGAAAATCTGCTTAATACTCTCGAGCTGGCTGGGCGTAAATCCGTTGCGCTCTAGCCCGACCTTATTGATTGAGCGCGCGACCGCAGGATTGCCATCCGCGATGACGAATGGCGGTACATCTTGCACGATCTTGGACATACCGCCGAGCATGACTTGCGCGCCGATCCGACAGAACTGATGGATGCCGGTGCCCCAGCCGATATTGACGTGATCTTCGACGATAACGTGTCCCGCGAGAGCGGACTGCGCGCTCATCACCAGATGATTACCCACGATACAATCGTGTGCGACGTGGCTGTAGGCCAACAGGACGTTATCGTTGCCGATGCGCGTGTAGTCCTGCTCATCGGTCGCCCCATGCACGCTCACGTATTCGCGAAAGACATTGCGATCACCCACCATCAAGCCGGGCTCCCCCCCTTTATATTTTAAGTCGTGCGTCTTGGTGCCGACACACGCAAACGGGAAAATTTCGCACTCACGACCGATCGTGGTCCGGCCTTCCACATTGCCGTGATGATGCAGCACGGTGCCAGCCCCGATGATAGCTTTATTGCCGACGTAAGCATAAGCGCCGATGACGACATCTGAGGCCAACTCCGCGCCGGACTCAATGATGGCGGTGGGGTGGATTTGCTGCGCCATGGCCTCAGTCGAGATCGCTGTTGTCAACGGTAGCGAACATCAAGTCAGCCGAGCAAACCGTCTGGCCGTTAACGCTACACTCACCTTCCGCGCAAGCGATGCTGCCGCGGACTTTGGTTAGTTTGACCTGCACACTCAATTGATCACCCGGGCGCACGGGCTTACGCCATTTGACCTTATCACAGCTCATGAATAATGCGGTCTTCCCCTCCAAGCTAGAGCGACGGACCATTAAAACCCCCGCGGCTTGCGCCATGGCTTCAATCATGAGCACGCCCGGCATCACGGGATTACCCGGATAATGGCCCTGAAAAAACGGCTCATTGATGGTGACATTCTTGATCGCCGTCAGGGTATCCGCCGTGAGCTCAACCACGCGGTCCAGCATCACAAAAGGATAACGATGCGGCAGCGTGTCGAGAATCCGGCGGATATCGAGGGAGGTCTCGGTAGCGATATCGACCTTGGGCCGCGCCGGCTTAACCGCTTTTTTACCACCCTTCTGCCAAGCGGTATATTTCTCAAAAAGTATTTTGGTTAGTTCCGCATTCACGGCATGCCCCGGCCGGGTCGCGACAATATGCGCCTTGAGCGGCACCCCCAGCAGGACGATGTCGCCAATGATATCGAGGATCTTGTGCCGCACGAACTCATCGGCAAAACGCAGCGGCTCTTTGGAAATAATTTTATCGCCCTTGATCACGATCGCACAGTCGAGACTGCCGCCCTTGATTTTTCCTAATTTGATCAACTCCTCGATATCTTCATAGATCGTAAAAGTCCGCGCGGCGGCGACTTGGGCCGTATAGACATCCGGATCAATGACCAAGGCGAGATGCTGCGTGTGAATCCCCCGATCGTCAGCCGAGGTGCAGGTAATCTTCAGCCCATCATAAGGCAACGCGATCACCGAAGAATTACCTCGGGTGACCGAAATAGTGTCCGTTAAGCTAAAATATTCGCGTTCCGCGTCCTGCTCCAACGGCTCACCCGACTCAATTAATTGCACAAACGGCCGCGCCGAGCCGTCCATAATTGGGGGCTCACTGGCATCGAGCTCGATTAATAAATTATCAATCCCGCAGCCATGCAGGGCGCTCAGCACGTGTTCGACCGTATGGATTTTGGCGTGACCAACCTGAATGGTCGTCGCGCGCACCAAATCGGTGACTTGATCGATCCGGGGCTTAAGCTCCGGATGGCCGTGGAGGTCCATGCGTTTAAACACGATGCCGTGATTAATCGGGGCCGGTTTGAATGTCATGTGCACGGCGTCTCCAGTGTGCAGGGCATTGCCCTTGATGGAGACCTCGCGCAGAAGTGAGCGCTGCTTCATGGGTAGATGGCGCGAGTGTTTGAAACCTCTTGCAAATGACAAGCTTGGAGATGGTGCCTTAACCGGCCAGCGCGGCCGAACCGGCCAATTCAATTTCCCTCGCGCGATAAATCTACCTGCGCAAAAATCGCTCGAGACGGCTGTTGACATCCCCAAAAACCCCTCGGTAATCCTATCCCCTTACGTCCTGTCAACCCTCTACCTGTAACCGTCATGCCCGCAGCTAACGACCTCCGCAAAGGCCAAGTCATCACCTTCAACGGCGAGCCTCACCTCATCATGGAGACGCAGCATCGCACGCCAGGCAATTTGCGGGCTTTCGTGCAGGTCAAAATGCGCAATCTGCGCTACGGCAAATCGCTCGAGCAACGTTTCAATTCGCCCGACCACGTTGATGTCCTTTCTACCGATCGGCGCACTTTAGAATTTAGCTACGCCGACCGTGACACCTACTGCTTCATGGACCCCGAGTCCTTTGAGACTTTTGAAATTAACGAGGTCATGATCGGTGAATCCAAAAATTACCTCGTGGCTAACGGCAAGGCCGACGTGCTCTTCATCAACGAAGTACCCGTCACCATCGATATCCCTTCTTCGGTCGTCCTCAAAATCACCGAGAGTTCGGATGGCATCAAAGGCGATACCGCCAGCAACGTGCAGAAGCCCGCAACCTGTGAGACGGGCCTCGTGGTGCAAGTGCCCCTTTTCATCAAGGCGGGGGAGCTGATCAAGGTCAGTACCGCAGACGGTTCCTATCTCGGTCGGGCCTAAGTTTGGCTCCGCCGCCCGCGCGCGCCAACTATTGGCTCAGCGCGGCTACGGCAGTAGGATAGACCGCGGCTTGTTCGGCACTACTGCTCGCCGAAGTTTTTAGGTCGTGCAGCAAGCCGTCTTTCAAACCGTAGATCCAACC
>CAMAVZ010000024.1:0-29800 GCA_945861645.1 Opitutus sp. GAS368 | reverse complement strand
GGCATCACCGTCGCTCATTTCTACGAAACCTATCGCGAGAAATTGCACCTCGAGCTCGTGACCAAAGAAGTTGATTTGGATCGCCTCATCCGGGAGGGCTCGATCAATCGACCGTCGCTCGCTCTCACCGGTTTTTTTAAATATTTCGCCAACAAGCGCATTCAGGTTTTCGGCGCGGCGGAAATGACTTACCTCAAGACGCTGCCGCAGCGTCAGCAAATTGAAATTTTTCAGGAAATGGTGCGGCGCGGGATTCCCTGCATGGTGCTGACCCGCAATTACGTGGCGACCCACCCGATGCTGGCGGTCTCCGCGGAGATGAAGCTCCCGATTTTCCGCACGCCCCTCATCACGATGAACTTCGTGAATGCCGCCACCCTGTGCATCGACAATGAGTTCGCCGCCGCCGGGACCGAACACGCGACCACGCTCGATATTAAGGGCATCGGCGTCATGATCCGCGGCGACAGCGGCATCGGCAAATCGGAATGCGCGCTCGCGCTGATCGAACGCGGCCACTCGTTGGTGGCCGATGATCTCACCGTCATCAAATTACTCGATGAACGGGAACTTTCCGCTAGCTCCCGCCCATTGAACCGCGGTTACATGGAGTGCCGCGGCATCGGTATTATCAACATCGCCGAAATGTTCGGCGTTAAAAGCATTCGCCTCGAAAAACGTATCGATCTCGTCGTTTCTTTACGCGAATGGTCACCCGAGGTGATTGAAGAACGCACGGGCCTTGAGGAAAATTATTATGATATCCTCGGCGTGCGCGTGCCGCATATCGAATTTTACGTGCGCCCCGGTCGTGACATTGCCCGCCTGGTTGAAGTAGCCGCGCTCGTTCAAGCCTTAAAAAACATGGGGCACGATCCGGCCAAAACTTTTAACGATCGGCTCATCGCCCACATGGCTGACCCCGAGGGGGCGAAGCGGCCGAACCTCAAATTCCGGCTGCCGGCCCGCGTGCAGGCTGATGATGAAGCGGAAGATGATGCCACCTGATTCTATGCCGACGCCTCGCCTCGACGCCCGCTCCGCCCACCAACTCCGCCCCCTCACCCTCGCGGCTAATATCGCGCCTCACGCCGCGGGCTCTGTGCTCATCGGCTGCGGTCAGACGCGCGTCATCTGTGCTGCGACCATCGAGCCTAAAGTTCCCTCTTGGATGCGACAACAGGGCGTCAGCGGTGGCTGGGTGGCCGCGGAATATTCCATGCTGCCCTACAGCACGCTCGATCGGAAACCCCGCGATATCAGCAAAGGCAAAATGGATGGCCGCACCATCGAGATTCAACGCCTCATCGGGCGCTCCATTCGCGCGGTCCTCGATTTAAAGAAATTTGGTGAACATACCCTTTGGCTCGACTGTGATGTGCTGCAAGCCGATGGCGGCACGCGCACCGCCGCCATCACCGGCGCCTACCTCGCCGCTCGCCTCGCGGTGCAGAAACTCCTGCATGCCAAAAAAATTACCGAGAACCCCTTCACCGACTCGGTCGCCGCGGTCAGCGTCGGCCTCGTTGGTGGCGAAGCCTTACTCGATCTTAATTACCTCGAGGATAAAGACGCCGACGTGGATGCCAATATTGTGATGACCGGCCGAGGTGAGTTCGTCGAAGTCCAGAGCAGTGGAGAACAGTCCACCTTTTCTCACGCGCAACTCCAAAGCCTGCTCGGGCTAGCCCAGCCAGGCCTCACCGAGCTAACGGTGCTGCAAGCTGAGTTCCTCCGGCAGCATTTGCCTTAATTAATCGCGGCGCTCAGCTTTTCCGCCCCGCATTTCCCGCTCCGGCCATTAGAGGAGCCTTCAGGGCGGCGAATTCGCCTTGTTCAGCGTGACGCACGAAACCCTCGGTGACAGTCTTAAGGTTTTCCCACCGGCGGCGTATCGCTTTGGCTTCATCAGGGGTAATTTGATTATCCGAGGCCGCGAGGGCGATCGCCCCCAACATGTCGGCAAATTCCTGCACGATGCTATTGGTGGAAGGAATTAACTGCTGTGCGTCCGGCTTGACCTTAGGGTTAGCAATATAAAATCCCCCCGCTAACTCACAAACCCACTGCGCAATCCGGCCATCCCCAGTGATCCGCACCAATTGCTCAATGCGGTCGAGGGGATTATTAGCTCCACTGCCCGTACCGTCTACGGGCGGTTCGGCCCATTTATAAATCAGTGAGAGAGATAAGCTCATCTCCGCAGCGATCTGCTTCGCACTCGTCTTCTTCAGCACTTCCTTCAGCAACTCGTGTGATTCCATAGAGTCCAAGTTGCGGACCCGACCCCGCATGGCAACCCCAGAGCCAGTCACGGCAAGGCCTGCCGCCACCCATTAGTTTACCCCGCCCCAAGCCCGCGCGGGATGAGGAGACGTAAATAATACCAGCCCGACTGTTTTTTCGTGTCATTCTCCCAAGCTTTATGGCAAATCACTGCATCTTTTCCCCATGAACATTCACGAGTATCAAGCTAAAGCTATCTTCGAAAAATTTGGCGTGCCCGTCCCTCAGGGTGCGGTCGCGACCACGCCCGAGGGCTTGAGCCGCGCCCTCGCCCAACTCCCCGAGGGGCCCACCATGGTTAAGTCCCAGATCCATGCGGGTGGCCGCGGCAAGGGCACTTTCACCAACGGCTTCGAGGGCGGCGTGAAGTTTTGTAAAACCAAAGCCGAGGCCCAAGCCATGGCGGCCAACATGCTCGGTAATACCCTGGTCACCATCCAAACCGGACCCGCCGGGCGCAAGGTTCAGACGATCTACTTCACCGTCGCGAGCGAAATTAAAAAAGAATACTATCTCGCCATTCTCCTCGACCGCAACAGCTCGCGGCCCGTGATCGTCGCCTCCACCGAGGGCGGGGTAGAGATTGAGAAAGTTGCGCATGAGACGCCGGAGAAGCTGTTCAAAATTCTCATCGATCCAGCCTACGGCCTCGCCGATTTCCAAGTCCGTGAACTTATTTTTAAATTAGGATTCACCGGGATCGAAGCCAAAAACGCCGCCAAACTCATCCGCAATCTCTATACGGCTTTCTGGGAAACCGATGCCGCGATGATCGAAGTCAACCCGCTCATCACCACGCCCACCGGCGACGTCCTCGCCCTCGACGCCAAGGTATCCTTTGACGCCAACGCCCTCTACCGTCACCCGGAGATTGTCGCGCTGCGCGATCTTAATGAAGAAGACTCCAAGGAAATTGAGGCTTCAAAATATTCGCTCAGCTACATCGCACTCGATGGCAATATCGCCTGCCTCGTTAATGGCGCCGGTCTCGCGATGAGCACGATGGATATCATTCAACACTTTGGGGGCACCCCCGCCAACTTCCTCGATGTGGGCGGTGGCGCCTCCCAGGACCAAGTGATCGCCGCCTTCAAGATCATCCTCGGTGACAAAAACGTGAAAGGTATTTTGGTTAATATTTTCGGCGGCATCATGGACTGCAACGTCATCGCCACCGGGATCGTCGCCGCGGTCAAAGAGGTTGGCCTTAAACTGCCCCTCGTGGTTCGCCTCGAGGGCAACAATGTGGCTGCGGGCAAAGCCACTCTGGCAGCTTCTGGCCTCGCCCTCGTCTCGGGCGACACCATGGCCGATGCCGCCCAGAAAATCGTCAAGCTAGTAGCCTAAGTCCTCTCCCTCCTCCCCTTTTCCATGAGCATTCTCATCACTCCACAAACGAAGATCATTGTCCAAGGCATCACCGGCGACTTCGGTGGCCGTCACGCCAAGCTCTCACTCGACTACGGCACGCAGGTCGTCGCAGGCGTCACCCCGGGTAAGGGCGGACAATTCTTTGAGCACGGCACCCATAAAGTACCGATTTTTAATTCCGTAGCGGACGCGGCTCAAGCGACCGGCGCTAGCGTGTCCGTTATTTTTGTCCCACCCCCCTATGCCGCTGACGCCATCCTCGAGTGCGTTGATGCGGGCCTTGATCTTGCGGTCGCTATCACCGAGGGCATTCCGATTAAGGATATGATCCGCGTGAAACGCGCCATGCAGGGCAGCAAGACTCGCCTGCTCGGGCCAAACTGCCCCGGCATCGTTACCCCAGGCACCGGCAAGGACTCCTCTGGCGGCTGCCGCATCGGTATCGCCCCAGGCTATATTCACAAACAGGGCCACGTTGGCGTCGTCTCTCGCTCCGGCACCCTCACCTACGAAGCGGTTTTTCAACTTACCTCGAAAAATATTGGCCAGACCACCTGCGTCGGCATCGGTGGCGACCCCGTCAACGGGACTAATCACCTCGACGTGATCAAACTCTTCAACGCCGATCCCGAGACGCATGGGATTATCCTCATCGGCGAAATCGGCGGCAACGCTGAGGTCGAGGCCGCGCGCTGGATCAAGGCCAATTGCACCAAGCCCGTCGCTGGCTTCATCGCCGGCGCCACCGCCCCTGCCGGTCGTCGCATGGGCCACGCCGGCGCGATCGTCGGCGGCGCCGAGGATACCGCCGCGGCCAAGATCGCCGTCTTTAAAGAATGCGGCATCGAAGTCGCTGTCACCCCCTCCGACATGGCCGACGCTCTCCTGCGCTCAGCTAAAGCCAAGGGTGTGACGCTGACCTAATCCACTAGGCTGCATCGACCACAGCAAGAGCCGGACCCGCGTCCGGCTTTTTTATGGGCTATTATTGTGCCCGCGCCTTAGACCAACGTGGCGACGATCGCGTCCCACAGACGAATGCGGGCCTCGATCGAGGCGAGGGCCGCGCGCCCCGCCTCCTGCCATTTCAGCTCATCGTCGCCGCAGAGCCGCTCCACCATCCGCAAAGCGATGGCGCCATGATGACCACCATCGACCTCGATGTGCCGCTCTAAATAATAACGAAATGTATCAAGTTTTCCCGGATGTTCGCGGCTTAACCGCGTCACGAGTTGCATGAACATATCCGGAATAAGATCTTCTCGGCCAAACGTAAAAGCGGCCGCTACTTCATGCGTTTCACCCTGCCCGGCCAGCCGAAAGGTTTCCGCCGAAAATTCCGCCGCACCTAAGGGAACTCCCGCTTTCTTCAGTGCCACCGCCGTCGCTCCACCAGCGCGCACGCTGGCGAGGGCCCCGTTGATTGCCGTGGCGACCGCCCCGGCTTCATGCATCGCACGCAGATAGAGCTCAAAATGGCTGATCCGCGTTCCGGCAGGATCGACGTCTGACTCTTCACCGCACACAATTTCATTGATCAGGAAACGCACCTCCGCCTCACCCACCGGAACCCAAGGAAGATCGAGGCAGGTCAGGTCGCGCTGGAGCCGCTTGAGGAGCGACATGAAATCCCAAACCGCAAAAATGTGGGATTCCATGAAGCGTTGCACATCATCGAGCGAAGCCATCCGCGCATACAGCGAATGAGCGAGCAAACGAGCGCGGGCTGGAGCGATTTGGGCACGAATATCATCAAGACGGAGCATTATCTCAGCTTAGCCAACTCCCCTAAAACGCAAATCAGACAGACTTTGCCGCGTGAAAATATTTCAGCCGAATAATATTTTTTCTACTTTAACTGACGTAACTAATAAAAATGCAACAACTTGCTGATGGGTATAAATTTTTTCGGCGGTGATAAAAAAATTTATCTGGTCTTCCGGTCGCCGGTTTGCACTCTTCACCTCGCATCAGGAAAGGATCGACTGGCAACAGTCGGTTCTGCCAACCGGGTCTAGGAGTGATCACGGTGGTTTCGAGTGACGCGAGTCACCCGGATGTGAGAGGGGTCACACCTTCTAACAAAAAAACTCCTCCTCAAAAAACGGAAAGCCGCCTGATGCTCTCAGGCGGCTTTCGTTTTTTAGGGAACACCCTGGTGCGCGAACGATTAGTTAAAACTCAACCGCTCACGCATCATGTCCAACGTCATCACCCTCGCCGCCCTTCGCATCAGCGAAGCGAATCCCAACCACCACCTCTGGAACAACAACGGAACGTGGTTCTTGCATTACACGGTCTACCCGACCCCTTTCACAAAAGAGCGCATCCGTCGCTCCTTAGGCACCAAGTGTCTCACGACCGCCCGTGAGCGCCGTGATCAATTCTTTAATCACTTGGCCAAGCAGAGCACCACGCCGACTCTCGCCGGTCAGGTCGCTGTTGCCTGATGAACGGCGCGGGCTCTCGGCTGACGATGACGTCCAACCGAGAGCGACTGCGACCCGCCACGCCCATCAGGGGAGCGTCGCCGCGCGGCGGCACACCGAGCAAGGCTTGGGCGTAAATATCCCCCCGCGCATTCTGAGCCACCGCATCATCGTGCGTCGCTTTGGTCCGGGGCTGCGGCAAGGTCTCGGCCGCTAGCGCCGCCTAAAAACCGACAAAACCGAGCAGGCTCAACCCTACCCCAAGGTGAACACTCTACACGGAAGCAAGGCCGCATCGACCATCCCGTGAATGATTTTTTTGTCGGGCGGGCAAAAAGTTGCCAGAGCCCCCGATAAGCGAGCCTGCCCTCCAACTACGAAATAGTAAGGACACAAGCGGAGCCGACCGGCCTTCGCTACTGCGGCCGAGCTCGGCCGATTTTCCTCGTAAAGCAAGTGCTCGAGCCGCCGCGGCTTTTTATATTCTTGGAGCAGATGCAAATTGCGCGGCGCCAACTCGAGCGCCTGCGCCACTCCAGCCTGCCACTCTTCGCGCGAACAATCACTGCCCAAAATCACACTGCGCGCGCCCCACGCCGTTTCATGAAAACCAGATATCTTGATAATTAAATCCCGCTCTTTCTGCGAGGCCCCACTGAGCTCGCGCCAGTCATTCAAAAGGCGCCCCCCGACCCGCGGGCCATCTAAAACCGCCCCGGGCGGAAGCACTGCGGGATCCATCACCCAAGAAGCGGGGATAATCTTCCGCAGCAACTCGAGATGCGGCCGGCTGATATTTTCCGCCCAAAACTCCGGCAAGAGATGATGATGAAATAAAGCCAAAGCCAATTTTTCCTCCTGAAAAGGCCGCATCGGGGGCGAAATTGTCACCGCCCCACTCTGCCACGCTTCTAAAATATCTGTGGCAATCCGCACATTCGCCCAGTCAAAGAGTTCAAAAAAACGATAAATGATATCGATCTTCTCCGGCGTGCCCTCGACCGCAAAAAATAATTCCCCGCCGAGCGGGAAAACATCCTCGGGGCGGAGACAATAAACCCGCCGACCCAGGCGCTGCAATTGCTCGGCCAACCACCGCATCTCGGGACGGTAAGTCGCTGCTTCCTCACTCACGAGAATAACGATGAGCGGGTTTCTCGACTCAGGCCGCAACGTTGCTAGGGCTTGGTAGAAATTTTCCACCATGCGATCACCCGCACCGAGGATCGCCTCACCACCAGTCTCCGGCGTCGCCGTCGATTCCCCCGGGCTATACAGCCGATTTAAGAATGCCGTCAGCCCAATTCCCCCAGGGACGGAATCCAATTCCGTGAGCACAAAACCATCGTCTGTTAATAAAAGGTCAGGGCGTAGCACCGGCGGGAAAGCTCCCCGATTTTTGGGGTCACGCGCATGCTCGACGAGATTGGCTGGCTTGCCACGATCTAAGTACTCAGCTACCCACGGCGCCAACAATGACTTATTACGTAGCAAATTTTTTCCCGCTACCGAGCGGAGATAGAGAATTTCGAGCGCTTGATGAAATTCTAAGCACGCTGCCCCAATCTGCTCCAACTGGGTAATTTGCTCTGGCGTCAGGGGCCAGGCTTCCGGGGACAACTGCCAGGTTTTATTCTCAAACAGCGACTGGCCGTCGAAAGCAGCGCGGAGTGTCTCGTAGGACAAGGCGGACATGGGACAGTGATGGTTCAGTCGCTCGTTTGGTTAGCTGGAACGAGAAAGTTGATTAGTCATCCATCTGAATGTCCTTGTTGCGATGCCGCGGGCAGCCCGCACGCAACCAACCGTAAATAAAGCGGTCAAGATCACCGTCGAGGACCCCTTGGGTATCGCTCGTGCTGACGCCCGTGCGCAGGTCTTTCACCATTTGGTAGGGCTGGAGCACGTAACTGCGAATTTGGCTCCCGAAGCCAATTTCGCCCTTCTCGCCATAAAATTTTTCCATCTCGCTGCGCTTATCATCCAACCGTTTCTCGTAGAGGCGGGCTTTCAAGACGACCATGGCTGTCGCCTTGTTCTTGATCTGGGAACGTTCGTTTTGGCAAACCACGACAATGCCCGAGGGCATGTGCGTCAGCCGCACGGCCGAATCGGTGGTGTTAACGCCTTGGCCGCCTTTGCCGGAAGAGCGATAGACATCGGTGCGAATTTCGTCCTCCGGAATATCAAGAGCGATTTCCTCCGTTATTTCCGCCACGACGTCGACCGCGCAGAACGAGGTGTGCCGGCGTTTATTCGAATCGAAGGGGCTTATGCGCACCAGGCGGTGCACCCCGCGTTCGGCCTTCGCATAACCATAGGCGTTTTCGCCCTTAATTAGGATGGTCGCTTTGGAAATACCCGCCGTATCACCCGGCTGCACATCCATTAGCTCAATCGTATAGCCCTTCCGCTCCGTCCAGCGTGCATACATCCGGAACAAAATATCCGCCCAGTCATTGGACTCCGTGCCGCCGGCGCCGGCCTGAATACTAAAAATCGCGTTGTTGCGATCAAACTGGCCCGTGAGGAACGAGGCAATCTCGAGCTTGTCGAGATCCTCCACCATCGCCGGCACCGAGCCATTAAGCTCTTTGGCGTACTCCTCCTGCTCAGCCGGTGAAGAGGCTTCGATTAACTCCGCCATCACGGCGGCATCATCAACCCGTTTATTGAAAATCACTAAGCCGCTAATGACGCGCTTCAAGCTATTGACCTTGGCGATGTGCTTTTGCGCCCGATCAGGGGTATCCCAAAAGCCCGACTCACCCATTTGGGCCTCCAGCGCCTCTATTTCTCGCTGCTTTTGTTCGACGTCAAAGAAACCTCCATAAGTAGCCAGCACGCTTCTTTATGTTCTCAAGGTAGGAAAAGGTCTCGGGTTCAATCATGGCAGTCCCTCAAGCTTGGCACTCGCGCTCCCTCCGCAAGCGGAAAGTCGCTCCCGGCCAATTTTCAGCTCCGCCACCGGCCCGTGGCCTGCTCAGCGAGGAAGCTAGCATATGTTTTTGCGATACCCTCGCGCAGACCGATCCGCGCCTGCCAGCCGAGCGCGGTCAGGCGCCCCCCATCCATCAATTTGCGCGGAGTCCCATCAGGCTTGGTCGCATCCCACGTGATTTTTCCCGCGAAGCCCGTCGCGGCGGCTACCAACTCTGTCAGCTCCTTGATCGTAACCTCGGTCCCTGTGCCCACATTGATCAGGTCGGGTGGATTCGCCAGCTTCAGCAAAAAAGTGCAAGCGTCCGCCAGCTCATCCACGTATAAAAATTCCCGCTGCGGCTTACCCGTCCCCCACGCCACGACTTCCGGACGGCCGGCGACCTTGGCCTCATGAAATCTCCGAATGAGGGCCGGGAGCACGTGCGAATTCTGCGCATGATAATTGTCGCCCGGACCATAAAGGTTCGTCGGCATGGCGGCATGATAGAGCACCCCGTATTGCTTCCGATAGTACTCGCAAAGCTTTAACCCCGCGATCTTCGCAATTGCATAAGCCTCGTTCGTTGACTCAAGCGCCCCAGTCAGCAGGGAGCTCTCCGCCATCGGCTGAACGGCTAGCTTAGGATAAATGCACGAGCTGCCTAAAAATAACAACCGGGATACCCCCGCCTGATAAGCGCCTTGAATCGTGTTGGTGGCGATGGCGAGATTTTCCAATAAAAATTCAGCGGGATACGTGCTATTAGCATGAATGCCGCCTACTTTGGCCGCGGCGATGATCGCGACATCCGGCTTTTCGGTCGCGAAGAAAGCGGCCACCGCAGCCTGATTGGTCAGATCAAGCTCCGCGCGAGTTCGGAGCAGCAAATTAACCGCAGGCTCACGCTGGAAACGGCGCACTAACGCCGCGCCCACCATCCCTTGGTGTCCGGCAACAAATAGCTTCATGCGTGCGCTGACTTATGCGGCGAAGGCAAACGAGCGATCTGCGCTTCGCGTTTGGCGAGCTCAAGGTCATGCTCAATCATGATCTTCACCAAATCCTTAAAGAGTACCTTGGGCTTCCAACCGAGCTGCTTTTCCGCCTTCGCGGGATTGCCAATCAGCAATTCAACTTCGGCGGGACGCTCATAACGAGCGTCGTGCTTTACATATTTAGCCCAGTCTAAGTCCAGCAGACCGAAGGCCACTTCACAAAACTCCTGCACGCTGTGCGTCTCATTGGTGGCCACGACGTAATCATCGGGCTTATCCTGCTGCAGCATCAGCCACATCATTTCCACATATTCCTTGGCGTAGCCCCAATCGCGTTTGGCGTCGATGTTCCCGAGGTAAATGGAGTCCTGGAGGCCTAATTTGATGCGGGTGGCCGCTCGCGTGATTTTACGCGTCACGAAAGTTTCCCCACGCCGCGGCGACTCATGGTTAAATAAAATACCATTGCTCGCGTGAAGATTGTAGCTCTCGCGAAAATTTACTGTCAGCCAATAGGCATAAACCTTGGCGCAACCATAGGGCGAGCGAGGCCAGAAGGGCGTGGTCTCCGTCTGCGGCACCTCCTGCACCTTACCGAACATTTCCGAGGACGAGGCTTGATAAAAACGCGTTTTCTTCACCAACCCCGCTTCGCGAATAGCTTCCAAAATGCGCAGCGCCCCCTGCCCATCGATATCACCGGTATACTCCGGAATGTCGAACGACACGCGCACGTGTGACTGCGCCGCCAGATTGTAGATTTCATTCGGCTGCAGTTCGTAAAGTAACTTCACCATCTGCACTGCATCAGCGAGATCACCATAATGCAGCGTCAGTTTGGCCCCGTTGGCATGGCGGTCAAAATTCAAGTGATCAATCCGGCTGGTGTTAAAGGTCGAGGCGCGGCGAATGATGCCGTGCACCTCGTAGCCCTTGGCGAGCAGCAACTCGGCGAGGTAAGAACCATCTTGGCCAGTGATGCCGGTGATCAGTGCTTTTTTCATGAATGATATGGAGCTAGATAAATTTTCCGAGGACAGGCAAGCCCTGCAGCAGCCGCCAGCTCAGCCGAGCGCCTTTAACAAACGCTCCAGTTCAGCTTGTTTAGCTGTTTGCTCGGCTAATTGCTGACGAGCGCCATCCAAGACAGCCGGCGGGGCCTTACTCACAAAAGCCTCATTCGCGAGCCGCGCGGTGGTGCCCGCGATATGTTTAGCGAGCGAGCCCAGCTCTTTAATCAGGCGCGCTTTCTCTGCCACGGGATCGCCCTTCAGCTGCTTGATTAGATTCCAGGAGCCATAATTTGTTACAATGGCCGGGGCGGCAGCAGACATTGCTCCCCGGACAATTGAGCTAGCTCCCATCATGCGCAGCAGCTTGCCCAGATTGATCTCGAGCACCGCCCAATGAGCGTCCGTCGTTTCCACAATAAATTCTGAGACCTTGCTCGCGGCTTCACCCTGCTCGGCCTTAAAAGCGCGAACCTGCGAGACGACGGCCTTTAACTGACCGATCTGGGTCGCCGCTGCGGTATCCAGTTGCAACGTCTGACCCACGAGCTCCGGCAAATTGCCAAGCGGAGTATCGCGCATGAGGAAAGTGCCCGCCGCCCCGTAACCTAATTGCTGCCAGAGCTCCTCGGTGATAAAAGGCGTGAAGGGATGCAGCAACAGTAACACCTGCCGCAACACAAGATCTTGAATCGCCAAGCAATTATCCTTGGTCGTTGGAGTTTGCAGCTTGGTCTTAGACACCTCGACGTACCAGTCGCAGAAATCATTCCAGAAAAAGCCGTAGAGTGCTTGGACCGCCGCACTAAATTCAAAGGCGGTGAAGCAGCGATCAACTTCGTGCGTGGTCGCAAATAAACGATCAAGAATCGCATGATCATCGGCGTCAAATTTTGCGGGCTCCAGCCGCGCGAGCACGGCCTCAAGCGAAGAATTATCAGCCATCGCTCCACTCATTTGGCGAAAGCGACATGCATTCCATAATTTATTACAAAAATTCTTCCCTGACTCGATGCGGTCTTCTTGGAAGCGAATATCCTGCCCTTGGGGCGCGATGGAAATAATCCCAAAGCGCAGGCCATCCGCCCCATACTTCGCAATTAAATCAAGCGGATCGGGCGAATTGCCCAGAGACTTGGACATCTTGCGCCCCTGTTGGTCACGGATAATGCCCGTAAAATAAACATGCTTAAAAGGAATCCGGCGCTCCAGTGACTCGCCCGGGCGCACGAATTCCAGTCCGGCCATAATCATTCGAGCGACCCAGAAGAAAATAATATCTGGGCCGGTGACGAGGGTCGTCGTAGGATAAAAATAATCGTAGCCCGCTGATTTCATCGCGGCTCCATCCGGCCACCCGAGCGTCGCGAAGGGCCACAGCCAAGATGAGGCCCACGTATCCAGCACATCATCCTCTTGGACCCAGTTGGCAGGATCGACCGGACCTGTCAGCGAGACATGAACCTTAGTCGGATCATTCAGATCCGCCGCGGTCAGTTGCTCCTGATCAAAACCCTTGGCATACCAAACGGGAATCCGATGGCCCCACCAAAGCTGGCGACTGATACACCAGTCTTGAATATTTTCGAGCCAGTGCAGGTAAACCTTGGCCCAACGCTCAGGGTGAAATTTAATATGGCCATCGCGAACTGCGGTTTTGGCCTCCTCCACTTTGGGATAACGCAGCCACCACTGCCAAGTGAGGCGCGGCTCAATGGGCACATCGGCTCGCTCCGAATAACCGACATTATTTTCGTAAGGTTCTGCTTGCACGAGCGCCCCTACCGCTTGCAGCAACAAGACCGCCTGCTGACGACCGGCAAAACGCTCTAGCCCGGCCAACCCCGGACCGGCCAACTCGTTGAGCGTGCCATCAGGATTGAGCACGTCGATCGGTGGTAGCTGGTGGCGCTGACCAATCTCAAAATCCACCTTGTCGTGCGCTGGGGTGATTTTAAGTGCTCCGGTACCGAACTGCGAATCCACCACGGCATCAGCAATGATGGTGATTTTTTCACGATTTAACGGCCGCCAGACTTGCTGGCCAACTAAGGCGGCGTAACGCGGATCATCGGGATGCACCGCAATCGCCACGTCACCAGGAATTGTTTCTGGTCGCGTGGTTTTGACTGCAATGAATTTCCCCGGCTGGTTCACCAGCTCGTAACGCACGTGGTACATGAAACCCTTAACCGGCTTCATAATTACTTCCTCATCAGAAAGTGCCGTCAAACTCACGGGGCACCAATTAACCATCCGCTTGCCGCGATAGATGTGGCCCTTCTGGAAAAGATCGACGAACACCTTGAGCACCGCGGACGAATAGTGCGGGTCCATCGTAAACTGCGTCCGACTCCAATCGGCCGAGGCGCCCAGCGCCTGCAATTGCTGCAAAATAATCCCCCCCTTCTCCTCGCGCCACGACCAGACCTTCTCGAGAAATTTCTCCCGCCCTAAATGATGGCGAGTTTTTTTCTCCTTCCGCAATTCACGCTCCACCACCGTCTGCGTCGCGATCCCGGCATGATCGGTTCCCGGTAGCCACAGCGCGGCCTGCCCCTCGAGGCGAGCGCGCCGGATGAGCACGTCCTGGATCGTGTTGTTCAATACGTGACCCATGGTCAGCACGCCCGTTACATTAGGCGGCGGAATCATAATACAATACGGTGAGCGCGTCAGGTGCGGCTGACCCGCAAAGCAGCCGGCCTGCTGCCAGGCGGCATACCACTTACTTTCAACGTCGCGGGATTCGTAGCTCTTGGTGATCGAGGACATGAGTCGGGATGAGGGGGCAGTCAAAGCCTTGGGTCCCACCCTGACAAGCCTGCTTCCTTTGGCCTAACGCTAATGCTTCCGCCGGGCCAGCGGCGCGCTAGCTTTTTTTACGCCGAGACTGCTCAGCCCAGTCAAGCCGATCGGACTTTTTGCCGCGCGCGCCCGATTCGGCCGACTTATCAGCCGCCGGATCGTGTGCGTAATAAGAATAATTATTCGTATAGTAGCCGTAATCCTCTCCGGTGCCGGTCGGCACTTGATTGAGCACTACGCCGATAATGGGCACCCGTAAGCCCTCGATGATCTGGCGCGCCCGTTGCACCATGCTTTCTGGGTTACGCCGATGTTGGATCAGTAAAATAACTTGATCGCTGATACTAACGAGCACCGCCGCATCACTCACGCCAATGATGGGCGGGGCATCGAAGAGGATTTTATCGTAGCGCTGTTTAAATTCACCGACGAGTTCGCGCAACTTACCCACATAGAGAAGCCCAAGGGTCACTTGGTTAGCCGCCGCCCCCGCTGGTAAAAAATCAAACAACCCCGAGGAATCGCGCGTAATAGCTTGAGCCACCGTGGTTTTATTTAGCAAAACATCCGTCAAGCCAGGTTCGCGCGGCAAATCGGCGAGGCGATGCTGCGTCGGCCGACGGACATCTGAGTCAAGGAGCAGAACTTTTTCGCCCGCCGCGGCCATACAGAGCGCCATTTGCCGCAACGTGGTCGATTTACCTTCGCCGGGGCCGGCTGACAACATGACGAGGGCGGTGGGCTGGCCTGCGGGCAGCGCGAGATTAATATTGGTCTGCAGCACGCGGTAAGGTTCGCCCTCTGGGGAATTCACGCCATGTCGCTCGTCCGGCTCGCCCACATGCGGCACCACCCCCAGCACCGCCAACTGTAACTTACGCTCCACCTCGGCTACACTGTGAAAACTCGTGTCGAGATACTCGAATAAGACCGCCGCGCCCACGCCCAAGAGGCCGCCAAAAATGAAGGCGAATAAAATATTAAGCGCCCAATTCGGCTTGCTGGCGAAGCGCGCCGGCTCGGCGGTGTTAAGAATTTCGATGGTTTTCTTGGGTACCTGAAAATCGATCTCCCGCTGCCGGAGCGTAAGCTTGAGCGTGGTCAGTAAACGCTGCTCGTCATCGAGCTTCGTCGTCGCTTCCTCGAAGGGGCGCATCCGCTCGCGCGCGGAAAGAATCTGCGCCACCTTGGCCTGCGCCAACTGCCGCTCGAGTTCGGTCACCCGCGCCTCCGCCTCCTGATAAGCCATCTCCAGCGAGCTTTCGTAGCCCCGCAACTGATCATCCAATTGCTGCTGAATTTTAGCGCTGTTCTGGAGCGCCGCGATCAGATCGGGGTGGGCCTCGCCGAGGCGCCCCTTGAGTTTAGTGACATGCTGATCGGAAATGAGATAGGCCTGTAACAGATTCTGGATATTCACATCCTGAATCAGTTCAGAGTTAACGACATTGCGCCGATCCTCCGTGGTAATGCCATGAAAGCGTTCCCAGCGCGTCTTGCGGCCAATCGTATCGACCCGCAAGGCGATCAGCGAGTTCTGCATCTGCCGCAGGGTCTCCACATCCATATCCGTGTAGCGCTGACTGAGATCAACTCCCGCCACATTTAATTCTTTGCGCAATTTTTCCACGTGGTCGCGCTGGGCGACCAACACCTGCTCCTGCTTGACGAATTCTTTGCGCAATTGCGCCAGGCCTTCGCGCTGATCAGCCGTTGCGAGCGCAATGCGATCTTCGGCATACACGCGCCCGATGTCGTTGGCGATGGCCGCGGCTAGCGCTGGATCGCGCGCATAAACATTTAATTCGATGATGGAGGTGCCACGACGCGACTCCACGCGCAGCATTTTACTCAGCAGATATTGATAGCTAGTGGCGGCGGGGAGGGCCACGCCGTCATTCAGCTGCTGACCGAGAATAGCCGCCAGCCCCAGATGCGTGATAACTGGGTAGAGAATTTTCTCGGACTGGAGAATTTCAAACTGATCCTGAATGAAGGACGGATCATAATAGCTGCTGTTCTGCGTCTGAAAAAGCTTAACCTCACTCTCTGGTTTTTCGACCCGGATTTTGGCGGTCGCCAGATACCATTTAGGCAAAAGGGCGGTGACCCCCAACGTCGTCAGCACGACCAAAGCCAGAATCAGAAAAATTAAAGTCTGCCGCAGTCGCAGCAGGCCGACCAGATCGCCGAGCGAGGCCGAATCTTTGCTGGGAGGGAGAGCAGCCATAAGTCGGCAGGGTCGGCTTAAAACGTGTAACGAGCCGAGAGGCCGTACCGGTTGCGGCTTTGTTCACGGCTGGCATCTTCCGAGTTTACTCGATCAAGATCGCCACTGAGATTAGCCGTCCAATTTTTGGTGGGCTGCCAGGATAAACCCAGACCCAAGCGGGTCGTTTTTTCAGCGACATTCATTTGCCGCCCACGGCCCTGCAACTCCGAGGGCTCATAGCTCAAAGAGCCGGCAGCCGTCAGCAAGCCGGACAGCCGATGCTGTAAGTTAACAAAAATCCGATTAACCTTGGTATCAGTGAAGCGGTTAACATCCGAGGGTTCTTCGAGCGTGTAGGTGTAGCCGCTCGCCAAAAAAGAGCCCTCGGCATAAGTATAGCGCGCGCTTAATTCCACGTACGGCGAAGTCGTATCAGGCGCCGCTGAACGATTGCGCGCCTCCCCCCCCACCCGTCCCGCGAGCATCGTTTTTTCGCTCGGGTTGTAATCCATCCCCGCCAATAAAAAATGCGAAGTCTTGTTCTTAAAGATCGCCGCGGAGCGATAGCCGATCGCTTGATAACGATATTCCGCGAGCAGCTTGGTTTCAGGCAACAAGGCGTAGCCCAACTCCCCACCAAATAAATCCTCGGTGCGGTCGAGATCCGCCGCCAGCGTGGGGTTATCGTAGCGATAAGTGATCAAACGATATTTGGCCGCGATACTCATCTTCTGACTAGCCGCCGTCACGTAGCGAAGATCGAGTTGCCCGCGATCATTAGACTGGTCGGTATTCAACGGTACGCCCGCCAGCAATGATTGAGGATTTTTTGCGATATTATAGGCGCCCGCTACATCTAAACTAGTCGCCGGCGAGAAAGCATGGGCCAGCCGCGCATTTAAACTGTGGCTCGTGAGATTTTGCTGACCGGGCCGATCCACGATATGATCGTTGTTCAGCTCGTAAGCAGCGGAGGCAAAGGTTTGGTCCGACAAAGAACCGTTATAGGAAAGAGCCCCATTAAGATTGTAGACGAGACTGCTAATTTCCCCGGTGGCGCCACCAAAAATATTACTATCCTGGTAGATGGCTGACCCCAAACGATAAGTCAGCGCCTTGCCTTGTTCCTGCTCGGGAATGGGCGCATAGACCGCCCACGCGTAGGCCGGCATGACTACGGCCAAAAAAAGTGAACGCCGGCGAAATTTAATGAGCACGGTTGAGGTTTATATTAGCCGCTCATAAGCCCCAGCCCTTAGGTTATTGCAATTTAATTTCACCGCGTCAGCAGCGTTTGCGGGTTAACCAGCAGTACCATATTTTCAGTCAGCTTTTGCGGCGGCATATTCAGCGGAAAATTTGCCGGCATCCGCCGTGTTACGAGCCCAGCATACACCCCACCCCAACCGCCCGCATCGCTCAAATTAATCGCATCCCCTGGGCGAGCCGCCAACTCGGTAAAAAACGGCCGATCTAACGTCACCGGCGTCAGCAATAATGCCCCGATATTCTGCTCCACGATCATTTGCGAAAAATCCCGCAACCGCTCCGGCTTAGCCCACACGCGCAATTGCCCATACCAAGCCGTGCCCGCGGGCACATCGGTCGCTACCCCCGTGCCCGCCAGAAATCGATTCTGCATATCACGGTTTAATTCCATAAACAAATTGGGGTAATAAGGCGGATAATGAAAATGGATTTTCCGCGGCTCCAAGCAGTCCCGCACGAGGGGCAACCCCTGTAAAAATAACAAAGCCACGACCACCACTCGCCACGACCCCAGCAACTGTCCCTGGCTATCCACAAGCACGAAGAAAAAGCCCGCGCCAAAAACGATGACCAACGGCGCCAAATAATAGGCGGGCAGGCGCGGACTCTCGCCCGAATTTAAATAAGGTTGGACCACGAACAAAACCAAGAGCACGGCCGCAAAACACCAACGCACCCGATTCACGGGACCGTGCCGAAATTGATAAGCTAATCCCGCGATAAAAAAGGCGGTCAGCATCAGCCCGCCCCCCGACCAAATTCGCTCGCGCAAATTAAGCTCCATCCCAGTCAAGCCCTTGTTACCCAGTTTTTTTAAATCCAAGACCGGGGCCTCGACGGTCGCCCGATTGCGTTGCATGGCGGGCTCCGCCGTCAAATCACCCGATTTTAAGGCCAAATTTTGTCCGGCCAAACCCAGAGGATGGCCAACCACCAAGGTATTCCGCACCAACCAGGGAGTAACCGGTAATAATAACCCTAACCCAAATATCCCCAGCAAAACCCAGCGCCGCGGTCCCGTCAGCCGCAGCGCCAAAAAACCGCCGATCACTAGCGCCACCAACCCACCAGAATATTCGGTTAAAAATAAGAGCGCCCCCAGCCCGCCGAGCAGGACACTGCGGCTCGCAAGCTTCCCATTAAACTGGGGCCATGCCGTCCAGTGTTCCTCAAAACTGAGCAGCACATTAAAGACCGCTAAGACGAGCACCATGAACAGTGGCAGGCCGGTTAGGGCCACCGTTTGCTGCCACAGGGTCACTGAAATTGCCGTGGCCAGCGCCGCTAACCAAGCGGCCCGCGCATCAAACAGCTTGGCCGCCAGTCGCCAAACCAGCGCCACGGCCACCCAGAATAAAATCAAATTAACCAGCAGCACGCTATAATCGGGCGCCCAGCCGTCCGGCGGTACCGGCCGGTGCGCCCAACTGGCCGCGGGCAGCAGCTTAAAAACGGTGGCCAACGTCAGCGCATAAAGCGGCGCATGCTGGAGCTCGGGATAAACTCGGCTCTCGGCAAAGGGCTGACCGCGCGCCTGCAGCACCGCATAAGTCTGGGGATAATTAACCAGCGTTGTGAAGCCTTTACCCTGGGCCAACTGCCGGCCCAGCACGGCTTGCTGCATCACAAACTCCGAGGGAATACCGTGAAACTGTTTCCATGCATATATCGTGGTCAGCAACAACGCGGCTACGATGACCGCTGCTCGGCGGAGCCACCGCCCGCCGCGGCCTTGCTCAAGCCAATGAATAAATTCCTGACTCGATTTCATGCGAGCAAGCGAAAGCTAAAGGAACGACTGAACCTAGCTGATCGGCTCAGCATAAAAAGCTTCATCCCCGATCGAGCACATCGAGCTCAGGTGACTGCGCCAGTTTACGGTGCAAAGTCCGCCGACTGATACCGAGCAATTGGGCGGCTTTCGTGCGATTACCGCGGGCTTTCATCAGCGCCTCCCGCAACAAAATTTTAGCATGCGCCTCCACCGAATAGGGATTCGCTGGGCTGGGTGTCTGCCAGGAAGGCGGCGGGGCCACTTCTCCGCGAAATTTAGGTTCCAAATCGAACTCCGTGATTTTTCCGCCCCGGCGCAACACGACGGCATTCTCCGAAAAATTGCGCAACTCACGAATATTACCGGGCCACGGATAACGTTGGAGATGCTGCATCGCTCCCGCCTCAATCAACACCGGCGCGTAGGCATTCTCGGCCGCATACATTTTAATAAAATGCTCCAGCAGCACCGGAATATCATCGGTCCGCTCCCGCAACGGCGGCATTGTGATGCGGACCACGTTGAGTCGGAAAAATAAATCCTCCCGAAATTTTCCGGCCTTCACCATCTGCTCAAGATTGCGGTTGGTCGCCGCCACCAACCGCACGTCGACCGTGATCGTCTTCGTGCTACCAATGCGCTCAAAACTTTTGGTTTCGATGAAACGGAGTAATTTGACCTGAATTTCTGGGCCAATCTCTCCGATCTCATCTAAAAATATCGTCCCCCCATCTGCACTTTCAAACCGCCCCTCCCGGCGCTCCGTGGCGCCGGTAAAAGACCCCCGCTCATGTCCAAATAATTCGCTCTCCAGCAGCGCCGCCGGCAAAGCGGCACAGTGCACCGGCACGAAGGGCGCCCGCGCCCGCGGGCTCGCTTGATGAATCGCCTGCGCGATTAATTCTTTGCCCGTGCCCGTCTCGCCTTCGATTAAAATCGTCGCCTTTGATGGTGCGACCAACTTCACGCGCGCAATCACCTCCCCTAATTTGGCGGAATGCCCGACAATACCTTCAACATTAAATTTATGGTCGAGCCGTTCGTGCAACTGTTTCACCTCCACCTCTAAGGTTTTAGTTTTTAAGGCCCGCTGAATCAGAATTTCCAAGCGCTCAATCTGGACCGGCTTGGTCAGAAAATCGACCGCCCCACGCTTCATCGCTTCCACGGCCGACTCAATGTTGCCGTAAGCCGTCATCATTAACACCGCGGGCTTATTCACGAGCGTCAGCGCCTTATCGATCACCTTCAGCCCACTTTTTCCCGGCATCCGCAAATCCGTCACGATGACTTCGAATTCCTGCGCTTCCATTAAATTGAAAGCTTCATCCGCACTGGCGGCCACCGATACGTCATAATGTTCCTGCAAAGCCTGCTGCAAACCTTCGCGGGTATGCTTTTCGTCATCGACGATTAAAACACTAGGAACCATGCGGCCATCTGACTCAGAGCCCCCCCTTCGGTCAACGGGAAATGAGACGAGGTGTCACAGTCTTGGTCAAATTACGAAAAAACCCCGCCTCAAGCCCATCCGCCGTATGGCAAAAAATTCACTCTCTTATCGCGGCCCGAGCCAACCACCGCGGGCGCTCGCCACGGGCCACGGGCAACTTTAGGCGTTTAAAATTACGTAGGTTGAGAGCTTGCCGGCTACCGCTTGCTCCCCCATCCACACTCCTTTGCCTGTGGATGACCTCCTCCTCACTCTTAAAACCACCTTCGGCTATGGAGCTTTTCGCCCACTGCAACGCGAGATCATCGAGGCTGCGCTCGCCGATCAGGACGTCTTTGCCCTCTTGCCCACCGGGGGCGGTAAATCCCTTTGTTTTCAACTGCCGGCCCTCCTGCGCCCAGGCCTGACGGTCGTGGTCTCACCGCTGATCGCGTTGATGAAAGACCAAGTCGATCAGTTGCAAGCCGCCGGCGTGGCCGCCACCTATCTAAATTCCACCCTCACCCCTGAGGCGGCGCGCTCCCGGCTGAGTGGTTTACACCGCGGCGAGTGGCGCCTGCTCTACGTCGCACCCGAACGTCTGATGCTCGACAATTGGCCAGCCAATCTAAAGGCCTGGAATGTCACCGCTCTAGCCATCGACGAGGCCCACTGCATTTCTGAATGGGGCCACGATTTTCGCCCCGAATATCGCCAAATTGCCCAGCTGCGTGATCTATTGCCGGGCGTGCCCGTCATGGCCCTCACCGCCACCGCCACCGGCCGCGTGCGCGATGATATCATCAAACACCTCCGCCTCACCGGACCGCACACTTTTGTCGCCAGTTTCAACCGCCCCAATTTGTCTTACCGCGTCATCCCCAAAGATCAGCCGGCAAAACAAATCATCAATTTTGTCCGCACGCGGGAAACCGAGAGCGGCATCATCTACTGCGCGAGTCGGGCCACGGCCGAACGTGTGGCCGAATCACTGGCCGGTCGCGGCTTCCTCGCCCGGCCCTACCACGCGGGACTCGACGCCGCGGAGCGTTCGCGCAATCAAGAACTTTTTCTCCGCGATGAAACCCGGATCATCTGCGCGACGATCGCCTTCGGCATGGGCATCAACAAACCGAACGTTCGCTGGGTGATCCACCACGACCTGCCCAAAAATATTGAAGGCTATTATCAGGAAACCGGCCGCGCAGGTCGCGATGGCCTGCCCGGCGATTGCCTCCTGCTCTTCAGCGCCGGCGATATTGCGAAACAAACGCACTTCCTCGACGAGATTACGAACGCGCACGAACAAGCGATCGCCCGCGCCCAACTTCGCCAAATTGTCCACTACGCCGAGAGCAGCAGTTGCCGCCGCGCGGAACTCTTGGATTATTTTGGTGAAAAATTCCCGCTCGATAACTGCGGTGCTTGCGACAATTGCCTCGAGCCGCGCGAAACTTACGACGGCACCATCGCGGCCCAGAAATTCCTCTCCTGCGTCTATCGCATCGCCCAAAACAGCAGCTTTAGCGTTGGGATGAATCATCTCACGGAGGTGCTAACCGGCGCCGACACCGAAAAAATCCGCAAATGGGGTCACGATCGCCTGACCACCTACGGGATCGGCAAGGATCTAGGCCGCCCCCACTGGGCCCACATCGGGCGTGAGTTAATGCGCCGCGGCTACCTTGCCGTCGCGGAAGGCGAATTTGCGACGCTCGAACTAACTCCCACCGGCCGCACCGTCCTCCTAGCCCGCACAGCTATCACGCTCACCAAGCCGATGGACCGGCCGAAGGCGAAGCGCGTCGCGCGCCGTGAAGGCGATATCACCTGCGACGAAATTCTCTTCGAACGCCTCCGCACCCTGCGCAAGCGTCTCGCCGACGAACGCCAGGTGCCCGCTTATATTATTTTTGGCGATGCCACCCTCCGCCAAATGGCTTGCCTTTACCCCATCCAGCTAAAAACCCTAGAAGGCATCACGGGCGTCGGCGAAAAGAAGCGCGTTGAATTTGGAGGGATTTTCACCCGCACGATCGCCGAATACTTACAGACCAACTCACGTATAGCTTTTTCCGACTAACCCCGTGACCCCGCCCCCCCTGCGCCCAGAAAATGCGGGCCTCGCTTTTATCGGCGAGTCGATTTGGCCGCCAGCCTGCCTTACGGCGAAACAAGCGGAACAATTAGCCGCGGCAAGCAATCCCACGGGTCGTTTAAATAGCGATGTCATCCAACGCGGCCTCAGCTTAAAATCAGGTCACCCCAGCGAACACTGGCAGCTAGATTTTCCCCTCCATGGCACCGAGGCTGAAGCCAGTCTCTACGCGGCACCTAGCCGGCACTTAAAGTCAGCCCAACCAGCAACCACCGGTGAATGGTGGCGCAACCCTCACGCTAAAATCGAACTCCGCACCGCACTCGCTCGGCTTGAGCGCTTCCTCGTTACGCCCCTCGCATCGCCTGAACTCGGGTGGGCTTGGATCGACAGCGCGGTGCTCCCCGATGCCAATTTTCTCGTCGTGGCCCGCGACGATGATTTCACCCATGGGTTGCTGAGTTCGCCGCTATTTCAAATCTGGTGGCAGCACTTGGCCAGTTTAGCGCCCGTCGACCGTGTCGCCTCTTTCCCGTTTCCCTGGCCGCCCCGTACGCTTCTGAGTTCTCTGACTCGACCTCAAGAAGAACACCGCCTCACCCTCGCTCGCGCCGCCCGCGGCGACGATCTAGAGCAACTCGCAGCCGCCGCCAACGCCGCCTACGGTTGGCCCCCTCACCTCCCCGCCCCCACTCTCCGCGAGCACCTCATCCACCAAGCCCACTCCCGCCCGAGCATCCGTTGATAATCTATTATCACAAATTTGCATCTAACTTTATTGAAAGTATTTACGTTATAGTATTGCCCATGAGCGGTCACGAAATAAACCTAATCGACTCAGGAGCGCTGGCCATTTTGTGTCTCTGTGACTCTTGACATTTTTACCAAATTTACCCTACTCCATTTATGCCTGCCCCCACTGTTTTTACCATCAAGCAACTCCACGATGACACGGGGGCCTTGGTTCGACGCGCGGGTGCCTTGAAGCGCCCAATCCCCATCACCGATCGTGGGCAGGAAGTGGCCGTGCTCGTCAATCGATCGCTGCTGCGCGCGGTAAACCGTAAGCGCGCCGTGCTACCAGAATATGAAGCGATGATGGCGGAGGCCCCCGGCGACACCATCCAAGCCGCGTTGAATGAAATCCGCGGCGACCGCTGAGCTATGATTTTTTGTGACACCTCGATGGTCGCCAAGCTTTATGTGGTTGAAGCCGAGTCGAAAGCTGTGCGCGCGTTGCTCGAAACCGCCGACCAGCGCTTCGTGTCAGACTTGGTGCGCGTTGAATTGATGGGCGTTTTTCACCGGCAGTTGCGGGAGAAATTGTGGTCGCGCGAGAAATTCGTGGCCGCCGTCCGTCAATTTAATACCGATGATATCAGCGGATTCTGGATTTGGATGCCGTTGGATGCAGTGATTATGGAGGCCGCCGCCAAAATCTATGCCACGCTTCCCGACACGGTGTTCCTCCGCGCATCGGATTGCCTCCACTTGGTCACGGGCATGCACAATAACTTTCCTGAGATATTCACCTACGACAGGCATCAGGCGCTGGCCGCACCGGCGCTTGGTCTCAAACCGGTGCAAGCCTAACCAAAAAGCATCGGCAGACAGAACGCCACTCCCGCCCGGGCGCTCGTTTGTAATCTATTATATTACCAACGAGCAGCGACCGAATTACGGCTGTTCGCCGGCGAATTTCCATGACGAGCGATAATCACGAGGCAAAGCCGTGCCGGTAATATGCGCCCGGACCATCTCGATGGGCATAATGCCGCCCTTCAGAATATTATCGTGAAAATTTTTCTCCGTCAGCTTGCCGGTTTTAACCAGATCCGCATAAAGCGTCCGCAATTGAATCGCCCCCATCATATACCCAACTTGGTAGAGCGGTGAATAATCGCCATTGAAAGACCGGCGCACTTCACCCGTGGCCGTGTGGCGATCGTGGCCGACTTTCGTTACGAGAAAATCGATGCATTGCTGCGGCGTCCACCGCCCCAGATGAAAGTTGAGGGAAAAAATAATCCGCGCGCAGCGATGCGTCCGCCAAAAAAGCGCTCCCGCCCGATCTTCCGGGGTTTGGTGAAAGCCGAGATCCCACAGGTGAAATTCCCACCACAGGGCCCACCCCTCGACATAAAAGGGGGTATAATACAAATCGCGGTGCTGATTAAAGCGGTCGGCATACCAGCCTTGGAGATGATGGCCGGGAATGAGTTCGTGAAAAACGGTCGCGTGGCAAAAATGCGTATTGTTTGCCCGCAGACTATTCAATTTCTCCGCCTGATCCATCGTGTCCGTGGGGAAAGAGACGATAATACGATCTCCCCCTAAAAAGAACGGATTAGTTTTTTGCCGCTCGGGCGACATCATGGTCATCGTCCAATCATCAATCGCCAGAGGCGGCACCGTGATCAGATCGCGCTTGAGAATAAAATCGGTCGCCTCGTAGGCCATGCCGGCGATCAGCGCCGGTTGATCGCCGGGTGCGACAGAATCGTGTTTCACTTTTTCCAGCGCAGCTTGCCAGTCGTCCCCGAGCCCCATGTCACGCGCGACTTTTTTCCATTCAGCTTCACACCACGCGAATTCTTTTTCGGCCACGGCAATCAACTCGGCTGGCGTGTACGGCATCATCTCATGCTCCAAATCTAAGGCCAAGCCTTCGGCGCCAATTGGATCACCGATAATTGGTTCATCTTCACCCGCCTTGGCGCCAACAATTTTTTCGCGCAAAAATTTAGCGTAATCATCGAGGGCGGCGGCCGTTTTCTTGTAAGGCTCGCGATTCCACCAGCTAAACTGCGGGTCATAGCCCTCATAGAATTCATACCAATCTTTCAGCGTCTTGCTTAAATCGCTCAACCGGCTCGCGGCGCGATAAGCTAAAATTTTATTCGGCGGCGAAACCTCCCCCGCTAATTTACGCTGAGCATCCTCGATCGCTTGGCGGATCTTCTCGAGGGTGGCGGCCGCTGACGCGGCCGCCACGTGCTCAAATTCTCGCCGCGTTTCCTGCAACGCCGCAATTTCATCGGCGAAGCCCATAAAGGAAGCCATCTCCGTATGCCGTTTCTCAGTGCGCGCGATCAGCCCAAGTTCATAGCGGAGCTGGAGCCGCATGAGCTGCCAATCAATGCGCCCCTCCGTGCCCAAGGCGGCGTACGGCATTGCGTCTAGCTGCTCCTGCCAGCTCTGATAAAATTCCCGCAACCGCCGCAACTGCAGGGTAGAATTTGGCACGGAATAAACTCGGAGCAGGGATTCTCGATCAGTTTTGAAACGCTCCACTAATTCACGCAGTTCGCTAGCCGCCGGCGGCACGAGGGAATTGAGGTCGGGGACGTAAAGCGCGGTGGGCCGCTGGGCTTGTTTCGGCTGACCGTACCGCAAGTCCGCCGCCGGTAACCACGTACTGCCAGCGCACAGGGCCAGAACCACTAAACGGATAAATAACTTCATGATGGGGATGAGGCAGTTTCTGCCTCCGTAAAAAAGCCGCAAGCGTGGAGTGCTGGCGGCTGGATGCCAATCGCGGCCCGTCAATGGCTTAGAATTTCAACTCCACGCCCGCAAAGAGCCCGAACCCCAGCTGCGGATAACCGTTCACCTCTTCATACTTTTCATTGAAAATATTTTCCAGCCGCACCTTGAGCGTCACCCGAGTCGCGGCCTGCCACGCGGCATAAATTCTCGCGACCGTGTAATCTTCCGCGTGAATCGTCGCATAGGTGGCCGCATCAACATCTTCACGTTGCGCCTGCCAGGTTAGACCCGTGCCCGCCGTGAACCCGTGACCAAAATCATGCCAGAGGTCGATCGCGCCGCTGTGCCGCGGCCGGCGCAGCAAGCGCGTGCCCTGCCCGAGATCATCGGCCTCGAGATACGTGTACACCAACCGCACTTCCGCCACCCCCGGTTGTGCGAATTTTCCGGATAATTCTCCGCCGCGGGTCCGCGCGCGGCCCACATTTCGCACCGTGCCGGGAAAGACGGCGAAATCATAATTAATCAGATTAGTAAATTGGGTATCAAACCAAGTGGCACTCAACACGCCGCGATTATGCGGCAGAAAATAATCAGCTCCCGCGTCCCACCCACGAGCTTCCTCCGGCCGCAACCGCGGGTTACCGACGTAGAACGAGCTTCGCCCAAACAGATCGAGAAAACTTGGGGCCCGAAAAGCGGTGCCATAAGTCGCCCGCAGTTTCCAGCGCGCCTCGGGCGCGAGCCACGCCAACGTAGCCCGCCCCGTTGTCGCCCGCCCGAACGCATCATGATCGTCACTCCGGACTCCCGCCGTCAGATAAAAATGCTCCGCGGGAGTCCACTCATCTTGCACGAATAGCGCCATGAGTTGCTGCCGCTGATTTATATTACCGAAACCTGTGTTCCGCGTATGATTGCTCTCGGCGGTTAAGCCCGCCGTCAGGCGATGCGCCTCGCCGGCCTGCAGCGTGTTTTGCCAATCGAGCACGAGCCGACGATTTTTTACTAAGGTCTCCGTGAGACTGCTGGGTCCACGCTCGCTGGCCACGAAGCGCCGGTCTTGGCCGCCGAGCACCGCTTTACTGGTCAGCATCGGGGTCGGGGCATATTCCACAAACACCGTCGCCAGCTGCTGATTCTCGCGATCTTCGTTATCAGGATCGTTAGTGTAGCGGTCACCGGGTGAACCATAGTGGCTCAAAAAACCCCGCACGGTCGCGCCGACCGCTAGCTGACGGTTAAGCTGTCGGTCAAGACGCAGAACGTAGGTGGTACTGTTAAAATCATTATTGGGCCGACTATTTTGCGTGCGACCACTCAGCGCCGAAAAATTATATGCTGACGCCTGATCCCCGCCTTGGGCCTGCACGGCCGCTTGCGCCGTCCCAAAAGCCCCAGCCTCAAACGAGACTCGCCGCGTCGCTATCCCCGCCCCGCGCACCGCGCGCAAGGCCAGCACGCCCCCCACCGCTTCGCCGCCGTATAAGGTACTTTGCGGGCCGTGCACGACCTCGAGGCTATCGCCCGCTCCCATGCTCATGCCCCCGAGCGCGACGGCGTAATCAGTGTTGGGGTCGTTGAAGCGGATGCCATCAACCAGGAAAAGCGTCTGGTTGGAATTAGCTCCGCGCAGAAAAAGCGAAGTCACGCCCCCGCCGGCACCCGAGGCGAAAATGGGAGCTCCCGCGATGCCACTGAGCGCTGACGATAAGCTGGTGCGTTGCATCCGCGCTAGCTCAGTCGCGCTCAGCGTGTCGACATAACTGCCGATGGTCGTTAGCGCCGATGGGGTTCGAGTCGCCGTCAAAACATAGACGGGCAAAACTTCCGGAGCGGTAATTTGGGCCCCGATGATGCCCGTGAGTAATAGGCCAACTAAGGAGAAGTGGCGCCACGCCGGCCCCGAGTGGATTGGGTTCATATCTGCTGCTGCGAAGGCAAGAGCAGATCGACCCGAAGGTGAGTTAAGGCTAACCGCGTGATCGCAAATTAAACCTTAACTCGGCTCGTGATGATCCACCCCCACCCTTCAATAAGCGTTGAAGGTTTGTCGCCAGCGCGCGAAGCGCGCCAGCGCGGTGAGTGCTGAAGGCAGATGTTCGGACTCCGCATTTCTTACGCACCCCGCCCGCCAAGTTATGATATCCTAAGTAGACCAAGTGCGCATCCTCGCCCCTCGCCTTCACCGGTTGCCCGATTGGCTTTGCTCCAGCCACTGAGGCCGGATGGGGGTTTGTGATACGTTACCGCAGCGCAACTGTGACCGATTTTCACGGTCTTCCCTGTTGCTTCAGCTTTTTTAAAATAAAGAACGACTGACGTCTCCCAGCACGGGCCCAACGCCCCAACGACGCAACCTTAAAGGCTGCGCGGTTTTTGTGTTTTACTCTGCTTTTTCCCCTTCGATCGAACCCGAGAACACCTCGCCGGAGTTCGTAATCACTAGCTTGCTTTTTCATATCATCGCATCTTGATGTAAAGATACGTTAATTTGTGAAATCCCTTCCGCCCACCGCCGCCGAAACCGCCCTGCGCCAGCTACTCGCTGAGCGCATTGCGATTATGGATGGGGCCATGGGCACGACCATCCGCAGTTATCAGCTGAACGAACAAGATGCCCGCGGAGCGCGGTTCAAGGATGCGCCCAAGGATTTGCAGAATAACGGTGATATCTACTCGCTCACGCAGCCGACGGAAATTGGTGACATCCACCGCCGTTTTCTTGAGGCAGGCGCCGATATCATCGAGACCAACACCTTTTCCGCGACGAGCATCGGCCAGAGCGAATTCTTTATTGAGGATCCCCGGGAAAAAGGCGGCCGCAAAGACCCAGCGTTTTATGCCGCGGTGCTCGAAAATAATTTCCTGACTGAATTAGCCCGCGATATTAATTTCACCTCGGCGCGTCTCGCCCGCACTTGGGCTGATCGGGTCGCCAATGCCACCGGCCGACGCCGCTATGTCGCGGGAGCGGTTGGCCCCTTAACCGTATCTCTGTCGGTTTCGCCGGATGCGGATGACGCCAGTTTTCGGGTCGTTACCTTTGATCAAGTCAAAGCTGATTACCGCCGCCAAGTTCGCGCCCTGATCGCGGGGGGCGTCGATCTCCTCCTCGTTGAAACGATCTTCGATGCGCTGAACGCGAAGGCCGCCCTCGTGGCCATCGAAGAGGTGTTCGCCGAAGATCACCTTCGTCTACCGCTGATGATCTCCGCGGCCGTAGGCCGCGGGGGGGAGACGATGATCTCTGCTCAAACCGTCGAAGCTTTCTGGCACGCGGTTCGCCACGTCCAACCACTCGCGGTCGGCCTCAATTGCTCGCTTGGACCTGATCTGATGCGACCCTTCCTCGAGGAACTGGGCACCAAGTCGGACACCTTCATCTCGTGTTACCCCAATGCAGGCATGCCGAATCCACTCGCCGCGACCGGCTTCGATCTCGGCCCAGCCGACATGGCGCGCCAACTTGGTGAATTTGCCGCGAGTGGACTGCTCAACATCGCCGGTGGCTGCTGCGGCAACACGCCCGAACATATTGCGGCGATTGCACAATCGCTGGCGCCCCAACCCGCCCGGCGCGTTAATATTCTCGCCCCCCAGTTCGCCTTGTCGGGTTCGTTGCCGTTCACCCCCGCGCCGAATAATTTTATCATGATTGGTGAGCGCACCAATGTCGCCGGCTCACCTAAATTCGCGAAGCT
>CAMAVZ010000023.1:0-30504 GCA_945861645.1 Opitutus sp. GAS368 | reverse complement strand
GATCGGCCCTATAACCTTTCGCCTCTGTTTCGCCAAGGGCGAGAACTGAGGACGAACACCGGGTTGATAGCAGTCAACAACGGTGCCACCTCTCACCTCTTACCACTGACCTCTAGCCTTTGTTTCGCCTCTGTTTCGCCAAGGGCGAGAACTGAGGACGAACACCGGGTTGATAGCAGTCAACAACGGTGCCACCTCTCACCTCTGACCACTGACCTCTCACCTCTCACCTCTTACCTTTCAGTACTGACCGACTTCGCGCAGCGGAAGCCGACGTGGTTGCTCGATGAGCGAATCTCACCCTTACCGCGCGTGCCGAGGATGTAGCGCGTGCAATACTGGTCGGTGCAGAGAAAGGACCCGCCGCGGTGGACGCGCTTAAGGGCACCCGGTTCATCAGGATCGTGCGAGGAAACCGGACCACGGGGGTTACTGACGACCCCACCGTCGGCGGCGGCCTGGGCGTAGGAATCGGGGCGATACCAATCGCTGCACCACTCCCAGACATTTCCGGCCACGTCGTAGAGACCGTAGGGATTGGCGGGATATTGGCCGACCGGGGCGATCCCCTTGAAGCCGTCCTCACCGGTGTCGCCGGCGGTGACGGGAAATTGCCCCTGATAAATATTAGCCTGGAATTTTCCGCCGGGCTTGAGTTCTTCGCCCCAAGCAAAAATTTGGCCGGCGGAACCGCCGCGGGCTGCGAATTCCCACTCGGCTTCGGTGGGCAACCGCTTGCCGGCCCATTGCGCGTAGGCGGCGGCGTCTTCGTAGGCGATGTGGACGACGGGGACTTTTCCCGCATTCTTCACGTCGCTACCCAGGCCAGCCGGATGTTGCCAAGCCACTCCTGCCACGTAGCTCCACCACCGGGCTTGAGTCAGCGGCACCGGCCCAGGCATGGTCGTGAAAAGAATGGATCCGGCGACTAATACTTCCGGCGGCGCGCCGGGAAACTCCGCCTCGGTCGGCTTCTGCTCGGCGACGGTGATATAACCGGTGGCCGCGACGAATTTTTCAAACTGCTCATTGGTGACCTCCGTGGCGTCCATCCAAAAGGGATCCACGCGTACCCGGTGGATGGGTTGCGCATCCTTGGTGGCCCCGGGCAAACTGCACATGTCCTCGGCTTCGCTATTCGCCCCCATGGAAAACTCACCGCCCGGAATCCACACCATGCCATCCGGCCCAGCCGCTGGAGCCGGGGTGGCATTGGCCACCGTCGGCGCGAACCCGGAATCCGCGGCCGCGACCTCAGCCAGCATGAATGCGGCCAGGATGAAAGCAGCGGGCCCACGAGGAGGAAATTTCAGGATTAGGGTGCGTGAAAACATAAATTCAAATGATTGATCCCCTGACCCTGCACCCGCCGCGGCAAATTTCAACCTCGTTGACTGCGGGTGGCAGGGGAGGAAAAGATGAAACTGGGGAAAGTAGAAAATTGGGAAACGAAGATCTGAATCGACCAAGGCAGGGGAGGAAAAGATGAAACTGGGGAAAGTTGAAAATCGGGAAACGGAGATCCGGATCGAACAATACATTTTTGACCACGGATGGGGACAGGATGGGATCAGGATGGATCTGAGGCATAGTTCTTTTGGATTTAATCCAGATCGGATTCGTGCCGTCCGTGGTTAAATTGGTTTGGGAAGTACCAAGACATTTTTAACCGCGAAGGGCGCGAAGTGACGCGAAGGGGGGAGGAAAAGATGAAACTGGGGAAAGTAGAAAATTGGGAAACGAAGATCGGATCGACCCTCTAACCTTTCGCCTCTGTTTCGCCAAGGGCGAGAACTGAGGACGAACACCGGGTTGATAGCAGTCAACAACGGTGCCACCTCAGCAAGCACCGCGAAAAACGCGAAACGACGCGAAAATTCCGAGCTTAAAACTTAGAACTTAAACCTTAAAACTATTTAGCCGCCGGCCTACTTGGTGACAAAGGGGCGGTCTGTGGCCTGGCACCACAGGCGATAAATATTAATGACGTTATTTCGAATACCTTTGACGGGTATTTTTAGAAATCCCTGGCGCTTGGCGGCTTCGAAAAGAATACGTTCTTTTTGCGTAAGCCGATGGCCGACTCCGCGATGGCCGATCTTACCGCGGGTCGATTCTCCGCGGCTTAGGCGTTCGATATCGTTTTTTCCGGGCTTGGGCATGGGTGAGGTTGAACAGGAAGCTAAAGGGGGAGAACAAAAGCGCAAATCGTAGCGCAGCTGCTGGGCAAAGGTAAAAGGGAGGCAGCGGGCAGCTAGGGTCAGCTGTCCCTACGATGCATACATCGGATGGCAAAGTCCGCTTTAGCAAACAGTGTCCGCCACCAGATTCCTTCGGCCGCTTCTATAAAAAGGGGATGGACTTTCGGATTAAAAACCTACGTGTCATAACATATGATTATCAATAGGCTTATTTTAAAACTATTCCTCGCGCTGGCCTTGGCCGGCATACTGACCTCTTTTGGCCAGACCCAGCCGGTGGCCCGTACTTTCACCAGCACCTTTTTTTTCGGCGACAGCCTGTCGGATACCGGCAATCTATTTGCCCTGACCGGCCAGCCGCCGGTGCCGTATTTCAAGGGGCGCTACTCCAATGGACCGGTTTACGCTGAGCAGCTGGTGCCCGGCCTGCAGAATGCCGTGACCGCCGCCGCCTCGGTGCGCACGAACCTTAACTTCGCCTTTGCCGGTGCCACCGCCGTCGGCGCGACGCCCGTCCCGGCCTCGATTCCGACGCAGCTGGGCATGTTCCAGGCGCGGGGAATCACGCCGGCGGCCACCGATCTCTTTGTCCTGCTGGCTGGCGCCAACGATATTCTCAACACGATCGGCAATCCGGCGACGCAGAACTTTACTTCGGTCAATGCCGCCGCTGAAGCGGCTTCGGTTTCCGTCACTAGCGCGGTGAAGACCTTGGCCGCGGCCGGCGCTCGGAAATTTCTGGTCATCAATCTGCCCAACATCGCACAGACCCCGCGCTTCACCACCGGATCGGGCGCACCGGCCGCCTCGCTCGCAGATGCCGGCTCACTCACGTATAACGCTTCCATCCGCGCGAAGCTCACCGCGGCCGGTCTGCCGGCGGGCACCGATGTCACGCTCGTGAATCTGCAATCGTTCCTAAACCTAATCGTGAAGAATCCGGCGTCCTTCGGCTTCGCGGTCACGAACCAGAGCATAGTCGATATTCTCGCCGCCGGCGGCACCCCGGGCCCAGCGGACGGGTATGTCTTTTTTGATGGCATTCATCCGACCACGCGCACGCATGCCATTCTCACGGGCGCGTTGCAGGAAATCCTGAATCCCGAGTTCGTGCTTGGCACCGCCGGCACCCAAGGCACCGCCATCGTTGCCCTCGCTGATCTGACCGCCGACACCGTCGACGCCCGGCTCAATCAGATTAGGAGCGGCACCAATCGCCACGGGGCCGATGGTTTCGTCTCCTACACCTTTCAGGATGGGGGACGACACTTTGATCGTTACCAGCCGAGCTACGATGCTAACGCTCGGGCCCTCACCGCCGGATTTGATTGCAAGATCGAATCCAATTTCACCGTGGGTCTGGCCTTCAGTGTAGAGACCGTTAATGCGAAGGTGAAGACGAACTATGGTCTTGGTTCCTTCAAAATCTCAGGCGAGTCCGGCACCGGTTACGCCCAGTGGAAATCGGGCGCGACTTTCTTTGAGGCCACGGCCACCTACGGCGGCCAGAATGTCCGCGATATCGCTCGGCCCACTTCGCTGGCGACCTTCCGCGCAACCGGCAAAGCCTCCGGCAACCGCTACGGGGCCTCGGTGCGGGTGGGGCATGACTTCAGCAGCAGCGCGTTACACGTCACGCCGTTTGTCGGGGTGCGGTATACGCGCGGCTCACTGGGCAGCTACACCGAGTCCGGCGTCACGGGCCTGAATTTCTCCTTTGAGGAGCAAGACATGCGGAGCCTCGCGGGCCAGATCGGGGCGACGGCGGATTACGTATTCCACGCCGGCGACCTACCGCTGACTTTCGGCCTCACCGGCGTCTATTCGGGCGACCTCAACAATGACCAGCGTACGCTTTCCGGTCGGCTCGCCGACAATCTCTCCGGATGGACCGGCGTGCAGGTCGACGACGGCAACGGCGACAGCTTCAAGGTCGGTTTTCACGTGACGGGCAGAGCCGGCAAACTTTGGAGTTGGACTGCGGGCCTCGGCACCGAGATGCGCAGTGATGGCAAGGATGCCGTTCAATATTCTGCCGCAATTCATACCGGCTTCTAAGCCGCCGATCAGTCCTCCCCCTCAAGGCCGCGCGGCCGTGCGCGGCTTTTAAATTTCAAGGTCCCAAGTGATACCCGATGACGTCATGCCTTGACGCTTGACCGGATCGGCGCGGTCACGGCGCAGCGCCAGTTTAAGTTTAAGCTTGGGCCGGCGGCTGATTTCGAACCGGCCAGGGCTGGGCGAGGGAAGTGCGCGCCCAGTCTACGTTGATATCAACATCCGCAGGCTGATCCCTCCGGCAGTTCCTCAATCAAGTTGATTTGTCGCTCACGTGAACCAGGCTACCTCGGCACTCCGTCCCTTCCGTAAATTGGATTTCTTGGCCCTAGCCCTCCCCCTATCATGAAGGTTTCCCTCCGTTTTATTATCGCCCTGTTTGGCTGGATCACACTGGCCGCGACCGTTCATTCGGCGGCCGAAAATCCCGCGGTGGCGTTGCTCGACCAGAGCGGTAACCCGGCGGGCTTTCGGACGCTAAAGCTGGGCGCGATGGCCCCGGATTTTGAGTTGCCCGGCATCGATGGGCGCAAGTATCGGCTCAGCGATTTTGCGGGGCCCGACGTGCTGATGGTGCTCTTCACCTCGAATCATTGCCCGACCTCTCATAGTATTGAGCGCCGACTGCACCAGCTCCGGGCAGATCTGCGGGGGCGGAGTTTTGGATTGGTGGCGATCAATCCGAATCATCCGGAGGGTCTGAGCGTGGACGAACTCGGCTACGGCGAGTACGGCGATTCGTTTGCGGAGATGACGCCTTATGCGAAATCCCTGGGTTGGGATTTTCCGTATCTTTATGACGGCGAGGCGCAGGTGGCGGCGCGAGCTTATGGGTGCCTTGCCACCCCCCACGTGTTTATTTTTGATCGCGAGCGGCGGCTGCGGTACGCGGGCGGCTTCGATGATTCACGTTTCTTAGATGACGCGACGGTCAAGGCGGCCTATGCGCGCGATGCCATTGAGTCCCTCCTCGCTGGTCGGCCGGTGGCGGTCCCGCTCACGAAGCCATTTGGCTGCTCGACCAAGTGGCGGGAGAAGCACGCCAAGCATGTGAGCTGGGAAAAATCCTGGTCGGAAATCCCGGTAAAATTAGCGCGGATCGACGCGGCGGGCGTGGCGGCGTTGCGGACGGTGAACGCCACCAGGAAATATCGTTTTATTAATGTGTGGGCGACGTGGTGCGCCCCGTGTGTGGAGGAGTTTCCCACCTTGATGGAGCTAGCTCGAAAATTTGATATGCGGGAGATCGATTTTATCACGATCAGTATGGATGCGCCCGCGCAGTCGGCCAAGGCTCAGGCTTTTTTACAGCAGCACGGTGCGGGCTTAACGCCGCGGAAGCAGGCTTCGGTGCACAAGGAGGGACGAGCAACGAACCACTATTTATATGACGGCGGAGGGGTGGATGCCTTGGTGGCCGCGCTGGATCCGGCTTGGCCGGGGCCGCTCCCGCACACGGTGCTCCTGGATCCGGAGGGCAAAATTATTTGGCGCAAGAATGGCCCGGTCGACCGCGCGGAAGCGATCAGTGCGATCTTGGGGGCGATCGGCAACTACTGGTAGTCAGCGGCGGCGCCCTCCTTTTTGACCTCGGCCCGGCAAGACGATTGCCCGCTCGACTTCCCGACGCGCCTGCTTTTTTTTATGACGATGAAATTCACCCGTTGGCTTGGCTTACTCGTGATCCCTGCGTCAGCGCTTTTCGCTACCAATCCTGCCTTCGACACCTGGGCCGACGCCCTCACCACCGAGACCATACGCGCCAGCCCGACCGGCGCCACCATAACCCAGTTCTTCACTGGCGCAGAGCAGGATGCGCTCGACCGCCAGCTCACGCCGATCACTCCGGCCTACCGCGCAGAGCGGGTGGCAAAAGCCCAGGCCGCCCGCGCTCAGCTCGCGAAGTTCGACCGCGCCCAGCTCAGCGCGGAGCAGCGCATCTCCGCCGCCATCATCGAGTGGTCACTCGCCGGCATCGTCGACTCCCAGCCGTTCGCCGATTTTAATTTTGTCTTCAGCCAGTTTAGGGGCCTGCAGGTGAGCCTCGTCAACTTCCTCAGCCAGACTCATCCCATCCGCAACAAGCGAGACATCGAGAACTACCTCGCGCGCCTTGACCTCGTGGCCGCGCAAATGGACGAGGGCATCGCGCAGGCCCGGGATGCCGCTACCCGCGGTTTCCTGATGCCGGACTTCATCACAAAATCTGCCCTCGGGCAGTTCACCATCTTCCTCGCCGATGCCCCCGCAAAAAACGTCTTCGTGGTTTCGCTTGATGAGCGCGCGGCCAAACTGCGGGACGTGTCTGCGACCGAGCGAGCCGCCTTTGTTGCCGCCGCGAAGAAGACCGTGGGTGACCAGATCATCCCTGCCTTCCAGCGCGCGCAGGCCCTCCTCCTGGCGCAACTACCCGCGACGACCAGCGACGCCGGTTTATGGCGCCTGCCCGGCGGCGACCGCGCTTACGCGTACGCGCTGCGCCAATTCACGACCACCGACCTGAAGCCCGATGAGATTTATGCCCTCGGGCTCAAGGAAGTCGCCCGGATTGAGGCTGCGATGGAAGGCATGCTGCAATCGCTCGGCTTCAAGACTGGCAGCATTAAAGATCGGATGGAGCAGCTCAACGCCAGCCTCCAGCCCGCCGCGGAGCCCGACCCGCGCGATGCCTTGATCAAGCGCTACCGTGAAATTCTCGCCGACGCGCAGTTGCGTTCCGCTGCGGTGTTCGACGTCCGCCCGAAAGCGCCATGCGAGGTGAAACGCGAGCCGCCCTTCACCGAAAAAACTGCCGCGGCCCGCTACACTGGGCCGGCCAAGGACGGCTCGCGCCCTGGTACCTTCTGGGCCCCGCTGCCCGGCCCCGTCTTCAAAATCGTGAACATGCGGACCCTGACCTACCACGAAGCCATCCCCGGGCACCACTTTCAGATCGCGCTGCAACGCGAGACCGACAGCCTGCCGCGCTACCGGCGGGACGGAATCTTTGGTGGCGGCTCCGCCTACTCGGAGGGGTGGGCGCTTTACGCCGAACAGCTTGCCGTGGAGAATAATTGGTACGAAGGCGACCCCGTCGGCCACCTGGGCCAGCTCGATGCCGAGCTGTTTCGCGCCAAGCGCCTCGTGACTGATACCGGCCTCCATACCCAACGCTGGACGCGCCAGCAGGCGATTGACTACGGCATTCCGGCCTCCGAGGTAGAGCGCTACGTGGTACTTCCCGGCCAAGCGTGCGCCTATAAAATCGGCCAGCTCAAAATCCTCGCGCTCCGCGCCCAAACCCGCGCCACTCTCGGTGACGCGTTTACCATCAAACAATTTCACAACCTCGTCCTGCAGAGCGGCAACATGCCGCTCGCCGTCCTCGAGACCGTAATCAACGACTGGGCCGCGACACCGCGCTGAACCAGGGATCAGCGTTCGAACTCCGGTTTGCCGCGATTGTAGGAGAAAACTGGCATCGATCTGCTGCGCGACCGGCGCGCACTTTGACAAGCTCTCGCTTTGCTTCATGCTGTCCTATGCCCAGCCAAACCTTCGCGCTTACTCGTCGGGTTGAATTTCATGAAACCGATGCCGCCGGCATCATGCATTTCTCGAATTTCTATCGTTGGATGGAGGTCTGCGAGCACGAGTGGTTTCGCTCCCTCGGCCTACCGATGATGAGCACCAATCCCGCCGGCATCCGGTTCGGCTGGCCCCGCCGTGAAGCCTCCTGCAGTTTCCAACGGCCTCTCCGCTGCGGCGATCTGGTTCGCATCACGGCCACTCTGATCGAACTGGGGGCAACCAGCCTCGCCTACGAATTCAGCTTCCACAAAGATCGGGCTGGTAAATGGACTCAGGTGGCGCTGGGTCGCATGAGCACTGTGCACGTTCGGCAGGATGCGAGCGGTCGCATGCAGGCCGAGCCCATCTCCGCTGCCACCTGTGCAGCGCTTGGCCCGACTCCCTAGCTCCCTTCGCACCGCAGCACTTCGCCCGTTTAAAATGGTCACGAACAAATCTCCCCAGCGTGCTGATCCTGAAAACCTCGCTGGCAACGCGGGCGAATGCGGCAACTTGGAAAAGCGTAAAAGGGTAAGCAATAATCTTGCGGCATGAATCTGGATTATTCCCCATCGATCTTGCCGGCATTCGCTCCTGCTCCGCCGACTCTGGAGCAGCGCGGCAACCTGCGCCGGCGGCCGGCTGGTGCGGTGATCGGTCGACAGCGTTGGAATCACTTGCTTTTCGCGCACTGGACCGTCGATCCGGAGTCGATCCAAGCGACGCTGCCCCCGGGGCTCTACGTCGACACTTTTGCTGGGGCGGCGTATATCGGCATCGTGCCATTTTCGATGGAGCGCGTTCGTCCGGCGTGGCTGCCTCCGCTACCTTGGTTGTCCTGGTTTCACGAGCTGAACGTGCGCACTTACGTCTATGATGAGCAGGGGCAGCCGGGCGTGTGGTTCTACTCACTCGATTGTAATCAGCCTCTCGCGGTGGCGATCGCGCGGCGCTTTTTCCATCTGCCGTATCAGTCGGCCCGCATGGCGAGATCATCTCACGACGGCTGGATTCAGTTTGAGTGCCAGCGCCAGGTGGCGGGCGCCCAAACGGGTAATTTCGCGTGGACTCCGGGGTCCGAAGCGGCGCCGGCGATACCAGGCTCGCTCGAGTTTTTCTTGTTGGAGCGCTATCTGCTTTTCGCGGCTGACCCAGCGGGCCGGCTATATCAGGGGCGCGTGCACCATGATCCTTATCGCGTCTATGCGCCGCGGGGGGCGAAATGGTCGGTCGAGCCCGCTCGGCTGGCTGGTTTTAACTTGGTCGATGAACCCGCCTCCGTGCTGGCCGCTTGGCCAGTCGAGGTTGCCATTTTTCCCCTCACACCCCTCGTTTCCACTGCTTTATGAATGAAATTAATGACACTCCGGTTTGGCTAATTACGGGTTGCTCCAGCGGTCTCGGACGCGCGCTCGCTGAGCGCGTGCTGGCTCATGGCCATCGGCTCATCGCCACGGCCCGCGATCCGGCCACGCTGACCGATCTGGTCGACGCTGATCCGAGCCGATCCCGCGCGCTGGCGCTCGACGTCGCTGACGCCGCTCAAGCGGCGCCCGTGGTCGCTCAGGCCGCGGCGATATTCGGCCGGTTAGATGTCGTGGTGAACAACGCGGGCTATGGCCTGATCGGGGCACTAGAGGAATATGACGAAGGGCAAATCGCCCGGAACTTTGAGACAAATTTTTTCGGGGCCTTACGGGTAATCCGGGCCGCGCTGCCCATCATGCGGGCGCAGCGGCGCGGGCATTTCGTCAATATCAGTGCGGCGGCCGCCATCGAAAATTATCCCGGCTTTTCGGTTTACGGTGCGACCAAATGGGCGCTGGAGGGCCTGTCCGAATCACTCGCGGCGGAAGTCCGTCCGTTAGGTTTGAAAGTGACGATCGTGCAACCCGGCCCCTTCCGCACGAACTTCGTCGCTCGGTCACTCGAGCGCGCCCCGGGCAGTATTTCCGACTACGATTTATCGAGCGGCAAGTTTCGGCGTTTGATTGAAACACTGAATGGACGCCAACCCGGCGATCCGGCGAGGGCCGCGGACGCCATCATCAACGCAGTGGCCGCAGAGAATCCGCCACTCCGGCTCGTGCTCGGCAAATACGCCCTCGACAAAGCCCGCCGAAAGCTCGCCGCCGCGACCCGAGAACTTGAATCAGGAAATTCCACGGGCCTTGCCACCGATTTTCTAAAAACTGCCTAAGCGCCGCGCCGACGGCGCGGCGCAGGCTTAAGTTTAAGCCATTCGCCGCGCTCACTGGGGTGGCACCGTTGTTGATTACTATCAACCCGGTGTTCGTCCTCAGTTCTCGCCACTGGGCGAAACAGAGGCGAAACCGAGGCAGGAGGTCAGAGGTGTGAGGTCAGAGGTGAGAGGGCCGATCCGGATCTTCGTTTCCCAATTTTCCACTTTCCAAATTTCATCTTTTCCGGCCCCTCTTCGCGTCACTTCGCGCCCTTCGCGGTTAAAAATGCCTTGGTCGATCCGGATATGCGTTTCCCAATTTTCTACTTTCCCAAGTTTCATCTTTTCCTTCCCTGCCTTGGATCGATTTTGCGCTTTCTGTGCTTTTTGTGGATTGTTATAAATCGGCGGCTCGATCCGAACTTAATCTTAAACTTAAAACTTAAACTGGCGCCGCGCCCGCGCCTGCGCCGGTGCGTGATTAATCATTTCGCCTTTTTTGCGGGGTATAAGCGTAGTCTGGGATTGAACCACTGGTTGGCGCTCAGCTACCTTCGCGTTCGTTCGGCTCATTATTTCGTCTTGTGCAAATTACCCCAGCTCATCCTCACGCTGCTCGGCGTTGCTCGCCCGCTCCGCTCACGCCTGATGTGGAGTCTTTCTACCATTTGCCGCACGGCGAACACACGGGCCAAGCTTGTCAGGGTACCGCTTGCTTTGCCGCGAAACATTTAAATCCCGCGCGCTGGGTCGAGGCCGCCGCGCAAAATCCGCGCGTCTACTGCCTGGGCGAATGCTTCGCCGCTCCCGCCAAGGGCCAGACCCGTCCGCGTCCGCCCGTTAAAGTTTTCTCCCCGCATGGGATCGTCCTCGGCCGGATCGCGGCCGGGGGCGCGCGCTCCTTGGTGGCTGCTCAAAAAATGGGCGGCTACGCGGCCTTGGCTCAGGCGTTAACGCAATCCCCCGAACAACTCCTGGCCGCCGTCGAAACTTCTGGACTGCGCGGGCGGGGTGGTGCGGGTTTTCCGACCGGTCGAAAATGGCGCGCCGTCGCCGCCCAGCCGGCTGGTACCAAATACGTGGTGGCCAACGCCGATGAGGGCGATGCCGGTGCCTACATCGATCGCTACATCATGGAGGATGATCCGCACGCGCTCATCGAGGGCATGATCCTCGCCGCTTATGCGGTCGGCGCGGCGCAGGGTTATATTTATGTGCGCATCGAATATCCGCAGGCCGTCAGCGTCTTGCAGGCCGCACTCCTCGAGGCTCACGCGGCGGGCTGGCTCGGTGCGCGCATCGGCGGAAAAGATTTTACCTTTAACCTCGAGGTCTACGTCGGCCACGGGAGCTATGTCTGCGGCGAGGAAACTTCCCTCCTGCGTTCCATCGAGGGTCAGCGTCCCGAGGTCATGGCGCGCCCGCCTTATCCGACCGAACGCGGCCTTTTCGGCCGACCGACGTTGCTCAATAATGTCGAGACGCTCGTCAGCGTGCCGTGGATCGTGACGCACGGCGGCGCCGCCTACGCGGCCTTGGGGTTTTCCAAGAGCCGGGGCACGAAGGCACTCTCGCTAAATTCACTTTTTAATTGTCCGGGTCTCTATGAAGTCGAATTCGGTGTCACCGTCCGCCACATCGTCGAGGTCATCGGCGGCGGCTTGCGCGGGGGCGGTAAGCTCAAGGGCATTATTATCGGCGGTCCCATCATCGGTCTGATCCCGCCGCACTTGCTCGATACCCCGCTGGGGTTTGAGGAACTAGCGGCCATCGGCGCCGGCGTCGGTCACGGGGGCGTGGTGGCGTTTGATGAACACACTTCGATTCCCGCCTTGGTGGAACATGTTTTCTCCTTCGGGGCCTATGAGTCGTGTGGCAAATGCACGCCGTGCCGCAGCGGCAGCGGACGCGTCGAAGCTATTTTCACCGCCGCAATTGCGGGCACGGCGTCCCGCGCGGATCTCCAAGAATGTCGCGACCTCGTCACCGCGCTCAAACTCACCAGCCTCTGCGGTCACGGCACCGGTCTGGCGCGTTTTGCGGAATCGATCCTACGTTATTACCCGACAGAAATTGAGCCATGCTTCAAGTAACCATCAACGGGCAGTCGCATCAGTTCGCCGAGGGGCTTACGATCAATGAGGCCTTGCGCCAGATCGGTGGCGAAGTGCCGACGCTGTGTCACGACGATCGCCTCGAACCCTACGGCTCGTGCCGACTCTGCGCCGTGGAAGTGACGGGGATGCCCGGCTTGGCCACCGCTTGTAACACCCCGCTGCGCGAGGGCATGGAGATCCAGACGCATTCGCCCGCCGTGGAGGGCGTGCGTCGCACACTCTTGGGGCTGCTGGCCAAGGATTATCCGGCGGAAGCCGTAGCGGCTTATCCGGAAAAACAATTTCACCGTTATCTCCGCACCTACGGCGTCACCGCTGGGGGCTCGCGGAATTCTCCCGCTCCCGCGGTGCCGTTCATGCAGGATGCGTCGCATCCGTACATCAACGTCGACATGTCGCAGTGCGTGACCTGTTACCGCTGCGTCCGCATTTGTGAGGAAGTGCAGGGGCAATTTGTTTGGAAGGCGTGGAATCGCGGTGATACCACGCGCATCTTGCCCGTGCGCGGCGAGACCCTGCTCGATGGCGGTTGCGTGAGTTGCGGCGCTTGCGTGGATACCTGTCCCTCCGGCGCCTTGGAAGATATCACCGTCCTCATGCGCGGCACGCCGACGCAGTGGACGAAGTCGATCTGTTCGTACTGCGGCACGGGCTGTGAGATGAACGTCGGCACGCGCGACGGCAAGATCACCACGATCCGGCCCTCCCTCGAGGGCCCGAGCAATCACGGCCACGCCTGCGTCAAGGGCCGCTATGCTTTCGACTACGTCTACGCCCAAGATCGCGTGACTTCCCCCATGATTCGGCGCGACGGCCAGTGGCAGCGCGTGAGTTGGGCGGAGGTGAATGAATTTATCGCGACGCGGTTGCACGCGACCGCGGCGGCGCATGGGGCCGATAGTATTGGCCTGCTCAGTTCCGCGCGCGGGACGAATGAGGAGAATTACGTCGCGCAGAAATTCGCCCGCTTGGTGTTGGGCACCAACAATATTGATTGCTGTGCGCGCGTTTGCCACTCGCCCACGGCGGCGGCGATGAAGATGACGCTCGGCACGGGCGCGGCGACGAACTCCTTGGACGAGATCGCACTCGCGAAGACGATTCTCGTGTGCGGCGCTAATCCCACGGACGGTCATCCCGTCACTGGTGCACGCATCAAGCAAGCGGCCCGTCACGGCGCTCACCTAATCATCGTGGATCCCCGCGAGATCGAGCTCTGCGAATTCGCCACGCTCCATCTGCAGCTGCACGCCGGCACGAATGTCGTGCTGTTTAATGCGATTGGGGCGGCAATCATCGACGAAGGCTTGGCTGATGAGGAATTCATCCGGACGCGGCTGACCGAATACTCGGAGTACGTTGATTTCATCCGCGACTTTATGCCGGAGAAAGTGGCAGAAATTTGCGGCGTGCCGGCGGAAAAGATTCGCGCGGCGGCCCGTTTGTACGCGACCGCGAAGCCATCGTTGAGTGTGCACGGCCTCGGCCTGACCGAGCACATCCAAGGCACCGAAGGCATCATGGCGCTGGTGAATCTCGCGCTGCTCACCGGCAATATTGGCAAACCAGGCACGGGGATTAACCCCCTGCGCGGGCAGAACAATGTCCAAGGCGCGCCCCACATGGGTTGCGAGCCTAAGTTGCTGGCCGGTTACGTGCCGATCGAAGAAGCGCGGCAGAAATTTGAAACAGCCTGGCATCAACCGATCCCGACGCACCCCGGGCTCAACATGATCGACATGATGGACGCGGCGACGGCCGGAAAGTTAAAGGTGCTCTGGTCGATCGGCTACGATATCTTGATGACGAATCCCAATATGCATGCGACGCGCCACGCGCTCGAGCAGTTGGATCTCGTGATCGTGCAGGATCTTTTCATGAACGAAACGGCGAAGGAATTTGCCGATGTATTTTTGCCCGCGGCGTCGTCGTTTGAAAAAGACGGGACTTTTATGAATGGTGAGCGCCGGCTGCAGCGCGTGCGGCGCGCAGCGTTGCCGCAAGGCGAGGCCCGCTCGGATTGGGAAATTATCTGCGCCATCGCGCACACCATGGGGCGCGGCGAGCAATTTGGCTATCGCTCCGCCGAGGAAATTTGGGACGAAGTGCGCTCCCTCTGGCCGGACGGCGCGGGGATTAGCTATGCGCGCATGGATGCGCTCGGGGGGTTGCAATGGCCGTGTCTCGATGAAACGGACCCGGGCTTAGCTATTCTCCATGCGGAGCATTTCACCCACGGGCACACCACAGCCCTGCGGCGCATCGAGTATGTGGCGCCGCCGGTTCTCACGACCCCCGACTATCCCTTCCTGCTCACCACCGGACGCAATTTGTACCAATACAATGCGGCCACGCAAACCGCCCGCACGCCCAACGATCGCCTGCACCCGACGGATTATCTGCAACTTTCACCCATCGATGGAGCCCGCCTCGGTTTGAGCGACGGCGAAACGATCCGCTTGGTCAGTACGCAAGGCTCCGCGGAAGTGCCGGTCCAACTCAGCACGCACGTGAAGCCAGGCGAAGTTTACACCACGTTCCACTCCACACGGGTGCTCCTGAATCATATCACGACGGCCCACCGCGACCGCTACACCAAGACCCCTGAATATAAAATCACCGCGGTCCGCATTGAGCGGCTGGGAGTTAAGGTTTAAGTTTTAAGGTTTAAGTTTTAAGTTCGGATCGGATCGAGCCGCGGATTTTGAACCAGCCACAAAAAGCACAGAAGGCGCAGAATCGAACAAGGCAGGGGAGGAAAAGATGAAATTTTAGAAAGTAGAAAATTGGGAAACGAAGATATGAATCGACCCAAGGCATTTTTGACCACGGATGGGGACAGGATGGGATCAGGATGGATCTGAGGCATAGTTCTTTTGGATTTAATCCACATTGGATCCGCGAAATCCGTGGTTAAATTAGTTTGGGAAGTACCAATACATTTTTAACCGCGAAGGGCGCTAAACGACGCGAAAGGGGCGGAAAAGATGAAACTGGGGAAAGTAGAAACTGGAGAAACTAAGATCCGGATCGAACAAGACGTTTTTAACCGCGAAGGGCGCGAAGTGACGCGAAGGGGGGCGGAAAAGATGAAACTTTTGAAAGTGAGAAATCTAGAAACTGAGTTCCGGATCGGCCCTATAGCCTCTGGCCTATGGCCTCTCACCTCTGACCTTTCACCTCGGTGCCGTCTCTGTTTCGCCTTTTGTGGCCGGTTCGAATCAGCAGCCCGGCTCGATCTTAAGCTTAAACTTAAAACTTAAACTAGCGCCGCGCTCGCCGCTGCCGCTTCACTAATTCACCGACCGCCATGACCCCAATTGCACCAGCAAGTCCAGCGATCGTTTCGTAATTGGCTAAACTTTCACCAAATTGCTTAAGGAGTGCAGGATCGGTCATGATCATGCCACCGGCAATCCAACCCAAGAGACCTGCCCCCGCCGTCACGATGAGGGGGAAACGATCGATGAAATAAAGGACGATCCTGCTACCAGCGACGATAATCGGCACCGAAACGAGTAGGCCGAAGATCACATAGCTTACCTGGTGAGCTGAATTATTTACCTGACCGGCGGCCCCAGCGATGGCTAGGACGTTATCCAAACTCATGACTATATCGGCCACAATGATCGTTTTAATGGCCGCGAGCAGTCTGTCGGGAGCGTTGAGCTTGTGCTCTGCCTGCTGGTCCTGCACCGTCAATTTATAACCGATCCACAACAGGAGGGCCCCACCGACTAACTTGAGAAAGGGAATTTGTAAAAGGGTGACGGCGAAAGCGACCAAGATGACCCGCAAAATGATCGCTCCGGCCGTGCCCCAGATAATGCCCTTTGCTCTTTGCTTGGGATTTAAATTACGGCAGGCTAGGGCGATTACGACAGCGTTATCACCACCCAAAAGGAGATCGATGAGGATGATTTGAACCACCACAGACCAGTCGATCATGGTAAAAAATTCCATAGTTTTAACTTTGTTAAGAATTTCTCAACACTTTCAATTAAAAAAAGGCATGAGGCTTACGCCTCAATTTAAAATTAAATAATTTATTTCAGTAAACTCGCTCCGGCAGTTTTCATTAAGAGAAAACTGGCTTAGTCTGGGGAGAAGAAATCCGGGTGCCAGAGCCGATGGCTAACTCGCCGGGGTGAGCGAACGCTAAGCGTTGGTCAATCGCTCAAGTAGGTCCCCCGTGGTCTGGCGCTGGCCTCGGCGCGCCGTGCGTGCGCCAATGCTGGCCGGCCAAGCGGCTGGAATCACAGCTTCTGCCCTCGGCCTGTCACCGCTTGTGGGCCGCGACGCACGGGCGGATCTCACTCGGCGAGATCGATGAATTTCCAAGCGCGGTTGTCGAGGGAATTTTTTACCCAGTGCCGCACCTTGGGGCTGATCGCATACACGCGCGTGTAGAAATAAATGGGAATGACGGGCATTTCATCGACTAGGATTTTCTCCAACTGCTGATAGATGGCGAAACGCTGCTCGTCAGTCTGGGCATCCATCGAAGCGCGCAGCAATCGGTCATAGTCGGCGTTGGAGAACCCGGTGTCATTGTTGCCACCGCCGGTGACCCACAGATCGGCGAAGGTGTTGGGATCGGTATAGTCCGCGATCCAGCCGGCGCGGCAGAGGTCGAAGTTCAGCGCATCTTGCGAATCGAGATACACTTTCCACTCCTCGTTGCGCAGGCCGATATTCACGCCGAGATGGCGGCGCCACATTTGCTGGATGGCCTCGGCAATGACCCGGTGGTTCTCGGAGGTGTTGTAGAGTAATTCAATCTTCGGAAAGCCTCGGCCCTCGGGATAGCCGGCCGCGGCGAGCAGGCGGCGGGCCTCGGTAAGATCGCCTCGAAGTCGGGCCTGCGGGGTGAATTCTTCCGTCGCTGGAATAAAGTGGTACGCGGGGGCTTGGCCGCCGCGGGTGACCTGCGCGACCAGCAGCTCGCGGTCAATCGCGAGGGCGAGGGCGCGGCGCACGCGGACGTCATTGAGCGGCGGCCGCGTGACATTGAGGCGGTAAAAGTAGGTGCCGTAGTAGATATCCTGCCGGTAGCTTGTCGGGTAGGTGCGCTTGTAGGTGTCGATCTTGGCGATGGGCAGCTCGTTGGTTTTATGCAGCTGACCAGTGCGGAACATTCGCTCCTCAGTTTCCATGCTTTCGATGGGATAATAGTGGATTGCGTCGAGTTTGACGTTGGCGCGGTCCCAATAAGTTGGGGAGCGGGTGACGATAATTTTTTGGTTGGGCTGCCAGTTGCCGAGAACGAAAGCCCCATTGCCCACCATGTTCTCGGTGCGGGTCCAACGGGAGCCCTTGCGGGTGAGGCCAGCAAACTTTTCGACCGTGGGGAGGTGAACCGGAAACCACGAGTAGTGCTTTAGCGCCTCCAGCAGGAACGGCATGCGGTGGCGCAGGGTGATTAGCAGGGTGCGATCATCGAGGGCCTTAAAGCCAACTTGAGAAAAATCGATCAGCTTCCCAGTGTTGTAATCCTCCGCCCCAACCACGTGGTGAAGCTTGTAAGCGTATTCGGCGGCAAGGCTGGGCGTGAGGATGCGTTGATAAGAGCGCAGAAAATCATGCGCCGTGACGGGATCACCATTGGACCAGCGGGCCTCGGCGCGCAGGTAAAACGTCCACTGGAGGCCGTCAGCCGAAGTTTCCCAGCGTTCGGCCACCGCTGGGGCGGTGTCGGTGCCGGTGGGGCCTTCAATGACGAGCCCCTCAAAGATCGCGTTAATGACTTTGTTCTCGGGGACACCGGTGACGACTTGCGGATCCAGATCCTGCACTTCGGTGCCATTGCCAAGATGGAGGGTCTTCGTGCCGTCAACCGCCGAAGAGGATTTTTTACTGCAAGCGGCCAGGAGCAGCGTGGCGAAGAGGGTGACTAAGAGGGGAGCATAACGATTAAGCATAGTTAGTCTATTTTTAGTAAAAACTGGACGGCGATAAAATCGGACTCAAGCCAATGCGGGCCTGAGGGCAGGTGGACCGCGCCGGCGTCTCGGGCTGCCTGAGCTAACCGGTGCGGGCGGCCTAGAAATACCGGCAGGGGCAGGGGCGCGCTGCGGAGGGCTCAGCTGTCATCGGGCCACCAGGCTCACGGGCGCCGGCGCATGCTAAACCGGAGCAAGCATTGCCGAGGCGCCGGTAGCGGATTTTATTTAGCAACGAGGAAACCAGCGATTAATTATTAATGGTTTGCTTTCGCTTTTGCCATTTGCGCGCTGCGTTGATCTCCCAGATAACCCGAATAAGGATATAGCCGAAGAGTGAACTGAGGATGGCCATCACCAGAGTGCCTAGTAGCAGCGGAGTTGCCACTGTTCCCAAAACTGATTTTAACCAGTGCCAAGTAAATTCGAATTCCAGCGGTTGGACGGGTTGTCTCAACAGCATGCAACCCATCTTATAGGCACTATAAAACATGAGCGGCATGGTCAGGGGATTGGAGACCCACACCAGAGCTACCGAGATCGGCAAGTTGACTCGGCAGACGATGGCTCCAGCGGCGGCGAGCAACGATTGCAAGGGAACTGGAATCCAGGCCGCAAAGAGCCCGACGGCGAAGGATCCGGCAGCCGAGCGGCGATTCAAATGCCACAGATTAGGGTCAAGTAGTCTGTCTCCGAATAGCCTTAAATACCTGTGTTTCTTTAGGGTATCGCGATCGGGCATCCAGCGTTTAATGATTCTTTTCGGCATAGCAACGGATCGGCAGATGAATGGGCTTGGGTCGGAAGCTGATTTAAGATCTAAGGTAGAAGCATTTCATGGATGGACAGCGATAAAAAAGACAAAATTGAGTGGGGCGGTGCCGCCTCTAGCCTCAAGCCTTAAGGCCGCCACAAAAAGCGCATAAGGCGCAAAACGAACGAGGCACAGCCACGAAAAACACGAGAAACACAAAAATCGAACAAGGCAGGGGCGGAAAAGATGAAACTTTGGAAAGTAGAAACTGGAGAAACGAAGATCCGGATCGACCAAGACATTTTTAACCGCGAAGGACGCGAAGTGACGCGAAGGGGGGCGGAAAAGATGAAATCTAGGAAAGTAGAAATCGGGAAACTGAGACCCGGATCGACGCAGGCATTTTTTACCACGGATGGGGACAGGATGGGATCAGGATGGATCTGAGGCAGGGGTCTTCTGTCTTTAATCCAGATCGGATCCGTGAAATCCGTGGTTAAATTGGTTTCGGGGTCGGCCAAGGTAGGAACGGAAAAGATGAAACTGGGAAAAGTAGAAAATCTGAAAACGAAGATCCGGATCGACCCAGGCATTTTGGCCCGCGAAATACGCGAAACGACGCGAAAGGAAATCCGAGCTTAAAACTTAGAACTTAAACCTTAAAACTAAGTATGCGCCGCAGGCTTCAGCGGAGTTGTTTTTGGAGGAAGGTGAAGGCGAGGGCGGTCATGCGGGCGCGCTGGGCGTTGTTGGCGGCGCCACCGTGGCCACCTTCAGTGTTTTCATAGTAAAGCAGATCGTGGCCTTGGGCGGTGAGTTTCGCGGCCATCTTGCGAGCGTGGCCGGGATGCACGCGGTCGTCGCGGGTGGAGGTCATGAATAACGTGCGTGGATATTTTTTCCCGGCGACGGCATTCTGGTACGGCGAGTAACGGCTGAGGTAGTCCCATTCGGCGGGGACATCGGGGTTGCCATATTCGCCCATCCAACTCGCGCCCGCGAGCAACCGGTGGTAGCGTTGCATGTCGAGGAGAGGAACCTGACAGACGACGGCGCCAAAAAGTTCGGGGCGCTGGGTGAGCATGACGCCCGTGAGCAGGCCGCCGTTGCTGCCGCCCATAATGCCGAGGTGCGCGGGCGAGGTGATTTTCCGGGCGATGAGATCTTCGGCGATGGCGGCAAAGTCGTCGTAGGCGCGTTGGCGATTGGCCTTCAGCGCGGCCTGGTGCCAGCGGGGACCAAACTCGCCGCCGCCCCGAATGTTGGCGAGGATGTAGACGCCGCCCTGCTCGAGCCACGCCGCCCCGATGCCGCCACTGTAGTTGGGCGTCTCGGAAATCTCGAAACCACCGTAGCCATAAAGGAGAGTGGGGTGCTGGCCATCGAGCTTGAGGTTTTCCCGGGCGACTTGGAAATACGGGACGCGCGTACCGTCCCGCGACATCGCTTCGTGCTGGGTAATGGCCAAGCCGGCTGGGTTAAAGAAACTGGGCAGTTGCTTGAGCGTAGTGCGCTCGTCGCGCCCAATGGTGCCGAGGGCGAGCGTGGACGGGGTGAGGAAATCGGTCACGCTGAGGAAAAATTCGTCGGACTCATCGGCGTCGACGGCCCGGGCGGACACCGAGCCAAACAGGGGGGCCGCGAGGGGTTGGCGTTCCCACTGGCCCTCGGAGCGAAGGGTCAGGGTGTAGAGTCGGTTGCGGACGTTATCGAGTTCGTTGACGATGAGATGATTCTTGGTGTCGCTCATGCCAACGAGAGCGGTGCGCGGGCTGGGGGTAAAGAGGAAGGCGAAGTCGCGCTCGCCCTTGAGAAAGCGATCGTAGTTCATCGCGAGGAGTGCGCCGGCGGGATAGGTGCGGCCGCCGGTGGTCCAGTCGGTGCGCAGTTCGACCGTGAACTGGTCGCGGTAGCTGCCGGGCTGGGCGTCGAGGGGAATCGCAAGTTTTGTGAGTTTTCCCGCGTGATGAATAAACGTTTCGCTGGTGTAAAAAGTTATCGCACGGCGCACGAACTCGCGGTGATAACCGGGTTCATCAGAGGCGTAGCCAACCACGCTGACGTCGGTTGCTGCCCCGGCGAAAACTTCCGGGGCGTCGGCGATGGGCGTGCCGCGCCGCCAGAGTCTTACGGTGCGGGGATAGCCGGAATCCGTGAGAGCACCGGGACCGGTATTGGTCCCGACGAAGAGGGTGTCTCGGTCGAGCCAAGCGACGTTATTTTTCCCCTCGGGTAAGGTGAACGGCTGCCCCGTGACAAAAGATTTTGAGGGCAGGTCGAACTCGCGGACGACCACCGCATCGCCGCCGCCGCGGGAGAGTCGGATCAGGTAGCGTTCGTTTTGGGGATAAAGCGGAATGGCGGAGCCCCAGATCCAGTTTTCCTTTTCCGTGCGAGCTAAGGCGTCGAGATCGAGCACCGTTTCCCACGCAGGATTTTCTTGGCGGTATTCAGCGGGCGTGGTGCGGCGCCAGAGGCCGCGAGGGTTGGCGGCATCTTGCCAGAAATTGTAATAGAACGCACCGCGTTTCACGACGTTGGGAATGCGGGCGCGCGAGTCGTTGATCGCCAGAAGGCGAGCGTACAAGGCCGGGTAACCGGGGGCGGCGGTCAGCTCGGCGAGGGAAACTTTATTTTGGGCCTCGACCCAAGCGAGCGGCTTGGCGCCTTCAACCTCTTCGAGCCAATAGTAGGGATCATCGACGGGCGCGGGCGTCGGTGCGGGGGCAGCGGAGAGGGAGGCGGCGGTGAGCATAGCGAGCAGGAGGCGGCGGGTGGTATGCATGGCGGTGAAAAATAGAAATTTTGCGCAGAGGAATGGTCGTTCCGGTAGGCGGACGCTGCGCTCAGCGGGAAGGACGCGAGGCTTCGGCGCAGACTTGGTAATAAAATTTCAGATAGCGCTCCACGATAACTTCAGCGGAGAAAACCTGCGCGGCGCGCTGCTGGGCGGCGGATCCGAGCCGAGCGCGGAGAACGGGATCCAAGACGAGCGTGACGAGGGCCTCGACCAGTCCGGCGGTGTCGCCCAGCGGGACGAGAATGCCGGTTGAGCCATCGATATTAACTTCGGGTATGCCCCCGACGCGGGTGGCCACACATGGGCACTTAAACGCCATGGCCTCGAGAATGCTGAGGCAAAAACTTTCGCTCTCAGAAGTAAAGAACCCGAGGTCGGTGGCTTGGATGTAGTCCTCGATGGCGCTAATATTTTCGCGCACGATCACGCGGTCGCTGAGGCCGAGTCGGGCGACGTCCGCGGCGAATGGATGAAAGTCAGCGCCCGCCAAAATGAGCAGCTTGCAGGGAGCGCGCTCTTGCACGCGAGCGAAGGCGGCTAAGAGAACATCGATGCGTTTGAGTGGGCGCAGATTGGAGGAATGAAACAGAAGCACTTCATGTTCGGCCACGCCGAGCTCTTGGCGGACCGCCGCGCGACTGCGCGCGGGGCGGCGCGGGGTGAAGAAGTTATGGATGACTTCGATGGGCCGTTGGACTCCCATGACGCGCTGGGTTTCCGCCCGCAAAAATTCTGAGACCGCCGTGATGCCATCGGCGGCTTCCAAGGCGTGACGGATCGCGGGGCCGTAGCCGGGATCCTTGCCGAGTAAGGTGGTGTCGGTGCCGTGCAGCGTGGTGATGACTTTCGGCGCGCGATCGGGCGGGAGCATGTCGCGCGCGAGAAGAGCGGCGGTGGCGTGAGGGACGGCGTAGTGGGCGTGAATGAGATCGAGCCCGTAATCGCGGGAAGTCTCGGCGAGCTTGACCGAAAGCGGCAGCGTGTAGTCGGGGTATTTGAAGAGCTCGTAGCGATTGATTTCCACGGCGTGGAAATGCAGGCGTGGCACATTGTGGGGCAGACGAAAGGGCCGCTCGTAACTGATGAAGTGGATTTCGTGACCGCGCGCGGCGAGTTCCTCCCCCAACGTGGTCGCAAGGATGCCGCTACCCCCGACGCTCGGGTAGCAGGTAATGCCGATCTTCAGCGGACGATGGGGCGGCATGGATTTCAGAAGTGACGCGCGGCGCGGGTGATCGGCCCCAAGGAGGCGAAGACCAGGGGATCATTGGGGTACAGCGCGATGGCGGCAGCGCAACCTCCGCGGGCTCCGTTCACGGTGGCGCGGGCGAGTTGCAGGCGCGAGTAGTCACGGGTTTGGTGCTGGCTGACGTGTGCCGCCATCGCCGCGGTCCAAGCGGTGAGCACCGCGGGGGCGGAAACATCAATCAGGATGGGCGTAATATCCTTGGGCTCGGCGTCGGTCGAGAGGGCGTAATACAACAGCGCGGCGCAGGCGTGCACGGGGAGCGCTTGGAGTTCGGCCAGTCCACCGTAGCGAGCGAGGCGCGTGGCGTCGCGCACGAGGCGACCGAGGCGGGCGTGATCGGGGTGTTGATTTTCCCCGAGGCTGGGGGCGAGCACGATTCCTGGGCGGTGGCGCCGAATCAGCGTTGCGAGGGTGATCGCGTGAGGCGTGGTGATTTCAAGGTGGGCATCGCCGGCGAGTTCGATGAATTCGTGCGTTGCGCCTAGCAGCGCCGCGGCCTGCGCCGCCTCGGCGGTGCGTTCTGCGGGGGTGCCGTGGGTGCTCGCTTCGCCGCGCGAGCAGATGACGCAGTGCACGGGCCGACCAGCCGCAGTGGCTTGAGCGATAATGCCACCCACGCCGAATTCGAGATCGTCGGGGTGGGCGCCAAAGGCGAGGAGGGGAGTGAGTTCAGACATCGGTGTAAGCTTCGTCAGAGCGGTCAATGGGGTCACGGGTGAGAAAAGTAATTTCAGGGGCATCCGCGAGCTTAAGGTAAGCCTGTTCGCCGGCCCCGGCAATATAATGGGTGCAGTGCAGCACGGATTGCATCCAGCGGAGGCGACTGTCCCGGGACGGACTAATCTGCGCCGGCGTGAAAGCAGCCGCGGGCAAAGTCAGGTAAGCGGAGCCCCCCTCGTGCAGTTGCAGGGTGCCGGTGGGGGAACGGCGGGCGCGGACCAGTTCACCCTCATAGCGGACATCCACAAAATAATCATCGATCGGCTGGGCGGCTTGGCGGAAGGCAGGATCGCTGGAGCGCACGACGCGAATCCCCTCCAGCAAGCCCATGGCGCGGTACATGTGCAGGCAGAAATCAGCGACGGTGTCTGCCTCGATGCCTTGGAACGCGCTCACCCAGCGGGCCGCGACGTAGGCGGGCAATTGGCGGGCGGTTTGGTCGCGCCAGCCGGGCGGAATTTTTTTCGCGTACAGCGGGGTGAACTTGCGCTGAAGTTTATTTTGAAACGTGAAATTGAATGTCAGCGGCGCGTTTGTCTTGCGATGGCGGAGCGTCGTCTGGGTTTCGTGCGGATCGTGGTCGCTGTCATGGTAGAAGAACACCATCTCGCCCCCGATCTCCGCTTGGAGTCGCCGGGCGGTGGCGAACTTGGCAAAGAGAAAGCGGCGCGGGAAAAATCCGCAGGGTTGCTGGCCAAAGCAGATGAGGGGAGCGGCGTTCATGGGCGAGCGGCGCCGGTTGGGGTGGGGCGCAGAAATTCTAAGCCGAGACTGAAAAGCATGCAGGCGGCGCAGCCGATGAGATTATACCAAAGGTAGGAAATTGAGAGCGTGTTATAAAGCACGATGACCAAGGTCTGCGCGGCCAAGGCGGCCCAGAAAACGCTCGTGCCGCCGACGCGCGGCAAGAAAAAGGCGACGAGAAACAAGCCGAGCACGACGCCATAAAAAATGGAGCCGATGATATTAATGGCCTCGATGAGGTTTTCGGAGAAGCCCGCGAAGAGGGCGAAGCTAATGGCGATGACGCCCCAGACGGCCGTGAACCATTTAGCGACGCGCACGTTGCGCGCTTCGTCGTGGGCGGCGAGCGGGCGGAAATGACGCCACAGATCGATGGTGGATGTGGTGGCGAGCGCATTGAGTTCGCTCGCCTTCGAGCCCAGCGCGGCGGCGATCATGACCGCAATCAGCAGACCGATTACGCCGTGGGGGAGTTGTTCGAGAATGAAGCCGATGAACACATAATCGGAGTCCTTGGTCTGCGCTCGCGAGTTGGCGGCGAGCAAGGCGGCTTTGGCCTCTTGGCGCACGGCTTCGGTGGCGGCGTTGGCCGTAACCATGGCCGTCCGGGCAGTGAGTTCAAGGGCCGCATTATTTGCGGTGCGGGCCGCGAGCCAGGTGTGGATTGTCGCCTGCTTGGCCACGTGGAGCGCGGCATGCTTAGCCTCGAGGGCGCGCAACGGATCGCCCGTGGGGCCGGCGGTCGCGTGCGACCACTCGACGCGGTTGTAGAACAGCGGCGCGGGTTGAAATTGATAAAAAACAAAAACCAGTACGCCGAGCAGCAAGATGCCAAATTGCATCGGGATTTTGAGGAGCGCATTGAACATCAGGCCGAGTCGGCTATCGCGCAACGAGGCCCCGCCAATATAGCGGGAAACCTGCGATTGATCCGTGCCGAAATAGGAAAGCGAAAGAAAGAGCCCGCCGAAAATTCCGGTCCAGAACGTGTAGCGTTTGGTCGGATCGAAGGAAAAATCGACGGCGGTTAATTTACCGAGGGCCCCGGCCACGTGGGCCGCTTCGCTGAAGCCCAGGCCGGTGGGCAGGCGCGCCAGCAGAATAAAAAATGCGGTAAACATACCCGCGAAAATAACCCCCATCTGCCATTTTTGGGTCAGGCTCACGGCGGCGCTGCCGCCCGTGACCGTGTACACGATGACCACGAGGCCCGTGCTGATGATGGTGAGATCAAGTCGCCAGCCCAGCACGCTCGCGAGAATGATGGCCGGGGCGTAAATAGTGACGCCCGCGGCGAGACCGCGTTGCAGCAGAAACAAGCCAGCGCCGAGCAAGCGGGTTTTTTGGTCAAAGCGTTGGCCTAAATATTCGTAGGCCGTATAGACGCCCAAGCGGCGATAGATCGGCAGGAAGACCACGCAGATGATGATGAGCGCGAGCGGCAGACCAAAATAGTTTTGCACGAAGCCCAACCCGTTTTCAAAGCCTTGGCCGGGGATAGATAGAAAGGTGATCGCACTGGCCTGGGTGGCCATGACAGAAATCCCGATCGTGCCCCACCGCGTGGAGCGATCCCCCATTAAATAAGTATCGAGGTGATCGGTGTGACGCGTGCGCCAAGTCCCGTAGGCGGCGATGCCGATGATCGTGACGAGCAGCACGAGCCAATCGAGCGAGTTCATGCGAAAAAGCGGGCAAACCACGCGAGGGCCGCCACCACAAAAATAAAACTTACGAACACGAAAATATAGACCCCCCGCCACGTGCTAAATCCCGGGACGCCGGGCGCGGAGTCAGGCGCAGTTTTTTCCTCGCGGCCGGAATTGGTCGGGGGCGGAAGGATCATTGCTTGAGTGAGACCAGATTGGCGAAGAGACGATACGCGCCGGGCACGCCGGCGGGGAGTTGGCGGAAAAAGGCCAGCGACGTGTAAACAAAATAGCCCTGGCCGTAGGGAGCGACGAGTACGCTGCTGGTGAGAGGGGCTGCACCCGGATCGTGCATGGCGAATAAGGGCGTAAATTTTGCCTCATCCCAAGTGCTGGGGAAATAGGCGCCCCGTTCTTGGACCCAGCCGGTAAAATCGGCCGGACCAAGGCGGTTGGGCGTGGTTAACGCGGGGTGATTGGGTGCGAGGAAGGTCACGACGGCATTCTCATCCGTCACGCGAAAGCTCGGCGCATCACCCTTGATCGAGAGTGCATAGGGCGCGAGGGTCGGTGTCTTTAGACCATTGGGGCGGTTGTATTGTGCGATCACGGTGCCACCCGCTGCGCTGTACGCGAAGAGTCCGCTGAGGTGCGCCGCCAGATCGGTGCGTTCATTGAAGGCCCGCACGCCGATCACGACGGCGTCGAGATCGTGCAATTTTTCCGGCGTAAGATCAGCGCCCGTTAACAGAGTTACGGCGTAGCCCATTTGCTGCAGAGCCGCGCTGGTGTTGTCGCCGGCGCCCGGCAGGTAGCCTACTTTGCGGCCACGAATGGCGAGATCGAGCGCGACGACTTGGAGGCGGGCGGTGGGTTGCAGCAGGAGCACGGGGAGATGCGGATAGCGGATGGCGATCCGCTGATGGTCGTAGCTCTCACCATCCAGATTAGCGACCGCCCGGACACTCGCGGTAGCGGGGTGCGCTGGCGCTGTGAGGGTGAAGGTGAGTTGGATTTTATCCCCCGCGTTTTTGAGGTGGAACGAGTGGGTGGCCGGCGCGGCTTGCCAGCCGGAGGGACATTCCAGCCGCAACGTCCCGCTGGTGTTCGCGCGGGCGGCGGTGACCTCGATCACCGTAGGCTGGCGGGAGTGGGGGGCCAACAGCGCCACCTGGTCGGCAAACGCGAGCGCGACGGGGGCGACGACCACGAGGGGCCGGCGGGCTTGCGCGGCGGAAGCGGGAGCAACGATTTGGATCGGCTCGTCGCTCACGCTCAAGGTCTGGCCAGCAATTTCAAAAACAAATTCGACGGGGAAGGCCGGTGGGTTAACCGGGCGCCCGATGAGCTCAGCGTCGTCGACTACGCTCATGCCGGCGGTGCCCTCCGCGCGCAGCCAATACGGCTGACTCGGTGGGGTTGATTTCGGTAGGGTGGGCTGGGCTTCACGGGTCAGCGTTGCGCCAACGGAAAGCGTGGTGCCAACCGCGAGCTCCGTGTTGAGCGAGGGGTAACGAATCGAGACCCAGCGCACGGTAGCTCCCCCGGAGCGCAGCGTGGCGCGGTGGGCCAGCGCGAGGATTTCGCCCGGAGTGACCTCGGCTTGGGGACTGATGGTTTCGATGGCGAGGCCGAGGCACGCTTGTAAAAAATGGTCGAGCTGCGTGCGTTTGGCGGTGAGGACGGGGTCAGCCGGCCAAGCCGCCAGGCGTTCGCGTAGGCTCAGCAATGCCGCGACGCTCGCCGTTGGATCGGCCGGATTAAAATCAGCGATCGTGGTGTCGATAAGCGTGCCCACGGTCGCGCCACCGGGGTAACGGCTCCAGCTGACATCGACGCCGTCGAGGAGATCGGTCGCGGCCCGCTCGCCCGCTAGCAACTCAAAGGTTTCGAGGCGTGAGCTCCTGACCTGAGCCGCGGCCAAGCTGCCGAAGCCTTGGGTGATGTGCATGGCGCGGCTCCGATTGGCGATGGCGCCAAAGGCTTCGCCGGACCCGGGATCGGTGCCCGCGACTTCGAGCTTGAGGGCGGTCGCATAGAGAGGAGAGTTGGCATTCAGCTGGGAGTTATAGGGGGTGTTGTTGTGTAGAATGCGTTTGGGCTGCCATGGAGTGAGGCCGCCGGTTGAAGGGGAGAGTTGCTCGGGGAAGGCGGTCGGATCGCCGGCCAGCTTGAACGCCTCGAGGGCCAGCACGCTCGAGGCGGTGTGGTGACCATGGGTGCTGCTGGGGGTGGGCGAAAATCGGGTGATGACGACGTCGGGCCGGAATTCGCGCATAACGCGCACGACATCCGCCAACACTTGTTGGCGGTCCCAGATGCGCAGGGTTTCGTTGACGTCTTTGGAATAGCCGAAATCGAGGGCCCGCGTAAAAAATTGGTGGCCGCCGTCGAGTTGGCGAGCGGCGAGAAGTTCCCACGTACGCGCGAGGCCGAGTTTCTCACCGAATTCGGGACCGCTCTCGTTTTGACCGCCGTCACCGCGCGTCAGGGAGAGGTAGCCCGTGCGGTAGCCGCGACCCCGTGCTAGATAAGTGATGAGCTGGGTGTTTTCGTCATCGGGATGCGCGGCTACATAGAGGACCGATCCCAGTTCGCGGAAGGCGCGCAGCTCTTGCAGGATCGGGGTCACGAGTCGGCTGCTCGGCGTTTGCGCCGGGCGAGAATCGGCGGCGACCGCGCCACCAGCGATGCAGGCGAAAGCGAATGCGAGTGCAGGCAGGAACGGAAGACGGCGGGAGTTCACGAGGTGGGTGGGAGCTAAAATGAAAAGCGAGCCCTGACGCTGAGATCGGGGCCCACTTATCGAGCAAGGCAGAGGCGGTTGGGGTTACTTGAGCGAGGCGATCAAGTCCTGGTTTAGTTTGACGTATTCTTCACCGATCGAATTTTTGGCCTTGAGGGCGGCCTCGAGGGAAGCTTGGGCGGTGGCAAGCGCCCCGACCTTGTCGCCGGCGGCGGCCAGGATTTTGGCCTTACGATAAACCATGTAGAAGGCGGATGGTTGCTTGGCGATGGCTGCATCCATCCAAGCGGCGGCTTTGGTGAGATCCAAACCGTGGTCGAGGTAGAACATCGCCGCGTTCACGTAAGGCTTTTTGGGTTCCGCCGATGCCATCACGGCTTCGATCTGGGGCACGAGCGAGGTGACGACATCGACCGTGATTTTAATCGGCACGACGGTCTGCGCCCAAATTAAGTTGAGCGTGGCGGATTCGTCGCGGAGAGCGGCGAATTCGATCGTGAGAGATTCCACGGGGGAACTGAGAGCGGCTGGAGTAACTTTTACGCGGGCGACATCGTTCGCTGGATTATATTTGTAGGCACCCCACTGCGAGGAGTCTTGATGGATGATCACGGTCCACTCCTGCAGGCCGGGAATAGTGAAGAGCTCATAGTGGCCAGCTGGAATCGTAGCGCCACCGAAGTTAACGGCGGTCGAAAACTTAATCTTAGTCGCGGAGTTTGCACCGGTGCGCCAGATCTCACCCAAAGGCACCAGCTGGCCGAAGGCTTGGCGGCCCTTGAGGCTGGGCCGAGAGTAATTGATTTCAAAATCGGTGATGCCGACACGTTGCTTGATCGTTGCCGCTGGACTGGCGGCCGGGAATTCCAAGTTGGGCGTCGGCGTCTGCGCGTGGCTGGAGGCAATCGCTAGCCAGGCGGTGGCCATAACGACGAGGGATTTAATTTTCGGAGTGAGCATATGGTGGGGGGAATTAATAGAATAAAGTAATCGACCGAGCGGCGACCAGCGAAGAGCGCCGCGGGAGTATTTTCTTACACATCGGATAAGTCGCGCGATCGTGGCATAGGACAAAATGCCTGAGGCATGTTTTAGCAGGGTACGAAATGCCATTCGGCAAAAGTAATCGGCTGGGGGTGAAAGTAAAATCAGGACTGGCGGTAAAGGGATGGGTTTTTTTGGGCTGATTTGCCTGGGGCGGGCTCGCTTGGTTGCCAGGGTTAGCCTAGCGTGGTCCCATGAGCCCGATCCGGCTAGATGCAAAAAAGGCCGCTCGCAAGCGGCCTTTGATCAAAGCACTGGGCATAGTATCAGTTGGTGATATCGTGCGTGTTGCTGTTGCCGCGAATGGGCATGTAGGTCTTGTACCACTCTTTCTGGGCGGCGCTGCCAGCGTAGGCCTTGAGGGCGGCCTCATCGGCGAACTCCATTACGAAAACAGCTGACCATTTACCCTGAACCTTGATGGCCTTGGTCCAGACATGGGTAATACCCGCGTTGGCAGCGGGCAGGGCTTGGACGCCGTCCAAGGCAGCCTTGATCTGTTCCGGAGTGGCCTCGGCCTTCCAATTGACGGAGACGACATGAATCACGGATTTTGGCGCGGTCTCAGCAAAGGCCGCAGTGGCGCCGAGGGTCAGCAAGCTGGCGGTGAGGAGGGAGGTGAGGAGCTTTTTCATGATGTTATATTTGAGGAGGATGAACGGGGAGATTAAGCGAGTCGCTACGAGCAACCCGCCGAATAGATGAACAATCAGTAATCGTTTGCCCAAAAGTCAACTAGGCGAAAGGCG
>CAMAVZ010000022.1:0-31239 GCA_945861645.1 Opitutus sp. GAS368 | reverse complement strand
CTGAGTTGATCAAGAGAATGAATCCGAGCAGGCCTTGGCCCATTAATTTCAACATAAGCTTATTTATGCGCCGATGGGGCGCATGTAAAGCTGCCGTCCGCTACTTCTCGACCTGATCGGGTGGTGGGGAGCTGAAGTTAATGCAGAAGGGTCGCGCGACGTAGACGGAGAGTGCTCGATTTATTCTGCTGATCGAGCATCACTGATTAATCCGTATGGATGAAATTCTCAGTTACCTTGCGCAGCTTTTCACGACGGCCCCGTGGTATTATCTTTCTTGGCCGGCGGCCGCCATGTTGGTGGGAACGTTGGTTGGGGTAATATCGACGACGGCGGCGACTGCCCTTGCGGTGGTGCCGCGTACGGAGCGCGGGTTGCTGGGGCTTTTTACGGCTCCATTTGTACACGCCAATTTCGCGCATCTCGCGGCTAACTTCCCGCCGTTTTTAATTTTGGGGGCATTGGTGCTGCAGCGCGAGCAAGCGCAATTCCTCGTGCTCGCCTTGGCGATGACCTTCGGCCAAGGCGGGTTGCTCTGGCTCGGCGGGCGCAAGGCGGCTCATGTCGGCATGAGCGGGGTGATTTTTAGTTTTTTCGGTTACCTCATTATGCTGGCTTGGTTGACGCGAACGACGCCCGACTTACTGGTTGCCGGTGCCGTATTAATTTTCTACGGCGGCATGCTCGCTGGCCTAAAACCCGCTCGCAATGGAACCTCGTGGGAAGGCCATCTCTTTGGACTTTTGATCGGCTTAGCGGTCGCGTGGATTCGTCACACTTGGTTTTAGGATTAGGCTTTTTCGGTTCTGGGCCGAAGTTCCTTAGCCGACTGACGGAGCAATAATTGCAGATGATTTTATTGTGTTGGGGCGTGATTCAGCTAAAATTTAATGCATGATACCCCTGACTCATTACTGCTCGCGGAATAATTTATTTCTGCATTATTCAATAGCTTTCCTCGCGCTCATCACCGCTTTCCTTGTCACCGGTTGTGAAACTTCGGGCATTTCGAATCGGATTACGGAGAAGGCGGCTATTTTTAACACCCTGCCGCCCATTCAGCAGCAGGATATCAAGAATGGTTATATCGGTGACGGTTATACGACCGACATGGTCTACATGGCCGTTGGCCAGCCGTCGAAAACTTCAACGACCTCAAATGGGCAGGACACCACTTGGACCTACAATAATTTTTACCCCGCTTATAGTTCGCAGAGTCCGCAAAACACGTTCGATTCGGCGCACACCGCTGGTCGCTCTGGGGCGAATGATTATGTATCGGCCAATGCGCCCGGGGCGAACAAGAGTCTCAGCGATACCAGTACAAAGGGCGCCGTGCAGACCTCCGCTACGATTCCCGATCTCCCGAGTGACACCCTATTTATTGTCTTTCGCGAAGGCCGAGTAATTAAGCACTGGCTCGCCAGTGACGTGCGCTAAATTCTAATCGTCGAGCCGCTGCTGCTTGCGCGCCCGTGATGCCGAGGTCCACCTAAAATAGGTGGGCTTTTTTGCGCTCGTTCACCCGGCGGTTACGCCGGCATCAGCTCGTGTCAGTTCATGGGTGAAATTGGCGCCGTCTAGATTACGATTTAGCTGGCGTGAGCAAGTAAGCCAGTAAGTCGAAGAAATCTTTTTCCGGAATCACACTCTCGGAGGCGGGCGGCATGGGGGAGGTGGCGCTCGCCGTGACTGCGCTCACCGTATTTTTTGCGATCGTGAACTCTTGAGCGGTTGCGGGGTCGGTCAAATGCAGGAATTCGCCCTGAGCGCGTAAATTCAGACCGTTGCGCGTTTCGCCATTTTTTAGGGTTACCATCGTGAGGCGAAAAGCTGGATCCACGTTGCGATTGGGATCGAGGATATCCTCCATGACGCGCTGGCTACTGCGGGAGGCGATGCCGTCGAGACTCGGACCGAGATTACCGCCGGAGTTTTTGAAATGGTGGCAAGCTGCGCAATTTTGAGCAAAGATTTCTGCGCCGTGTCCGGCGTTGGCTTTTGCCGCGGCAAAAGAAGCCGCGCGGGTACTAATGACCGCATCCAGCCGCGCATCCTCCGTGGGGAGGTGCTGCACGAGTGCCGCGACGCGGGTGCGCAGCGCCGGGGTCCGTTCGCGCAGTCTGATTTCAACATAATGCTGGCGGAGAAGTGCGGCGGGTGCCTGGCCTTTCGCCACTAAAGTTACGAGCTCGGCGGCGCCCTCTTCAGTGAGCACGAGGTGGCTGGCGATGGTCAGTGCGAGATCATTTTGCGCGGTGGGCAGCACCGCGAGAATAGCCGCTCGGCCAGCGGGGCCCGCTGATGGGTGGGCGAGTCGTTCGGCCGCTCCGCGGCGAAACATGATCGGCTCGGCAGGCCGATTCAGTAGAGTAATCAGCGTCGCGATACCGTCGCTATCCAACGCTACTCCGCGGATAGCGGAGAGGCGGATCTGGTGGCTAGCTATAGAACTCAGGATGAGCTTGCGGAGGGGCTCATTTTTTTCTGGGAAGACCAGATTTTGCGCAGCCTCGACGGCCCGCTTAACGAGCATGTAATCAGTCTGCGTAAATGAGGCGACGAGCGTGCGGCGCATCCACGCCGTCACGTCGTCGGGCAGACTGCGCCCGGGGATTAAGGAAGTGGCTGCGAGTCCTTCGGCGAGCGCCAGTTGTTGCACAGCCGAAGCCCGCGCGAGTGAACGAATCAGCGGAGCGATCGTATCGTAGCGGGTGGGGGGCAGCAGCATGACCGCTTGACGGGCGTACTCGCCGGCGCGGGGCGTGGTAAATTTTGTGCGCTCCAGGTGGCTCATTAAAAATTCTGCGATCAAGGGGGTGGGCACGGCGAGCGCTACATCAGCAAGGCGCTCCGCCTCTTGAGGATTAGCGGCGGCGAGTGCATTGAGTTCCAGCAATGGCGTCGCCGCGACGCGGGACTTGAGGGCTAGTCGGAGGGCGTAGGTGAGTTCCGTATCCGCTGCTGGCGTTCGCGCCATCATCGTGAGTAATAATTTAGTCTGCCACGCTTCAGAGTGGGTCGTGAATAGATCAGCGGTCGCTCGCCAGAGGTGACCGGGCGTGGTCCGCGCGATGAGGTCCGTGAAGAACTTCTCGCCGTGTTCACCCAGATCCGACCGAGTCGCGAGCACGCGCAGGGCGGTTAGGGCGGCATCGCTATCGGCCGTCACAGTAGCGAGGGGCGCAAATAATTTTTGATCATCGGTGGCGCCGAGACGCTCGAGAGCGAAAGCGGTTGGTAGCGCCGCGGATTGATCTGCCGCTGAGCGCAGGGCGGAAACTGCGCTGGCCGCGGCGAGGCGCTCGACGAGGTCGTTGGTCGCAAGCGTGCGGACGACTATATTATCATCCGCAAGTTTGGCCACGAGTGCGGGCGCACTGGCGGTCGAAAAATCAGGGGGGACGGGGGCGCGGACAGAATTATCCTCACCTCGCCAAACGATGCGCCAGATGCGCCCGTGGGCGCGGTCCCGGTGAGGGTGCGTCAGGGGTTGTTCATAATGGCCGATAATTGGATTGTAGAAATCAGCAATCCAGAGGGCGCCGTCGGGGCCCAGCTTGACTTGTACCGGGCGAAAAGTGGGGTCATCACACGTGAGAAAATCCGGCATGCGGACCGCTTGAGGCGTCGAGCCCGTCCAATCGAGCCGGTCGCGATTGATGCGGCGGGTGACCGGATTGCCGTTGAAAAGATTGCCGCGGTATTCTTCGGGAAATTGCGTGGCGGCGTAATACGTAATGCCGGCGATGGCGCTCGAGCCGTGATCATCGAGCGTGATTGGGGGAGCAAAGCCTAACCCATCATGCTGCTTGTTGATGCCTTCGTAAAACCCGCCATGCACGAGCAGGTAAACGGGTTTGGAGTGTGAGTCGGCGGTATAGATATCGCCGCGGGGATCGAACGCTAAGCCGAAGGGATTGGTCTGCCCATGCGTCCATTGTTCAAAATGCGAGCCATCCGGCCGGAAACGATAGGTGTTGCCGCTATCGAGCACGGTCACTCGGCCCGAGCGATCCCGTACCTCGCTGTGGTTGGCAAAACCGTGCGTGCCGTAAATCCAGCCATCGACCCAGTAGGTGAAATTAGACGCCATGCCGTGCGTATCTTTAAAGCCAAAGCCGGTGTATAATTCTTCGCGCACATCCGCGCGGCCATCGCCATCGGTGTCGGTTAATCGCCAAATGCTGGGAATCGAGTGCACGATCACGGTATCACCTTTCGCGCCGGGTGGACGCGGGAGGGGGACGATCCCGACCGGGATATTCAGACCTTCAGCAAAAACGGAAATGCGCCGAGCGTGACCTGTGACCGGGTCGAAATCAGAAAGTACGCGCACGGTATCAAGACCGAGTTCCTTAGGTAGGGGCGGGGAGGCCGCGGCGCGAAAAGCGATGCCGTTGCTATTCCAATTATGCTCAAAGCTGGCGATGGGCCGGTCGAGGGCATCGGCGCGCGCCGGCCAGGGATAAAGAGTGGTGCCCGTTACCCAAAGACGGCCCGCCGAGTCGAAATTGAGATTGAGAGGCTTCTGGATTTCGGGTTCTGCCGCCACCAACTGGACTTCAAAGCCGGGTGGAACATGAAACATTTTTAGTTGAGCTTCCGGCGAGCTGAGCGGGGCGACGGGATCGTCGGCGCGCAGTGAACCCAGCAGCAACGGCAGGAAGCAGAACCGAAAAAATAAAAATGGGCTGAGCCGGATCCTCATTTTTGCTGAACCGCATTTTTCGAAAGGACGACAAAGGTCCCGCGTTTGTTGCCGACGATGAAGTCAGGGCGGCCATCGGCGTTAACATCAGCCGCGTAGACTTGCGTGCCGATTCCCGAATTATCATCGAGTAAACGTGGTTCAAAAGTGACGGTGTGGTCAGGCGCGCGGCGGGTCAGGAAAGCGTACAGCACGGGCGCCCCGGCCGGATCGGCATCTCCTTTCGGCCCGTGGGCCCACCAGCGTTTGCCGGTGATAATATCTGGCAGGCCATCGCCATCGACGTCCGCCAAGGCGAGCGCGTGCAGTTGCGCGAATTGTACGCCAGAAATTTTCGTGTCAGGATTTTCGGAAAGAATGACATGCGGACTAAAATTGATGGCTCCATCCGCCGCGCGGATTTGTTCAAACCAGGAGAGCCCGTAGCCGTGGGCGTGGCGGCTCGTGACGACATCAGCGAGTCCGTCGCCATTCACATCCGTGACCAGCATTTGCGCGCCGCCGGGTGCCGGAGCGGTCGCGAAAGGATACGGGTGAAATTCCCAGACGGGATCGCCAACTAATGAAGCCGGTTGCTGCCACCAGCCATTTTTCTCAAGAATATCAGCGCGGCCGTCGCCGTTCAGATCGCCGAAACCGAGGCCATGCGTAAATCGGTTCCACAGCCCTACTGGGCTGATCGGGTGAAAGGTCCATGGGCGCACCGCATCCCGTGGGTCAGCCGCCGCGTAGCCTAAGCGGCCGCCGCTGGCGCAGATCAGTACTGGATAACCGCGACCGAGCAGGTCACCAAGCACGGGCGACTCACCGTCAACGGGAAGGAAAACAACACGGCGGCGCCACGGTAGGTCACGGAGGCCCGGATTTTCAAACCAAGACGCATCGATGCCAGGAAAACCCAAGACGAGCACGTCGGCCCAGCCATCCCCGTTAAAATCATGGCTGAAGGTTAAAAAATTATCGGAGTACCCAAGCGGGTCGAACGGTGCGGGCCGGTAAATTTCGTGGCGCGGCGCAAAGGTTGGTCCTTCGTACCAATAGGGACCGGCAATGGCATCGGGATGACCATCGCGATTAAGATCAGCAAAAACGGCGCCTTCGCTAAAAAATTTATCTGAGAGCTGCCGCTGTTCATAGCCGGGGCCACTGGCCGCAGCTAAGATGAGCGGGAATCCCAGCGTGAGTAAGAGGAGGCGGAGCGAGGGTAGGTTCATGCGGGGTATTTTTTCCAAGGTAAGATGATCAGGATTTATTTTTCAGGATAGGCTCTGGTTAGGCTATTGTTGGCGCCTAATTTTATCAGCGATGCTGTGAGGCTAGGGCAGCTAAGACTGACGACTCGGGTTAGGCCATGAGGCCCTTGACGACTTCACCGGCGATGCCCGTGAGCCGTACGTCGAGGCCTTGATATTTTGAATTAAGCCGGCGGTGATCAACGCCCATGAGCGCGAGCATGGTCGCATGGAGATCATGGACATTAACGGGATTTTCCAGCGCGCGGTAGCCGAGCTCGTCGGTTGAACCATAGACGGTTCCCGCTTTCACGCCGCCGCCTGCCATGAACACACTGAAGCCCAAAATATGGTGATCCCGCCCAGTGCCTTGGCCCATCGGCGTGCGACCGAACTCTCCGCCCCACAGGATAAGCGTGTCATCCAACATACCGCGCTGTTTCAGATCTTTGATGAGAGCCGCGGTCGCTTGATCAACGTCTTTAGCGGCGGTCTTCATGCCGGGCTCAAGGTCGCTGTGATGGTCCCACGCTCGGTGGTAAAGCTGGATCATGCGCACGCCGCGCTCGGCGAGTCGGCGCGCGAGTAAGCAGTTCGACGCAAAACTGCCATCGCCGGGTTCCTTGATGCCGTAAAGGTCGAGCATCGCGGCCGGTTCGTTTTTGAAATCGGTCAGCTCGGGAACACTGCTCTGCATTTTAAAGGCGAGCTCGTATTGCGCGATGCGCGTCGCGATTTCCGGATCATGCGTTTTTTCCGCGAGCAAGTTATTCAGATAACGAATTTCATCGATGACTTGGCGTTGGGTACTTTGACACACGCCATCGGGATTGCCGACATAGTGAACCGCGTCCCCGCGGGCTTGAAACTGAATCCCCTGATAACGACTTGGCAGCACGCCGCTGGACCATTGGCGGGCGGAGATGGGCTGCAGCCCATATTTACCCTGTGAGTTGAGCACAATGAAGCCGGGCAGATCCTGGGTTTCTGCGCCGAGGCCGTAGAGTAACCAAGAGCCCATGCTCGGTCGGCCTTTGATAATTGATCCGGTATTCATGAACGCATGCGCGGTGTCATGATTGATCTGCTCCGTCTGCATCGAACGAATCACGCAGAGATCGTCCGCGACGCTCGCGATATGGGGGAAGAGATCACTGATCTCGATGCCCGCGCGACCGTGACGCTGGAAATTTGTGAACGGGCCTCGCGCCTTGAGCACCGAATTTTGGAGCTGGGCAATTTGTTGGCCCGCGGTGAACGAGGCGGGAAATAGTTGGCCATCGAGCGCCTTAAGCTGTGGCTTCCAATCAAAAGTTTCGAACTGGGAAGGACCGCCAGCCATGCAAAGATAAATCACGCGTTTGGCGCGAACGGGCAGATGGGCTTCGCGCAAATGGCCGCTCCAACCCGGCGGCAAGGCGGAGGGAGCGAGGGCCCCGCCGGTGGCCGCGGTGAGTTTATTTTGCAGTAGAGCCAGCGCGATGCCGCCGAGGCCGTAAGCACTTTGCGTGAGAAAGGTGCGCCGATTAACGCTGAGCGCGTGTTGGATGGGGTCGAAGGGGGGCATGGGCAGAGTCAGTAGCGGGTGATGACTTCCTGAGAGTTAAGGAGCACGCGGGCGACGGTCGTCCAGGCGGCGAGCTCGGCGGGCTCGCCGATACTCGACGGGGCCAAGCCAATGCGCAAAAGTTTCTCCGCCTCGGCGGGCGCGGCCCGATAGGTAAGACGCTGCGTGCTAAGGAAATTTTTCAGAGATTTTAACTCCGCTGATTTCGGTGGGCGCGCGAGGGCGGATTGAAAGGCGAGACGTAAACGGGTCGTATCATTTTTACCGCCCTCGGCGATAATCCGCGCAGCGAAGAGACGCGCTGATTCGACGAAGGTGGGATCGTTGAGCAGCGTCAGCGCTTGTTGCGGCGTGTTACTATTGATTCGTTGGGCGGTGCATTCGTCGCGGGCGGGCGCATCAAAATTCGCCAGCATCGGGTGCAGGAAAGTGCGCTGCCAATGAGAGTATACCCCGCGCCGCCACTGCGTGTCGGCGTTGCTCGCGAGGTAGTCGCGGTCGGGGAATTGCAACGCCGTATAATAACCAGCAGGCTGGTAAGGCTTGGCGCTCGGGCCGCCCAGATCACGCAAATCGAGTGAACCCGCAATGAAGAGCGCGTTGTCTCGGACGAATTCCGCCTCGAGTCGGCGAGGATTCTGGGCAGAAAGCAGACGATTAGCTGGGTCCGTTTGCCGCAGTTCAAGGCGAAACGCACTGCTTTGCCGATAGGTCTTGCTCGTGACGATGAGGCGAATGAGGTGACGCAAATCCCAGCCGCCGTCGCGAAACTCGCTCGCGAGCCAATCGAGCAGTTCGGGGTGGGAGGGGAGTTCACCTTGCGAGCCAAGGTCATCGACGGCGGCGCTTAGGCCGGTGCCAAAATACATGGCCCAGATTCGATTGGTTACGGCGCGCGCCGTGATGGGGTTATCCGGCGAGACGATCCACTGCGCTAGGTCGAGGCGAGTTAGGCGCTGCGCAGCGCTGCTCTCTCGCCGGCCAGGCAGAAAGCTGGGGGTGGCGGGCAGCACCACGGGACCGGATTCATCCTGCCAGTTGCCGCGGGGTAAGACGCGAACGGTCAGCGGTGCGCCGGCCTCGGTCACCATGGTCATGGCCTTGCCGCCGCGGAGATCGTTTAATTTTGCGCCGGTCTGGTGGTAACGGGCAAAGCCAGCGGGGTCAGCTGCGGTACTCATGAGCCAGGTATCAATTAAAAGATTTTCCTGCGTCGAATCGCGTGTGGTGGCAGTCAGCGCGGCTAAGGTAGCCGGAGCAGCGACGTCGAGTGGTTGCCGCGCGCCGAGGTGGCTCGTGGCAAGCCGCAACGTTGGCAATTCCTCGCCTGCGAGGGTGAGGAGAAGTGATTCGCCCGACGCGAGCGTGAGTGGTTCGGCCAGCAGCCAAACTCCCGTCAGGGTTTCTGTTTTGGCGGGAGTGGGTAATCTCCAGCCGGCCGCGATGCCGTGAAATTCTGTGCCATTAATAAAACGATCCATTTTGGCCGAGGCATCAGCGAATACTATTTTAAGGTTACGGATTTTTCCTTGAGCGTCTTGTAAACTAGCGGTGACGGTGAGGGGAGCGACGGGGTATCTCCACACGGGATTTTCGATCGGAACAACGGCCGAGAGGACTTCGATTTTGATCGCCGTTACGCGCCCTTGGTCGGGGCGGAAGGTGAGCCGGAGGTTTTCACGAAATTCGAGGGGTTTTTCTAAGCGCAGCGTGCCATCGGGTTCGATCTTCAGCGGATGGGCGGGGATTACTTTGTCGCGCAGGCGAAATTCAGCGGTCGCATTTTTGACGGGCTCCCAACCGCTGGGTACGCGATCAAGATAGGCGCGGCTTTCGTCGATCCACGACGCGTAGCTCGCTGCGTCGGCGGGGTCAACTGCGCGCTGCCGCATCGTAGTGATTAACGCGGTGAGCTCGGCCTCGGTGCGTCTATGGCGGACGGCGAGATACGGGCTAGCCACTTCTATTTCTGGCGGGAAAGGGAAGTCGTTATTGAATCCTTTGAGCTCAGGATTAGGCGTATAATCATAATCACTATAGACGCCCCATTGTTTAATATCGGCGAAAAATGACTGCAGCTCATAAAAGTCGCGGGTTTTGATCGGATCAAATTTATGGTCGTGGCACTCAGCGCAGCCGAAGGTGCTCCCAAGCCAAGCAGTCGAGACGGCCCGCACGCGTTCGGCGCCATACTTTGCAATGTATTCAGCAGACTGCGCGCCCCCTTCGCGCGTCATCATGTTCAAGCGATTATAACCCGTGGCGACGCGTTGTTCGGTGCTCGGGTTGGGTAACAAATCGCCGGCGAGCTGCTCAATCGTGAATGCATCAAAGCGCTTGTTGGCGTTGAAGGCGTTGATCACATAGTCGCGATAGGGGAAAATGCGTTGATTTTGATCGCCATGAAAACCAACGGTGTCGCTAAAGCGCACGATATCGAGCCACCACACGGCCAGACGTTCGCCGTGGTGCGGTGAAGCGAGGAGCCGGTCCACTTGTTTTTCGTAGGCGTTGCGGGAGTAATCCGCGAGGAAGGCGGCGGTTTCAGCTGGGGTGGGGGGCAAGCCCGTCAGATCGAGGGAAAGCCGGCGCAGGAGTTGAGCTTGATCGGCTTCGGGAGCTGGGGTGATTTTTTTGGCCGTCAGTGGCGCGCGAATAAAAGCATCGATCGGATTTAGTTTCTTTTTGCCGGGAACTGACGGGCGAGTCAGCGGCGCATAGGCCCAGTGCGGCTCATAAACTGCGCCCTCCGCCACCCAGCGGCGGAAAAGTTCTTTTTCCTCCAGCGTGAGCTGCTTGTGCATTTCAAGCGGCGGCATGGGATCAACCACGTCCATGATGCGTTGGATGATTTCGCTGTCATCGGGTTGGCCCGGCACGATGGGCAGCAGATCGTGCTTGGTGAGTTGGAGGGCATCTTCGCGCCGATCGAGTCGCAGGCCGGCTTTGCGACTCTTGGCGTCAAAGCCATGACAGTGAAAACACGTGTCCGACATAATCGGACGAATATCGCGATTGAACTGCACCCGCGGCAGATCGGTCGCGGCGTTACCGACGGAAATTAATGAAGCCAGGGCGAACGAATAGCAGCCGAGCAGGGTAGGGCGAATCATGGAGCTTTAACAGTGACGGCTAATAATAGTTTTTAAGCAGACGGCCTCATGCCGGGGCGCGAGCGGTAGCCTAAAAATAAGGGGACTGCGGGGTGACCGCAGAACGGTCGAGGCAACATCTTAACGGGGTTAACGAGGTAAGAAATTGACCGTAATTTTAACCATCATCAAGCGATGACGAGAAGCTAAATCTCTCGAGAGCGGCAAAAGACTTTGTTGCCGCTTTTAGTGATGGAATTACTTTTGGAGCGACGAAGTGACCGTCGTCAGCTGACCCACTCTGCCTACGGCTGGGCGTCGATCTTGCGCACCGGTTGGCCGGCTGCCGCCCAAGCTTTAAAGCCACCGGCATTGGCAACCTTGAAGCCTTTTTCAGCGAGCGCCTTGGCCACGATCCCCGAGCGATTGCCCGAGCGGCAGTAGAGAATGATTTGCTGGTCCTGATTTTTTTCGAGAAAGGGTTTCCAAGTAGTTTGCGCGCCATCGAAATCACTTTTGGCGAGCAAGGTGGCGGCTGCAACGACACCAGTATCCGCCCATTCGGCGGGCTCGCGGACATCCACCAGCACCGCCTTGCCCTCAGCGATGAGCGCGGCCGCTGCGCTTGGTTCGATTTTTGAGATCTCCGCAGCCAAGCCAAGGCCAGTGGAGATGAGGAGCGCGGCGAGGAGTCGATTTATTTTCATGGAGAAAGGACTTTCATGCTACTGGTAGTCTTGCCCGGCCGTCCAGCGCCGATCAAAGCGGAAGGCATGCGGGGAGCTGAGTGGATAATTTTTGTCTTAAATATAACAATTATAAGCATTTAAACAAAAAAGCCAACGAGGGTAAGTCGTTGGCCTAAAATGGCTGCCCGGGCTGGGATCGAACCAGCGACCAAGTGATTAACAGTCACCTGCTCTACCACTGAGCTACCAGGCAATTTAACTGAAGAATGGCCAAAAAGATAGGAGCTGGCGGCCTTGTCAATCTCTCTCTCCTGTAAAAATGGCTGTTTTTACGAGGGGGAGAAAAGTTTTGGTTGCATCTCTGCTCCGCGCTTTGTCAACTCTGCACCCTTTTCCATTACGCCTGCCTCCAATTCCGGAGTCACAGGGGGAACGAAATTATGAAAACATACCAACTTACTGTCACGCCCCGCGAAGGCACAGGTCGCAGCGCTTCCCGTCGCTTACGGAAAGCCGAGAAAATCCCAGCGATTCTCTATGGCAAGCATACGAAGGCGCAGAATCTGGCTGTTAATGCGCCGGAATTTATCAAATTGCGCAAGGCGATCTCGGGCCGCTCCGCTCTCATTGAGCTCAAGCGCGATGCCGGAGCTTTTGCGCTCGCATTTTTGCAGGAAATTCAACGCGATCCGATCACCGATAAGTATCTCCATCTCGACCTTCAGGAAGTGAAGGAAAATGAGAAGATGATTATCAGTGTTGCCATTCTCGTCGTCGGCGAAGCTTACGGCGTCAAGACCGAGGGTGGTATTCTCGAGACCGCCGCCCATCGCTTGCGCATCCGCTGCTTGCCGAAGGATCTGCCTGATTTCATCGAAGTTAATGTCACCGAGCTCAAGGTCGGTGGGGCGATTCACGTCAGCGAACTCAGCTCTATCGCGGGCGTTGAGTACCTCGATGATAAAAATCAAACCGTCGTCCTTTGCGTCGAGCCGCCCGCCGAAGAAGTGGCTGCCGTGGTCGCTGCTCCGGTCGAGGGCGCCGTTGCTGCCGATGGTACCGCTGTGGCCCCGGCCGCTGGCGATGCTGCGGCCAAGCCGGGCGACGCGAAAGCGGCCGCTCCTGCGGCCAAGGGCGACGCGAAAGCGGGCGCTCCTGCGGCCAAGGGCGACGCGAAAGCGGCCGCTCCGGCCAAGAAGTAATTTTAGTTCACGGCCAGCCCGTTCGCGGGTCAGCCGTTTTGCACGCTGTTCTTTGAGTCATGTCTATCACGCTGATCGCTGGTCTGGGCAATCCTGGGCGCGAATACGCCGGCACCCGTCACAACCTCGGTTTTACCGTGGTTGAGGCGTTAGCTGCCGCCGAAGGTCTCAAGTGGAAAACTGAATCCCGCTTCGAGATCGAAATCGCTCGTTGGGACGCTCGGCCTGGGGTCACTCGCTTGTTGGTGAAACCGCAAACCTTTATGAATGATAGCGGACGCGCTTTGCGCGCCTTGCTCAATTTTCATAAAATTGCGGTCGATGCCCTCATCGTCGCCTACGACGATCTTACGATCGACCTTGGCCGAGTGAAAGTTTCAGTCAGCGGCAGTGCCGGCGGTCACAACGGCGTGGCCAGCCTCCTTGAGCACCTCGGCAGCGGATTCGTTCGCTACCGGCTCGGCATCGGGTCACCGCGACCCGCCGCGATGGACATCAAAGACTTTGTGCTCGAAAAATTTTCTCCCGAACAAACCATACTAATTGATCAAAAACTAACCACCTTTGTGGACGGCCTCCGCCTGCTAATTAATCGCGGGCAGGCTGAAGCCATGAACACCCTTAACCGCCGAGACCACCATGAGCCAGAATAAGCGTAATTACAAAGCCACCATCATCCTCGATAACCGCGGCAAAGAAGACTCCGTGGAGCAAATCATCGAGAGCGTGAAGAAAGAGATCGTCGCCGTGCAAGGCGAAGTCACCGCGGTCGAAAATCTCGGCCGCCGCGAGTTCGTGCGCAAGACTGACGCTAAATTTCCTGGCGGGGTTTATTTTCAAGTGAATTTCGCGGCCCCCGCGGCGGCGCCGGCCCAACTGCACGAGCGCCTGCGGCTGAACAGCACGGTCTACCGCGCGCTGGTGCAGAACGTTTAAAGACGACCTCTCTTTACCCCTACCACCATGGCCAATCTTAACAAAGTGATGCTTATCGGCAATCTGACGCGTGATCCCGAACTGCGGGTCACGCCCAAGGGCACGGCCATTTGTCAGTTCAGCCTCGCGGTGAATCGTAAATTCAAGGACGAGAGCGGTGGCGAGCGGGAAGAGGTTACGTACATCGACGTCGAGGCTTGGAGCAAGCAGGGCGAAACGATCGCCAAATATTGCACCAAGGGGCGTCCTCTTTTTGTGGAAGGCCGGTTGCGGCTTGATCAATGGGAAGACAAAACGACCAAAGAAAAGCGCAGTCGGATGAAGGTTGTTTTAGAGAATTTCCAGTTTCTTGGTAGCGGGCGAGCTGATGGTGCTGCGCCGGGTGCGGGTGGGGGCGAGGGCGGCAGCGAGCCCCGTTATGCCGCTCCTGCTCCCCGCAGTAGCGCCCCAAAGTCTGCCGCCCCTGCCGCGCAGGAAAATCTCGACGAAGATGTGCCGTTTTAAGGCACCGGCTTACCATTAATTTAAACTCAATTCATCAACCCAGATCCGATCATGGCTAATCACGAAATCCTCCTCCTCAAACCGGTCGACGGCCTTGGCGCCGAAGGCGACCAGGTCAATGTTCGCGCCGGTTACGCGCGCAATTATCTTTTGCCCCAAGGCAAAGCAGTGCCGCTCACCGTGGCTAATCGCAAACGCGTCGAAGCCCTGAAGAAGGCCCGCGGTCTCCGCGAAGTCCAAGAGCTCGATGGGGCCCAGGCTTTAGCGAAGCAGATCCAGAAGGTCGGCATCGCCATCGCCGTTAAGACGGGCGAGGGCGGAAAACTCTTCGGCGCAGTCACTTCGAATGATATCCATGAGAAGCTGGTGGCCGCTGGTATTACCATTGAGAAGCGCCGCATTCATCTGGGCGATCCGATCAAGACGCTTGGTAAACACGAAGTGAAGATCAAGTTGCACGCTGAGGTCAGCGTCGATTTGTCGATCGACGTCGTTTCCGAAAACCCGATCGAGCCGGCGGCTCAGTAACGTCTCGGCGACGTTCGATTTTGACCGGACATGGCCCAAGCGCCTGATATTTCCCGGCGTGGTCAGCCAGCCGCTGAGCAGATCCTACCGTCTGCTCGGCCGGAACGATCCCCGCCTTACAGCACGGAGGCCGAGGAGCATGTAATCGCGTGTTGTCTGCTCGATGGCAGCGACACAGTGGCCCGCTGTTTGGAGGCCCGTTTAGCGGGTGATTTTTTTTATGTGCCAGCGAATCGCCTGCTTTTTGAGGTGATTACCGAACTCTATCAGAAGAGCACCCCAGTGACGCTTGAGGTGCTCGCCGAGGAATTGAAAACTCGCCGTCAATTAGAGGCCGTTGGTGGGTTCGCCTACCTGATGCAGGTCACCAATAAGATTCCGACCACGGCACATGCGGGCTATTTTATTGAGAAGGTTCGGGAGAAGCACCTCTTGCGTGAGCTGATTAAAGTGGCGACGGGGGCGGTTGAACAAGCTTACAGCTTTTCCGGTGGGCTCGAGGAGTTCGTCGATAAGGTCGAGCAAGATCTTTTCAAGGTCACCCAAGATCGCGTGAGCGACAGCGCCCAGGAACTCAAGGAATCGATCAAGGAGGCTAATACTGTCATCGCAAAGCTACTCATGAAAAAGGGTGAGCTGACTGGGGTGACGTCTGGGTTTAAGGACCTCGATGCGATGACCTTTGGTTTTCAACGGCAGGAGATGATCATCATCGCGGCCCGTCCCTCGATGGGTAAGACCAGTTTTGCGCTCAATATTGCGGAAGCTGCCGCGCTCCCTAAGCCCGGCAAAGGTGATCCGGTGCCCACGCTTATTTTTTCACTGGAAATGAGTTCAGCGCAACTCGCGCTGCGTATGCTTTGTGCTCGCTCACGGGTGAATATGAAATTGCTGCGCGACGGTTTGGTCGGCCGCGACGGTCGAGAGGTCAATGCGCTCGGTCAGGCGGCAGAGGAATTCAAGAAAACTCCTATCCTCGTTGACGATTCTAGCTCATTAACTATCATGGAGATGCGGGCTAAAGCCCGACGCATTTACGCCCGCAAAAAGCTCGGTTTAGTCATCGTTGATTATCTTCAACTCATCAATGGCACCGATCCGCGTGCCCCGCGTGAGCAGCAGGTGGCAGAAGTTTCGCGTGGATTAAAGGCGATGGCGAAGGAACTAGATCTCCCCGTTATTGTTCTAAGCCAGCTAAACCGCTCCTCGGAAAAGGATAATCGCACTCCCCGCTTGTCGGATTTGCGTGAATCAGGCTCCATCGAGCAAGATGCCGACGTCGTCATAATGCTATCTCGCCCTAAAGACGCTGATGAGAAATTTCAGACCGCTGCCAACGCGGTGGATTTAATCGTTGCCAAGCAGCGTAATGGACCGGTAGGTGATTTGAAACTAACTTTCCTTCAAGAAATTACACGCTTTGAAAACTTCACCCCATAACCCGATTTTCCGGGTTCTGCTTCTATTAATTTCCCTGTTTTCGGGGTGGGCTATGTCCGTAGCCCAAACTGCTGCAGACCAACCTCCCGCCGAGGCTGAGCCAGTTTATCATATTGGAACTGTTACCGTCAAGTTCGTGGGCATGGCCAATGTTAACGAGCAAATCGTGCGGGCTAATATGGCCCTGCGTGAAGATACGGACCTTGATGAATCGCTGATTGATCGCGACATCCGCTCACTTTACAAGACTGGGTTATTTGAATTTATTGAGGTAAAGCGTGAGACGACTACCGGCAATGGGGTGAATTTAGTGCTGGAAGTGACGCCAAAATTTCGAGTGCTTGGCGTGCGTTACGAAGGTAATAAAGCATACAAGGAGAAGCGTTTACAGAAAGAGATCAAGACCGTGGCTAACGGGGCGCTGGACGAACGTCAGATCAAGGACGATGCGCAGAAGATCTACGAATTTTATCAGAAAAATGGCTTCAACCAGGCCCAGGTGACTTTCAGCTTGGACCGCAACCGGAGCACAGGTTTCGCCACGGTCACCTTTAAGGTGCGGGAAGGCGCCAAGGTTCGCATCAGCACTATTAATTTCATCGGCAACGACCATGTCAAAGCCCGCAAGCTGCGCGGAGAGATCGAGACCAAGAAATGGAATATGTTCTCCTGGCTCACTGGCGGCGGCCGATTAAAGGATGACGAGTTTGATACCGACCTCGAAAAACTGCGCGATTATTTTAAGGAAGAGGGGTACCTCGATGTCGAAATTGCTGAGGACAAAATCTCCTTTGATTATCCGAAGCCGGATCGACTGGCCATTACGATTCGAGTGAACGAAGGGCGTCGCTATAAAATCGGCGAAATCACCTTTACCGGCAACAAACTCTATCCCGCGCGTTTGCTAAACTATCTGCCGCGGCAGCGAAAGGGCGACGTTTTCACGCCTTCCAAGTTGGATAAAGACGTCGAAACGATGGAAGAATTTTATGGTCGCGATGGCTACCTTGAAACGCGCGTGCGCTTGGTGCGGAAACCCAATTTGCAAACTGGGAATATCGATTTGGAGTATCAGATTAACGAGAGCGAGAAATTCCAAGTCGAGTCGGTCAAGATCGAGGGTAATAGTAAAACCAAGAGCATCGTTATTTTGCGCGAATTGGTAATCGGTCCCGGCGATGTTTTCAGTTCAGTGATGCTAAAAATTAGCAAGCTGCGTCTAGAAAATACCCGCTTCTTCGAGGACCCCATTAATGTGACGCCGGAGTCGACCAATATTCCTGGCCGCCGTAATTTAAAGATTTCCGTCCGAGAGGCCCGCACCGGCAACCTGACTTTTGGCGCTGGCTTTAGTTCGCTGGAGCGCGCGGTGGTTTTTGCGGAGATCACCCAATCCAATTTCGATTTATTTAATCGGCGGTCATTTTTCCAAGGGGATGGCCAAAAATTCCGCCTGCGTTTCCAGATTGGTTCTCAAAGCAGTGAGGTCGTCCTCGCTTTCGAAGAACCTTGGTTGTTCGAGCGGGAGTTGGCTTTAGGCTTTCAGGCTTTTCGCACGACCTCGGAATATAATAGTTCTTATTATCAGGAAATCCGTACGGGCGCAGAAGTCTACCTGCGCAAGCGGCTATTCAACTGGCTCGAGGGACGGCTCTCGTACGTCTATGAGGTGGTTGATATTGGCAACGTCGCGGCGGAGGCGCCATTCCCGATTCTGGCTGCTTCCGGCAAAACGAGCACCTCCAAAGTCGGGCTAAGCCTCACGCAAGATACGCGCGATAAAATGATCAACACTACGCGCGGTAATTATGGATCGCTTTCCCTCAATGTGGCCGGCGGCCCACTCGGGGGAGATAATAATTATTACCAAATGGAGTTCCGTGGTTCGAAATTCTTCCCCATCGCTGAATTCCAGGAGCAAGTGATTTCTTTGATCGGGCGAGTCGGTGTAACGGAGAGCTTTGGCGCCAGCGCCAAGAGCCAGACTAAAACCATCAACTATTTTGATAGCCAGGGGGTCGCCCAAACCCAGAGCTTTAGTTATATTCCGGATGTGCCCTTCTACGATCGATTCTTCTTGGGCGGCCCGCAAACGCTCCGCGGCTTTGAGTTTCGCACCGTCGGGCCCAAGGACGCCGGTGGTGAACCCATTGGCGGTAAAACCTATGGGTTTGTCAGCTTAGAATATTCTTTCGATGTCGTTAAGCCGGTCCGCTTCGCCTTCTTCTACGATGGGGGCTTTGCCAACAAAGATGCGTACGACTTTAGCCCCGCCCAATACAACGACAACGTCGGGCTCGGTCTCCGCCTCTTTGTCGCCGGCGCCCCGCTCAGCCTCGATTTTGGTGTTCCCTTAACCAGCGATAAATTTAACAAAAAGGGGACGCAATTTAACTTCTCCTTTGGTACCCGCTTCTAACCCCTCATATATCCATCCCGCTATGAATAAGATGATCCGCTCCCTCCTCACCTTGGCCGCTTTCGGCGCTAGTTCGATCGCTCTGCTCGCGCAGCCAGCGTTTAAGCTCATCGTTGTTGATATGGCTAAAGTTTACGACAGCCATTACAAAACGGAAGAGGCCAACCTCAAGTTTCGCGATGCTGAGCAAAAAGCGACCGAACAGGTCGAAGAACTTAATAAACAGGGTCAGTCGATGGTCGACGAATATAAGGAGCTCACGGAGCAATCCAAGAACACCGTCTTGACGGTTGAAGCCCGCGGCAAGGCAGAGGTTGAGGCCCAAAAGAAAATGGAAGACATTCAGCGTAAGCAGGGTGAGGTGCAGAATTTCCGGACTAACACCCAGCGTTCGCTGCAGCAGCGGATCAAGACCCATCGCGATCTTCTCCTCGAGGAAATCACCAAGATCGTAAACAACCTAGCCAAGCTCCGCGGCGCAACTTTGGTTGTTGATAAATCTGGCCCGACTCTCTTTGGCATCCCCAGCGTGCTTTATGCTGATCCCTCCTACGATATGACGGAAGAAGTGGTGCAAGAGGTAAACAAGGATCGGCCCGCTCCTGCGGCTAAGCCAACGGTGGCGGCCCCGGCCGCGGCTGCGCCCGTCAGCGAGAAGAAGTAACTGCTGCCCCCGCTCTGGCCCTGTTCATAGGAACAGGGTTTTTTTATGCTCAGCGCGGTCGCGGATACTAGCTAGAAATTTGCACTAAGCACATCGCTTGATAGGAATATGCTGTCAGCGCAAAAGACCGCCAGTGGCCAGCAACGCTGCTGCAATCAGCGTCAATCGGAAGGTCACCGCGCGCGCTGAGCGTCGCTGGCTATCATCTCCGGGTAACGGAAGCAGCTGATTCGCCCAAAATTGTCATAAAATTTAACCCCAGTCCCCGTGTAGTGCTGACCGGGCTATAAATTGATCAATAGCGGTGAGAAAAAATAAAATAACCTTCGCGCTCGCCCCTTTCTCCGTTAATTAGCAGGTCATGACGGACACGAAGCTCAAGATATTTTCTGGCTCATCCAATCGCGCACTGGCAGAGGAGATTTGCCAGTCCATCAGCGTCCCCTTGGGCGATGCGACGGTAAGTTGCTTTCCCGACGGTGAATCTTTTGTCAAAATTAATGAAAACATCCGCGGCGCGGATGCTTACTTCATCCAATCTACGTGTCCGCCGACCAATCATCACTTGATGGAACTGCTGATTATGATCGATGCCGCGAAGCGGGCTTCGGCGCAGCGCATTACGGCGGTCATTCCCTTTTATGGTTACGCCCGCCAAGATCGTAAGGATCAACCGCGCGTGCCGATTACGGCTAAACTGGTGGCTAATTTGCTCATGTCAGCAGGCGCGCACCGCGTGCTGACGATGGATTTACATAGTCAGCAAATTCAGGGCTTTTTCGATATTCCGGTAGACCATCTTTTTGCTTCACCCGTTTTCTTTCAGTATCTTGCGACGCAGCGTTTTAACAATTTGGTGGTGTTTTCTCCTGATATCGGGGGGATGAAAATGGCCTCAGCCTATGCCGATGTCTTGGGCGCTTCCTTGGGTCTGGTGGCAAAAAAGCGTACGAGTTCGACCTCGGTCAAGGCCATGAGCATCGTGGGTGAGGTCGATGGCTGCGATGTGCTGCTGGTTGATGATATTACGGAAACAGCTGGCACGCTTACGGCGGCCGCTAAAATCTTGAAAGAGCATGGTGCCAAAAGTATCCGCGCCGCGGTGAGTCACTGTGTGCTCAATGAAATAGCCTACGAACGCCTCCAGGGTGGTTTGATTGATGAGCTGATCACCACCAATTCGGTGCCGATTGAAACCCGGGGTTTGCCGATTACGGTGCTCAGCATCGCGCCTTTGCTGGGTGAGGCTATTTTGCGGATTAATACTAACGAAAGCGTTACTAGCTTATTTAAAATCAAGGGCTTCTGATTTAGGGTGGAACTGCCCCTTGCGGCGGCTGTCTTGGTGCGCACTATTCTATTATGAAAATATCTTTGGCGGCTTTAGCGGCGGCGTTGTTCCTCTCCTCCATCGGTCTGGCCGCTAACGGGGCTACCACCGATCAACCTGCGGCGACCAAGGGAATAAATGCGGTCAAGAAGCCCGTCCTTAAAATTGATGCCACGCCCATCAGTGAAATTAAGTCGGCCATCGTTACGAGTTATGCCGACGCCTTGGATAGCATCCGCCCAGCGGTAGTTTCAGTTTATTCAAGCAAACTGGTGCAGCAACAAGTGCCGGAATTCCTCCGTCAGCAAGGCCTGAAGGGTGGGGAGCAGACGCAACGCGGACTTGGCTCTGGCGTCATTGTTTCCAAAGATGGCTATATCATCACGAATAATCACGTGGTGGAGGGAGCGGATGAATTGAAGGTATTGCTCAACGACGAGCGCGAATTGACCGCAAAGGTGATCGGGACTGATCCCAAAACTGATGTGGCGGTCATCAAGATCGACGCCGAGAATCTGCCGGCTGCCACTTTGGCCGATAGCGCGAAGCTTCGCGTGGGTGATATTGTATTCGCCATCGGAAACCCTCTCGGGGTTGGGCAGACGGTTACGATGGGAATCGTCTCCGCGACTGGTCGGCGGGTCGGTATTCTCGAAGAGGTCGCTGGTTATGAGGATTTCATCCAGACGGATGCAGCCATTAACCGAGGGAATTCGGGCGGTGCGTTGATCGACGCGCGCGGTCGGCTCGTGGGTATCAATTCCGCTATTATTTCTACGTCCTCAGGCAATATCGGTATCGGTTTTTCCATCCCCATTAATCTGGCGAACAGCATTATGAGCAGTCTCCTCGAGACGGGCACCGTTTCCCGGGGCTATCTCGGGGTGCAGACCCAAGCGCTGACGGCTGATGAAGCGGAGGGGTTTGGTCTTCCCAAAGACACAAAAGGGGTGGTGATTACTGATCTGAATCCCGCCGATGGCCCGGCCGCCAAGGCAGGGTTGAAGCGTGAGGACATCATAACCGCAATTAACGATAAAGGGGTCTCCACGCGGGATGATCTGCGACTCGTCATCGCCCAGACTTTGCCCGGAACGAAAGTCACCGTAAAATATATCCGCGGCGGTAAGCCGGAGAGCAAAGAAGTGACTCTAGGTAAATTGCCTGATGATAGCTTGGCTAACGGGGAATTCTTGCCGGGGGTTACCGTGACGGCGCTGAGTCCCGAGGTGCGTAAGGAAATGCGCATCGATGAGCGAGTGGATGGCCTGGTTGTGACCGAAGTAGCTGAAAGTTCAGCTTACCGGCAAATATTCCCGCAAGGGGCGGTGATTGTGCAATTGAATCGCGTGCCGGTCGCCGATCTCGCTTCGGCCAAGCGCGAGCTGCGGGATGGGCGCAATCTAGCCTTCGTTTATTATCGCGGTGCCTTCCGTTACATCACGTTTATGGTCCGCTAATCCCAGTAATTTTTTGGCCAGACAAAGGCGCACCGTAGGGTGCGCCTTTTTTTAGATCACCGACTCGTTGGAGCGGGCGCAGGCTCGAGAGGATCAGCTGCGTAGCGCTGAGCGGCGTTTTAATGCAGCCAGCTCCGCCCTGAAATTCAAAGGCTCCGCTTAGTAACAATTACAACCGCGCCCTTAGCTCATAAGTGCCGGAGCCTAGCGTGAGTTGGTTGGCCTTGACCTCCTGGACCCCAGGTCGCCCTTGGAGACTAACTCCATGTTCTCTGATTTCACCTGTTACCGGTAAAATTACTTCGGCGGTGGTATTGGACGGAATCGTGATTTGCACAGAAAATTCTCCATCAATAATTTTCCAGGCTGCGGCTAATTTTCCATGGCGAGTTTCCATGGCCGCCGTTACCTGGGTAATTGTACCTGTTGGTCGGGGAGCAATGCGGATACGGTCGAAGCCGGGGGCTGCGCGATCGATGCCCGCGAGGTCAGCCATCATCCATTCACCGACCGCGCCAAAGGCATAATGGGAAAATGAGTTCATGCTCGGCTCATGGCTGCCACTTCCTTTGGTGTAGGAATTCCAGCGTTCCCAGATGGTGCTCGCTCCATTATCTACCTCATAGCCCCAGCTGGGATAGGCGTGTTGCTGCATGAGGATGCCTGCGAGATCATGATGACCGCTGCCTGAGAGTGCAGGTAACAGCGGGCGTGTGCCGATAAAGCCGGTGGTCATTTTATTGCCATTGGCTATTATGAGTTCAGCGAGATGGGCTGAAGTAGCGGCGCGCTGTTCGAGGGGGATGAGGTTGAAGAATAGGGTCATCGCGTACGCTGACTGATTGTGGACGCTGAGTTTGCCTCCAGGGAGCAGATAGGCTTGCTGGAAAGCAGCGGTCACCTTGGTGGCGAGCGCAGTATATCTAATCGCATCCGCCTTCTGGCCGGTGACCTGAGCCATCTCCGCCATCAACTGAGCATCATAAGCATAATAAGCCAAGTCGATGAAAGGAATCGGGGTTTTCACGTCGCCCAGCGATAGCCAGTCACCGAAGCCGCAATCATCGCTGGAGCCTTTGAGCTCGGGGTCTCGCTTTCTACGCCAGTCCATAAAATCATTCATTTTCCGCCAGTGCTCGGTGATGACCCGGGTGTCACCATATATCTGCCAAATGGTCCAAGGACAAATCACACCGGCATCCATCCAGCCGGCCGCGTGGTGTTCATTGGGGCGAGCGAGCGGTCGGGGGGCATAGGCAGGGTAGGCCCCGTAGTCCCAGGCATCATCGTTCAGATCGCGCAGCCACTTAGTGTAAAATGACGCGATGTCGGCGTTGAAGGTGGCGGCGCGGACATAAATTTGCGCGTCGCCGGTCCAGCCCATGCGCTCATCGCGTTGCGGGCAGTCGGTGGGCATTTCGAAGAAATTTGCCCGCTGGGTCCAAACGATGTTCTGGTACAGACGATTGAGCATCGGATCTGAGCAAGCAAAGCTGCCGTGGCGTGGAGTGTCAGAATGAATCACGATCCCCGTCACAGCGTCGCTGGTTGGCTGGCCGGAAAAACCAGTAAGCTCAACATATTGAAAGCCGTGATAAGTAAATTCTGGAGTCCAAGTTTCTCCTGCCGGATCACCTTTCAAAATGTAGGTGTCCACCGCGCGCGCACTGCGGAGATTTTCAGTGCTGAGGCTACCATCCGGATGAAGGACTTCCGCATAACGGATGGTAACTTTATCTCCGGATTTTCCTTTTACCTTAAGGCGGGCCACTCCGGAAATATTTTGTCCGAGATCAAAGATGAAGACCCCTGGTTTGAATTCATGAACTGTTTGGGCGGCAATTTCTTCAATTGCTCGAACGGGTACACCGGGATGGGGCTCAACTTTTGAGGCCGTGCCCGTTTTGCAAACAGCCAAGGCCCACTTGGAGTCATCGAATTCAGGCGACGACCAACCGGGTAACTCTTGGCGGGCATCGTAAGATTCTCCCATGAGAATATCGCTTTCGGTGATAGGGCCGAGCGCTGTTTTCCAATGAAGATCAGTGCTGATGGTCTGCCGACTCCCATCGGTTAGTTCCAACTCTAACTGGACGCGGATGGCTGGCGATATTCCATAATAATAACGTCCGTCGATTCCGGGGGCGAGGCCTTCCTGGCCAGTCAGTAAGCCGTAAGCGACGTAGCCCGCATACCAACCATCTGCGAGGGTCGCGCCGATCGCATTTTTCCCTTCGCGCACTAATTTTGTGACGTCGTAAGTTTGGTAATGAATTCGCCGTTGATAGGCGGACCAGCCCGGTGCGAGTCGTTCGTCAGATACGCGGCGGCCATTGACCTCGAGCGTATAAACTCCGAGTGCGGTGGCATACAGGGTGGCTCGGACGATCTGAGCGGCCTGAAATACCTGGCGAAAATATTTCGCCGGCGTCATCACGATTTTCCCGCGCTTAGGATCGTGGATAAAATTTTGAATATTTTCTTTGGTGGTGAACGCGTGATCATCTCGCGCGCTGATCCATAAGGCGGTCCAATCTGTTTGAACCAAAAGTCCGACGCCAAATGAAGCCGGTTCACTCCAAGCAGAGATTTCTCCGCCAGCCTCCCAGACACGGACGCGCCAGATGATCCGATCCCGCGGAACGAGGCTGGGGCCGGCATAAACGATTTGATCTGCTGCGGCTGAGGTAATCTTTCCTGAGCTCCAGAGCAATTTTTGCGCAAAACCATCAGCTTCATGCGCGCACTGAATTTCGTACGCGACTTGCCGCACATCTCGTGCCGTGGAATTGATGGGTTGAATTTTCCACGAGAAGCGGGGTTGGGTGGTGCCGATGGCGAGCGGATTGTGATGATATTCACAGCGTAGCTCGCGCGTGGTTACTTCGTGGGCGGTTGCAGAAACGATGAGGCTAACTAAAATCAGGAGCAATTTCATGGATTGGGCAAAAATGGGATAACCAGGGCCGTTGGGTAGTCTCCGGTTAATTTTCTCTAAAATTGTCTTAGAAAGCCATTGGTGCTGGCCGATGGGTACTGCGGGGACCGATTTAAAGGTGGCTAGAAAAATTATTTAACTTCGAGCAATTGCTTCATGCCGGCGAAAAGCACTTGTTCGACTTCTGGGGCAACGTTGGAAGATTGGGGACCGACTTCGTAGCCTCCTTCCGCATAGGAGCAATTCATCCCAATGTAAGCGGGACCGTAATTCCCGTAGGCCGCCATGCAGACGTGCAGATCGGGCCGCATGGCTTTGGCGGCCAATTGGTATTCCACAAAAAGTTCACCAGGCATGCACAGCATGCGGGCTGAGCCGACGCGCAGACAGCTGAGATCGATTTCGCCGTGATTTTCTTTATGCCGCGTAACCCAAGCCAATTGATCCGCCGTGGAAACATAGCCCTGTGGTGGCGTGGTCTTAAGTTTTTGGATTAAGTCAGCTTCATTAAGGTGCGCGGCGATGGGGAGTTTCACTCGTGCGTTGGTCCAGCCGATATCCGCGGCAACCAGCGGGGATTTTTTAGTGGATTCGAAGGCGGCTTTCATTCCGTCGGCGAGTCGATTGGCCAAGATCATTCGATTTTCATACGCGCCGTCATTATACTTGCCCGCGGTCACATTGCCGCCAGCTCCATTGAAATGGAGTTGCAGCGTATAAGGCATCGATTGAGCGCGGATGAAACGGGCGATGCCCGGAAAATCTGGATGCGGAATCCCCAGGCGGTAATAGCTCTGCGGATGGCAGGCATAGTGGGTGATGATGGCGATCGGTGCGTCATTATTCCAAAAGCTCAGGGCGGTGATTTTAGGATCAATGGTGCCCTCAGGTTCGGCGCGCATGGCGGCATTTTTGGTGGATGAGGTGCGCGTAAATTTTACTTTGCCATCAGGACCGAGGAGGCGCCGTTGACTCGCTACTTCATTGACGACTGCTTCGCCCCAACCCCAGTGCGTGGCCTCGCGAGCGTTGGGCAGGGCAACCCGGATGGCGTCGGCGGCCCGACGAATAACGTCGCGTTGATAATCGCCATTAAAACGCGCGTAGCCTTGGACCCCGAGTTCCTTGACGAGACGTTCGGCTGTGAAGTCGCAGCCGGGGGCGTCGTGCTGGTGCAGGACATGAACCGCCACACGATCAGGCGTAGTGCCAGAGGCCTTGGCTAAGGCGATCCGAAATGCGTCATGGCCTTCATTGGCGATGCCGATCCAGTCGACGGCGCAGAGCACGATGGGTTCACCCGAGCCGGTAATAACTACCCCGCGGCAGCGGAGGGTCATTTCATCCAATCGAATCGCCACGTCGTAAGCCAGGGAAGCTCCCAGCGGGGGGGTGGCATCGACATCGAAGGTGGCTACTTTCACAACCGCCGATGCGGTCAGAGTGGTTAGTAAGCCGAGCAGTAGAAAAAAGTTTCTCATAATTTAATCCTCGGCGGTAACGGTTAAGGTGTGCGTTGAGTGGCGGGAGCCACCCCGTGGGTGCTTATTTAAGCTCTTCAATGAAGGTGAGTAGATCGGCCATCCCTTGAACATCGAGGCCCGCTTCCAGGCCTTCGGGCATTAGGCTCTGGCCGGTACTTGCACTGCCTTTAAGCGTGGCGCGGGGAATATTCACCTCCACTCCGCCGAGCATCTTTAAGGTGAGGCTGCGGGCATCGTCTTTGGTGATAATGCCCTGAAGGGTTTGGCCCGCTTTGGTGTTTACCGTGTAGGCAATATATTGCGAAGCCACTTCCTTGTGCGGTTCGAGAATAGCCGAAAGCAGGGCGGCGCGTCCCTTTGACTTAACCGTAATCAAATCAGGTCCGAGCGCTATGCCTAGTCCAGCGGCTTGATGACAGATGAAGCAGCGACTCTGGTAGATAGTCTGTCCGCGATCAGCGACCCCGCTCAAAGTGAGGGCGGGTTGGAACTTCTCCACCATCTCAGCGCGGGCGGGCGGTATGACCGAAGCAAGAACCTGCTTAGCGCGTGCGGCTATGCTGGCGTCCTTGTGCTGCACCACCGCCTGCACCTGCGACGCGCTGAGTGCACTGGGCGAAATATCGCCGGCAGCAATGGTTGAAAGTAGGGTGTTAGCACTCACCTCGCGGGCTAGGAGAATCGTGATAACTGCCTCTTGCGCCGTAGAGTCATAATCGGACCAATGCTCGATGAGGAGGCGCGTGCTATCGGTCGAATAATATTGGGCCACGGCGTTGATCGCCGCGCGCTGGATTGCGGGCGGTTGTCCCTTGGTTAAACCCGCCGCGAGTGCGGTGCGGGCCTGCGCCGGCGGCAGGAGGCTGAGCAATTCGATGGCCTCGATGCGCGCCGCTGGCGTGGCGGTGGCCTCACGAGCGATGCGCGCCGCGCGCGTGAAGGCTGGGGTGAGTTGCTTTTCCGTGTCGGCCTGCTCGATGGTCGTGCCGCTGCGGCGAAGACCTGCGCCCAAGGCTTGAACTAATGGCGCCCGGGGATTCGCCGCAACGAACGTGATCATCTGGTGTAGTCGCGCTGCGTCGGCGGTCGCGGTGTTTAGTTCGACTAAATGAGCTGTGACGGCGGCCGCCTCTGGTTTAGCTAGAAAATCGCTGGCGTTGAGGCGATCAAAGATGGGCTGGGCATAAGTGGGCGGTGCGCTGAGCACGGCGGCTACGATCCAAGTATCCGCAGCATTATTTTTAATTAATTCAGCCAAGGTGTTCGCGGATTTTTCCGGCGCAACATTGCCCAAAGCTAAGGCGAGGTGAAACCGCACGCGGACACTGGGGTCAGTAACAAGTTGGGTGAATTTTTTTAAAATTCTCGGGGTGATCGTTGCTAGGGTGACCGCGCGCTCGCGGACGTTGGCGTCGGCGTCACTCAGCGCGTTCAAGATTGTGTCTTCGGCTAGCGAACCGAGACCGCTCAGCACACCAAGGGCGTGGAATCGCTGGAGTGCATTACTCGGTTCGGAAAAAAGTTTAGCGAGGAGTGGAACTACGGAGTGATCTTGTCGCTCATTAAGCAGGCGCGCTGCGGTGTCGCGCTGCCAACCATTGGGGTGGGCGAGGGCTTCCACGAGCTCCGCGGGACTCGCAGTTGCCAGCGTAACTTGGCTGCGTCGCTGCCACGCTTTATTATCAGGAACGAGGCGATAGATGCGCCCACGGTTATAACCGCTATTAAGGTCGAGGTGCTGTTTGATCTCGTCGGGTATGCTCCACGGATGCTCGATCACCTCGCGGTACATGTCGCAAATATACAGACAGCCATCGGGGGCATTGGCGAAATTCACGACGCGAACCCACGTGTCATCGCTCGCGGCAAATTCAAAACCCTGTTCATCCGCTGGGCGTCGACCAATGAGACTAACGCCGTCGGGGTAGATTTTTTTTCGATGCACGAGTTGTCCACCCGCATCACCCGTGAAGGTATTATTTACAAAATCTGCCCCGTAGGCATCGCCACGATAAACTGTCGTGCCCGTGGCGCCCGTGAAATAGCCACTCACGCGGCCACCACCTTCGATCATCCCTTTAACGACTCCGGCGATGCGCCAGCGAGTGCGAATGATCCGCCAGGGTTCGTCGGGACTCAGGCGGAAAACTTCGGCCGCCCCACCATCGGCCGCGATACTTTGATGCGAGGGCGGCATGGTGTAGAAAGGATTTCGCTCGGTAAATTTATCGTCATAGATCCACGTTTGGAGATGGTCAGAGTTGGAACAGCCGAATTTGCGGCCGTAGTTGTCGAAGCTCATCCCGTATTGAGCGCCGCCGCCTTCGAAGCCGAATTCGTGCGTGTGGGGATCAAACCAGAAATCGCGTCCGCCCAGTTCTTGAGCTGGCAGGTCGGGGCGTTGGAGGCAGGTGATGGCGCCGCGGTTACCAGCCCCCGCCAGCACGTGAATTCGATTATCTTGTCCCCATTGGAAACTGTTGAGCAGGGCCTGCACATTGAGTAATTTCAACCCGGTGCCGAAGCCGGTGAACATTTTTTCGCGCACCTCCGCCCGCCCATCACCGTCGCGATCTTCGAAGCGCCAGATATCCGGAGTGGCCCCGACATAGAGCCCACCCTTAGCCCAGACTAGGCCGGTCGGCCAGGGGAGATCATCGGCAAAAATAGTGCTGGTTTCATAATATCCGTCGCCATCTTTATCCTCGAGCATGGAGACGCGGCCCAGATGCGGAGTGACATCGCGCATTTCAGAATAATCAATCATCTCGCACACAAACATCCGACCGCGTTCATCAAAACAAATAGCGATCGGATCACGCACTTGGGGCTCATGCACGGCGAGTTGTAATTTAAAGCCGGGCTTAACTTGCCAAGTAGCGAGCGCGTCTTTGGGCTCAACCGCAGGATAGCGGGGCAAATCTTTCGCCGCATCTACGGCCACCAGATTTTTGGTCTCACCGTAGGCTTTGGCGTAAGTTGACTTAGATTTAAGTGCGTCCGCGCCGAGGAGCAATGAGCTGACCGCGGGGGCTAGGAGCAGGAACGCCAAGAGCAGGGGCTTCGTCATGGTAATTCGGAAAATAATGTAAGCATGGCGGAATCACTTCAATAGCTGATCTAGCCATTGATAGGCGGCCTGACGTTCCATCGCCGGAAAATCATGGCCCGCGTCGGGCGTGACCAGCCTGAGGTGGTCGCGAGCATTGAAGAGGGTGTAAACTTCGGCGGCTCGGGCGAAAGCTTGGCGGACGCCTTTAAGGTCAAAATTGCTATCGTGCTCGGGTGAATTAGAAAAGCAGCCTCGCGGGGCCAGCGCTCCGAGGATTTCATAAAAATCGAAAGGAACTTTATCCGGATTATTTTCATAAACATCTCGGATGCGCGGCATGTAGCGGTCACTGGCCCAGCCAGCAAGCCCGGTCCCCCCGTTATAATGATGAAAAGGGGTAAACCCGCAACTCGACACCACTGCTTTGATCCGTTGATCAAAAACCGCGGTGAAGAGTGCATTGTGCCCGCCGAGCGAGTGCCCAATCACCCCGATCCGCTCTTTGTTTACCACCGGTAGTGTTTCGAGCACGTCAATTGCCCGCAGATTGTTCCAGATCGCCTTCATTGAACCGCTGGCATAATGGGCGCCATCTTTTTTGAAATCGTAGCGGTATTCGCCGAAAGAGGGATAATCAGGCACGATGCAAACGTAGCCCCGTTCAGCTAATTCGTGGGCGTAGTGTAGCGCGGGGAGACCCCCGAGGCCCGCCGGCTCATTTTTGCCGAGGCGATTAGTTTGATGCAGACAAAGCATGGCGGGAGCTTGGCCGTTGGCGGGACTTTGATGAGGAATGAGCAACCAGGCGGGTACCCGATCGCCTGCTTCGGCGGTAAAGAGTATTTTGCGGCGCAGATAGTTGTTGGTCTGCTCCTCGGAAATGATTTCAACATTCAGCGGCGCACGGTGGGCGCGATCCGGTAGCGGTCCCATGACCTGCTGAATATTGGCGCGAATATGCGCCGCGCGTTCCGCCCAATCAGTGGTGGTGAGTACTGGGCGTTCCTGGCCCTGAGCATTGCGCACGACGAGCAGTTGCGCGTGATCAGGATACGCGATCGCCTCCAGCGCAGGAACTGAATCCACGGCCCCCAGGGCTAAAGTTGGCCGCAGCGCAACGGCAGCTAGGATAACCGCAAGCGGCAGGAAAAAATATTTTATCGTCGGCATGCGATGAGGATCGTGACCACCGTACTGTAAATAAGGGCGGCTAAGTAAGTGGGTTATTGCCGGGATTGCTTACTGCCAATGAGAGCTGAGCGATCAACTGCCCGGCTTACTAGCGGGGATTAGCGCGAGGGCGGCGGGAACTTGATCAGCCGGGTAGGTCGGGTAGCTCATCTCAAGGAGCGAATAGGTGGGTACCGTAAATTTGGCTTGGCCCGAACTGCGATCGACGAGCACTGCTACCGCAGCAGTGGTGCCACCCATTTTTTTCACAATTTCCAAACACTCCTGCACGCGGCCGCCGCGGGTAATGACATCTTCTACCACCAGGATTTTTTCGCCGGGGGTGAGCGTAAAGCCGCGGCGCATGACGAGACGGTCATTTTCCTTTTCCGCGAAGATGAAGCGACATTTTGCCTGGCGGGCGACTTCTTGCCCAATGACGAGTCCGCCCATGGCGGGAGCGAGGACGGTGTCGAACTGCAGGTTGCCCAATTTTTGAATGAGGAGCGTGCCGAGTCGTTCCACCGCCGGCATATTCTGGCAGACCTGCGCGCATTGAAAAAAATGTCCACTGTGCAATCCGGAGCGCAGGACGAAGTGTCCTTGTAGCAGCGCTTTGGTGCGCAGGAATATGTCAGTGACCTCTTGTTGAACTGCATCCATGGGAAAACCTTGGGGGAGCTCCGCGGGGGATGTAAACCATTTTTGCGAATCTATCCGGTGACTGGTCTGACGCGCCGGACGCGATCACGGACCTCTGTTATGTTAGGCGCCATGTGCGCACTTAACCTGCGTTAAGTGGCGGCAGGGGAGGGATTGAT
>CAMAVZ010000021.1:0-34622 GCA_945861645.1 Opitutus sp. GAS368 | reverse complement strand
GCGCGACCGGCGGCGGCCACAAATATTTTTTGGGCTAACTCGGTCAGGGGAATATAAGAGAAACACGCCACCAAAGCCCCCAAGATGAGCAGACCCCAAAATAAATAGCGCCCCGCGCCCGACGGGGCAGGCGGGGCCACTGGCAGTGGTCGGACGACTTGTTGAAAATATGGCAGATGAGTGAGCAGTAAATGCGCCAGGGGGACCAAGCCGAGAAACGCAGCCACGAGCGACACCAGGGTCAGTAATTCTTTCCACAGCCACACTTGATCATCGCTAGCGAGATCGCCGGTGAGACCAAAGACCTGGGTAAAATAATCGAGCTGGTGCGCCGTGGCTTCGCGACTGTACGGCTGGAAGGGATGCAGCGTCCGCTCATTATGTACCACGCGTAAATTGCGCGCTGCGGCCGTCCCGTAGTAATGATTCAGCGCGACCTCAGTGGGCGCGTCTTCCGCCGGATCAAGCGCTGAATTAATTAAGCGCAGCGCCTCTGGAGCGTGACGCATATCGCCATTTTGTAATTCATTGCGGTAGGCGCCTTCATCAAAAAAAGCGTAACTAAAACCGACGTGGGACCGGACATTCTTGAGAATTTTCGCCGTGAGCGAAAGCGCGTAACCCGAGATGTACACGGCATGCAATTTACTCGGGCGACCTAAGCGCAAAGCCTCTTGGCCAAAATAACTAGCGCCTTGCAGCACCGCGTTGCCCCCCGCCGAATGACCAGTCGCGCCGATTTTCGCTTGGTCAATATAGTTAAGATTATTCGTGTTGGCGGCGTAGTTCACCACCGCGAATAACCCATAACCTTCGGTGGTGGCGGACTGGGCGGTCGCCGAGGAACTTGATCCGCCCTGAGCGTACGGATCGAGCGCGATGACGACTAGGCCCCGCCGCGCCAGTTCGAGGGAAATATTAGCCAGCGATTCTTTGGAGCGCTGAAACCCGGGTACGACAATAACCAGCGGAGCCGGTTGCTCACTCGTAGCAGAGCGGGGCCGGAAAAGATCGGCGACCAACCACTGCCCATTCTGGGTGGGGATCTTGAGATCCATGACCTGCACCCGCCCACCAGAATTCTGAATGAGTGAAGCCAGCAAACTGGCCACCACCACCACGAGGGTACAGGCCAGCAACTGCTTTTGGCTGCTGCTGGTTCCACTCGGGATAGGCACGCGAAGCGGCGCAGCGTCAGACATCATAAAGACGAACTAAATTTAACACCATTGAGCTACGTTCAGCAAAAACGCGGGCAGGGTCACCGTCAGAGGGGTCGCTACTCATTTAATCGTAGCGCCCCGCCGCGTGATTTAATCACGCCCCCTGCCCCGCAAAATTTGCCGGATTAGATCTTCTTGGTCAGTTGGAGCGACCAGGACTGACCGCGGGCCATCAAATTATAGATCGCAGGATCATAGCCGCGTGAATCACTGGAGAGCGGTGGCTTGGTGTTGCGCAGATTAATAACCCCGAGGCGAATCGTGGTATCATTGGTCCACTTATTTTTTGTGCGCAAACGATAGGAGATATTCGCGTTGTAGGTAATCGAATCACTGACGCGGTACCGATAGACGGTGGTGCTATTCGTGACCACGGGCACGATGTAGTTCGGCGCACCAAGCGAATCATAGATCGCTTGGGTTGTCGTGGCCCCGCTATCGCTATAGTCGCCGATATAATAAGCCGAGAGGCCGGCGCTCCAAGCATTGCGCCGCCAACCGAGCGAAGCGCTACCGCGCCAGACCGGAGTAGCGCCGCCGACTGTAGAAGAATTGGTCCAGAGCAGATTAGTGCGCGAGGCCCCAGCGGCGTTATAAGCGTAGAAGTCGATGAGCTTAGTCCACGTCGTGTTAAACGTGAAATTGCCGATGGCGGTGACGGGGAAACGGTAGTTCAAATCGAAATCAAAGCCGTTCACAAATTCCGATGCTTTATTGAAATAAGTCGTGCGCAGGATATCGATCGCGCCGACCACTGCCTTTTGATTACCGGCGGTCCGGGTGGAATTGTAGAGCGTGAAGGAATCACGATCGGCCTGCGTGACCGCCAAGCGCACGACGGCGCCATCCCCCTTATAATTTGCGGTGCCGGAGCCTAAATCGATCGAGCCAATCGCCTGACCGGACGCGAGCGCGGCCTGCGTGGCTACGTTCAGCGCTAAGTTGTCATCGGTAATCGAGCCCGCAGAAGCGATGACATTGGTTTGCGCAATCTCCCAGTAATCAACTCCGAAGGATAGGCCTTTAACCAGCGGCACCTCGATCACGATTCCCGCCGACTTACCCTTGGATTCTTCCGGTTGAAGATTGGGATTACCCGCGGCCACGCTCCGGCGATTCGAGGGGCCGTCGGTCGTCAGACCGGTAACGCCGCTGCGATAAGTATCCGTGCTGCCCGTCACGGTGCGAATCAAGGTACCGGTGAAAAGTTGCGCTAAGTTAGGCGCATGAAACCCCTCGTTGTAGGAACTGCGCACCATCGCCCAAGAAAAAGGCCGCCAGTTAACCCCGAGCTTGGGTTTGGTGGTATCACCAAAGTCAGAGTAACTCTCGAAGCGCGCCGAGGCCGACAACTCAAGGGAGCGCACCAGCGGCAGGCGGAATTTATTACCCACCAGCGGTAGGTTGGTCTCCACGTAAGCCGCCTCCACGTGACGCGTACCGTGGGTGTCCGGGTTGGGGGAGAACCCGAGGAAATCGTTAGTGGATCCGTCTAAACCGGAGCCAGCCGGATTTAAGCCGGCGTAGGCTGGACGCATATCGTCATAGCCTTCGTAGCGCCATTCGCCCCCGACTGCCGCGCCGATCGCGTTGCCGCCCCAGATCGACAGCACATCGCCGGCCGCGCGGACGTCGCCGCTCGCCAATTTTGTGATGCCCTCACGAATAAATTTTGAGCGGAAGCCCGACTGCACCATCGAAGAATTAACGTACGGACCCGTCACCACGAGGGCGCCGTTCTGCACGGCAAAGGTCCGGGTGAAAGGATTAAAAGCCTTCAAAGGATCGGTCTGGTTAATGGCGGCGATGAGCAGGCTCTTCCGGCTCGGGCCTGCCTCTTCATCGGTGACGTGAGCTTGCGAATAGAGTACCGCGCTCTCCCAGGTCCAGTTGTTGAAAAGCTTGCCGCGCAGCCCGGCGACCCCGCGATAAATGATATTGGTCACCGTGGCCGTGCGATCCATCAAATCAGTCAGGCGTTTATTGGTAATGGAGACAGCTGAAGGCGTCCCCGTCAGGCGGGCGGTGCCGTCGGTGTTAGCGGCGCCAGTGGTGGACCAGAAGCGCGTGCCAAAGGGATTCCACGGATTGGTGGCAGGCACGATAATGAAGCCATCGGTGCTCTGCGTGATCCCGTCCGGCTCACGATAGGTCAGCGAATCAGCGCGATAGAAACTCAGATCAGTGAATAAAGTAATGCGGCTATTCAGATCGTACTCGCCGCTGGCGAAAATATTATAGCGCTTCGACTGAGGCTGGATCACGCGGTAGGCGTTATTATTCCAGTAATAGTCATGCGTAATCCCAGCCCGGGAGGGCACCGCGGTTAGAAATTGCGCGCCGCCTAGCCCATTGCCATTGGGGGCGAGATAAAATACGCCCGTCGCGGAAGCGAGGGTCGTCGGCACGCCCGTTGGCCGCGCCCCGGTGAAGCCGGTGACCGCCCCATAGGCGTTGGTCGCCGTGATCGTGCCGAGCAGATAATTACCATATTCGCTGGTGGCGGAGCGCAGATTGAACGTGGTGTTCGTGGCGACATTCCACGGCGCCGGGGCGCGGTAGGTGTTGTCGGCCTCAGCTGAAAACTCCCGATCCCGCGCAAACATCGCTTGGCGCGTATAGTAATCAGCCACGATCATGCCGCGACCCTTCCCATTAGAAAAATCGAAGCCATGCGTGAGGGTGGAGCGAAATTCCGCCCCGTCGCGATAATTAGTCTCCCCGTAACGTAATTGCAGCTCGGTGCCGTTATAGTTACGGCGCGTAATATAGTTAATAACCCCCGCCACCGCGTCGGTGCCGTAAATCGAGGAAGCGCCATCGCGCAACACGTCGATATGATCGAGGCCGCGATTCGGCAGTTGGTTCACATTGGTTGAGAGCGTGGGGACCCCAGCCTCCGATTGACTGATCGGGTGCGGGGCGAGCCGGCGACCATTCAACAAGACGAGCGTGTTGCTGGAAGGGATGCCGCGCAATGAAACCGTGGCGTTGTCACCGCGCGCGGTGGCGCCCAGCGTGGCGGTTTCGTTGCCAGGCAAACCGGTGACTTGCGGGAGCGAAGTAAGCAGATCCGCCGCTTGCGCAGCGTCGCGAACTTCCATGGCCTCTTGATCGATGACTGTGACCGGGAGGCTCTTTTCCGCGTCGAGGCGCTTAATATTAGAACCCGTGACGGTGAAAGTCTGGAGCACCACCGTCTCTTCTTTGGAGCTCTGGGCCGCCGGCGCGGTCGGGCTCAATTGAGCTTGGGCTAAAGAAAGGCTGGCGGCAAAAGCCAGCAGGGCGAGATTGCTCGCGCGACGAAGTGTATAGGGTGTTAGGTTCATAGGTGTTAGGGTTAATTAAGTTAAAGACGGGAAAGTGGCAAGAGGTGTTGCAGCGCCGATGGGGCCATTCCCTGGTTCGAGTGCTCAACATTAGGCACGGTAGCTAACGTCCAATTAAAAGGCGTGTTCAGCGCAGCGGCCGCTGCCTTAGCGTGCGCAAAGAAATAGTGCCCGCGCGCAAAGCGATAGAGTCCTTGCGCATCAGCTTCCGGGGTATGGCGAAGGCTTTTGTGCTGTGAATCAATATCGGCCTCGCCCAACAGCACCACCAGTGGGCGCGCAAATGCGGTCCGGAGCGCCGCCTCGTTTAAAACAGTCCCTTTAAGTCCGTAGGGAAAAGCAGTGGTCCATTCGGGCAGCATATACCAACCCGCATTGGCCGCGATGAGACGAGTCACCCGCGCCTCTGGTATAAAATACAAAAATCGCTGGACGAATTGCGCCCCCGCCGAATGGCCATAGATCATGTAATCGTTGCGCTGACTGCCCGAGCGCTCCCGAACGGCGTCGAAGATCGGCTCGATCATGCTATAGGACCATTGGGCCCGCGGCACCGGCTGGCCGCTGGCATCAAATAAATTGCCAGAATTAAAAGCCTCTTCACCGGGAAATTCAGTTTTAGAGAACTCTGGCACTATCAGTAGTACTTTTTTCTGCTCAGCCAGTTCCACCCAATCGTTTAAATATTCCTCCGCATTGCGCCCCACCCCATGGATCACAAACAGCACCGGCGCGTCCGCAGCTGTCCCAGCCGGACGATAATGCCACACCGTCAATTTATGACCGCCGCTCGTAAAGAGGAAACTCCCCCGCGTAGCCGGCCCAGACCCCCGCGTTGTCAGGCTCAAGCCGACTAAACCGAGGGCAAGGAAAAGGAGCCAAAAGCAACGCATGCGTTAAGGGTGATGATAGGAAGGAAGATGGATTGATGGGGCCTGCGATCAGCCGCGTTAGACCCACAAGATAATGTACAAAGATCCTGAATGAACCACTCGTTCTATTATTGTCTAGCTAAACTCCCCTGCTGAGATGGCGTAGTTATAGGTAAGGCTCCCGCCGAGCTAACTCCTTAGCTACTAAGGCCGAGGCGCCCTAGCGTTAAGACCGCAGCCGCCAGTCACAGGCCGGGGCCAGCGGCGGGCTCGATATGCACCGTCACATCACTGATACGATGACTCGCCGAAGCAATGAGCGCATCCTTGACAGCGTGCGCGATGCCGTGGCCTTCGCGCACCGTTAAATCACCATCCACCCGCACCTGAATATCCACCAGGTGACTGAGCCCGCTTTTGCGCATCCGCACTTTATCGAGCGCGTGCACGCCGGACACCGCGAGGGCGAGCGCCCGCACCTCATTTTCGAAATTCTGCGGCGCGGCCGTGTCCATCACATCGCCCAGGGCCTGCATAAACATACTAAAACCATTGAAGGCGATAATCACACAGCCAAATAAAGCGGCCCAGTCATCGGCGGTTTCCCAACCAGCGCCGCCCCATAGCGCGATACTAATACCCACAAAGGCGGCGCCCGAAGTGATGGCATCAGACCAATGATGCATGGCCTCAAGGCCCAGGGCGGTGCTGCCCACCTCTTCGCCCGCCATCCCCATGCGCCGCGAGAACCATGTTTTTGCAACGATCACGCCCGCTAACACTAATAACGTCCACCAGGCCGGACCTTGATGGGGCGTCCGAATTTCATGGATGGCATGCGAGGCGACCCAACCGGCCATCACAAAAATAAATAAGGCGACCACCAACCCAACGAGCGGCTCCGCTTTGCCGTGCCCGTAAGGATGATTCGCGTCCGGCGGACGCGCCGCCACCCGAAAACCCGCCCACACCAGTGTCGAAGATAAGATATCGAGCATGGACTCCGCTGCATCCGCAATCAGCGCATAGGTGTGGCCGAATATGCCCCCCGCTAATTTCACCACCGCCAGCACGGCGTTTAGCCCAATGCCCCGCAGCACCAAGCGCGCACTGTTATTTGCGCGCTGTGCGACCGCTTGATGCACATCGGACGGCTTCATCCTAGAGCGCGGAAATCTGCTGATAAAAAACCATGCCGCACGTTGGGTGCTCCCCGCACGACACTCAAGCCTCCTATCGGCTACGCACGTCGGCATTGACCGCCACCCGCCACCACGACATACAGCAGTCGCCGTTTATGTCTGACACCGCCACCCCGCTCGCCACTGATCCGGTAAAACAATTCTCGGTTTTTTTACCGAATCGCGTCGGCCAACTTTATGATCTGACGGCCTTACTCGCGAAGCATAACGTGCACGTGATGGCGATGACCACTCTCGACACGACGGATTGCGCGATTGATCGATTAATCGTGGATGACCCTGACCGCGCCCGCGAATTGATGGCGGCCACTAATTTTGCTTACACCGAATGCGAAGTTCTGGCCGTAGAGATTTCCGATGAATCGCAACTGCAAGGCGTGCTGAAGGCGCTGCTCACGGTGGAAATTAACATTCATTATCTCTATTCTTTTTTTATGCGGCCCGAGGGAAAATCGGCTCTCGCACTCAGTGTGGAAGATAATGATCTCGCGGCGAGTGCGCTCAATACGCGCGGCTACAAGGTGCTGACTCAGCGGGATATTTCGCGCTGAAGGCGGGAGCCGTTGTCTCAGCACTCCGAGGCCAGGCGGCGCGGGCTGGTTAGCCTTTTACGCCCACCAGCTTTTCGCCCTCGAGCAAATAGACGCCGGTCAGATAACCGTTCTCGTACATCTCGCCCACGCGAAGTTTACCTTCAAAAGTAATCGGCACGTCCATCAGCGGCTTCACGCCAGCGCCGATCATTTTGACCACCACCCACTCGTTGATTTTCGGCATGACGCCATAGCAACACATCATGGGGTCTTTAACTAAAAGCAGTTCCTTAACCAACCCGGCCTCCATCCGAACCGGCAACATATAACCCGTCACCGCCACTTTCTGCTGATCGAGCGCCTTGATCTTAGCCGGAATTTGATCAGCGCCCGATGGTGGTAGCGCCTTGGGATCCGCATTATTGAATTCTGGCGCGGTGAACGTGAAAGAGGCCAAACGATCGAAACCAACCAACTCATATTCGACCGCGGCCGCGCCAACGATGGGCAAACCGATCACGCAGAGGCTCAACCATAAACTGAGGAGACGCCGAGAACACTTCATGTCGGCAAAGTACTCAGGATCTTAGCCGCGTCAAAGGATTTGGCCGGGGCGATCACTCTTTGGCGCAGATTAAAGATCATCAACCCCTGATCAAGACACCGGAGCAATCGTCTCAGCGACCGACACCCGATAAGCCTTAAACGCCGGCACGCACCCGCCAAGGATACACAACCCGACAAAAACGGCGGGGCCCCAGCAAAAAACTAGATTCCATTGCAGCGGCTCAAGCACGACCCCGGTCTGCGCCTGAATGAGGGCCGCCACCGACTCAGCGAGCCCAGCAAAGACGGCGAAACCCGCGGTTGATCCAAGCAGACCGATCACGGCCGCCTCCCCGACGACTGCCCCAAAGACCGTCCGCCGACGGGCGCCGAGGGCGCGCAAAATGGCGATATCCCGCGCGCGGGCACTCATCGAATTATAGATGCTCACCAGTACCGAGCCCGACGCCACCACCGCGACAAGCCAAGCGACGAGCGTCAGCACCTGATCAAACCAGGCTATTTTATTAAATAATTCCGCCACAATTGTTCCAATCGGATAGGCAAAGGTCAGCCGCCCGCCTGGGCTATTGAGCCGCAAATTCAGCAGCATCCCGGCCTCCGGGGCCCGTAATTGCACGAGGACCGCACTCAGCTCAGTCGCCGCCAGCGGATTATGCCCCTTCATGGTTTGCACTCCCTCCAACGGAATCCAGATCACGCGATCAACCGGCGTGTTGGTCGGGGCCAAGACCCCGACCACCGTATAAGTCTCCTCATGCTGCTCTGCCTGGGGATTGAAAATGAGGCCATGCGAAGGATGGAAAGTCGTCCCAACCCGCCAGCCAAGTTTTTTGGCCGCATAACTTCCGACCACGGCTTCAAGTTTGCCGATTTGAAAAAACCGCTCGCCGCGGCCGACCTGATAACGATGGCCCGGCATATATTCCACCTCGGTGAATAACGATTCGATCGTGCCCGCGATGCGCCACCCTTGATAATTATCCCCGACCGCCAACGGGATCGCCGTCTTCACCTCGCGCTGATGCCGGATCATTTCAAAATCAGCCGCCGTGAGATTGCCGGGCGATGCCTCGAGATGAAAAATTGCATTCAGCACGAGTTGCAACTTTGACCCGCGCGCCCCGAGTACCGCATCGAAACCAGAATTGGTCGCCGCAAATACCGCCTGCGACTGCGTCTTCACCACCCACACCGTCAGTAATAAACCGCTCGCCAACGCAATGCTACCCGCGGTCACCAGCGTCGCCAGCAAGTGCTGGCGCAATGAACGATAGATAAGGTTAAAGATCATCGCGGAAAAACAGTCGGCGGTGTGGCTAAAGCCCGGTTGATCATCATGAAATCCTGCATTTGCTCAAACTGCGCGAGCACCCGCTCGTCATGACTCACCAGCAACAACGCCGCGCCGGATTCGCGACATACCTCGCGAATCAGTTGCAGCGCTTCCCGAGCATTGCGGCGATCGAGATTGCCCGTGGGTTCATCGGCAAGGACCATCTTGGGGCGATTAGCCAAGGCGCGGGCGACCGCCACCCGTTGCTGCTGACCCGTGGAAAGCTGGCGAGGATAATGACCGAGTTTATCGCCCAGCCCCACCCGCTGTAATAAAACTCCGGCTTGCGCGCGATCTACCCCACGACCAAAGGCCATCCCGAGTTCCACATTTTCTAAAGCCGTATGCCCCTGGAGTAAATTAAAGGTCTGAAAAATATAGCCAATGCTCTCCGCCCGTTGCCGATCACGCCCCGCCTCGCTTAGTTGCGTTATCTCTATTCCAGCCAGCAAGATAGAGCCGCTATCAGGAGCGAGGATGCCTGCGAGCAGATGAAGAAAAGTCGTTTTCCCCGATCCGCTTTCGCCGCGCAGCGCTCGCTGCTCACCGGCTTCTAAAGTGAATGAAGCAACCTCCACCACCCGATGAACAGCGCCGGCGTCGGGCCGCTGACCCCCTGGCGCCGCGTAGGTCTTAATCAGGTTTTTAACTTCGAGCAGAGGCATAAGCGCGTTTAACAGTCTTCCCAGATAAAATTAACCTACCTAACAGGTCAATGCCGCGACGGTTTCAAGGCAAATTAAACTGGCCTCACTCGCGACCGCTTGGCAGGTTGCGTGAGTTCAGTTCCCCTTACCCTTAGTTATGCTTAAATCTAATGTTTGGAAACAAACGGGAGCGCTGATTTTAGCGCTAGCCACTTTAGCAACTCCCGCCTTTGCCGGCGAAGCTGACATCAAGATCCCTGATCTTACTCATGTGCACTTCGATGGCCTCGGTGGTGTCAGCGGTCTCACGCTGATGTACTGGGGGCTTGTGATCTGCGCGCTCGGCGCCGCGTTCGGCCTCATTCAATACACCCAGACCAAAGCCCTCCAGGTGCATTCCTCGATGGCGAGCGTCTCGCACATGATTTGGGAGACCTGCAAAACCTATTTATTCACCCAAGGTAAATTCCTCGCCATACTCTGGATGCTGATCGGCGCCTGTATGATCTACTACTTCGGCGTCTTGTCACACAACTCCGCCGCCCATGTGGTGGTCATTTTGCTCGCCTCCATTCTGGGTATCTTGGGCTCTTACGGCGTCGCGTGGTTCGGCATTCGCATTAACACGGTAGCCAACTCGCGCACCGCCTTCTCCGCCCTCAAGGGCAACGCGCTCAACACGCTCTTCATTCCGCTTCGCTCTGGCATGAGCGTCGGCCTGCTTTTGGTCTGCGTCGAATTATTCTTCATGATTTGTATCCTCGTGTTCTTGCCTCGGGAACTCGTCGGACCTTGCTTCATCGGCTTCGCCATCGGCGAATCCCTCGGTGCCTCCGTCCTCCGCATTTGCGGCGGTATCTTCACCAAAATCGCCGATATCGGCTCTGATTTGATGAAGATTGTTTTCAAGCTGCCCGAAGATGATCCCAAGAATCCTGGCGTCATTGCTGACTGCACCGGCGACAATGCCGGTGACTCCGTCGGGCCGACAGCCGATGGCTTCGAGACCTACGGCGTGACCGGTGTAGCGCTTATCTCGTTCCTCGCCCTTGCGCTGGTTGATAGCCAAGAACTCTGCGCCATGCTCATCATCTGGCTCTTTGCGATGCGCGCGCTGATGATCGTCACCTCCCTCGTCTCCTATTTCATCAACGATGCCTTCTCGAAGGCCAAGTACGGTCACCTGAAGGATTTTGATTACGAGGCTCCGCTAACGCACCTCGTCTGGATTACCTCGGCCGTTTCGATCGGCATTACTTTCGTCGCCTCTTACTACCTGCTCGCTCACCAGGCTGGTGTTAGCCCAGCGCTCTGGTGGGTGCTTTCCGTCATCATTAGCTGCGGGACCATCGCTGGCGCGCTGATTCCTGAGTTCACGAAGGTCTTCGTTAGCACAAATTCGCGTCACGTCAAAGAGGTCACCAATTGCTCGAAGCACGGCGGCGCCTCCCTCAACATTTTGTCCGGCCTCGTCGCGGGCAACATGTCTGCCTTCTGGATGGGCCTCGTAATCATGCTGCTGATGGCGGTTTCTTATTACTTCTCCCAAAATGCCGCGCTGCTGGCGCTGATGCCGACTAAGTTCTTGTTCGCGGCGCCGATCTTCGCCTTCGGCCTCGTGGCCTTCGGCTTCCTCGGCATGGGCCCGGTCACCATCGCCGTCGATAGCTACGGTCCCGTGACCGATAATGCCCAATCGGTTTACGAACTCTCGCAAATCGAAGGCCGCCCCGGCATCGCCGCAGAAATCGAAAAAGATTTCGGTTTCAAGCCAGACTTCCACAACGCCAAATACCAACTCGAGAAGGGCGACGGCGCGGGCAACACCTTTAAAGCCACCGCCAAACCCGTACTCATCGGCACGGCGGTAGTCGGCGCGACCACCATGGTGTTCGGCATTATCATGCTCCTGCAGAAATTGTATGAAATTCAAGTCGCGTCTGGAGTGGCGGGACCGTTCAAGGAAGTTATCGGCGCCCTGAGCATCGTGCAGCCTGAGATTATTCTCGGCCTGATCATGGGCGGATCTGTCATCTACTGGTTCACCGGCGCCTCGATGCAGGCCGTCGTCACTGGGGCTTACAGCGCCGTGGTCTACATCAAGGAGCACATGAAGCTCGACGCTACGACCGCCTCTGAAAAAGACTCCAAGGAAGTCGTGCGCATCTGCACCGTCTACGCTCAAAAAGGCATGTGGAATATCTTCATCGTAGTATTCTGCTTCGCTTTAGCCCTGCCGTTCTTCAATGCCTACTTCTTTATCGGCTACCTGATCGGCATCGCGTTCTTCGGTCTGTTCCAAGCCATCTTTATGGCGAATGCCGGCGGCGCCTGGGACAACGCCAAGAAGATCGTCGAAGTGGAACTTCGCCAAAAAGGTACCGACCTGCACGCGGCAACGGTGGTCGGTGACACCGTAGGCGATCCGTTCAAAGACACTTCTTCGGTCGCCATGAATCCCGTGATCAAGTTCACCACCCTCTTCGGCCTCCTCGCCGTCGAGATCGCGGTCACGATGACCAATCAGAATCTCAAAACTGGCATCGGCCTGTTCTTCTTCGCGGTGGCCCTCGTGTTCGTGTATCGCAGCTTCTACTGCATGCGCATTCCAGAGGACAACAGCGCCGGAATCTGATCGATTCAACCAGACCCTGCCCCTTACGGCAGGTTCGTTTAATTCTCCAAGCCGCGGCCGTTGTCGCGGCTTTTTTTAGCTTAAAACTTTCCGTAACGCGGCCCGGGCAAGCGCATTTTCCTCCGGCAGTCCGATGGAAATACGCGCCCAATCTGTCATCGGCGGAAAAGCCCGGGCGATCGAAACACTCTCCGCTAACATCGCCGCCGCTACTTTCGCGTGCTCGCGACCTGTCTGGAAAAAGACAAAATTAGTCTGCGACGCCGCATACGGCCGACCTAATTCGCGCAGCAGAGCCAGCAATTTTTCTTTCTCGGCAACAATCTTCGCCCGCGTCGCAGCCACATAGCCATCATCCTGCAAGCTAGCCACCGCGGCGACAATACTCGGCGCCGTGAGCGTGCCCAAACCATAGCTCCTCAACTGAGCCGCGATTTTAGGCGAAGTAACCCCGTAGCCGATGCGCATACCGGCGAGGCCATAAATTTTTGAAAAGGTGCGCGCGACAATCAAATTACGCTCGGCGTGGACGAGCCCGACCAGGGTGCGCCCCGCATAGTTGTCAGCGAGATCTAGATAGGCTTCGTCCAAAAAGACCAATGCCTTGGGCGAAACTTCTTTAACGAAAGCGGCCAGCGCGTTTGGCTCAACAACCGTGCTGGTTGGATTATTAGGATTAGCGATATAGATCACGGTAGGCCGGTCGCTGATCTTCGCCGCCATCGCCGCGAGATTGTGCTCGAGCTGCGCATTAACGGGCACAGGAATACCCCGACCGCCGAGCGCCTCCACTGCCCGCGGGAGCTGAAGATACCCTGGCGACGCGTAGATCGCATCGCCTTTCTGCAAACCAAATTGCACGCCGACCGTCTCGAGCAGTTCGCCCGAGCCAACGCTCAAGACGATGTGATCTGGCGTCACCCCTTCTTTTTTTGCGATCAGCGCGATCAACTCATTCACTTCGCCGTAAGGATAACGGGCCGCCTTGCCCGCTGACAGATTGCGCAGCATCGCCTCGAGCGCGGCAGACGAAGGACCGAACGGATTTTCATTGAGCGAGAGCCGCGCGCGCACCGGAACCGACGCCGCCAGGCGTTCGGGCGTCATTTGCGCCGCCGCTTCAAAATTCATCAACCGCGACGTCAGCGCGAGCCCCGCGAGGGTAGCTCCATTAGAAATTAACCACTGACGGCGACTTAACGGCAAAGGAGTGAACATAAAAAAAGAAATGAATTAGCCTGACCCACCACCCATACCCCGCCTCTCCCACCCAACACAAGCCGTCCTTCCCCCACCCGCTTCGTTCGGTTTGTAATATATTATGTTACAAACCGAGTGTCGGGGCGGTGAACTTGGGCGGCCATGGGCGGGCTAATTTAGATCACTGTCCTCGCCCACGCCTTCGTACTCGTACTCGCCCTCGGCCCCGCGGCGGGCGGAGGGCGCGACGGCGCGGCACTGAGACGAGCTTAAAGCCACGGGTCGAAGAGGATTTTGATGGCCTCCTTGGTGCGCAGCAATTCCACCCCGGCGGCGTACTGAGAAAAGGGCAAGGTGTGCGTAATTAAGGGGGCCAAGCGCAATTTTCCCTCGGTGATAAAACGCAACGCCGTCTCAGCAGCGACCCGATTATGATCACCATAGCCCATGAGAAGCAGACCCGGACCGAACATGTGCCGACCACCATAGCGCACCTCTTCGCGGAGCACGCCGAATAAGGTGACGCAACGCTGCGTGCGGTCGAAGAGAAATTCAATGGAGGCGGGTACACCCGTGAGATCGATCGCATCGTCCAAGGCGCCGACTCCCCGTGTGGCTGGCCACGCCGTGGCATCAGGTTCGACGGTGCGATGCGCGCCAAGCACGGCGGCTAATGCCCGGCGTTCAGCTACCGGATCAATCCCGATGACTTCGGCGGCCCCGTGCGCGCGCGCCAATTGTACCGCCACCAATCCGGCGGGCCCCAATCCGCTCAGCCCGATGCGCCGACCCACAATTCCCCCCAATCGCGCTAGTTGCTGAAAGGATACTTCTACGCACATCGCTAATTCTAGCGAGGCGATCGCGGCGGCGCTAAGCGTCGCGGGCACTTCAAGCAAATCTTCCGCCCGCAAAACATTAAACTGCGCATAACAACCCTGCGGCCGCCGGCCGGTGTCACGCCAGACCGCCACCCGTGCCCCCACGTGCAATGTGCTCACGCCGGCGCCGAGCGCGGCGACTTCGCCGACCGCCTCGTGCCCCGGCTGGCCCGGCAGATAGGGATAAGCTAATTTCATCCCCGGAAACATGGGCTGACCGCCGAAAATATGCAGATCCCAGTGAGGACAAGTCGCGATGGCGAGAATCCGCACCAAGACTTCCCCAGCCCCAGGGGTTGGCACCGCGGCATCACGCCACACGGCACGGCCGGGTGCCTCAATTTGCAGTAGCTTCATCGTGGCGGGAATCATCATGGAAACTTTAGAGCTTAAGGCGTGAAGCCGGCCAGTCCAGCACGACCCCCAAGACGGCTTCGCGCTTACTCTCGATCAAGGCCCAAGCCTCCGCGGCTCGCTCCACGGGGAAGCGGTGCGTCAAACAACCCAGCGAATCAAGCCGACCGTCTGCGATCCACTCGAGCGTCGTTTGCAATCGTGCGGCCGTCGCGCCTGAGGCGAGGTCAAAAGAAATTTCGGCGTTACGAAATTGCTGGAGACTTTCCTGTAAATTGACGGCGCCCGCTGGGGAATAAAAACCCGCGATGACCATATGACCACCCCGCGCCATTGCGGGGAGATAGTCTTGCAGCCCGCGCGCGCTACCCACCGTTTCCACCAACACTTGCACTCGCTCACTGCCGAGGGCGCGGACGGCGGCCAGACCGTTATCAGTGCCACTCAAAACAGTGGACCCAAAACGAGAAAATCGCGCCAAGCGATCAGGGTGTCGGCCCACCAACACTACTTTTGCCCCGAGCTGCGCGAGGGTTTGGCCCGCCCATTGCCCCACGAGACCATCGCCGAGGACGACGGCCAGTTGACCCGACTGAATCGGAGAACGGGTGCCACAATTATAACCCACCTGCGTCAACACGAGTCCGGCAAAAGCCAAGGGGTCAATTCCTGCCGGCAACGCCAGCAACGCACCCTGCGCGCAGACGGCGGGAGAAACGTGTCCGGCAAATTGATTATCAAACATGCCGCACACTTTACTCATCGAGGCGAACACCCAATCCCCTGGGGCAAAACGCTGCACGTCGGCCCCGACCTGCCGTACTCGACCAACTTTTTGATAACCGGCAATCAGGGGAAAAGGCGCGGGATCGCCCAGCCGCCAAGCAACATCGCCAGAAATTCGCTCGCCGCGGAGGAACGAGCCCTCCGTCCCGTTGCTAATCCATGAATGATGCACATCGACCACCACATCCTCGAGCCCCGGTTCAGGGGAGGTAATTTCCTGGTAAGCGACTTGATGGGGGCCGGTGAAGACCACCGCGTGCGATTCCATGAAATGACAGTGCGCCCCAGTCTACGGACTGCTTCAAGCAGCAATGGCGTGATATTTCATCGATGCCCATTGGACCACCAAGCCAAGCGCTGTCATCTGCGCATAAAAAAGGCGCAGGCATATCGCCCGCGCCTAATGAAAACTAAACCAAGATGAGGTCTTAGAACTTCAGGCTCAGCTTGGTGTAATAAAACACGCCGTTAAAGCCGAACGGTGAAATACTGTTATAAGGGAAGATACCCGCGTTGTCCGTGCCGCCATAGGCCGCGCCATTGAAAACCTTCGAACGGATATTCTCGTCAGGATAGACGTCGAGGAGGTTATTCGCGCCAACGGAGATCATGATGTTCTTTGTGTAATGATAAGTCACATCAAGGTCAGTGAGCCACTTAGCGCCCCAAGTTTGGATGACTTGTTTATTAGTGGTCGTGCCACCCACGGAACCAGGGACAGCGGCGGCGAACTCGACATTATAACCGGGAGTCAGCACATCGATATTGGCTTGAGTGGCGCTGGTAAAAGTGACCGCTGAAACTTCGCCGTAGCGCACTTGGCGGGCCAAGAAAGAGAATTTACCGTATTCCCAGCCGGCCGAGAGATTAATATTATCGCGCGGTTGACCCTTTTCGAGGCGGATGGTTTCGGTGAGATCAAAAAGCGGCGTGGTGGTGATCGCGGCGAGATTAGCCGGAGCCTGCTTGATCCGGTTGGCCTTCGTCGTGTTGTGATTAAAGCCACCGGTGAAGGTGAATTTACCCGATGTGCTGGTGGTCAGGACGTAACGACCACTCACATCAACCCCCTTGGTGGTAGTATCAATTGCGTTGGTGAAGTAGCGACCGCCGCCCACGCCCGTGATGCCCTGCGTTGCGAGCAACGCGATGATCGGAGCGCCGGTGAAGTTAGAGGATAGCACGATGCGATCCTTGATCTCGATATTGTAGATATCCACGGAGGCAGAGAAACCGGATTTCTTTGAATTCCAGGTGATCCCGCCGCTGATATTGGTCGATTCCTCGGGCTTCAAGCTGGAGGCGCCTAAAGCTTTGGCCGCCGCATTACTGACGGGGAAGGTGAGAATATCGTAAGGGATGCCACCGATAAAATTAGTGGACGTGGCGCTGAACCATTGTTGCGCTAAGTGCGGCGCGCGGAAGCCCGTGCTGACCGAGCCGCGCAGTGCGAATTCATTGGTCAGCTCTACGCGGGAGGCGAGCTTGACCGTGCTGTTATTGCCGAAGTCCGTATAGTCCTCGAAGCGAGCCGCGAGGGAAACCAACCAGCGATCCGTCAGATTTTGCTCGAGGTCGAGATAGACCGACTTAGCGCGGCGGTTGTGGGAGCCGGCATCTGAAGGCTTGAAGCCCGGGAACACCTGGGCCCCGACCGCGGCGAGGCCACCGTTGCTGGGCCCACCAATAATAGTGACGCCACCATTGCGGTAGGAATCAGCTTCACCAGCTTTGATGGTGTATCTTTCCGCGCGAACTTCCGCGCCGACCGCGAATTTAAGCGGCGTGGCAAAACCCGTATTAAATGAAGTCGTGAGATCTAGGTTGGCTCCCATTTGGGCAAATTTCAGCTGGCCATCGTAGAAGGCGGTACCGCTCGCGCCGCCCAACGTGACGTTGGCGGAGTTAGAGGTGCGATAATCAAGCGTATTGGTCCCGGCGATGGTGCTCAGGTCGTAATTCCAATTGGACGCCTTGCCTTTAACGCCAGTGCTAAAAGAGAAATCTTTTACGACGCTATCGATGTACGGCAGAAAACCATTAGGCCAAATGCTCCGAACCGTGCGATCGTCGCCGGCGCGACGCGCAAAGCCCGCGCCATTCGCGTGACGAGTGCTAGTGCCACCGTTGAAATAAAGATCAAGATTTTCCGCTAGCGGATAATCACCATTGAGCCAAAGGCCTTGGTCCTTCGTCATCGGGTCACCAAAACGGTGGTTGATGCGATTAACCGTCGCCTCACGCGGATCGAGCGTGCCGTTCGCTGGGCTGAGACCCGTGCCCGAGCCATAATTACCGGACATCGCAACCGGCAAGCCAGTGGTGGTACTGGTGCCAAAATATTGCTGGCGCGTATCGGCCAAGCTCCGATTGGTCGGCGCGTGATCGCGCAGATAAATATCCACGAAGAGCGAACCCTTGTCGCCCAAGGCTACCCCGGTAAAGGCGTCAAGTTTGTAGTCCTCGCCATCACCAGCGCCCGTAACGCCGTAACCAAGGGTCATGCCCCAACCAGCATCCTTGCGCAAGATAACATTGATCACGCCAGCAATAGCGTCGGAGCCGTATTGAGCCGAGGCCCCATCACGCAACACTTCGATGCGCTCGATCATCGCCGCCGGAATAGCGTTAAAGTCGGTCGAGACTGAACCGCGCCCAATTGAACCGTTGAGGTTGACGAGCGCACTGGTGTGGCGGCGTTTGCCATTGATGAGCACGAGGGTCTGGTCCGGCGCCAATCCACGTAGCGTGGCAGGGCGAATATGGTCGGTACCATCCGTCAACGATGGACGCGGGAAGTTGAACGAAGGAATGTTCGCTTGCAGCATTTGGCTCGTTTCATTGTAGCCGCCCTGCTTGAGCTCGGTGCCACTGATGACGTCGATCGGGACCGGGGATTGCGTCACCGAACGGTCATTGAAACGTGACCCGGTCGTGACGAATTTTTCCAACTGAATGGTATCATTCTTCTTCGCTGCTTCCGGGGCGACGGTTTGCCCGAAGACAGGTGAATTAACCGCTAACATTAAAAAGGCGAAAAGAGCGACTGAGCCGATTCGCCGGGATCCCGTAGCATACGAGATCGATGATACTTGGTTCTGATTATTCATAGGTGTGTGTTAGATTATTTTGAGTTTTTAATACTCAAACCTGAACTAAATGTATTGATCATTGCGCCAATCACAACTGCTGATTCCCCCGTTATAAAGCCGGCGAGACTGCGGAAGTTTTTTATAAAAAATAGCCTGGATGAGTTAAAGCTTAGATATACATTAGTAATATAGTAAAGAAAACAAGATAAAAACTTTATCCTTTCCCGCCGGAGGCAAGCTTTTTGAATGAGATAATCTAAAAAAACTGCTTGGGCATAAAATAAGAGTATTTCCTAAGACCTGACGGCTGGCATCAACAAAAACGGCCGGAGACGCGGCAGAGCTCACCCAAGGATTGACGTCTCGAGGCACTGCGACATCAGAGAAAGCCTTTCCCATGCTCACTACCCACCGTTTAATTACTGCGCCGTTAATGGCCGCGTTAGCATTACTGACCACGCCTCTACCGCTAGCGGCCCAACGAGCCGCCATTGAAGCTGAACACGGCATGGTAGTTTCCGTGCACGAACTCGCTTCGCAGGCGGGCGTAGAAATTTTACAGCAAGGGGGCAATGCGGTCGATGCAGCCGTCGCCACCGGCCTCGCGCTGACGGTGGTCTATCCTTTTGCCGGCAACATTGGCGGCGGTGGCTTCATGATGATTCATTTAGCGGGCGCTACCCCAGAAACGGGCCGCGATATCGCGATTGATTATCGCGAGACCGCACCAGCGAGCGCCACTCGCGACATGTATGTCGGTCAAGATGGTAAGTTACGCCAAGGCGCGGGTTCATCCACCGTGGGTTGGCAAGCGAGCGGCGTGCCCGGCTCCGTCGCTGGCTTCGCTTTGGCAATGCAGAAATACGGCTCCGGCAAAGTCACTTGGGCCCAGGTAGTCGAACCCGCTCGCCGACTGGCCGCCGAAGGTCACATCGTGTCGCAAGCGAACGCCGCCTCCTTCCGTACTTTTGCTAAGTTGCTCGCCCCGTTTGCTGACTCGCAAAAAATTTACCTGAAGCAAGGTGCCTTCTGGAAAGCCGGCGAACACTGGGTGCAAGCCGATCTCGGTGCTACCATGGCTCGCCTGCAAAAAAATGGCCCACGCGAATTTTATGAGGGTGAGACTGCCCAAAAAATTGCCGCCGCAATGTCCGCCCACGGTGGGAATATCACCCTCGCTGATCTGAAAAACTATCAAGCCGTAGAACGCACCCCCCTGCGCGGAAAATATCGCGGCTACGAGATTGTGCTCATGCCGCCACCCAGCTCAGGCAGTATCGCCATCCTGCAAATGCTGGGGATGATCGAGCCGTTTGACGTTGCCGCGATGGGCTCAAACTCTGCCGCTAAATATCACCTTTTTGCGGAAGTAATGAAACGCGCTTTCCGCGACCGCGCGGAATATTTAGGCGATCCGGCCTTCGTCCAAATTCCTGTCAGCCAACTCCTCGATCCGGCTTATATCAAAGGCCGCATGACAGACTTCTCCCCCAATCGGGCGACCCCAGCCACCGCCATCCAGCCGGGGCTTGGTAAATTCATGGTCCGCCCAATAGCAGAATCTACCGAGACCACCCATTTCTCCATCGTCGATGCGGCCGGCAATGCCGTCAGCAATACCTACACTTTGAATGGCGCCTATGGCTCGGGCGTCACTATTCCAGGCACGGGCATTTTAATGAACAACGAGATGGATGATTTCACCGCTCAGGTCGGCACGGCTAATATGTTCGGGCTCATTCAAGGTGAAGCTAACGCGATCGTCCCCGGCAAGCGTCCCCTCTCTTCCATGACGCCAACCTTCGTTTTCAAAAATGGCGCCCTCGTGCTCGTCACCGGCAGCCCCGGTGGTCCCGCCATTATTAATACCGTCTTCCAAATCATCACCAACGTCATCGATTTTAACATGGCGGTCGCGCAAGCAGTCGAAGCTCCCCGCATCCACCAACAATGGATGCCTGACTTCATCTCATTCGAACATCAGGGCCTCAGCGCTGACACTGCGGTGGCGCTCAAAGCGAAAGGCCAAACCATCAAAGAGCGCGCCTCTTATGAAGGCGGCTATCAAGGCGATGGTGAGAGTATCGCGATAGATCCTAAAACTGGCTTAAGATACGGTGCGGCCGATCCCCGCAAAGCGGACAGCAAGGCGATCGGCTACTGACCAATTTTCACCCATGCAATATCGTCCCTTCGGTAAACAAAACTTCCGCTGTTCAGAAATTGGCTTCGGCGCGTGGGCCATCGGGGGCGCGTGGGGCGCCCAAGCGGACAGCGACTCACTCGCCGCCCTACACCGCGCGCTCGATCTGGGGGTTAATTTTATTGATACCGCCGCCGGGTACGGCAACGGCCGCAGCGAACGCTTAATTGGCCAAGTACTACGCGAGCGGGCGGCCGCGGGAAAAAAAGAAAATGTGTTCGTCGCCACCAAGACCCCGCCCGCGCCCGGCATCTGGCCGCCCTCCCCTTACTGTCGCGCGGAAGTGCGTTACGCGGAGGACTATCTCCGCGAGAATATCGCCACCCGCCTCGCCACGCTCGGCGCAGATCGCCTCGATTTGCTCCAGCTGCACACCTGGACTCGCGCTTGGAATCGCCATCCCACCCCTTTCAAAATTCTTCGCCAACTACAACACGAAGGCCTGATCGGCCTCGTCGGTGTTTCCACGCCGGAATTTGATCAAAATAGCGTGATCGATCTCATGCGCGGGGGCTGGGTCGATAGCGTACAAGTAATTTATAATATCTTTGATCAGGAGCCCGCCGCGGAATTGCTGAACGTCGCCCAAGAATACGGCGTCGGCATTATCGTACGCGTGGCTTTCGATGAGGGCGTGCTCACCGGGAAGTTCACCGCGGAAACTAAGTTCGCCGCGGACGATTTTCGCACCCATTATTTTGCCGGCGATCGGATGGAGCGAGCCGTCGCCCACACCGAGGCGATTAAATTAGAGCTCGCGGACAGCGGCTACTCGCTGCCGCAGGCAGCTTTAAAATTTGTGCTGGCTCATCCGGCGGTCTCGACCGTCATTCCCGGCATTCGCACGGTTGCGCAAGCTGACGCCAACTGCGGCGTCAGCGATCTGCCGGCCATGCCGCCCGCCCTGCTCCAGCAATTACACCGCCACAACTGGCGCCGGGGCGTCTGGTACGGCGGCAAATAATTGATCCGTACTGCGGCCCATGAATCCGCTCGTTCTGCTCGCCCCAATTTTCTTGGGCCTTGAACTCTGGCAACTGTTCCTGAGCGAACGCTATTTGGGCCTTAAGCAGATCCGCGTTAATGCCGACCCGCGCGAATTGCCCATGGCCAACTGGACCGCGACGCTGTGGGCGAGCGGGCTAATTGGGTACTTTCTCTGGATGCCAACGCTGCTTTTACACTCGGTCGGTCGAGCGCAGGGCATCATTCTAATGCTGGTCAGCGGCCTCGGCTACGCTTTACGTAGTACGTGCGGGCTTAAGTGGATTCTCGTGATTCTGACTTTCGAGGGCGCCATTCGGATTGGCATGCTTCTCTCCCTGCTCGGCATGGCGTGGCGGCAGCTGATGATTTAAAACTCCGCTCGCCTTGACCGCCTTGGTTTAGCCTTGAGAAACCGCCCCTACCGAGCGAAAACAGCCAGCGAGCTAATCACCCATGAATCTCGAACCTGCTCCGCGCCTCTCCAAATCGATCTTTCTGATCATTGATGCCGTCCTTTTGTTAACGGCTTTTTTGATTGTTTATTTTAATACCAAGAATCCCTACGCGCCACTGCCCTTCGTGAGCGCCGTGCTCTGTGTGGTCGTGGCGGCCATCGTAGGCCTCATTCCGTTTCTCATCGATTTCTCGGCGGACTCCGCCGAATACGTCCAAGCCGAACGCGAACGCGTCAGCGAGCAAGTCCAGCGTTTACACGCTGCCGGCGAAAGTCTCGCCCGCGCGGCGGCCCAAATCAAAGCCGTCGAGGAGGCAGTCCACAAAGCCGCCCACACCGCGGAAAACTTACCGTACCGCATGCAAGAAAAGCTCGCGGAATTTAACGAAGCCCTCGCCGGTAAAGAAGATGATGACCGCGAAGCCCTCGAGCAAGAGTTGGTGGAATTACGCGCGGCCAACAGCGCCCAACTTAAAGTCGTCGCCGATAAAATTCATCTCGCGGTCGCTGATTGGACCAAGCTTGAAACCAACAGTCGCAAACATTTAGCCGCGGCCGAAGCCGCCCTAGCCCACCTCCACGCCGCAGGTACTGCTACTCACCGCAAAACAGAAACTCCCAGCGCGTCGGCGCACGAGAGCATCCCCCCGAGTCCCGCGCCAATTAGCGCTGCCCCCACCGAATTAGTCACGCCGCCGGTGGACGCCAGTGCCCCGCTGGCGGCACCGGAGGACGTCGAACCTAAGCTCAAGAAGCCCCGCGCTCCGCGCAAACCCAAGACGGAAGCAATCGCTGAGCTCAGCGAAAATTCTGGATCGGAATTATCGCGAACCGAAATTTCCCCTGAATCGCTCGGCCGTGAGGAATCAGCCGCCCCGACTGAGACGATGAACCGTGAGCCCGCCGAATCCGCCTCTTCGTCCGATGGCGCGACTCGCTTGCTCGCCACCGCCTACATCGGCATCGGCAACAAGCTTTTCATTCGCGGCGAAGGTCCAGGCCTGAGCTGGGACCAAGGCGCTCCGATGCAATTTGTTTCTATTGGCAAGTGGGGCTGGTCGACGAACGACGCGACCGCGACGATCACGTGCAAGCTCTATAAGAACGACGAGACGGAGGCCCTCACCGGTGAAGTTACCTTGGAGCCCGGCAAGCACGTCGAGGTCACTGCGCTGTTTTGATTAGTAGTGCGGCGGACGCTCCGGGGGTAAATCATCACCCGCGGATCCACTCCCGCGTTGCCCGCGGAGCGCGGTGAGGTCTTTTTGCAATTTAGCCATCACCTCGCTTAACCCAAGCATGACCTTGTCTTGTTCCAAGCTGTGCCGCTGCAAATGGGCATAACGTTCCTCGAGTTTGGTCAATCGCTCAGCATCGTTCATAAACTGCAGAATGCAGATTGCGGGGAGCGAGGCAACCCACCAACACTGCCCGCATGAAGTCTGGGCCTAATTATTTTTCAAGCATCGTCCATTTACTGCCTGCAGCCACGAGGCGGAGGGGGTATCGACAACGGGGCTTGGCGGCTTCGCTTTTTTTACTGCTCGCTGGCGTGCTCCCCGCGGCTGCTCTCGAGCCCGGCGGCATAAAGCCAGCGCCCAATCCGCTCATCTTAATCTCGATCGATGGCTTTCGCTGGGACTACCTGGCGCGCTACGCGGCTCCCGTATTGCAGCAACTCGCCGCGCAAGGCGTGCGGGCGGAGCGGATGAATCCCGTTTTCCCCACCAAGACTTTTCCCAATCACTATTCTTTGGTCACCGGCTTGTATCCAGAGCATCACGGCATTGTTTCCAATTGGTTTTTTGATCCCGCCTTTGGGGAAACTTTTGGGATGAGCAAGCCGGAGAGTAACACTAATCCGCGCTGGTGGGGCGGCGAGCCGATCTGGATCACTGCGGAAAAACAGGGCCTCCGCAGCGCTTGTTTTTTCTGGCCGGGCTCAGAGACCACGCAGCAAGGATTTCGGCCGAGCTTTTTTAAGCCCTTCAACGGGAAATTGCCGAGCAATGATCGCGTCGATGGACTACTCGCGTGGCTCGATTTACCCGCCGCCCAACGCCCTCAAGTGAGCACCCTCTATTTTGATATGGTCGATCATGCGGGCCACACTTTTGGACCCGACGCCCCTGAAACCCAAGCGGCTGTCGCCGCCGTCGATGCGTCGATTGGCCGATTACTCGCGGGGCTCACCGCGCGCGGAATCCGCGAACCCACCAATCTCGTGATTGTCGCCGACCACGGCATGGCCGACTGCGGACCAGATAAGGTTATTTTTCTAGAGGATCTGATGGACACCACCACCGTCCAAGTAGAGTCGCTCGGGCCCAACGGTGGCGTGCGGCCAAAAACTGGCACGGCCGCTGACTTAGTAGCGAGCATCCGCGCAAAAAAACCGGCGCATGTCCAAGTCTACTTACGTGAAGAAGTCCCCGCTAATTTACATTACCGCGACAACCCCCGGATTCCCCCCATTATGCTGATTGCAGATGAGCATTGGAATATTGAGAGCCGTGTCGGCTGGTCATTTCGCAGCCGCACTTATTCTCGCGGATCACACGGCTGGGATCCGGCCACCTCTGATATGGGCGCATTATTTTTGGCGCAAGGACCCGCTTTCCGCCAAGGCGTAATTCTTAAGGCCTTTGATAATATTCACGTTTATAATCTGCTCTGCGCCGCGCTCGGCCTGCAACCCGCGCCCAACGATGGCGATGATCGCCTCGTTCGCGCCGCGCTAGCCAAGTAATCTTCGCAAAGCTTCCGGGGTGGTGACGGGGGCCTGGCAGGTACGGTCCGCGCATACATAAGCCACCGGCTGATTTATTGCGGCCGGTAATTCTGCTAAATCGGGCCGCCGCGCCGCTAACCAAGCCTGCCCCGGGCCACGCTCAGCCCAAAGCACCACACGGCGCCGCGCCAACTTTTCGTGTATAACGGCGGCCAGTTTTTTAAAATCCACGGAGTGAGGATCACCCGCCAAAATTACCGTGCGGGGCTCCGCTAGCGTTAATTCTAGGGCACACAACATCTGGGGCAGCGCATGGGGCGCGCGACTCCACTGGGTTTGCAAGGCCTGCGTGATCAGGCGGGCGCGCTCGGCCAAAGTTAGGTTATCGCCACTCGCAGCTACACGCTGCGCCGCCGCCCCCAGCATCCAATCCAACCGCACTAGATTCATCGCGGCCACCGAATTGGGGGCCGGTTCCGCTCCATCATAATCTTCTTTCAACCGCACAATTACCGTCGCGTCATCCGCTCGTGAATTGAAATAACCGCCGCCACCAACCGCACCTGAGTCATCCCAAAATAGTTGGTCCATCTTGGCTTGGAGTTTTTCCGCCCACTGCAACCAACGGAGCTCGTAGCCCGCTTCATAGAGATCAAGCAACCCTTGGATAAGATAAGCATAGTCTTCCGCAAAGCCGGCAATATCACTCCGGCCCTCGCGCCAGCTGCGATAAAGGACGCCGGTCGCCGCATCGTAGAGCTCTCGCTCAATAAATTCTGCCGCCCGCGTCGCCGCCCGCAAATAAAACGCATCTTCGGGCTGAGCCGCCAAGGCCCCACCCAGCACCTGATGTCCCTTGGCTAACGCGGAAATCATGAGCCCATTCCAAGCTGTAATAATTTTATCATCGAGCGAGGGCCGGGGCCGGCGACCGCGCGCCACCCGCAACTTTTCCAAGCAGCGCAACAACTGCTCACTCGCAGCCCCCACCTCGAGTTGAAATGCGCGGGCGGTTAGGGCCAGCGACTGCTGCTGCATTAAAACATTCTTTCCGCTAAATTCACCGTGGGGATCATGCGCCACATTGCCGCCATCCTTAACCCCATAATGCGCGCGGAAAAATGGGGCATCAGCGGCGAGTTCCTGAATTATCTCCGCCTGCGTCCAAACGTAGAATGCCCCTTCGATATGAGCCGGTTTAGCCGCAGTATCGGCCTGCCCCGCCGGCAATAGCACGGCGCTATCCGCATCCTCTGCGGAATAAAATCCCCCAGCTGGACCAGTCAAATCCCGCGCGACATACGCAAATATCCCGCGCGCAACCCAAGCAAAAGCCTCTTGGCCAGTGGCCTGCTTGGCCTCCAAGTAGTTGATCGCCATTTGCGCTTGGTCGTAGAGCATTTTTTCAAAATGCGGGACGAACCATTTTTCATCGACGGAGTAACGATGAAACCCACCGCCCACATGATCATGGAGACCGCCCTCCGCCATTTTTTGTAAGGTATGCGTTGCTAAATTCACGGCCTCCCTGCCGAAAGCCGACTCACCGCCTTGCAGCGCAGCGCTCCGGAATAAAAAATTAAGCACTGAAGCGCGGGGAAATTTTGGGGCACCCCCAAAACCACCCCACTGCTCATCATGCGCATCCTTAAAATAGTGATAGCCTTGTTCAAAAGCCTGCTCGGCGACTTCGAACAACGGGACCGCTGGCGTAAGCTCATCGCGGCCTTCGCTCTGGCCACTGACTAAGCTTGCCCGCTGCAATCCGCTGACCACCTCATCAGCACCCTTTAGAATTTTAGCCCGCTGCTCCGCCCAGTGCCGCGTGATCGCGCGTAACACCGTCACAAACCCAGCGCGGCCTGGCCGATCATCGGGCGGAAAATAAGTTCCGCCAAAAAACGGTTTCCCTTCGGGCGTCAGCCACACGCTCATCGGCCAACCACCGTGACCCGTCGTCTGCTGTACATAGGTCATGTAAACTCGGTCGAGGTCCGGCCGCTCTTCCCGATCTACTTTGATCGGCACAAAGTCCTGATTTAACACCGCGGCGACCGCCGGATTTTCAAAAGACTCATGTGCCATCACATGGCACCAGTGGCACGTCGAGTAACCAATACTCAGGAAGATCGGCTTCTGCTCCGTCTTAGCTTGCGCCAGCGCGGCCTCACCCCAGGGCTGCCAATGCACGGGATTATCCGCGTGTTGGCGGAGGTACGGAGATTTTTCAGCAGCCAGGCGATTAGACATTTCCGCCGAGGCTAGAGCATAAAAACTTAAGATGCAAAGTGCGCGTTAAGGCGTCGTGAGACGAGGAGCGCGTCGGCGCGATGTTATTTTCATGATCTTAACCTTGCAGATAACTATCGATCATCAGCTTCCAAAAGATTACCAGACCCCGCAAGTGTGCCATTGACCGCGGGTACGGTACTCTGCTGACTCGCGGGTTTTCCATGTTAACCATTGCCGATGTCGCCAAGTCCTACGGTACCCGAGAACTCTTCTCGGACGTATCGCTTTTCGTTGCGCGCACGGATCGCTTCGGCCTGGTGGGGCCCAATGGCGCAGGCAAATCCACCCTCTTCAACCTGATCTTGGGCGAGGAAACCCCCGACGAAGGAACGATTGAATGGGAGCGCGGCGCCGATTTCGGCTACCTGCCGCAGGAGAGCGCCCCGGTGCGCGACGAAACGATTTTAGCCATCGCCACCAGCGGCAAGAAACTCGTGCCGGAAAACGACGATGACTACGACATCGATTGGACGCTCGAGCCCCGCGCCAAAAAAATTCTCGCTGGTCTTGGGTTTCGTGAAAGCGATCACAATAAACAGGCCAAGTCCTTCTCGGGCGGCTGGGTCATGCGCGCCCATCTCGCCCGTTTGCTTGTCAGTGAGCCGGCGCTCCTGTTGCTCGATGAGCCCACCAACCATCTCGATCTCGAAGCGCTGCTCTGGTTTCAGGATTACCTGACGCGCTACCCCGGCGGCCTGGTGCTCATTTCTCACGATCGCGAATTTTTAAATTCCCTGTGCAACGGCATCCTCGAGCTACGGAGTGGCACCCTCAACAAGTACACCGGCAACTACGACGATTATCTCAACGAGAAAGATGCCCGCAAAGAGCAGCAGGCGGCGCAGTTCAAAAATCAGCAGCGCGAAATTGCTCATCTCCAGAAATTCGTCGACCGCTTTGGCGCCAAGGCCTCCATGGCTTCGCGGGCCAAATCCAAGGAAAAGCAGATCGAGCGCCTCAAGGACGTCGCCGTGGAAGAGCCGTGGGAGGATCTGAAAAAAATTAATTTCCGCTTCCCGCAGCCGCCGCGCTCCGGACTGAAAGTGGTTAATTTAAAAAAAGTCCGACAGGCCTATGGCGATCATGTGGTCTACACCGATTTAAATTTTGAGGCCGAGCGGGCGCAAAAAATTGTCCTCGTGGGTCCGAACGGCTCCGGTAAGTCCACGCTTTTAAAGATTCTCGCTAGTGTCATCCCGATCCAGGGCGGCGAAATTAACCTCGGGAGCAACGTGGTGCCGGGCTATTTCGCCCAAAACCGCGCCGACAATCTTAAGCTCGACCTCACCGTGTTTGAAAACGTGATGGAGCTGCGCACCAACGAGAACCAACTCACCGAGCAACAGGCCCGTGCCGTGCTCGGCGGTTTTCTCTTCCGCAAGGATGACGTGCATAAAAAAGTTTCAGTCCTCTCCGGCGGAGAAAAATCGCGCCTTGCCCTCGCCCGCTTGCTCGTCAATCCGCCCAACCTCCTCCTGATGGACGAGCCGACGACCCACCTCGACATTCCGTCGATCGACTCCTTGGTCAATGCGCTCAAAAATTACGAGGGCACGTTTATCTTCATCAGCCACGACGTCTATTTTATCCGCCAACTAGCGCAAACCGTGCTCCACGTGCATAGCGGCCGGCTCACCCCTTATTCTGGCAACTACGATTATTACTTGGAGAAATCCAAAGCCAGCAGCGCCCGAGCCGCGCTCACCGCCGGCTTCACTGATGCGCGCCCGAAACAGACCAGCGCGGCAGCGCCAAAACCAGCTGCCCCGAAGAAGGCTAACCCCGCTCATGTAAAAAAACTCCGCACGGAAGTGGGCCACCTGGAAGAAAAAGTTTCCCAACTCGAGACCAAGCAAAATGAATTAACTGCTGAACTTGAGGCCCCCGAAACATATAACTCACCGGGCAAGGCTCAGCATTTAAATCGCGAACTCAGCGTGCTCGTCGACCAACTCCAAGCGGCGACCACGGCGTGGGAAGCCGCTGCCAGCCGGTTGACCGAGTTAGAGAAAGAATAGTCCCGCCCGAGCGCGGCAGCTAAGCGCGGAACATGACGTCTTCGCGATTGAACATCTTGACCGCAAAGCCGAGAGCGATGGCCGCATAAACGCACGAGGAGCCGAAGATCAAAGCGATATAGTCCCAGTGCCACACGCCCGAGAGCATCTCTTTGCACACCAGCGAGAGATTGAGGATCGGCACCAGGGCCAGCTTAGCGTTCAGCTCCACCCCGGGCAGCATGCCGATCACCGCCGGCATGATGACCACGACGATGAGGGGTGAGATGTAGCTTTGCGCCTCCTTGTAGCTCTTCGCGAAAAGGGAAATGGCGAGCAACAGGGCCGCAAAGAACACCGCAACCGGCAAGACCAGGGCCGCAACCCCGATCAAGCCCACCGGGTCGATGAGCGGAATGCTACCGCCTTCCGCCGCCTGGCCGACCATGGCCGAAGTGGCGCTCTGCGACGTGGCCTTGCCGCCGAAATACATCACCCCGAGCGCGGCGCTCACCCCCATGGAAACAATCGACAACAGCACGGTGGTCAGGGACGCCGTCAGCACCATGAGGAATTTGCCCATCACGATATTGATGCGATGGACCGGGCTGCACAGCAGCGTCTCCATCGTGCCGCGCTCCTTTTCCCCCGCCGTGAGGTCCATCGCCGGATACATCGCGCCAGTGAAACACAGGATGATGATCAGATAGGGAATAAAGCCACCAATGGCATTACCGCCGACTTTCTCCGGGGGCGCGACATTCTGTTTCCGGATCACAAAGGGTTTAATGACGGCCGCCGGCAAACCCCGGTCCGCCAGACGGGTTTCAATCGTCTTTTCCTTCAGGGAGGTGAAAAAGTCCTGCACGGCTTTCAGGCCAAAGCCTGATTTCAGCTCCCCTGCATAATAATAGAGGGAAACGGTCTGCACCTCGCCGCCCTTGAGGGCCGCTTCAAATCCCGCGGGAAGCTCCACGGCCACACGCACCTTCTTGTCCGAGATCAGCTGCTGGTAGTCGGCGGCCGCCGGCACGAGCCGAAATTTCTTGTCCGCCTTCAGCGCGGCGACGACGCCTGGCGAATCCGCGCCGCCCAAAAGCATGACCGACACCGTCTCGCTCTGGGCCTGCTGCACGACCTTGGTCATGACAGTGCCAACGCCAAACATGATGATCGGCATGATGAGCGTGGGCACCACAATCATGGAGATGAGCGTGCGGCGGTCGCGCAGCGAGTCCTTCAGCTCCTTCAGATAGACCGTGAGAATATTTTGCCAGTTCATGGGATGGTTCCTTAATTTTTCAACGCCGCCACTAGAGCCGCCTCGCCGCCGACGGCCTTGACGAAGATCTCCTCCATGTCGGTCTCGCCGAAACGCTGCCGCAGCTCGGCCAGCGTGCCCTCGGTCACGAGCCGCCCGTCATGGATGATACCGATGACATCGCAGATTTTCTCCACCTCGCTCATGACATGAGTAGAATAGATGACGGTCTTGCCGCGATTGCGGCAATCCCGGACAAACTTGACGATGGAACGGGCGGTCATCACGTCGAGGCCGAGGGTGGGCTCGTCAAAGATCATCACCGCCGGATCGTGGATCAGGGTGCGGGCGATGGAGGTCTTCTGCTTCATCCCGGTGGAAAATTTATCGCAGCGCCGGTCGAGAAAATCCCGCATGTCGAGCTCGGCGGCGAGCCGGTTGAGCCGTTCCTTGATGGTCGCGTCGGCCAGCCCATTGAGCCGGCCAAAATAGGTGATCATCTCGCGCGCCGTGAGCCGGCCGTAGAGCGCCGTGCTGGCGGCGAGAAAGCCGACATGAGCCCGCACTTGGTTCGCCTCCGTGGCCGCATCAAAGCCCGCGAGCCGCGCCGCGCCGCTCGTGGGCTGCAGCAACGTGGCCAGCAGGCGTAACGTGGTGGTCTTGCCCGCGCCGTTGGCCCCGAGCAGCCCGTAGATCTGGCCGGGCCGGCAGGTGAAGGAAACGTCGTTCACGGCGGTGATGACACCGCGCTTCTTGTCTTTAAAGGTCTTAGTCAGGTTACGGGCTTCGATCATGGCGGGAGAGGGTTAAAGACAAATACGAAACTCAGAAAATCAGAATATCCTGCCACCACTTATTCCTACTTTCCTGAGCTCCACCTTGATAAGGATTCGTCACAGGCTCATGCGTTCGCGGAAGTCCTGGGCCTGCCGGCGGGAGAGCTCGACCTTGACGCCGCCCTTGAGCTTGACCAGCAAGCCCCCACTGAACCACGGCTCGATCCCCTCCACCCAGGCAAGATTGATGACTTGTTTACGATTGGCGCGGAAGAAATGCTGCGGATCGAGCCGCTCTTCCATTGCCGTTAAGGATCGGAATAATTGCGGCTTCTGCTCCTCAAAATAGAGCCGGGTGTAATTCCCTTCTGACTCTAGTAGGCGAATATTTTTTACCGCGACAAACCAGCAGCGCTCACCTTCGCGTACAAAAACTTTATCTTCGGGCGCTAAGCGGCGCGGAGCGATCGCGGCCGGCGCCGGGCCGGCGCGGCTGATGCGCAGTTTTTCCAAAGCGCCCGTGAGCCGGTGGGGATCCACTGGCTTGAGCAGATAATCGAGCGCATTAAATTCAAAGGCCTTAACCGCAAATTGATCGTAAGCCGTCGTAAAAATAACCAGAGGTAATGGCGGCTCCAGTTTCTCGAGCAAAGTAAAACCATCATCCCCCGGCATCTGAATATCCAAGAATAACAGATCGGGCTTCAACGCCTCCACTTTGCTCAGCGCATCTGCGGCATCGACCGCTTCGCCAATAATCTCAATTTCGGGGTGGGCCTTGAGCAATCGGCGCAGTTCATTGCGCGCGAGTCGTTCGTCATCGATCAGTAAGGCTTTCATGCGCTGCTGCCGGGCAGGGGAATCGAAACGACCGCCGACACGCAACCGGCCGGAGCGGAGAAGAGTCGTAGCGTAGCCCGGTCACCATATAAAAATTTGAGTCGTTCGGAGGCATTGCGCAACCCCACGCCCGTGGAGGAACCAGCTAACGCTGAAGCGGCGTTACTGGGCGCAGTCAGCTCCCCCGGATTGATCACGCTAATGATGAGACTCTGTTTTTCAATTTGCGCCGAAATCATCACTTCCCCGCCCTCGCGACGAATAGAAACTCCATACTTAACCGCATTTTCCACGAGCGTCTGCACCAACATTGGCGGGACGATTTGGGTCCGGGCCGCCGCGGCAATCTGCCAACTCACGCGCAAACGGTTTTCGTGACGGATTTGTTCAAGCGCTAAGTAGTCTTCTACCGTGCGCAGTTCCTCCTCTAGCGTGACGGTTTCTAGCTGACCTGATTGGAGCGAATAGCGCAGCATGCTGGCCAACCGCGTCACGGCTTCACGCGCGCGCGGCGCATCTTCCTCAATCAAGGCGCGGAGGCTATTGAGAGAATTAAACAGGAAATGGGGATTAACTTGGGCCTTCAACGCGCGCAATTCGGCTTCTTTGATGTTCGCCACCAAGCGCAATTGCTCGACCTGTAGCCGCTGCAATTGCTCATAGATATGATAGAAAAAATAAATACAGAGCCACCCAACCAATAGGCCCATGCCATTGAGCCAAGTGGCAATTATCACGATCGCGGGATTGCTTTTATAAGCCCAGGGCAACTGGAGAACCCCATAAGAATAACCAAAACCCGCCGCCATCCAAAGCAGGGATAATATCGCGGCCATCAGCACAATGCGCGGTGAGAGTGACCGCCAGCCGAGTTGTTTCCAGCCCCACCTCGTAATCAACGGTCGGGCATAATGAGTAAGGACCAAACCCAATAGCACCACCATGACCATCGAGGCAGCTTCTAGCATCTGGTCATGGCCTAACTGCGGCGGATTCACCAAAGCAGCCGCTCGCGCAAAGCTAAATTGGATGACCAAAAAAAGACCCCAGCCACTGAGCTGACAAAGTACATACAGCCGTTCCTTGGTGTGCTGCAATTTAGCCGCCGTATCAAACGCGGAAAAGGTCCCCATGGGATGACGTAACAACGAGGCGCCCGTTGCCGCAAGCTCGTCCCTCGGCCGATTGGTATATTCTCCGGCGGCTCGTGCTATTGCCATGACCCACCAACAAGGCCTTCGCCAACTTGAGCGCAGGGGTAAAAGGACCAACGGACTCGCCACGGGATAGGCGGAGGCCGGCGCTTACCTTCATTCTATCCCCAGCGTTACCCAGCTACGCGCAGGCAGCGTCTACCCGCCCGATCAAAATTAATTGTTCGAGTTCGACAAAATTAGTCGCCACCGCGGGCGCGCCCCTTTTAACGTCTGCCGCTGTGAAGCCCTCGGTTGTTGTCATTGGTAGTTTTAATCAGGACCTCGCGTTCTACACCGAAAATTTTCCGCAGCCCGGCGAGTCCATCATTGGTGATTTTCGCCTCGGCCCGGGCGGCAAAGGATTCAATCAGGCCGTAGCCGCATTACGGGCAGGAGTTAGCACGCTGTTTATTGGCGCGGTTGGCCGTGATGCGTTTGGCCTGAATGCCCGCAAGTTTGCCCGAGAAATTAATCTTGAAGCCCATTTTGTGGAGAAGCCCAAGCATGCGACCGGGACGGCAGTCATCATCGTCAATGCGGCCGGACAAAATCAAATTATTATCTCCCCCGGGGCGAACCTCGGACTGCGCCCCCGCGATTTGCCCTTAGCCCTCCTCGCGCCGGCCCAAGTAGTCGTTTGCCAGGGCGAATCGGATCCCAGCACCATCGCATTTGCCCTGCGCACCGCGCACCGCAACGGCGCGATTACGGTTTTCAACCCTGCGCCGATGGGCCCTCAATTTGACCTCGCCCTACTCCGGCACACGGAGGTGCTCATTCCCAATGAGATCGAGTTTGTCGCCCTGATCAAAAAAACCTCGGCCGGCGCGAACCTATTACGCACCGCGCCGTTTAAGGCTCGGAGCAATTTCACCGCCGCGACGCTCGCCACCCTCTCACCGGATGCTCTGCATCAGCTCTGCCGTTGCCTCAAGGTCCCCGTCGTTATCATCACCCTAGGCGCTCGCGGCTGTTTTGTCTCCCAGCCTGACGTCTTTCTCAGCATCCGCGCGCATGAAGTAGAAGTGGTCGACACCGCCGGTGCCGGCGATGCCTTTGTGGGCGGCTTTGCCGCCGGCCTCATCAAATTTAAACACGATATTTTTGAAGCGGCGCATTACGCGAATGCGGTTGCGGCGCTCGCCGTCATGCATCCTGGCACCGCGCCGGCCATGCCGATTGCTCGAGAGATCGCCCGCTTTCTGAAAAAGCGCGATCATCGCTAAGC
>CAMAVZ010000020.1:0-36650 GCA_945861645.1 Opitutus sp. GAS368 | reverse complement strand
ACCGCGATGTTCGACGGCACCGACCTGCTCCATTGCTCGCCCGCGCAGGCCCGCGCGATTCGCGGCCAACGCCTCGCGATGATCTTTCAGGATCCGATGACGTCGCTTAATCCCTACCTGCGCATCGCGGATCAACTCATCGAGCCACTACTCATTCACGAAAAAATCTCGCGTCCCGCGGCCTTAGCCCGCGGCCTCGCCATGCTGGAAGCGGTTGGAATCAACGACGCCGCGCAGCGTCTCCAAGCTTACCCTCACGAATTTTCTGGGGGCATGCGACAGCGGGTCATGATCGCGATGGCGCTCATTACGCGACCGGAAATCCTCATCGCCGACGAACCAACCACCGCGCTGGATGTTACGGTGCAGGCGCAAATCCTCGAGCTGATCAAAAAGCTCCAGCAGGAATTTCACATGGCGGTCATTTTTGTGACCCACGACCTTGGCGTCGTCTCCGGACTTTGTGATCGCGTCCAAGTCATGTATGCTGGGCGCATTGTTGAAACCGCTGACACCCGCACCCTATTCCGCGCGCCGCGCCATCCTTACACCCAAGCCCTGCAGCGCTCGATTCCGTCTTTACAGCCCAAAGGTCGCGATCTCTACACCATTTCAGGACTACCTCCCGATCTATCAAAACCCAAGGCAGGCTGCGCCTTCGCTTCCCGCTGCGCCGCGGTCACCGACCGCTGTCAGGCCACCGACCCCGGCCTGCTGCCAGTGAGCGCCACCCAAGCTACCGCCTGCCTGCGCGTTCAAGCCCAAGAAATTTAGCCGACGGAATCTATTTTCCCAAGGAAAGCTGATCCTGATGCCATCCCCTATTCTCCAACTGAACGACGTGCAGACGCACTTCCCCGTCGAATCAGGCTTTCTGTTCCGCCATCAAACCGGCACCGTCAAAGCCGTTGATGGCATCACGCTGAACGTTCAACGCGGCGAGGTTCTCGGGCTGGTGGGCGAATCGGGCTGCGGTAAATCCACGTTGGCGCGCACGATCATGCAATTGGTGCCGACAACGGCCGGCACAGTATTGCTCGAAGGCCGAAACTTAACCGCCGCCTCCGCCGCTGAACTGCTCGTCGCCCGGCGCGACTTACAGATGATTTTTCAAGATCCCTTTGCCTCGCTGAACCCGCGGCTCACGGTCTACGCCACTTTGGCGGAGCCGCTGCTCGTGCATCGAGTCGTGCCACCCGAGCAAGTCCGCGCGCGCGTCGTGGCCTTGGCCGAAAAAGTAGGTCTGTCGTCCCAGGTGCTCGGGAAATATCCCCACGAATTCTCCGGCGGGCAACGTCAGCGCATCGCGATCGCGCGGGCCCTCGCCTTGGAACCCAAGGTCATCATCGCCGATGAACCCGTCTCGGCGCTCGATGTTTCCATGCAAGCGCAAATTCTTAATTTACTCGCCCAACTCTGCCGCGAGATGAATCTCACCCTGATTTTCATCGCGCACGATCTCTCCGTGGTGAAACACATCTCGGATCGCATCGCCGTGATGTATCTCGGGAAAATCGTCGAGCTCGGACCCGCAACCGACGTCATTGAACGTCCCCGCCACCCTTACACGCAAGCGTTGGTGAGCGCGATCCCCCACCTCGATCCTGATCTTCAGCGCCGGAGCCCTCGCTTGATCCTCGCGGGTGATCCACCCTCTCCCCTCCATCCGCCGACCGGGTGCGCCTTCCATCCGCGGTGTCCTCACGTACAGGCGCAATGTCGCGCGACCACGCCTCCGCTGCAATTAGCGGAACCCCAACGCCACGTCGCCTGCGTCCGCCTCAACGAAATCTGAGCCGCAGTGAGCGCGCGATCACCGCCCCGCCGTCAGCACCAAGCTAAGCGCAAATCCGATAAAAACGACCCCGAGGCTGCGGTCGATCCAGTGACCGTAGCGGAGAAATTTATGCCGGATTCTGGGCTCAGTAAACACGACCGAGACCAAGCTAAACCAAGCCACGGTGGCTAGAGTCATCCAGACGCCATAGCCAAATTGAATCAACAGCGGTGTGAGCGGACTCACGCGCAGGACAAACAGCGCGATAAAAAATAAAGCCGCTTTAAGATTCAAGACGTTGACCAAAAAACCCGCGAGCCAAGCCGACCGAGGTGTGGGCGCACGGGTGAAGCCGGCGAGCTCAACTTCCCCGGCACGCGGCTTGGCTAAGACCGCCTGCCAGCCGAGAAAAGCCAGGTAAGCCGCCCCCAAATATTGTAGCGCCGAGAGCGTAGCCGCGGAATTTTTAAGCAACCAACCCACCCCCAGTAGACTATAGGTTATATGCACGGCAAGGCCGACGCCAATGCCGAGGCTCGTCCAGAGCGCGGTGCGGCGCCCATGCAGGAGACTTTGTTTAAGCACGATGGCAAAGTCGGGTCCCGGGCTCGCCACCGCCAGCGCGTGCGCCCCAACTATGAGCAAAAATTCCGGCCAGTAGTTCATGCGCGCATAAACCTAACTTTAGGACGAATCGCGTACCCCGCTGAAGGTGCGCCCGCAAACCTAGCGGGGAAATTTTTCGCGGCGCCCATCACGACAAGGGGGCCGACTTACTTTCGGCTGCCCCGCAATTCCATGTCCTGCGGCACCGTGCTGAGGGCCTCCGCCATCGTGCTAAGACCTTCCCGCACTTTCATCATGCTATCTTGGTGCAATGTTTTCATCCCGTGCTTCATACCAATGCGCTTGAGCTCGGCGGTTTCCGCCCCGCGGTTAATGGCTTCAATTAATTCCTCATTATTGACCAATAATTCATGAATCCCCACCCGTCCTTTGTAGCCGGTATTACTGCACTTGGCGCAACCAGCGGCTTGCGCCTTATAAATCGGCCCATGCCAGTCGATGGCGCGCTGTAAAAGTTCTTTTTCCCGCTCATCCGGCTCGTGCGGTTGGCGGCAGATTCGGCACACCCGACGCATCAATCGCTGCGAACAAACCGCCACCAGCGAGGAGGAAATCATAAATGGCTCAATGCCCATGTCCGTGAGCCGCGCGATCGTTGAAGGGGCATCATTCGTGTGCAGCGTACTGAGCAGCATGTGGCCAGTCAGCGCGGCCTCTACCGCGATATTCGCCGTCTCTTGGTCGCGGATCTCACCCACGAGAATAATATCAGGATCCTGGCGAAGAAATGAGCGCAGCGCCGTCGCAAACGTGAGCCCGATCTGTCGATGCATCTGCATCTGATTGATGCCAGGTAAGGTGTACTCGATCGGATCCTCGGCCGTGCGAATCACCACATCCGTAGTGTTAATTTCGTTCAGGGCAGAATACAGGGTCATCGATTTACCTGAGCCCGTCGGCCCGCAATGGAGGATCATGCCGTAAGGCTGGCGGATGCACTCGCGATATTGAGTAAGATTAGCGGGACTAAAGCCCAAGGCCGGCAAGGGGAGCGTTGATTTTTGCTTATCTAGGATACGCAACACGACGCCCTCGCCGTAATTCAGCGGCGCGGTCGAAACCCGCAGGTCGATATCAATATTCTTTTTGTTATATTGCTTAAAAACAATACGCCCATCTTGCGGCAAGCGTCGCTCGGCAATGTCGAGATTGCACATGATCTTAATCCGCGCCACGAGTGCCCCGGCGACTCGCCCCGGCAAACGGAGCTTTTCTTGGGTTAAGCCATCAATCCGATAGCGCACGACCATTTCCTTCTCCCAAGGCTCGAGATGAATATCTGAGGTGCCCGCAAAATAGGCTTCCTCAATAATCCGGTTCGCGAGCAAAATAATTGGCGCCGACTCCTCATTCGTTAAATCCTCTTCTTTGATCTCCGTTTCCTTATCTTCGTACTGTGCCCCGAGCTGATCGACGACATCGGAAAACTGCACCATATCGTGTAATTGGTCGTGTTGCAGTTTTTCGCGAATATCCGCCTCGCGGCCCAACAGGCGAATGACCCGCAATCCCGTTTTGTCCTGAATCTTAGTCGCCACCGAGGTCTCGAAGGGATTCGCAAATGCCACGAGGAGAAAATCGCCCACCTGCCCCACCGGTAAAATAATATTCCGCTGACAGAATTCGAGGTCGATTTTCTCGAAGGTCCCATTGTGCATTTTATACCGCGCCACATTAAACGGCGCGAGGCCGAGAGCGCGGCACTTGGCGAGCAGCAACTGGAAAAGCGTAATGCGGTGATCCGCCTGTAAGAGCTGATCGAGCTGATCGCCCGTCGGTTCATCCGGCCGCGCCAACAAGACCACCCGCTGCTCCAAGGTCAGCTTGCCCATCTCGTGCAGCTTCTCAATAATCTGTGTTTGCGTGCGACCGAGCGGCATAACTTAGGCGGGTAAAGGCGGACGCGAACCACTCCGACCACCCAGCGGCAACGGCGGCGGGGGACTCACGGGATCACTCAGGGGAAAAGGCGGCGCGCTACTCGTCGGCAACGGCACGGAACTCTGACTACCCGGGGTCAGCGGGCGAAGATTATTTTTTTTGGCAGCCAGCTGCTCCCAGTGCGTGCGGTCGATGAAATCCGCAATGATGTCCATCGTGGTTGCTTGCCAAATAATTTGGCCGCCCAATTTTTTTTCCCAAAAAGACCGCACCGCCGAACTTAAATAATAGGCCGTCGCCACAAAGTGAAAATCTTCTTCCTGATCAAACGGGACGCTCCACGTCGCCCAGCAAGCCTCCAGATCAAGTTCGCGGCGGACACTTTCCGGCACATCATAAGTGCGTAAATCGATCACGCTCACCGCGTGATTGTCGACTACGTGGTGCAATATCGCCTCCTCGGTCAGTACTTTTTTCTCATAGACCAACACGCTGAGCACGGAACTGCGGCGCAAATCACCGGTAGTGGCGATCTCCAGCAATCGCTCGTTGGCCGCCTCCAGATCCTCAAATTTGACCAAATTGTGCTCGATTAAAGCCGAACCCAACAGGCGATTTGAGCGCATCAATAATGGTCGATATTCCGACATGACAGAACAGGAGTTTACTCAGGCCTTAGTCGCGGACGATTGCTTTGCTTTCGCGCGCATTTTCTTCACTCGTTTTAGTAATTCTTTCTTCAATTTAGGAATGCCGATTTCGGTCAAACAGGAGATCGGCACAACTTCCACTTTAGGATAGCGCTTTTTAAATTTAACCAAATTGATGACGGCAGCATCTTCATCCATTTTATTGGCGACCACCAACCGCGGCTTGTCCAATAAGGCTGGCGCATACAGTTCTAACTCTTTTAGCAGCTGTTTATAATCTAGGCGCGGATCGCGGGTATCCGTGCCGGCTAAGTCTAAAATAATTAGGAGCAATTGGCAGCGTTCGATATGCTTCAGGAAGCGATGCCCGAGCCCCTTCCCGCTGCTAGCGCCCGCAATCAGCCCCGGGACATCAGCCATAATCAGGCGTTCATATTCCGGCACATAGTCGATGATCCCAATCTGCGGATGGAGCGTGGTAAAGGGATAGGGCGCCGTCTTGGGCCGCGCATTGGTGATTAAAGTGGTGAGCGATGATTTGCCAGCGTTGGGGAAACCAACCAGTCCGATGTCGGCAATGCTCTTCAATTCCAGTCGATAATTACCCGTTGTACCCGGTTCACCAGGGCCCGTTTTACGGGGAGCTCGCGTCACGGAGGATTTGAATTTCGTGTTACCAAACCCGCCTTTGCCGCCTTGGCAGAGGACAAATTCTTGATGGTCATTAAGGATTTCCACCACGACCTCGCCCGTCACCAAATCGGTGCAGACGGTGCCGAGCGGCACGCGCAAAATGGCGGGCCGGCCCTCGCGGCCGTTACAGTCTTTGCCCAAACCGTGTTCACCGCGTTCGCCGGTCCAGTGCGGTTTAAATTTAAAATCAATCAAGTTATTCTGGTCATCGTCACCCCGCAGGATGACGTCGCCCCCTTTGCCGCCGTCGCCCCCATTAGGCCCGCCCCACGGCTCATATTTTTCCCGGCGAAAACTGACGCAGCCACGACCGCCGTCGCCCGCGCGTGCCTTGATCGTTGTTTCGTCGATAAACATGGCTCTATCAGTCTATGCCTGAGCGTCGGCGTAAAGCGCAATCGGACGATAGGCCTTAAGCCACCTAGACCGCAATTTTGATCCCCTTGCGCCAATAGGTCGGCAGATCCAGATCCTGCCCTTCAAAAAGATTGCGATCGGATTTCTCAAATGCGCCCCGACTTTCAACGGGGTCCCCCTGAAAGCCAAATTCAACCTGCTTCGGTCTCTCTCCGGGCTCAGCGCCCCCCGCATTTTTAGCAGACGCGACGGGCGACTTTGCAACCGCGGTGGTTGGGACTGACTTCTCGCTGGTCGCCCGCGGGAGCGGTGGCGCGCGGCGCACAAAATTTCGACTCCCCAAGTCAGTCGTGCCAATGACGCAAAGCTCAACGCGGCCCGCGCAGCGCTCGTCAATCGCCGCGCCCATCACCACGTGGGCTTCTCGGCCAAAAGACTCGGTAATAGCCGTCATCAAATCATTAACCTTCATCAAGCTGAGCTCAGCCCCGCCCGTAATGTTCACGAGCAATCGATCCGCCTTGCGCGCATATTCTGGCGTCTGTAACAAAGGGCACTGCTGCAAATCTTCGAGCGCCGCCTGCGCAGAATTTTCCCCCTCCCCTACGCCGAGCCCAAAAAGCGTCTTGCCGCCGCGGTATTGAAACACCTGTCGGAGCGCGGTAAAATCAACATTGATGAGACCCGTGCGAGACAACATCGACCAAATCGATTTCACGCCGCGCCCCATCCACTCATCGGCTTGCGCAAAAGAGTCCAGCACACTGGTCTGCTCCGTGCCTTCCTGCAGGAGCATGTCATTGGACAGGGGAATAACGGCATCGCACACTCGGCGCAACTCCGCGAGCGCTTCCTCCGCTTGCTTCTGACGGCGCCCCCCTTCGAAACTGAACGGCAGGGTGACAAAAGCGATCACCACCGCCCCGGCTTTCACCGCAATTTCTGCGACCACCGGAGCCGCGCCCGATCCTGTGCCGCCCCCCAGCCCAGCGATGATAAAAATCAAATCAGTGTCCTTCACGATTTCTGCAATTTTATCGCTATCCGCGACCGCCGCTTGGCGTCCCATCTCCGGATCGCCCCCCGCACTTAAGCCGCGCGTCAGCGTGTGCCCAATTAAAATCTTATCCGGCACCGGTGAACTACTGAGGGCTTTAAAATCCGTGTTGATGACCGCCAGCTGCAGCCGCTCCAGATTCTGCCGCTTTAGGCGATCAACCGCATTAGCCCCGCCGCCGCCCACGCCAATGAGCTTCAGATTAATGGGCCGCTCCGTCAGGGGCTCCAGCGGTAATTCATTTAATACAGAGTTCATGAATTAGGCGGTCGCAAAAATTCGCGCGAGACTACCCAGCCAACCCGATTTTCTCGGGGCGGGCACGGGGTGCTCATGGGCGCCACGGAGGGCGAATTCAAAAATACCCAGCGCGGTGCTAAACATGGGATCACGCAATTCGTCGTTAACCCACGTCGGGGCTTCTCCGCGCCGAGCTGGTAGACCAAAAATTCGGGCGGCCGCTTCTTCCAAACCTGGCATCCGGGAAGTTCCCCCCGTCAAAATTACCCCCGCCCCACAATGCTGAGCCTCGAAGGCTGGGCCAAGCTTTTGCTTCACCACCTCGAGGATCTCCAGCGTGCGCGCCGCCGTGATCGTCTCGATGGCCAATTTAGAGATTTGCCGGTCCCCGAAGGCCCCGTCCCCATTCAACCAAACCTTATCGGTTTTGTCGCGGGTCTGGACGGTGCCCCGCGCATGCCGCAGTTTGAGCATTTCTGCTTGGGCCGTGGTGATGCGTAAACCGAGACTGAGATCATTGGTGAGGTGCTCGCCAGCCACCGCGAGCGTCCCGGTCACGAGCACATGGCCGTCGCGGTAAAGCACGTAATCAGTTACGCCTTTGCCCATATCGATCACCAGCGCGCCCTTGGTCCGCTCCTCAGTATTCGTCAGCAACGAACCGCTCGCCAAACTGGCGAGCACGAGCTCTCGCACTTCTAAATGATAACCGCCGATGACATGGATATTATCGCTCACTTTGCTCGCTGGTCCGTGGATGATCCAGTAACCCACTTCCAAGCGGCGCGCGACCAAATGCTCGGGGGCCGGCACGGTGCGACCGTCCAATCGGTAAGGTCGCCGAATTTCATGAATGCACGAACGGCCTTCCGGCAGTTCCTTTTCTTTGGCCATCGCGCACACCGTCGCCATATCAAGAGCGGTGACGATGTTATCCGCTGATTTCACATTAACGGAGGCTTCATTATAAAATGCATCTAAATGGCCGCCTGATTGGGCCAGCCAGACCTCTTGAATGCTGGCGCCAGCGCGCGTGGAGGCCATTTCCAAGGCCTCATGCGTGGCTTCACAAGCCGCCTTATAATCCACCACCTCGCCTTTCATAATCCCCCGAGCAGAAGCGACCCCGACCCCGATGATTTGCAGCAAGCGACTCGGCGATACTTGGCCGACCAGCACGACGATTTTATTAGTGCCGATTTCTACGGCAGCAATGATTCTGGTACGATTAGAACTCACGTTTCCCTTTGCGTTGACCCACTGGTTTTAAAAACTTTCCCGACGGCTTGGACGACGCGTCAGGCGAGGCATTTTCCAACCTAACTGGCACTTGTCCGTCAAAAGTTAAATTAACTGATTTAAGCATCGGATCCGGTAATTCATGGGCTCGATCGATAATATAGTCGAGCTGGGCTACTTGCTTAAAGAAAGGCCGCTTACGGGTAAAGATGATCTCGGGTATATCCTGCGCTTTAACCACAATTTCATCCGCCACGGCTAAACGCGCCAGCGAAACAATCAGCCAACCACGATAAAGGTGCGGAGCTTGCAGTTGCACCGTGGACAGCAAAGACGAGACCTCCGCCATCCCGGCAATGGGGGCGAAGCCCTCCGCCGATGGCGCGAGCCGAATTCCATCCAGCCACGGTAGCCCAGCCAACATCTGCTGATCATAATTCCTGCCTTCATAGACCACCCCATCTTTCGCCACTAAAAGTTGCTGCGGAGCCGTCGTGCCTGCCTGTACCTGCACCCGAGCGACCGGCGTGCGCTCCTGCAGCGTCACGACCAGTGCGTCCGGAAAATTACGCGTCAGGACAGCGACCTGCACTTGCCCATGTACCATGAGTCGCGTCCGCAGTGTCGGCAAATCAAGCGCCATGAGACTGCTGGCCTTCGGCAAGGCCAACACCTCACTGACCCATGCTTGCGCCAGAACGCCGTTGGTAATCAGCACGACTTCGCGCACTCGCTCACTACGCACCGCGGTGGCCAGCGATGCTCGATCGGTGGCCCAGGAGTGCGCCAGATAATAAACCGCACCCGTGACTCCCGCCAGCAACAGACTAATCCCGATCGCCTTCGTCCACGCCAGAATCTGCCGCTGCCGACCGCGCCGTGACATGGCCACCGGTTGCACTTCTTGGCGAATATCACGCCAAGAACGCCCCGGAGGTAACGCAGGTTTAGCTGCCGGTTCGTTCATTGCTTAGCGACTAGCGCGAGTTGAAAGCGTTCGACCGCCGGGGCGACTAGTTCTCGACACAGTCCCATAAAATCCAAGCCCACGCAACGCGCGCTCATTGGCATCAGGCTCGTGTCCTTCATGCCCGGCAGCGTGTTAATTTCCAGCAGGTAAAGATCCCCTTCATTCGCTAACATAAAATCAATGCGCGCATAATCGCGGCCGCCGCAGGCCGCAAAAGCCGTCTCGGCCGCTGCGCTGATTTTCGCGGCCAACTCGTCCGAAATTTTTGCCGGAGCAAAATACTCCGTCAGCCCCTTGGTGTATTTGCTGGTGTAGTCAAAGACGCCCGATTTCGGCACGATTTCGACTACCCCCATCGCCCGGCCCCGTAAAATCCCAACGGTAAATTCGCGCCCGACAATACGCCGCTCCGCAATCCACTCGCCTTGCCGCAGCCCAGCTAAAGCGATCTCAAGCCCCACCTTAGAAGTCACAATCTGCAACCCCACGCTGCTCCCCTGTCGATTCGGTTTGAGGACCACCTGTTCACCCAACTCCGCCGAGAGCGCCGCCGCCGTTGGCTTGTCTGCGGCGAAAAATTGCCGCCCGGGGGCTACTAATACGCCCAGCGCGGAGACCGCTTGCCGGGTGCGCCACTTATCAAAAGCCAGCTCACTGCCGCGCGCATCACAACCCGCGTACGCCATTCCCGCCTCCTCGAGCAATCGTTGCATGCCGCCGTCCTCGCCAAAAACTCCATGCAGGGTCGAACAAACAATGTGGCGCGCCGGATCTAGCCCTAGCGGCAAAGCATCCGCTCCCACCAAGAAAAATTGCGTCGGATAAGTATAGGCCATCGCCAACGCCGCCGCACGGCCGGAGCCGAGCGAAACTTCCCGCTCGGGCGAAGTGCCCCCGGCTAAAATTGCGATGATCGGTTTAAACATTATGTCAGCCTCCGGTTTGATGGCGAGAGTGCAAGCCTCCCGCGCGACGTGATCTGTTCAGAGCACATCTCGCCAAGCTTGGCCGTAAAGCATTACTTCCGGCTCAAGCTCGATCCCCCGCGCGCGGCTTACCCGAGCCCGGATTATTTTGATCAGTTCAATGATGTCCGCACTCGTCGCAGACCCGCGATTAATAATAAAGTTGGCATGCACCGCCGAAACCTCGGCGTCGCCCACCCGCTCGCCTTTCAACCCCACGGCATCGATGAGCTGACCCGCGGACCCCTCTGAGGGATTTTTAAAAATACAGCCCGCACTGGGCTCCCGCGGCTGAGACTCTACCCGCTTTTTTTGATAGGTCTCAATTTGTCCTCGGATCGTGGTGGCGGCGGCGGCCGCGGGCGCCTGCAAGTAAGCCCCGAGCGCAATGGCCTCCTGCAATTCGGCACAATGCCGATAATCTACGTGCAAAGCCGCTTTTTTAAGCACCTGGAGTTCACCCGGCGGTGTCACCAACTGGACTTCCTCCACGACGTCAAACATCCACCCGCCCATCGCCCCCGCATTCATGCGCAAGGCCCCCCCCACCGAACCGGGGATTCCTTCCAGAAATTCAAAGCCCGCTAAACCCGCCTTCGTTGCTAAACCGCATAAATTTTTTAAACGTAACCCCGCCCCAACCCAGATCCGACCATCGGGCTGAATCGTAAATTTCTGCCAATCGGGATGCGCCAGACTGATCACCACCCCCTCCACTCCAGCATCAGGAATGATTAAATTCGACCCGCGACCCAGCATTAAAACGGGCAAGCCCAACCCCTTCGCTTGGCGCAACAAGAGGCGTAAATCCTCAAGGTCCGCTGGCTCCGCATAAACCCGCGCAGGGCCGCCCACCCGCATCGTAGTCTTAGCGCCGAGCAGTTCATACTCCAGCAATTTGGTCGCCGGACGCAGACCGCGGCGCACCGCGCGCAAAAAATCCTCCCAAGTTGGCGCGGGGCGCAGCGTATTTCTTTTAGCCGTGCTCATGCGACGACCTCCTCAGATTTGCGCCAGCGCCCGGCGGGGGAACCGCCGGCGAGCAGCTCCAGATCAGGTACCATGGTGGCGAGACCATCGTCCTGCGCCTGGCGGAGGAGCTGCGTGCGGAATTGCTGGAGCAACGCGTCAGCGGCCAGCACGCGCAGCACTTCCGCCCGCAAAGCCGGCAGCGCCGACTCCGCCATGACCAACCCGCCGCCCTGTTGTACAAAATAGGTGGCATTCGCCCACTGATGATTATCGGCCGCCTGGGGGTAAGGCAGTAAAATCGCTGGCGTCACGCAGCGCACCAATTCCGCTAAAGTCCCCGCGCCCGCGCGACTGACCACGAGATCAGCGGCGGAAAGCAAGACGCCCACCCGATCAGAAAAGGCCTCAAACCATGCGCGAACCACGACGCCGTCATGGTTCACTTGCGACCGCTCGCCCGTCTGACCCTTGCCCAACCCCGTGACACAGTACAACTGGATGCCGGCCAAAGCCAGTGCCGCCCAATTATCTTCGGCCCATTGATTAAGATTACTGGAGCCCTGACTTCCTCCGAGCAGCACGAGCAATTTTTGGGTAGGATCTACACCGAGCTGGGCGCGTGCCACCGCTGGGGCTTGCCGCACAATATCTGCGCGCACCGGCAAGCCAGTGGAGCGCACCCCCCGACCCCGCCAACCGGGCAAAGCCACTCCCGGAGGTAAATAAAGCCGTTGCGCCCCCCAAGCGAGGAGGCGGATCGCTCGACCAGGAATACGGTTGGCTTCATGCAAAGCGACGGGGATACCCCGCAGCCAACCGGCCAGCACCACGGCGGCACTGGTGAAGCCCCCAAAACCAATAATAACGTCCGGTTGATAGGCGCAAATGAAGCGCAGACTAAATAATAACCCCTTCAGCTGTTCGGCATAAAAACGCAGCAACCCGCGCGGCCCCCAGCTGAAAGGAGCACTTGGCACCCGCTCGACGGCCAGCTGCGCGTAGTGCGCCACGAGGCGCGCATCTACTTTTTTCTGACTGATGAAAAGCGTGACACCATGGCCCCGCGCCAGCAGCGCTGCCGCCAAGGCAATGCCCGGCGTGAGGTGCCCACCTGTGCCACCACAAGCGATGACAAAGCGGCGCGCATAAACGCCAACGGCACTCATGCGACGACCTCCGTCAGCGAGCGGCGGCGGACCAGCGGCGTCGGCCGTTCCCACGTGCGAGCGGAATTAATAATCACGCCAACCAGCAAACCCATGAGCAGAAGATTAGAACCTCCCGCGCTAATAAACGGCAACGCCATCCCCTTCGAAGGCAACAGACTGGTGACCACGCCGAGATTGATGATGGCTTGCAGACAAATCAGCAGAATAGCGCCCGTCACGAGGAGAAACTGAAAAAGATTAGGCGCGCGCCGCACATGCAGCAAACCGGCGACGAAAATCGTGACGAAAAGGATGACGACGATTAAGGTGAAAATCAGCCCCATCTCCTCCCCCATAATCGCGAAAATATAATCGGTATGCGCTTCGGGCAAAAATGCATTTTGTTGGCGCCCATTGCCGAGTCCGACGCCATCCACGCCGCCAGCCGCAAACGCTAACATGGCCTGCCAAGGTTGGTAGCCGGTCCCTTGCCGATTGGCCTCGGGATCAAGAAAGGAAAGCACGCGCTGCAGCCGCAGCGGATTAAATAATACCAGCAGCGCGAAGAGGACCAACAATGAGCCAATAGCGGGGAGCAAATACTTCAAACGGGCGCCCGCTAAAAAAAGGAGTACTACCCCAATCGTGCCGATCAGAAAAGCGGCGCCAAAATCTGGTTCCAAAATAATTAACCCAGAAAATAATCCAATCCAGCCGAGCGGGATAATAAAACCCCGCAGTAAATCATGGAGTTTGCTCTGATTGAGCGCTAAGTAATGCGCGAGAGAAAACACCATCGCTAGCTTGGCAAATTCGGAGACCTGCAAGCGCACGCCCCCAAAGCCGATCCAGCGGCGGGCTCCATTTACTTTAATCCCGATGCCGGGAATCAAGACGAACAACAAGGCGACTAGCGCGAGAACTCCCACCACCCAGGCAAATTTGCGCAATTGCTCGAGATCGACAATCGCCACGACCCACCCTGCCGCAATCGCCACGGCGAGAAAAATAAATTGCTTATACAGGTAGGCGTAAGGCCCGCCCTTAATCGGCGAGCTCGCACTGAACAGCACGACCAGACCGATCGACACCAGCGCCACGACGCAGACGACGATGACGCTCGCGGGGGTGATCGTAAGAGGTCGGCGGGGTACAGCGCTCGGCGAACTCACCAGGAGAATGGCTTATTTCTTCGGCGGCTGTTCAACCGAAGGCGTTGCCACCTTGATCGTTGGCACCTCGGTGCCCGCACCCTTCAAGCCAGCATCAAGATCTTGTCCAGGGCTTGGGACGGTCAGTTCGAACCGGGGCGTGTTGAGCGCGGGCACGGGGGTAGCGGCGGCGGTGCCAGCGCTCTTCGCGCCGACCGCCTTGATGCCAGGAATAACGAGCTGTTGGCCTACGCGAACTTTAGAGGGATCAGTGATGCTATTAGCGGCGGCGAGTTCGCCGGTAGATACTTGATATTTGCGCGCGATGACGCCGAGGCTTTCTCCGGGCTGCACGGTATGCTTCACCGCATCTCCGCGCGGCACCACAGCCGCTGGCTTGTCTGCGGCAATTTTTGCGGGAGCGGCCGCCGTCGAGAGATCCTTTGGCGCGCCGCCAACTTTACCGGGAACAATTAATTTCTTCCCAGGCTGGAGGGCCGTACCGCTGCTCAGATTATTGACCTTGGCCAGTTCGGTGACGGTGAGATTATTTTTCTTCGCAATGCTCCACAAGCTGTCGCCCTTCCCCACCGTGTAGGTCGAAACGGGCGCTACCTCGGCTGAGGATTTAACGGGCTCTAAGGCGGCGGCGGCCGGTGAACCTGGGCGGGTCGGCGTCGCATGACCTGCACTCAGCGCGGGGGGATAGATTAATGGCGTCGCGCCGTTCGCGCTGAGCTCAGCGGGCGGAGCGGCCGAGTGGGCAACCGGCGCGGTGGCGTCGGGCGTTGGAATATTACGCGGACCAGTCTGACAACCGGGACTGGCAAAAATGAAGATGAACGCGAGGAAGTGCACCGCGATAACTGCTCCGAAGATTTGGAGGATTTTCATAAGTAGAATATGTGAGGCAGGATGGTTATTTTGCTATCTAAAAATATAGGTTATTCAGCGCTTTTGAACAAGGTAATGCCGTCGGCGGCCGCAGTGCGGGTTATCGGGCGCCCCTAAAACATTTAGCGGTCCGCAACAACGGACCTTCCGGAATAATGGCCTGCCCCAGACGCAGTCGCCGCAATTTAGCCAGGGATCGCACGATGGGCTGGCGCAACAGCACCAAACTCGAACGAGTCAGCACCCGAAAATTAGGCGTATTTTCAAAATTATATTCGATGGGCATAAATGATTAGTTAACGAAGTTTTAGCGTGGCCAGACCGGCCAGCGCACACCCGAGGGAGAGCACCCAAAAACGCAAGACCACCTTGCTTTCCGGCCAGCCCTTTTTTTGGAAATGATGATGAATGGGCGCCATCAAGAAGAGGCGTTGGCCCACGCCGGAGCGGCGCTTGGTAAACTTAAACCAACCTACTTGCAAAATCACTGAAACGGCTTCGAGCACGAATACGCCCCCCACCAAAAGGAGGGTAACTGGCTGATGAATCATGAAGGCCATCACCCCAATCAGCCCACCGAGAGCCAGCGAACCCGTATCGCCCATGAAAACTTCCGCCGGATGAGAATTATACCAGAGAAATGCCATGCAGGCGCCAATGAGCGCGCCACAAACCACCGTCAACTCCCCCGCGCCCGCCACATGGCTAATTAACAAATACCCGGAGAAATCAACCCGCCCCGCCACGTACGCCATCATGCCAAAAACGAGGGCCACCGTGATGGTGCAACCGACGGCGAGTCCGTCTAAACCATCCGTGAGGTTGATCGCGTTGCTGAAGCCAACAATCCACAGATAAATTAACATGAGCAGTAACCACCACGGCATATATTGGATCACGGCCGTCTTTACAAATGGCACCCACAGTTCTCGAATCTTGCCGGCGCTGAGCGGGTGCCAGAGTAAAATCCCCAGCGCGAGAACAGTCGTGGCGGACTGCCAAGCGATCTTCTCCCACGATTTAAGGCCGTCATTATTTTTGTGCACCACCTTTAAGTAGTCATCTCGCCAACCGGGAATGGTGAGGAGTGTATAGACTAAGAGGGCGACGAACACCCAGATATTCGATTCTGCCCAGAGCACACTACTGAAAAATACCGAGAAAAATATAATTAACCCGCCCATGGTCGGCGTGTGGCATTTATCGAAATACGTGGCGCCTAACGCGCCCGTGCGCTCGTCGATGTAGCCGTGGCCAAATTTCAATTCCCGAAAACGGCGAATCAACCAAGGGCCAATGATGAAACCAATCACGAGTGCGGTAATCGCCGCGCCAATGGTCCGCACACTATTATAATGCAACAATCGCAACGGGCCGAACCAATCGCCGTAAGCTGATAGCTTACTAAGCATGCGACTCCTCCGTGACGATTAATCCTGCGCGAGCGCCCGCGGCACGTTCACCGCTACGCACGCGCTGCGGCGTTAGGCATTCGCCCTCACCGATTTTTAATTTTTGGATAATAAATGCCATTTTAATGCGTCGCGCTGACCGCGGTATCCGCCAATACAGTTTCCAGTTGGTACCGACGACTGCCTTTCAAAAAAACTGCTCCGGAAAAATCTGCCAGCCGCGCGCGCACCGGCGGCAAATCAGTAATCACGGCAATCTGATCGGCCGCATTGCCATTTTCTAATAAACCTTCCCGTAAAGCCGCCGCCGACCCACCGATCACAAATAAATAATCATCCGGCCGTAAATGGATCTGCCGACCGACTTGCTGATGATACTCGCCCGCCCCCGACCCGAGTTCCTCCATACACCCGAGCACATACAGGCGAGGGAGATTTGCCCCGACCTTGCCTTGAAACGCTTCAAGCGCATCCAGCATCGAGGCCGGATTTGCATTATAAAAATCACAGTATACTTGGGCGCGACCGAACTGCTGCAACTCTCCGCGCCACTTTGAGGGTAACCAATTCGCGATCCGCCACTGCAAGTTGCTGTCCGTCACTCCGAGTTCGCCCGCTAAAGCCAGCGCGAGTGCCGCGTTTGCAGCCATCCCACGAGAAACTCGGGGCAACCGAAAGTGCCGTTGACCACCCAAAGTCACCTCCGTCTTGCTGGGCGACTGGGTTACTTTAAATTTTAAGCTGCGGCCGCTCCCCGCGGAATAATTTTCATTTTCCGGCACCAACACGAGGGCGTTAACTAACCTGCGCAAAACTTCAAACTGACCGGCGCTGGCCGGAAATACTTTCAGCCCACCCCCGCGCGTGGCGGCCAATAATAAGGCCTTCTCCTGCGCCACCCCGGCGAGTGAACCGAGCCCAGCCAAGTGCGCCGGCGCCACGAGCGTGAGCAGACTATGATCAGGTTCGATCATTTCAGCCAATAGCGCCATTTCGCCTGGGCCACTGATCCCCGCTTCAAGCACCGCGTATGCCTGCCGCGTCGTATCGAGCTTGGTTAACGTCAAGGGCACGCCGAGATGATTGTTTAAATTCCCCTCGGTGGTCAGCACGTGAGTCGCCCCACCCAGTAAAATCCCCAGCAGATCTTTAGTCGAAGTCTTACCCACACTGCCCGTGACTCCAATGACCGTACCGTTAAATTCTCGCCGATGTTCCCGCGCGATGCGTTGCAGCGCCCGCAATGGATCCGGCACCACTAATTGCGCTAAGCCACTACCGGACACCGCGTGACTAACGAAGGCCGCTACGGCACCGCGGGCGGCCGCCGCCGCGAGAAAGTCATGTCCGTCGCGCTGGGCTGTTTTCAAGGCGACAAACGCCTGCCCTGCAACCAGCGTCCGCGTATCGGCCGTAAAGCCGCTGAGCGGGCTCGCGGGTGAACCCAGCCAGCGACCACCGGTCCAAGTCGCCATTTTTTCTGCGGCAAAAGTGGGCATCGGGGTAATTAAGTCAGCCGCCGTGTCGTCGGCACGAGTAACTCCCGCGCCACTTGCCGATCATCAAAAGGGACAATCGTATCGGCTAATTTCTGGTAAATTTCGTGGCCCTTCCCCGCGATGAGCACGCCATCACCGACGCGCGCGGCGGCCAACGCCTGCCGAATCGCTTCCCGCCGATCCGGCACAAAAGCGATCCGCTCCGCCGCTATCACCCCCGCCTGCTGGTCAGCAAAAATATCGGCCAGCGGCTCCGCGCGGGGATTATCAGCGGTCACCCAAACCTGATCCGCAATCTCCTGCACAATTTTGGTGAGCGGCGCCCGTTGGGATCGGTCACGCTGGCCGCCACAACCATAGACGACCAAGAGACGCCCTGGCGTCAGCGCCCGCAACAAACTTAACGAAGCCCGCATGGCCGCTGGGGTATGAGCATAGTCGACGAAGACCTGCGCTCCCGACCCACCGGTAATTCGCTCCAAACGACCCGGCACCACGGTAAAATTCTTTAGCCGCACGGCCACGACCGCCGGATCACGACCCAGCGCATAACAAGCCGCAAACGCCGCGACTAAATTACTGACATTATAACGACCGAGCAGCGGACTTGCTACGTCGATGCTTCCCTCGGGCCAAAGCAAGCGAAAGGCGGTGCCGTGCGCACTCACCTGCACTTGCTCCGCTCGCACGAGCGCAGTCGCGGACTCCCCAAAACTGATAAGACGGACCGCGGCGGGGAGCGCCGCCGCCAATTCCCGACCGCCCGCGTCATCGATATTAACCACCGCTACTTTCGGGAGAGGCCCGTTCTCACCATTAAAAAATCGTCTCTTCGCACTAAAATAAGCCGCGTTCGTCCGGTGATAATCAAGATGGTCCGCCGTAAAATTAGTAAAGACCGCCACCCCGAACTGCAGACCGCCCACGCGCTGTTGATCGAGGCCATGCGAACTGACTTCCACCACCGCTTGGCGGCAACCGGCCTCACGCATCTGCGCCAAGAGACCATACAATTCTAAAGACTCTGGCGTCGTCTGATACGCGGGCACCACCCGATGCCCGAGATCGTAGTTGATCGTCCCCACCAGGCCAACCCGCTGGGTCGTTGTCGCCAATAAATGCTTAATGAGATGCGCGACCGTGGTCTTACCATTCGTACCCGTGACCCCGAGCACCTCCAGCGAGCGATCCGGAAAATGATTAAAGCGCTGCGCCGCTTTCGCGAGGGTCCACCGCACATCAGCCACCTGAATATAAGTCACGCGCGCCGCCATTCCGCTCGGAATTTTCTCCGCGACAATGGCGACGGCCCCGCGACTGATCGCTTGGTCGATAAAAGAATTACCGTCTGCTCGATGCCCCGGCAGCGCAAAAAACACATTGCCGGCCAGCACCCGACGACTGTCGCTCGCGAGACCCGAAATGGGACGATCTAAATCGCCTTGGCGCGCGAGGATTTCATCGGCCGGAAAATAGTCCGCTAAATTTGGCGCCGATTTGAAGAGTCCCGTGGTCAGCCGATGCTTTACCCGGGGCCGCACGACCAGTTGCGCCCGAAAAGCCGCCACTAACGGATAGTTAGGCGTGAGATAACCAATCATGGGAAACCTCCTTGCGCCGCGAGAAAAGTGCGATTCGTCGGCAGCCCTGGCTTGATATCCAGATACTGGATGAGTTGCTCGGCAATGTGGTGGAACGCGGGCGCCGCCACTACGCGTCCGTAGGCCGTACCGCCAGCGACGACTGCATCATCAACAATCACCGATAAAACAATCTCGGGCCGACTCGCCGGGAAAAATCCCACGAAGGAGGCGACGTGATGCTTCGTACTGTATTTGCCGCCGATAATTTTTTGAGTCGTCCCCGTTTTTCCGGCGATTTCAAAACCGGGAATATCAAAGCCCTTCGCGGTGCCCTCGCGCACGACGCCCGTGAGCAACTGGGCTAATTGCGCCGCCGTGCTGGGCTTGAGCACTTGCCCCCGTTTTTCGGCGGTAAAGGTGCGCACAATATTTCCCTTCGGATCCTTAATTTCTTTGATGATCTGCGGGCGCAAAAGCACGCCGCCGTTCGCCACGGCGCTCATTGCCATGTGGATTTGCAACGGGGTGGCGGCCACCGCATGACCCATCGGCATGCGCGTGATCGTTAGACCGTCCCATTTGGCGGGCGAAGCCAGCTGTCCGCGCACCTCACCCCCAAGCCCCAAGCCCGTCGCTTCACCAAAACCATACGCGCGGACATAATCGTAAAAACGCTGTTCGCCCATGAGCATCGCCAGTTGCGCCGCTCCGCGATTACTCGAATGCGCCACAATATCAGCCACACTCAAACGGCCAAACAATTCATCTTCCCTCGGCAATTTTAAGGTGCGGCCTTTATAGTCGATCGTCGCATTGCTACAGTCGAACGTTGTGCGCGCGGTAACTAAACCTTCATTTAACGCCGCCCCCGCCGCCACAATCTTAAAGGTGGAACCCGGCTCAATCAGGTCCGTAATCGCATAATTACGCTGCGCCTCCAGCGGCGCCTTACTGTAATGATTTAAATCGAAACTCGGGTAGTTCGCCAGGCCGAGAATCGCACCCGTCATCGGATCGCTGGCGATGATCGTGGCAAAATGTGGCTGAAATTTAGCGGCGATGGTTTTTAATTCTTCTTCGATGATGTGCTGCACCACGGAGTCGATGGTCAGCACGACGTCGTTGCCGTTGGCGACGGGCACCTCGCGCGAGCGAAATTGGGCGAGTTCACGCCGCGCCCCATCTTTTTCTGATTCAATCCACCCATCCTGCCCTTTGAGATAGAGATTAAAATGATGCTCCGCCCCACTCACCGGTGTGCCCTCTTTATTTAAGTAACCGATCAGGTGCGCCGCGAGGCCATCGCCCGGGTATACTCGCCGATAAACTCGATTATGCGTAATCCCGCGGACCGCCAATGCCTCGATTTTATCATAGACGCTCGCGGGCAAAGCTTCCCGCAATTTTACCCAACGATCCTTGGTCACGCCATCAACCTTGCCATCACGCTGAGCTTTCAGCGGATCGATCGGCCGCATCATCGGCACAAAAGCTTGCTCGACGTCGGCCACCGGCAGATCCAGCAAAGCGGCCAATTGCCCCCGCTTGATTTTTTCCGCGGCGCTCTTGCGCGCGCGCTTGCTGGGATTTTTTTCTATCTCGAGGTATTCTTGCAACGACCAAGGATCAACAGCGACGGTGATTTCGGAGCGAGAGGTTGCCAGCAAGTTTCCTCGCGTATCAAGAATCGTGCCGCGGCGGGCTTGCTCGACGACGATCTGGCGGCGCGCTTTGTCCACAAAGCGCAATAACTCGTCGCGATCCACTACGTGTAAAAAAACCAATCGCACGCCGACGCTGACGAAGCAAGCAATGACGCCGATCGCGAGCAGGCTGAGACGGTTGGAAGCGAAACCCTTCGACATGAGATCAGCGCAAGGCCGCGGTTAGCCCGCGAAAAGCGGGGGCCTGGCCCGTGTTAAAAGTAGCTGCAGTCAGATTAAAAATTTCGCTGTTGCGCTTCTGGGCGAGGCGTAATTCAGGGGACTCCGCAACCCGCACCACCTGCACTTCACGAGGCGACGCCAGCGTGAGCCGCATCACTTGGTTTTGATGCAAGAGCGTATCAGGATTAACGGCGGTGGCGACCTGGGCGTTAACCTCATCCAACCGACGATCGATATCGGCTAATTTGCTGACGAGCGCGCGATTGCGATTCGCCGCCTGTGAAATGCCTTGGCGCGCCCAGACGGCGCCGAGTCCGACCGAACCCCAGAAAATGAGCAGCAACAGTGTCAGGACGATCGAGCGATTAATAAGGCCGAGGGCCGGAGGTGGTTTCATGGCGATAGATTAAATTTTACGCAGCACGCGCAACTTTGCGGAACGGCTCCGTGGATTGGCGGCTAGTTCACGCTCGGAGGGAGTCAGCGGCTTGCGGGTGAGCGGCTCGGCAAACTTGGCCCGCAGTTGCTGGGGGGTGGCATCGTTGGCATCAACTGGTTGGCCACAGGCCTTGCGGAAAAATTGCTTCACGGGACGATCCTCGAGTGAATGAAAACTGATCACCGCGAGCACCCCGCCAGGCGCGAGTTTGGCGAAGGCGACGGGCAACGCGCGCTCCAGCGCGCCCAGTTCATCATTCACCGCCATCCGAATACCCTGGAAAGTACGCGTCGCAGGATGAAGGCGACTCTCCCGCTTAACGGCCGCGGGAATCGCGGCCGCGATGAGCTCAGCTAAGGCGGCGGTACGTGCGAGTGCCCCCGTGCCTCGGGCGCCTTCGATCGCCTCGACTACGCGTCGCCAATTTTTCTCCTCACCTAAATCGCGCACTGCATCAACGAGCGAATCATGGCTCGCATTTTCCAACCAAACGCCGGCGGCAGCACCCTGCCGCGGATCCATGCGCATGTCGGTGATCGCGTCATGGCGAAAAGCAAAACCGCGGTCAGCTTCGTCGAGCTGAAACGACGAAACGCCCAAATCAAACAGGATGCCGTGCAAGCCAGTCTCCGGCAACGCCGCGAGATCGCCAAAATTTAAATCAACAAAGCGAAAGGTCGCCGGAAACTCCGCGCTTAACTCAACGGTACGGGGCTGGGCCGCCGGATCCCGATCTAGGGCAAGCACGCTCGCCCCCGTGGCCAAAATGGCGCGGGTGTGCCCGCCCCCACCGAAAGTGCAATCGAGGTAAACCTGCCCACGCAGGGGGGCGAGGTATTCCAGGACCTCCGTCAACATGACCGGTTGGTGGCCCTGTGTCATCGCGAGCGGCAGAGATTCAAGCGCGGGCGCGAGCATGGATTTTTTTCCACGGCAGCCCGAGCGTGAGCGACTCGCGGAGCAAGGCGCGCCGGTTGGCACAGAAGATGAGCGCGAGCCTGGGTAAAGGTTGCGGACGAATCAGCGTGAGGGTCTTCACGATTTTAGAGCCCGATCCGGCGCATCATGTCGCCGAAGTTTTCTCCCGCCGTCGTGCGTTGCAGATCCGTCCAACGCGCCGGACTGAGAATATTAAAAGTATCGCCCATGCCGGACAGCACCGCGTCCTTCGCAATGCCCGCATGACGCAAGAGGTCGGGGCTGATGCCGAAGCGACCCTGCTTATCGAAGGTAAACGAAAGGGCCTCCGAGAATATTTTCGCCTTCACTGCCTGGGCCTCGCGGTCCGATATTTTCATTTCGGAAACCTGCGTGAGTAATTTCGCCACCCGCGCCGGCGGGAGCACGGCGATGTAACTATCGGGATGCGGGATCGCCAAAAACGTCTCCGTGTCCGTATGTGCCCAACGCCACAATGACGGAATCGTGAGACGATTCTTATCATCGAGCGTGTGCTCAAAACGGCCGGAATAAATGGTGTTATTTAAAGACGACATGGGTGAGTTCGGGGCCCTAATTCCCCAGAACGCCCCATTTCTCCCCATTCTATACCCCCCAGTCAAGAAAACACTCGATAATTTTCCCTAAAAATTTTCACAAATTGCTGCCAAGTTGAGGTTACGAAAGGTCGACTGCAGAAAAATACTCAAAAGCAGCTGCATGATGCAAATCCATGTCTTTAATTCAAAAACAAGGCGTTCTCCGGCGTTGCTGGACGCGATAACTTGGCCGCAGTTTATCGAACGACCCAGTTACGGATTAATCCACTACCTCATTGGCAGGTTAAGATCGGCGCAGTTGAAGGATATAAATCGTCGAGCCGATAACGAAAACTGACAGCAAAAATAACCCTCACCAAGAGCTGACAGCGTCACGCTAGGCGGAGCCGATTAATCGACGAGCGCAGCGGATCCACGATGAAATAATGCGCGGGTTTTTAAACCAGCCCCGCGTTGACCGAGCCAGAGATTGCCATCGGTCCACATTGTTACCACTCTAACTTAAATGCAGGAGCTCGACGACCTAACCCAAGTAGCCAGCCGGCGGATCACCGGCATTGGCGGGCAAATTCGAGCCAACTTAATTCCGCCTTTATGGCGAGAAGTCGCCAGCTACAGCCGAGAAAAATTGCGCGCTGATATAATTGCAGGTGTCACGGTCGCCGTCATCACGATTCCTCAGGCCATCGGTTTCGCCCTCGTCGTCGGGCTACCCATTCATGCGGTCCTCGCCACCGCGGTGATCGGCTCCTTGATCTGCGCTTGCTACAGTTCATCCCACCACCTCGTTTTCGGGCCCACTAACACCATCAGTATTATTCTGGCGGGCGCGGTGCTGAGTCTCGCGGATGTTCCCCTAACGCCCTTAGCGAAAGTTCTGCTGCTCGGTTGCATCATCGGCATCATTCAACTGACGGCGGGGTTAACTAAAACGGGGCAACTGACTCAATTTATTTCGCGCACGGTGATCATCGCCTACACGACGGCCGTGGGTATTTTAATTATTATCGGGCAAATTGGCAATTTCCTAGGGATCGATCGGGCCCCAGCAGTCAGTCTGCCCGGCACGGTCCACTACTTAATCACGAGTTTGCTGAGTCTAGATTTTAATTATCTAACGGCGGCGACTGGCGCGGGCTCACTCAGCTTGCTCTATTTGTTGCGCCGTTGGCGACCGCGCTGGCCAGAGGGGATCATCGTCCTATTTCTCGCGAGTATCATCGCCGCGACATGCAAGCTCGAGGATCACGGTTTACGCTTGGTCCGCGATCTCGGCGAAATGGTTAGTGCGATGCCAATTTTCACTGGGTTTCCCTTAAACCAAGAGGGCTTACTCCTGCTGCCGCGCATCACGGGCACGGCGATCGCCATCGCCTTGCTCGGCATGCTGGAAGCTATTTCCATCGCTAAAACCCTGGCGGCGCGCTCGGGGCAGCGGCTCGATCCGAACCAAGAGCTCATTGGCATGGGGCTGGGCAATCTTGCCGCCACCGCCTTCGGGGCGATGCCGGGATCAGCTTCCTTTTTGCGCAGCGCCACCAATTTAGCGAGCGGGGGTCGGACCCAATTTGCGACCATCATCAGCAGTATCGGGGTACTGTTTGCCGTGCTCCTGCTCTCCCCGCTGCTCAATTACATTCCCGTCGCCGCCCTCGCGGCGTACCTGATCAGCATTGCCTTGCGTTTATTTAACCCCGCGCAAATCACCATCGCCCGTCGCTCTACGCGCGCTGACGCCGCGGTTTTTTGGGTGACGTTATTCGCCGCGCTCTTTCTGCAACTTGATACCGCCATTTATGTCGGCATTGGATTTTCACTCGTGCTATTTCTGCAGAAAGCCAGCGCCCCCACCCTCATCGAGCATGCCTTTAACGACCAAGGCCAACTCGCCCAGATCGACACCCCCACAGAACGGAATAGTCCGCAGGTTTCCATCGTGCACGTCGAGGGCGACTTATTTTTTGGCGCGGCCGATATTTTTCAGGACGGGGTCCGCCGCTTGGCCGAGGATCCGCAAATCCGAGTATTTATCCTGCGCCTGAAAAATGCGCGCCACCTCGACGCCACGACGGTCATGGCCCTTGGTCAATTGTTAGAATATCTCCAGTTAGAAGGTCGGCATCTGCTCATTTCCGGCGTCCACGGCGATGTTGCCGCCGTGCTAAAACGCAGCGGACTCGCCAAAAAAATTGGCGCCGAAGATATTTTTTCGGCGGAAGAAAATCCGACGCTCGCCACGAAAAAAGCGCTGCAGCGGGCGCAGGTGCTCATCGGGGTTAAACCAGAACTGCGCGTCTTTTACTCGCAGCCGGCCCCCGCCAAATAATCGCGCGCCTTGGTGTCAGTTCCCTGGCTATGCATCTCCGCTTTTATCCCTACACGCTCGAACTCGCCCATCCCTTCACCCTCGCGACGAGTTCACGCACCACGACCCCCGCCTTGATGGTCGAACTGGAGCACGAGGGCCTCATCGGCTACGGTGAGGCCGCGATGCCGCCGTATCTTGGGGAGACCCCGGCCAGTGCCGCCGCCTTTTTAAAATTAGTTGATCCCGCGGCCTTCCCCGACCTGTTACAAATCACGGCCATCGGCGCGCAAGTTGAGGCGTTGGCTCCCGGTAATCCCGCGGCGAAAGCCGCCCTAGATTTAGCCTTACATGATTGGGTCGGAAAAAAATTAAACACTTCATGGCACCGTCATTGGGGCCTCGATTTGGCCCGCATCCCCGCCACTTCTTTCACCATTAGCATCGATACCCCAGCGGTGGTGCGGCAGAAGACGCTCGCCGCCGCGCCCTATAAAATCCTGAAAGTAAAATTAGGCCGCGACACGGATCGCGAACTGATCACCACGATTCGCCAAGTGACCGACCAGCCCCTCACCGTCGATGCCAACCAAGGCTGGCGCGACCGCGAGGACGCGCTGCGCATGAGCGAGTGGCTGGCCACGCAGGGAGTTTTGTTCATCGAACAACCCATGCCCAAAGAGCAAATCGATGACACTGCCTGGTTGCGCGAACGTAGCCCGCTCCCTTTGATGGCGGACGAAAGCGTGCAGCGCTTAATTGATGTGCCCGCCGCGCGCGGCGTATTTGACGGTATTAATATCAAGCTCATGAAATGCACCGGCCTCCACGAGGCGCACCAGATGATCACCCTCGCCCGCCAGCTAAATCTGAAAGTGATGCTCGGCTGCATGACCGAAACCTCCTGCGCGATCTCCGCCGCCGCCCAACTTTCGCCCTTAGCCGACTGGGTCGACCTTGATGGGGCGCTGCTGATAAAAAATGATCTTTTTAACGGCGCGCAGTTGGTCGAGGGGAAAATTATCCCGACCGAGGCCCCCGGGCTCGGCCTCACGAAACGCTGAGCCTCCCGCCGGTCACAATTTTTTCATGACACTACGCGAACAAATTGGCCAACTCCTGCTCGTCGGTTTCCGCGGCTGCACGCCGACGGAGTGCGGTTTAGTGGAGCGCGCGATTCGCGAACAACACATTGGCGGGGTCATTTTATTTGATCAGGAAATGGCAGAGCCCAGCCTGCGCCGCCGCAATATTGAGTCACCCCAACAAGTTCGCGCGCTGATCACCTATCTCCAAGCCCAGGCCGCTCACCCCTTGCTCATCGCGGTTGATCAGGAGGGCGGGCGCGTCAATCGGCTCAAGCCTGAGTATGGATTCCCCGCCAGCAGCTCACACGAGGAGCTAGGCCAACTGAATCAACCAACGGAAACCTACCGCCACGCAGAGCGCATCGCCCAAAATCTGGCCGCGTTGGGCTTCAACCTCAACTTGGCTCCGGTGGTTGATCTCGATGCTCGTCCTGATAACCCCATCATCAAGGGCAAGGGTCGGAGTTTTTCAGGCGATCCAGCGGTCGTTGCCCGCCACGCGGCTGAATTCGTCGAAGCTCACCGCGCCCACCGTGTGCTGACTTGCGCGAAACATTTTCCCGGACACGGCAGCGCTACTGGTGACACCCATCTCGGCCTCGTCGATGTTACGGCCACCTGGCATGAGCGCGAACTCATCCCGTTTCAGCAACTGATCGCCGCGGGGCGATGCGATGCCATCATGAGCGCCCACGTGATTAATCGTCACCTCGATCCAACCTACCCGGCCACCCTTTCGCGAGCCGTGCAAACCGGCGTACTCCGGGAGCGACTGGGCTTCCAAGGCGTGATTATCAGCGATGACTTGGAGATGAAGGCGATTGCTAGCCATTACGGTCTCGAGCAAGCCATCCCGCTAGCGCTGGAAGCGGGGATCGATGTGCTCTGCTTGGGCAATAATTCGAGTTACGATCCGCGCATCGCCGAAAAAGCCGCGACCATCATTAGCCGCGCCGTCGAATCCGGGCGCCTCTCCCCCGAGCGAATCGCCGCCGCTTGTGCACGCGTCATGGCGCTCAAACAAAAAATGGCCCCGTGCGTCTAAAACGCGGGGAGCCTCCGCCGCTGCAGACGCTAACTGCACCCAGCGCCTACGACTCCAGCGGGCGATCAGCGCGCCAACTGACGCGCCCCGTCAATTAATTTATCCCACTGCAACGCCGGACCTGGGTCAGTTTTATTCGTCTGAATATGATAATGACCTAGCACGCCGTGATAGCGGGCCAGCTCGGCGTCAGTTAATTTATGCGGGACCAGCTGACCACGGTGGTCACGAGGATAATCGAGGGTAATTTTCGGGAAAATTTTTGCGAGCGTCGCCGTGAGTTTGATCAGCGCGGCGTATTGTTCTGGCGTAAAATCATACTGCACGAGCTCCGTCCCCTGCACGACCCCTCGCACCGGCACAGCCCGAGCGGGGCGTCCCACAAAATTTTTGGTGTAGATCATGGGATCACCGAGCCGCGCCGGGATTTTGATGTAAGGCTGCCCTTGGGCATCCCGCTGATACCATTCGTCGAGCGTCTTGGTGTCACCGGGTGCATAGGCGCCCATGTTGGCAATCTCGATGCCGATGGAACGATCGTTGGAAATAGTGGCGTGACGCGCGCGCTCTTTCAGATCGAGGGTTTGATAAATGGTGCCATCGAGATCGAGCATGAAATGAACGCTGAGACCGCGGTGATCATGCAGCACATTGAAGCACACCTTGCTGAGGCCGCAGACATCATAATGGATTACAAATTGATCTACCACGCGCTGCAAGGCGGGCAGATCCCAACCGCCACCGCGCAGGCGCTCAAGCTCGGCGGGGGCCAGCGAATTTCCGCGCAGGCTGTAACGGTTGGGCGTTGTGACCTCCTTGGCTTCCACCTTCGTCTTCTCCCAGTCGCTGCTCGCCAGCGGACTGAACCGACGCTCCACGCGGTAAGCATCATAACCATGCGGATCCATCCAAGTAATCACGCGGGTCCCCGTATGAAACAATTGTCCGGCCACCACAATCTCATCGCCGGTGCGGGCGAGCGACGTTCCGGGTTGGTGCGTTTGGCAACCCGTCAGGCCCAACAAGCCGAGGAGAACAAAACCAAGAATATGGCAACGAATGCTGCTACTCATAAGATGAAGTGCCTAGTTAAGCCCTCACCGCTTAGGGCAAAAGCGTTTTTTCTAATTCCGCGATCATGGTGCGAATTTCTCGGCCGGCTTTAATCCCGACGTAAAATACGAGAAAGCCGTACCAAACAATGGAGGCGAAAAGCAAGATGGTCCAAAAAATTACCGCGGGAGTATGCATTGAGTGGAGGGGGCCGGAGTGAGCAGGGAGCCGAGGATCATACCGAGAGCAGCGAGGCCAAAAGAGGAAGCGCCGGCGACTTCGGGCGCAATCGGATAGGTTCGGCCTAAGAGAAGAAAAGCCAGCGGGCCAATCGCGCCTAAAATCAAAGCAGCCCCAGCGCCCGTTGCATTGCCGCGCGGCCAATAAAGACCCGCGACCAACAGCGTGAAGACACTGGCGAGGTAAATATTACCCGTAACCGCGAGGTAGTCCCAAGCATTGCCGGGCAACTCATACCAGAGTCCATAGAACAGCAAAAAGATGGCGATCGCCAGGACCAGCAGGCGCGTGAGCAAGAGTTGCTGCTTGGGCGCGAGGGGCTGCCGCAGACACGGGGTGATTAAATCATTATAAATGACGGTGGCCCACGTCAGCATATAGCCGCTATCCGTCGACATTTCGGCGGCGAGCATCGCGGCGACCACGAGGCCAATCACTCCGACCGGGAGCACCAGGCTCAGATAATGCGGCATCGCGGTCAGCGAGGTCAGCTCCTTCGGCAGTCCGCCCTGTTGTGCGTACCAGACGAAAGCCGCCGCGCCCCACAGACCGGGGAGCAAAAAACGACCTACATAATAAAAGGCGGTTTGCCGATACATGCGCTTGGCGGTGTCCGCATTTTTAGTGGCCAGCACTCGGCTAATTTGGGTCTGCCACGTCGTGGCGACGGCAATATTGAGCGCGAACTGCCAGAGCAAATAACCCCAACCAAAACTGGAAGCATGAAAGGGATTAAACGGATGAGCCGTCATCTGCGTAACGGAGTGCGCCGCCCCGCCCCCCGTCCAAGCGGTGGTGAGACCTTGGACCAAATTAATCCAGCCGATGTGATCGATCACCAACACGGAGGTAACCACCAAGCCCACCCCCATGACTAAAAACTGCAGATAATCCGTGACCAGGACGGAAAGCATTCCACCGAGCGCAGTATAGATGAGCACGAGGCCAAGGAGCACCGTCATGACCCACTCAAGCCAACCGGGCGGCATGCCCGTGGCAGAGACCAAAAACTCTCCTCCTAGCCGGAGGAAGATGCCCATATTAAGCAAACCACCGAGCACCACAAAAAGTCCGGCTAACCAGCGAACGCGTGAGCCGAAGCGCTTTTGAAAAAGTTCTGGAATCGTCATGACCCCCGCGGCCCGCAGCGGACCAATCACAAATCCCGTACGACCGATGAGCCAGATGGCGATGCACATAATCACGCCAATCATAGAGCCAGCGAAACCCTTTTCGTAGCCCAGTTGCCCCGTGTACATAATCGTCACCAACCCAAGTTCGGTGGCAGCGAGCGAGGCGATGCCGAGATTTACATCCATCTCGCGACCGGCGACGGCAAAATCTTCCACGCCGCGCACAAATTTCCGCATCGATAAACCGGCGGCTAAGCAACCGATCAGGTAAGTAATAATAATAATCCAATCAGGCAGCGTGAGGTTCATAAAAAACCTTCATCATGGGATGAAGCGAATGGGGGTAGCTCGAAGTTGGCGGTCAGTCCCAGCGAAGGAAAGGCGATTTTCGATAGTTTGCCATGCAAGGACCCGTGATTTTCTAATGACGCAAGGGGCTTGCGCCAACCGCGATGATTTTATCTGGTATTTCTTCGCTATTAAATAAAAGCGGGGTGATTATTTAAACACCTCGAGCCGACGTAAAAATCGCAACGGCACCCCGCCAGTAAGATTTTAAAAATTAGGCTAATTCTAAATTTTACTTAGCCCTCCCTCCATCGCTCTATGGCCGCAGACTCTTCCGTCACTAATAAAACGCGCAGTTTGAGAAGCCAGCAATGGTTTGGCCGACAAGATCGCGAAGGTTTCCTTTACCGGAGCTGGGTGAAAGGGAAAGGGGTTCCGCATGACCAGTTCGATGGGCGTCCGGTGATTGGAATCTGCAACACTTTTAGCGAACTGACGCCCTGCAACTCTCATTTCCGCACCATCGCTGAGCAGGTAAAAATTGGCGTTTATGAAGCCGGCGGGTTTCCTTTGGAGTTTCCGGTCATGTCGCTCGGGGAAACGTTGCTGCGTCCTACCGCTATGCTTTACCGCAATCTGGCCAGCATGGATGTAGAGGAAAGTATCCGCGGTAACCCAATCGATGGGGTCGTCTTATTGATGGGCTGCGACAAAACCACCCCCTCCTTGATGATGGGGGCCGCCAGCGTAGATTTACCCACGGTGGGGGTTAGCGGTGGCCCGATGCTCAGTGGAAAATGGCGCGGTCAAGAATTAGGCTCAGGCACGGGAGTCTGGAATATGAGCGAGCAGGTCAGTGCCGGCACCCTCAAGTTAGCAGATTTTTTTGAGGCCGAAAGCTGCATGCATCGCAGTCACGGACATTGCATGAGCATGGGCACAGCTAGCACGATGGCTAGCATGGTGGAGGCCTTGGGTCTTGGTTTGCCCGGCAACGCCGCTTACCCGGCCGTCGACGGTCGGCGCAACGTACTAGCTCGGATGGCTGGTCGCCGCATCGTGGCCATGGTGCATGAGGACTTGAAGCTCTCGAAAATCCTAACCCGAGAGGCGTTTGAAAATGCTATCCGCACCTTGGCCGCAATTGGCGGCTCTACCAATGCCGTGATCCATCTCATTGCGATAGCCGGACGCATCGGTGTGAAATTGACTATTGATGACTTTGATCGACTGGGCAGCGAGCTGCCGTGCCTCGTTAATATGCAGCCCTCCGGGCAATACTTAATGGAGGACTTCTGCTATGCTGGCGGCTTACCGGTGGTGATGAAAGAGATTGCGCCATATCTTCATCTCAATGCCCTCACGGCGACCGGAAAGACCATCGGAGAGAATATTGCTGAGGCTAAGAATTTTAACCCAGAAGTAATTAAGACCCTGCAAGCCCCTTTCAAAGCTAAAGCCGGCATCGCGGTTTTGCGCGGCAATCTGGCCCCGCGGGGTGCGGTCATCAAACCGAGTGCGGCTACGCAAGCGCTGATGGTGCACACTGGGCGGGCCGTAGTCTTTGAGAATATCGAAGATTTCTACGCGCGCATTGATGATGAGGAGCTCGATATCGACGAACATTGCATCATGGTGCTAAAAAATTGTGGGCCCAAGGGCTACCCAGGTATGGCCGAGGTCGGAAATATGCCCTTGCCGCCTAAATTGCTGCGTCGAGGCATCACTGACATGGTCCGGATCAGCGATGCCCGGATGAGTGGCACGGCTTATGGCACCGTAGTACTGCATGCAGTTCCAGAGGCCGCAGCCGGAGGCCCGCTCGCGATTGTCCAGAATGGGGACTTGATCGCACTCGATGTGCCAATGCGGAAACTACAATTGCTTATCAGCGACGAGGAACTGGCCCGCCGAATCAAGCAATGGGTTCCCCCCGTGCCGCCATTAGCCTCTGGCTACTGGAAATTATATGTCGACCATGTGCTGCAAGCAGATGAAGGGGTCGATTTAGACTTTTTGGTTGGCTCCAGGGGCTCCTTTGTTCCGCGTGATAACCATTAAAGCGGCCTAAGTAGTCAGCAACTTTTGCCGAAGGCAGACCGGCTACCTCGCGCCGCGCGGCTGCAAGAATGCTCAGCTTTTGCGGCCGAATGAGGGGTCGATTTTTAGGAGGGCGGTAACGAAGAAGGATGGAACACTGACAACCAAGACCCAGATGAAAAAATTAAGATAGCCTAAATGATCCTGAATCCACCCCGCCGCCATCCCTGGAACCATCATGCCTAAGGCCATGAACCCCGTGCAGATCGCGTAATGCGCCGTCTGGTGCGCGCCTTTCGCCACCATAATCATGTAGATCATATAAGCGGTGAAGCCGAAGCCGTAGCCGAACTGCTCGACCGCGAGCACCGAACCGATCACGAGCAGGCTCGTGGGCTGCGCGACCGCCAGATACACGAATATAATATTGGGCAAATACATTGCGGTGATCATGGGCCACAGGAGACGTTTCAAACCATAGCGGGAAATAACGAGGCCGCCCAAAATGCCGCCCAAGGTTAGCGCGATTACTCCAACCGTCCCATAAACAATCCCCACTTGCTGCGTCGTGAGCCCAAGCCCGCCAATCGCCCGACCATCGAGGAGAAAAGGCGTGACTAACTTCAGCAGTTGCGCCTCGGCCAATCGATAAAGCAGCAGGAAACTAAGAATAACTTTAATCCCAGGGCGGCGAAAAAAAGCCCCGAATACTTCCCGATAACCCGCGGCGAAAGGCTGCCCCGCCCCCACCGGTCCATCCCCCGCCGGTCGCGGCAACACCAGCCAATGATAAAGCGCGAGCCCGACAAAAAACACCGCAAGCAGGATGAAGATGGCGGTCCAAGCTACGCGAACATCACCCGTAAATTCCTGCAGAGAGCCCGCCAGATAAACTAAGCCGCCCTGCCCCGCAATCATCGCGATTCGATAAAAGGTGCTGCGCACTCCGACCAGTGCCGCTTGCTGATGCGCCGGAAGCGCGAGCAAATAAAATCCGTCGGCCGCAATGTCGTGCGTCGCCGAACTAAAAGCCATCAGCCAGAAAACGGCTAAGGTCAGTTGAAACCCATTCCCCATCGGCAGCGTGAAGGCCACTAAAGCCAAAGCGAGCCCGAGCAAAAATTGCAGCCCCACAATCCACCAGCGTTTCGTGCGATACAAATCAACCACTGGCGACCACAACGGCTTGATGACCCAGGGTAAATACAGCCAGCTCGTGTAGAGCGCGATCGCGGTGTTCGAGATCTGTAAATTTTTATACATCACCACCGAAAGCGTCATCGCCACGACGTAGGGAATACCCTGTCCAAAATAAAGCGTCGGAATCCAAAGCCACGGCCGCGGCGCGGGCGCAATCGGAGTATTCATCAGTGACGACATTAAAGACGCGGACGGTTTAAGCGCAAGGTGACGCGCGCACTTTCATTACCCAGACGATCGATCGACGAAACCACCAGAGCTTCCGCCCCCCGCGCCTCCACCAACGGCGCACTCGCGGGTTGAATAGAAAACTCCCAAGCTTTTTCCCGCTCCCGCCAGATCGCATAATTCGCCACTGGTTTACCCGCGGCGGGTGTGATCATAATTTTTCCGGCGCTCAGCGCTTTAAGTTCAGGGGCCCGCGGGGCCACCGCATCCAGCCAAGGCGAAGTGGGCACCAACGCAGCTTGCGCGTACGCTTCCGTTTGCAAAAGCGTGCTAATTCCGTGGCGATCTTGCAGGAGCGCCACCATGCTAAAATGCACGTGGCCACTCGTCACCGACTGCGCCCGCGCCCCGGCGATTTGCTGCGTAATTTCGCCGACCGACCAGCTTTGGGGCGTAGCATTAATTCGGCTCGTAAACAGTCCGGGCCAAAGATGAAAGCGTCCGTTAATTTGCTGGGCCCAATAATCGAGTAACACCGGAAACGACTGCGCCGTCGCGGCCGCTGGCCAGTAAAGTTGCGGGGTCAGATAATCCATCCAGCCGCGCTCGATCCAATGCTCAACGTTGGCGTAGAGTTGATCATATTGACTAAAACCAGCGATGCCGGGCGGACGTCGATCAGGTCGCCCCAGTCCGAAGGGGCTCAGTCCAAATTTCACGGTAGGCTTAATCGCATGAATGGTGCGATGGAGTTGCTCGACGAGACTATTAACATTTTGTCGGCGCCAGTCGGCGCGATTGAGCTGTCCACCCGTCGTTCGATAAATTTTCCAAGAGGGTTCATCAGGAAAATCCAACGACTCTTTAATTTCACCCGGCTTGACGATCGCGCCCGCGGGCGGCGCGATGGGATACGGGTAAAAATAATCGTCCAGATGCACGCCATCCACGTCGTAGCGCCGCACCACATCCGCGATGACGGCGAGCGTCCGTTGCACCGCAATCGGCTCACCCGGATCCAGCCACCAGGATTCGCCGTATTTTTTTACCGCGGCAGGATGCGTCAGCGCCAAATGGTTCGGCGCAAAAGCTGACTTCGCCTGATGATGCCGGGCGCGGTAAGGATTAAACCACGCATGCAGTTCAAGGCCGCGCCGGTGCGCTTCCTCAATCCACATTTGGAGCGGGTCATAGAACGGCACCGGGGCACGCCCTTGTTCGCCGCAGAGATATTCGCTCCACGGTTCCAGCGCTGAAGGATACAATGCATCCGCCGCGGGACGAACCTGCAGAATGATCGCATTTAATTTCAAGGCGCTGGCCCGATCTAGTATGGCTAGTATTTCCGCCTGTTGCGTGGCCACCGGTAAATCCGGCTGGCTCGGCCAATCAATATTCGCCACTGCCGCCACCCACGCGGCCCGAAACTCGCGGGGCGCCGCGGGCGGATCATTTCGTGGCTGGCGCGACGGGCTGAGGGTCGCACAGCCGACGAGGCACAGGGCCGCGGCCGCAACGGAAAAAAGGCTAAAGCTTACCCCGCATCGGCCGATGCCCAGATTAGCCGGAGAAAAAATCCGCCGCGAAGCCGGCCGCGTTGCCGAAGAATTATTCATGCCCTGATTCAACGGCGCAGGAGCGCGCGGCGAACGCTGCCGTCGACCGCGTCGAGCGCAGCTTGGGCGTCGGCTACGCTGAGCTTCTGGCGAAGCATGACGATCGCCACCTTCACGCGATAACTGCAGGCCTCGAGCGCCGCGCGGGCCGCAGCCTCGTCCGCGTTCGCGGCTTGCCGTGTTAAGGCCACCGCGCGCCGGACCAATTTGGCATTGGTCGGTAATACATCGACCATCAAGTTACCGTAGACCTTATTCAGTCGAACCATAATCGAACTCGAAAGCGTGTTGAGCGCGATTTTCTGCGCGGTACCGGCTTTGAGTCGCGTGCTCCCCGCAATCGTTTCACTGCCCGTATCGAGCGTGATGCCGATGTCCGCTTGGGTGGCCACGGGCGCCTGGGGATTATTGGCGAGGCCAATCGTCAACGCGCCCGCACTTTTCGCGACCGCCAGAGCGCCTAGCACGTAAGGAGTATAGCCCGAAGCGGCGATCAGCAGAACGACATCTTGCGGCGTAACCGCCAGCCCGCGCAGATCCGCCCCGCCCTGAGCCTCATCATCCTCCGCGCCTTCCGCGGCGGAACCCAACGCGGCGTGACCACCGGCCAACAAAGCGGCGACGCGATCCTTCGGCCAAGCAAAGGTCGGAAATAATTCCACGCTGTCTAAGAGACCCAGTCGCCCCGACGTGCCGGCACCGACATAAATTAAACGACCACCGGCCGCGATGCGCGGCACCGCGGCATCAACCGCCCGCGCCAAGGCATCAGCCGCGGCATGGACGACATTCGCCGCCACCACTTGATCAGCGGTAAAAGCCCGCACGAGATCGGCGGAAGCATATTGATCAAGATTAGGGTGCTGGGGGCTGGGGGTTTCCGTGTTGAGCATGGCAAAAAGATAATCGGCGTTGCGGCAGCGGGTTCAATCGTTCATTTCATGAGAGTGCTTCGTATCCGCCGACTTTTATCCGATGTCTGAGCTCTATATTGGTACGCTCTCTGGCACCAGTGTAGATGGCATCGATGCCGCCCTCGTCCGTTTTTCACCCGAGCCGGAACTCATCGCGACCCATTGCGCACCGTTTCCACCTGCGCTACGCGAAACAGTGCTCAGTTTGTGCCGGCCCGGTGAAAATGAAATCGACCGACTCGGTCAAGCCGACGTGCTCATCGGCCAAGCTATGGCGCAAGCTGTGCAAGCCCTGCTCGCTCAAACCACTTTCACCGCGCGGGATATTTGCGCCATCGGCAGTCACGGGCAAACCATTCGCCACCGCCCCAAATTCACGCCGGCCTTTACCCTGCAAATTGGCGATCCCAACGTCATTGCCACGCTCACGGGCATTCCGGTCGTCGCTGATTTTCGTCGCAAAGATCTGGCGCTTGGGGGCCAAGGCGCGCCACTGGTGCCGGCGTTTCATGACGCGGTATTTCGCTCGGCCGGCCGCGACCGCGTCATTGTCAATATTGGCGGCATCGCTAATCTCACCGCGCTTCCCGGTGGAAATGCAACCGTGCTCGGCTTCGACAC
>CAMAVZ010000019.1:0-37245 GCA_945861645.1 Opitutus sp. GAS368 | reverse complement strand
AAATCCTCCGGCGAGGTTTCGACGCGGACGAGGAGGACTTTCTCGCCCTTCTCAGCCGCGATAACGGCGCGATCAGCGTTGAAGTAAATTTGGCCAGTGGCGGCGCCGGGGCCGGCGGGTAGACCGGTGGCGATGACTTTAGCTTTTTTCACTTCCGCCAAATTAAATACGGGCGCAAGGAGCTGCTCGAGTTGGTCGGCGGGATTGCGCAGAATGGCGGTCTGCCAGTTGATGAGCTTCTCTTTCACCATATCGATGGAGAATTTGAGCGCAGCCATCGCGGTCCGCTTGCCGTTGCGCGTCTGCAGCATGAACAGCTTGCCTTCCTGAATCGTGAATTCGATGTCCTGCACATCCTTGAAGTGTTTTTCCAGAATCGCGCGAACCTTCATGAGTTCTGCGTAAGACTTTGGCATCTGGGCCTTGAGGTCGGCCACCGGCTCAGGGGTGCGCACGCCGGCGACGACGTCCTCACCCTGAGCGTTGATGAGAAACTCACCGTAGAATTCGTTGGTGCCGTTGGCGGGGTTGCGCGTGAACGCCACGCCCGAGCCCGAGGTGTCGCCCGTGTTGCCGTAGACCATGGCCTGGACGTTAACCGCGGTGCCCCATTCGGAGGGGATGCCGTATTTGGCGCGGTAAACTTTAGCGCGATCGTTCATCCAGCTACCGAAGACTGCTCCGGCGGCGCCGCGGAGTTGGTCCCACGGATTGTTCGGGAAGTTTTTCCCGGTGCGATCATGGACGAGAGCCTTGAAGCGGCGGACGAGCTCCTGTTGATCAGCGGCGGTGAGTTTGGAGTCCTCGATATCGCCGTGATATTTCTCGTGCTTGAAGCCATGGATCACCGTCTCAAACGGATCGTGGTCTTCGCCTTCGCGCTTTTGCACGCCGATGACGACATCGCCGTACATTTGAATGAAGCGGCGGTAGCAGTCCCAGGCGAAGCGCTCGTTCTTAGTGGCGGCTGCGAGGGAGAGAACCGTTTGGTCGTTAAGCCCGAGATTGAGGATGGTGTCCATCATGCCCGGCATGGAGTCGCGCGCGCCCGAGCGCACGGCCACGAGGAGGGGGAAGCCGGTGGCGTCACCGAACTTATAGCCCATGATTTTTTCCATATTCTTCACGCCGGCTTCCATTTGGGCCTGGAGTGAAGCTGGGTAGGTGCGCTTATTCGCGTAAAAATACGTGCAAACCTCCGTCGTGATGGTGAAGCCGGGGGGCACCGGGAGGCCGATGCGAGTCATCTCCGCGAGGTTGGCGCCCTTGCCCCCGAGGAGGTTCTTCATCGAACCATTGCCGTCGGCCTTGCCGGCGCCCCAGGAGTAGACGCATTTGAGCGCTTTGCCTTTGGCGGCGGATTTAGGGTCGGGTTTCTTGGAAGCGGACTTTTTGCCCGCGGACTTCTTAGCAGTGGATTTCTTAGCCATGTTATAAGTGGAAATAGGACGAAAGGGCCACCATCGCAAAGGTTGGGTGCAGGGGTGTCAACGATGGAGGCGGGTGGAATTAAGAGATTTTCCGGGGCGTGATTTTTGGGCTGCGGCTGGGTGAGGGGGATTAATTTAACAGGCCAAGGCAGCGGACTAAAAAATGGGCTAGGTGGGTTTTGCTAAATTCCCGTAGGCAGCGAAATACGGAGATTGCCGACGACGGCCAAAATTGTTTGTAGGTCAGGCGCGTGAGCGAAGAAGTACCCATTGACGAATACCATGAAGGCGGTTCCCCCGAGAGCGAGCCAACGCCGGCGGCTGCCACGGGCGCTCGCAAGCCGATGGGTTTTCTTGAGCATCTCGAAGATTTGCGCATGACGCTGGTCAAGAGCGCCGTCGTCTTTGGCGGCTTCGTGACGCTGATCGCGTACTGGGTCGATGATTTTGCCAAGGTGCTCAGTTGGCCGCTGGAGCGGGTCAAGCACGACTACCCGAAGATGAACACCGAGCTCATAACCAATAGCCCGATGGGGGTGTTTAGCGTGATTATCGATATCTGCCTCATCGGCGGCTTGGTGCTTTCGCTGCCGTTTATATTATTCTTTGTCGGTCAGTTTATTGCTCCAGCTCTCACCAAACGAGAGCTCAAGGTCCTGCTCCCCACCTGCGGTTCAGCGCTTTTCCTCTTTTTGGGCGGCGCTTCCTTTGGTTATTTCATCATTACGCCGAGTACGATTCGAGTGGCTTATGAACTGAATCAATTAATGGGCTACACCGTGCTCTGGACGGCGGATCGCTATTACAGCTTGCTGATGTGGCTCGTGCTCGGGATGGGGGCCGCTTTTGAATTTCCGCTCTTGATTGTGCTGGCGGTCTACATGGGTTTGGTCGAGGTCGCGACGCTGCGCAAGTACCGGCGGCACGCTTATATCGTAATCTTTATCATCGCGGCGGTGATTACGCCGACGCCTGATCCGATTAACCAATCCCTTTTTGCGCTGCCGCTGATTGCGCTCTATGAAGTAGCAATTTTCGTGGCCGCCTCGCTCAAGCGCCGGCGCAAGGATGAGGTTATTGAGGTCTGAAATTAGGGCGTAAATTCAGTTCGACAAACCGCCCGTCAACTCCTTCTTTTTCCGCCATGGCCTCATCTGGGAAAAAACCATTCTCGCTCTTTAATCTCCTCCTCGACTCAGGGCTGACGGCGATTGCCTTCAGCATTTTTTATTGGCTCGTGAATTCGCACGTGCCCTCCAATGACCCGGCGATGATCAAGCTCTGGGGTGGTCTCGCCGCGGGTTGCATGGCGGGGGTCTTTTGGCTGGCCCTGCAGATGTTGAAAACGGTTTACCGTTTTCAACGCGACCAGCGTAAATAAAGCGCGAGCGGCGACTCGCCCGCGCTTTTTAGCGCCCCGTTGGAATCAGCGTCTTGGGGATTGCCGCCGTCAAATTTTCGGGGGCAGCTGCGGTGATTAATAAATTGTCCTCAAGGCGGACGCCACCCAGTCCGAGGCATTTGTCGGCGAGCGGCCAGTTAACGCAGTCGCGATATTTTTCCCGCCGGACGGGATCATGCAGCAAGGCGGGGATGAAATAGAGGCCGGGTTCAATCGTGACGATATAGCCGGCGCGCAAAATGAGATCTTGCCGCAAACTGGCGAGGCAGGGTCGGGGATCTTTGGTTCGGCCTGGTTCTAAGCCACTGGCGTCGCGCACGCCGAGACCGAGCATGTGACCGATGCCGTGGGGAAAGAAGAGCATGTGCGCCTCTTGTTCGATCAGCGAAGTGGCCGAGCCCTTCATCAGGCCCATCGTGACGAGGCCATCGATCAAATCGACGGCGGCGCCGAAATGAATATCTTGCCACTCCGCGCCGGGGCGGCAGCGATCGATCGCGCGCAATTCCGCATTCAGCACATTCTGATAAAGATCCCGCTGGAACGCACTCGGTTCACCGGCGATGTAGGTGCGCGTGACGTCGATGACGTAGCGATCGAGTTGGGCGCCGGAGTCGATGAGAATAAATTCTCCCGCTTGGGCGACGCGGGCGGAGGGGGCGCCATGAAAAACCGCCGCGTTCGGTCCGCTGCCAATAATGCTGTCGTAGCCGGTAACTTGGGCCCCGTGGCGAAAGTATTCCGCTTCGAGTTCGATTTGCAGGCGCCGTTCACTCACGCCCGGACGGAGGAAAGACTGGATGGTCGCGTAGCCGGCCGCGGTGGCGCTAGCGCAGCGGCGCATTAAATTAATTTCAGCCAGCTCCTTTGGTCGGCGCGCGTGTTGGTAGGCGGCACGGACCGCGGCCGTGCGCGCGGCATCGCGGCGCACGCCCGCCACAGGAGCGCCAAGCATCACGACTCGTCGACCGGCCCGAGCCCCCAGCCACGCGGGAAATTTTGCGAGAGGTTCGCCGGGTAATTGCTGGCGACCTTCCCAGATTTGCTCGGTCTCGGTGACGGTGGGGACAAAAGAAATCCAGCCGGAGGCCGGATCGTAGGCGATGATGCCACCGCTCGCATCGGCGAGGCCGGTGAGGTAATAATATTCCTGATGTGCGATGAAGGGCAGCATCGCGTCGCTAATCTCCGGCTTGGCCAGCGGGTCGCCGGCCCCGACTAAAAAAATTTCGTCAGTCAAACCCAGCGCGGGGGCGATGCGGGCCCGGCGGGCAACATAGTCGACATTCATGCGACTCCAGAACGCACAAAAAGAGGCAAAAAGAAAGACTGCAGAAGTGCGGGAGGGGCGAAGTTACTTTTATAAAAGCGCCGCGTGTAAAATTTCTACGGGGTGCAGAGCTACGCGACCGGTGCCATCTTTAATCTGATGACGACAGCTCGTGCCGGGGGCGGCGACAAGGGTGTCGGCGGCCGCCGCGCGCACGGCCGGGAACAGGACGAGTTCGCCGATTTGTTGCGAGACTTGAAAGTGTTCCGTTTCATAACCGAAGGAGCCGGCCATGCCACAGCAGCCCGAAGGAATGACGGTGACCGTATGGCCCGCCGCGAGCTCGAGCATTTTTACCGTTGGCGTGAGCGATGAGAGCGCCTTCTGGTGACAATGACCGTGGAGGGTGATGGCTTGTGGCCGCGTGGTGAAAGCCGCGCGATTGATGCGGCCAGCCTCAGCTTCACGCGCGATAAATTCATCAATGAGCAGCGCATTTTTAGCCAGCGCCAGAGCGGGCGCTCGCAGTTGCTCGGGGACGAGATCAGGATACTCGTCGCGGAAGCCGAGAATACAGGACGGTTCGAGGCCGATGAGAGGAGTGCCTTCCGTGATGATGTTCTGCAATAACTCGACGTTGCGGATCGCCAGCTTTTGGGCGGCCCGCACGAGTCCTTTAGATAAGTGAGCGCGGCCACTCTCGACGTGGTCGGGAATGATTACTTCGTAGCCGAGGCGATTGAGTAATTGAACCGCCTTGATGCCGACGGGCGTGTCGTTGTAGTTCGTGAATTCGTCACAGAAGAGATAAACGCGACCATGCGGGAAGGGGTTGGCATTAACAGAGGTACTAGTCCCGCGACTCGCTGATGGAGCCACGGCATCCTTCCCGTTTTTATTCGCATGCTGGGCGTGCCAAGCCGCGAGCGTCGTGGCATGCAACGTCGGGAGACTGCGTTGAGTGGCGAAGCCCGCGAAGCGTTTGATCCATTGCGAAACGGTGGGCGTGGTGACGGCCCAATTATAGAGGGAAGGTGCGAGCGAGGCTAGCCGCATGGAGGCGGTGAAGCTGGCGACGAGGCGGGAGCGCAGCGGTACGCCGTTGGCATCGTAATAGTGTTGTTGCCATTCAGCTTTCAGGCGGGCGACGTCGACATTGGACGGGCACTCGGATTTGCAGGCTTTGCAGGAGAGGCAGAGGTCCATGACGCTCTTCACCTGCTCGTTGTCCCATGCGTTCATGCCCTCGCGGGCTTCGGTGAGCACTTGGCGCAGCATGTTCGCGCGCGCGCGCGTGGTGTCTTGTTCGTTGCGCGTCGCCATGTAACTGGGACACATGGTGCCGCCCATGAGGTGGGATTTGCGGCATTCGCCGACGCCGTTGCATTTCTCGGCGGCGCGGAGGACGCCTTGCGTGGCGTTAAAGTTGAAGAATGTTTTATATTCCGGCGTCGGGTGGTCGGGCCCGTGGCGCAGCGACGTATCCATCGGCGGGGTATCAATAATTTTTCCGGGATTGAGCACGCCGTGGGGATCGAAGGTTTCTTTGATGCGCCGCATCATCGCGTAACATTCTGGCCCGACCATGAAGGGGATGAACTCGCCGCGGAGCCGTCCATCGCCGTGTTCGCCCGAGAGGGAGCCGCGATATTTTTTAACCAGGGCGGCGACATCGGTCGCAATCCCGCGGAAAAAGCGCAGGCCTTCACGGGTTTTGAGATCAAAGAGGGGGCGAGTGTGGAGCTCACCGGCGCCGGCGTGAGCGTAGTAAACACTGCTAATGCCGTATTTATCGCGCATGAGCGCATCGAACTCGGCGATGTAGGCGGGTAAATCTTCCACCGCGACAGCGGTATCTTCCACGACTTCTCGCGGCTTAGCATCGCCCGGCACATTCATCATCAAGCCCTGACCCGCTCGGCGGAGGTCCCAAACTTTATTGGCCTCGTCACCCCAGAGAACGGGGAAAGCGTAACCCAGACCCGCGGCCCGAAGTTCCGTTTCGAGCGTCCGCATCGTGGCTTCAATGGCGGTTCGTTGCTCGGCCCGAATTTCAATCACGAGCACTGCGCCCGGATCGCCTTCCACGAAGAAGCGATTTTTAGCCTGTTCGAGATTAGCTTTGGTGCACTCGAGAATATGGCGATCGATGAGTTCGCAGCCGAAGGGTCGGTGGCGCATCGCAATCAAGGTGGCGTGCAGCGAATCTTGGATTGTCGCAAAGTGGGCGCACATGAGCGCGCCCGGTGGGGGGAGCGGCTCGACATTGAGTTCAAATTCGACGCCAAGAAAAAGGGTGCCTTCGGAACCGGCCAGTAATTGGCAGAGGTTAAACGGTTGGGCGGAAGTCGGGTCAAAAACTTGGCACGCCATCAATCGGTCGAGCGCATAGCCGGTGTTGCGGCGCGTGACGGTGGGTTTGGGATAATGATCGCGAATGAGCTGACGATTCGCGTCGTCGCCCAGCAGATCACGCACCGTGCAGTAAATTTTGGTCTCGAGCGTGGCGGGGCCGGCGCATTTAGCGGCAAATTCTGCGGGGGTGAGCGGGCCGAAAGTGACAGCGGAGCCATCGCTGAGAAAGCCGCGGGTAGAGACGAGGTGCTCGCGCGTGGTGCCGTAGATGATGGAATTGGCGCCGCAGGAGTTATTGCCTACCATCCCACCGATCATCGCCCGATTAGCGGTGGAGGTCTCGGGGGTGAAAAAAAGGCCGTGGGACTTCAGGGCGAGATTTAGTTCATTGCGCACGACGCCCGGTTGCACGCGGACGCGACGCTGGGCGGCATCGATCGAGATGATCTGGTTGAGGTGGCGACCCACATCGACTACGAGGCCTTCGCCCACGACTTGACCGGCGAGGGAGGTGCCCGCGGTGCGGGGGATGAGTCCTAAGTGGTTTTCGCGCGCAAAGCTAATGAGCTCGCGCAAATCAGTTTCAGTTTTGGGAAGGGCCACCGCGACGGGGAGGGCCTGATATTCCGAAGAGTCGGTCGCATAGATGGCCCGCATCGTGGCGTCAAAGTGGAGCTCGCCAGTCAGGCGGGTGGCGAGTTGACGAAGGACTGAAGGCGGCGGGGTGGCGCTCATATGATTCGGGGATAAGCTATGATTAACGCGCAAATTTTGCGAGCCTCTCGATGAATAGCGTGTAGTTTAGAGGGTTGGCCATGGTGGCTCAGAAGTATGAGTTATGCGCCTTTTGACTATGCGGGAGGTAAGAACAAGCTTGGATGGGAGTGGCTGGTGGCTTATGTCATAAATTAAAATTCCTATCCTGTCCTCGTGCCAGCCAGAAAACCCCAACTCCCCGACTGTTATGACCGCATTGATCACTCTCACTCGAGGCGGGCTTTCGGCGTTGATTCAGCGCGCGCAACGTAACGCCCCTCGCCTTGTTCAATCCCTAAGCAATAACTTTTTATGAAAATAGGGATTGTTGGCGCGGGCAAAATTGGCGGGACGATCGCCACCGTCCTCGAGTCCTGCAGGTTTTGCAAAAGTGTCATCCTCGCTGACGCTCGTACCAACATTGACCTCACTGGGCTGAGAAAATCTAAGTTTGTCCCTGTGGACGTCAAGCAGCCGGCCCAACTTGCCGCCTTTGTTGCCCGCCACGATGTCGTGGTCAGCGCGGCTCCTTATTTTCTCAATCAGGCCATTGCCCGCGCTTGCGCCGAGGCTGGGGTTAGTTACTTCGACCTCACGGAGGACGTCGCGACAACAACCTACATTAAGAAATTAGCGAGGAAGGCACCGCAGGCCACCTTCATGCCGCAGTGCGGCCTTGCGCCTGGGGCCATTAATATTGTGGGCGGCGCGCTGGCTTCGTCACTGGCGCAGGTGCGCAATTGCGAGATGCGCGTTGGCGCACTCCCACTCAACGCAAGCAACCAGATGAAATATTATCTCAGCTGGAGTACCGCCGGCTTGATCAATGAATATTGTCAGGTCGGCCAAGCATTACACGACGGCAAACTCGTGACGACCATGCCGCTCGACGGCGTAGAGCGCATCACGATAGACGGCACCGAGTATGAGGCATTCAATACCTCCGGCGGAGTGGCGACCATGTGCCAGACCTTCGCCGGCAAGGTGGGTAGCCTAAATTACAAGACCATGCGTTATCCCGGCCACCGCGACTTGATGAAGTTTCTGCTCCAGGATCTCAATCTCGCGCCCCGTCAGGAGCTCGTCACGCAAATCTTTGATCAAGAGGTCCCGCTGACTGAGTCCGATGTCGTGGTATTTTATGTGAATGTAGTTGGCAATGATGCCGCCGGCGGCCTGAAGCAGCGCAGCTTTATCAAGAAGATGCACGGCGACACGATCCACGGCCGCAAGCTCAACGCCATCCAGCTCACCACCGCTGCCGGCATTGTCGGCGTGCTCGAGCTGTTCGCGCAGGGCAAACTCGGCCCGGGTTTCGTGCAACAGGAGTCCGTTTCGCTTGCAAGCTTTCTCGGCACCCAATGGGGGGGTAAGGTGTATGGAAATTAATCAATTCGCAATTGGAGGGCTCAGCTCCCCCTGAGCCGCGGCCCAGCGAGAGCTGGACCCTCCACTGGAACCAAATCATATGGCTAAATCCTCTTCCATCGCCTCCGCTAATCAGGCTTCCGCCCTTGCCGTGGCCAAGGCGATTTTACCCAAACTCGGCCTTACGCTGAAATCCGTCAACGCCGGTGTCTTCTCCGGCACCTGGGGCGGCAGCGGCGCCGTGCTCGATAAACGCTCGCCCATCGATGGCTCCCGGCTGGGCCGCGTTCGGTCGGCGTCGCCCGCTGATTATGAGCGGACCGTGGCGGCGGCGCAGCAGGCTTTTCTCGAATGGCGTAATGTGCCGGCGCCGAAGCGCGGTGAGATTGTCCGCCAACTCGGTAATGCGCTGCGCCAGCGGAAGACTGAGCTCGGGCAACTCGTCACCTTGGAGACCGGCAAGATTTTAGCTGAAGGTGAGGGCGAGGTGCAGGAGATGATCGATATTTGCGATTTTGCGACGGGGTTATCCCGCCAATTGTACGGTCTGACGATCGCCTCCGAGCGTCCCGATCATCGCATGCTGGAGCAGTGGCAACCACTCGGCGTGGTTGGAATTATTTCGGCCTTTAATTTTCCGGTCGCGGTGTGGGCCTGGAACAGTGCGTTGGCCGTTACTTGTGGTGACGCCACCGTGTGGAAGCCCTCGGAGAAAACTCCGCTGACCGCGATCGCTTGCATTAAAATTGCCGAAAAAGTCTGCCGCGCCAATGGCGTCGACCCCGCGATATTTTCGCTCGTGATCGGCGCCGGTCCAGCGATTGGAGAACGGCTGACGCACGATCGCCGTCTGCCCCTAGTTTCGGCGACGGGCTCAACGGCGATGGGTCGGCGCGTGGGCACGGTCCTCGCCCAGCGTTTTGGTCGGACACTCCTCGAGCTCGGGGGGAACAATGCCATTATTATCGCGCCCTCCGCCGATCGCAAATTGGCGCTGCGCGGCATTCTTTTTGGGGCGGTGGGCACGGCTGGTCAGCGCTGCACGAGTACGCGGCGGCTGATTATCCATGAGTCGATCAAGGCTGATTTTGTGGCCGCGCTGATCGCCGCTTATCAACAATTGGCGATCGGCAATCCGCTGGGAGCGGATAATTTAGTCGGCCCGCTGATCGATGCGCGAGCGGTGCAAGCCATGCTGAAGGCGGTGGCGGAAATCAAAAAGCGCGGCGGTAAGATATTATTTGGCGGCCAGCGCTTAACCGGGAAAGCGTATCCGGGTGGATTGTATGTGATGCCCTGTATGGCTGAGGCGAAAAATGAATGGGCCGTGGTGCAGCAGGAAACGTTTGCGCCGCTTTTATATATTTTGAGCTACCGCACCTTGGACGAAGCGATTGCTCTGCAGAACGGCGTGCCGCAGGGCTTGAGCTCAGCGATCTTCACGACTGATCTGCGCGAGGCGGAGAAGTTTTTATCCGCCCGGGGTAGTGATTGCGGGATCGCCAACGTTAATCTTGGCACCAGTGGAGCCGAGATTGGGGGGGCCTTCGGGGGCGAGAAGGAAACCGGCGGTGGCCGTGAAAGCGGATCGGATGCCTGGCAGGCTTACATGCGTCGCCAGACTGCGACGATTAACTACTCCGCTACCTTGCCGCTGGCTCAAGGGATCGTGTTTGGGGATTGAGGGTGATCGGCTAGTATAATTTATCGGCCGGCGGTCGCTTTTGCGCTAGCCTGCATGGTCGCTTGGACCGCTTCGAGCGAGAGGGCGACCGCGCATGCCTTGTGTTTCAGTGGGCGGAATTTGCCGCCGGGCTGAGGCTATTTCAGCGCGAGATCGACGCGCTTAACTTCTTTGATGTTCCACTTGGTAATGGTGAGGCCCTTGGCGGTCCGGGTGCTCACCGGGACGGCGGTCAGATCAAAATCAAATTCACGAATGCGCGCACCGCTGCGGCCATCGAGGGCAATGCGCACGGTCTTTGGCATCAGTTTCGCCTGAGCGCTGACTTCGAGGTACAGCACGCGAGAACCTTCGCTTTTGACCAGCGGGTAAAGTTTATCGCGGGAGAGCCCGCCGATTTGGAATTTTTTGGCGAAGGCTTTGCCTGATTCCTTGTCCTGATAAATCATGGTGTAGAACGCCGTGTCGCCGTCCTTTGGGAAGATCGCTACATGCAGGATTTCGCGGCCCATGAAAATTTTATCGGCTACTTTAGAGACTTTAAGGCCCCCATCAGCCATGAGGGTGAGCACGCTATCGAGGATCGTGCACTCCTGCACAAATTCGTGCTGCCGCCAATTCAGACCAATAAAGCCATCCTCGCGATTGACGTAGAGGCGTTGGTTAGCCGAGACGACCTCGGAGGCATCAATCTGCGCAATCTCATCATAGCTGGTGCGGCGTTTGAGGCCCTTGCCGTATTTTTCTTGGAGCAGCTCGAACCAAGCGACGGCGTAAGCGGTGAGATTCTTGAGGTTGACCTTCGTCTCCTGCATGCCCGTTTCAATTTTCTTGAGGGCCTCATCCGCTTGAAAGCGATTATAGGCCGAAATCCGTTTGATACGGATCTCCGTGAGGCGCGTGATATCCTCATCGGTGATGGCCCGGCGGAGTTGTTTGATGAACGGTTGGAGGCCCCCGCGAATTTCAGCGAGCACGCTCTCCCACGTTTTTGACTTTTCGATGAGGCGATAAATGCGCTCTTCGATGAAAATACGCTCGAGGGAGTCCCAGTGCCACTGCTGATCCAGTTCGGCGAGTTTGATTTCCAGTTCCTGCTTGAGCAGCGCTTTAGTTTTCTCCGCGCTGCGTTTCAGGATTTCGCGGACGCCGAGGAATTGCGGTTTGTCGTCTTCGATCACGCACGCCGCAGGGTTGAGCTGCAGCTGGCAGTTGGTGAATACATAAAGCTGCTGGATGATTTGCTCCGGATCGCTGCCCGCGGGCAGATGAACCAAAATCTCTACGGCATCGGCGGTGTTATCATCGACGTGCTTAATCTTAATTTTGCCCTTAGCGTTAGCGGAGAGAATCGACTCAATTAAAGTTTCGGTCGTCGCGCCGAATGGGAGCTGCGTGATGGCCAGCAGATTTTTACTGCGCACTTCGATTTGGGCCCGGACTTTAACCTTACCGCCGCGTTCGCCATCGTTGTATTCGGCGAAGTCAGCCACGCCCCCAGTCGGAAAGTCAGGGAAGATGCGGAAAGTTTTTCCTTGGAGATGATTAATCGCCGCACGGCACAGATCGTTGAAATTATGCGGCAGGATCTTGGTCGCGAGACCAACGGCGATGCCCTCGGCGCCCTCGAGAAGCACGATGGGGAATTTGGCGGGTAGCGTGACGGGTTCTTTGGCGCGGCCGTCGTAGCTGAGCTGCCAAGTGGTGGTCTTCGGATTAAAGAGGACATCCTTTGCGAACGGCGTCAGGCGTGCTTCAATATAACGAGGTGCGGCGGCCTCATCGCCGGTCAGCATATTGCCATAATTACCTTGAGGCTCGATCAGGAAGGCGCGTTGGCCGATGGCCACCAGGGCGGCGCCGATAGAGGCGTCGCCGTGCGGGTGAAAGGCCATGGTACGGCCGACCACATTCGCTACTTTGTGAAAACGGCCGTCATCCATTTCCCACAAGGTGTGGAGAATACGGCGCTGCACGGGTTTTAAGCCGTCATCAATATGCGGCACGGCACGATCAAGAATTACGTAGCTCGCGTACTCCAGGAACCAGTTGCGATAATGTTGGGCTAACGGCGCTTTATCATCCTGCACTTTTTGGCCTTTCTTGCGGGGCGGGGGTGGCTCGATCGCAGTGGTTTCAGTGGCGGAATCGCGATCGGCGTTGGGTACGGTCGGAGCTGACTTAGGGTCTGGGGTCGGCTCGGCCTTCGTGGGGATGGGCACCACCGTGCTGTCGAGGGGCAATTCGGGCTGGTCGGAGTTTTTGGAGGACTTGCGTTTTGCCATTAGGAAAAATTGTGGGCAGAGCGTAGGAAGGGACGGCGGGCAGCGTCAAGCGATGCCCTCGGCTCTCATCATATAATCTGCGCGCGGTCGCTTGGCCGATTGAGATTGGTCAGCAGCGTAATCTCGTTCGGGGTGAGTGGGTGCGATTGGAGGAGATTCTGCGTCTGTAAAATGGCGCAAGCTTGTTGCAACGATTGGCCGGTCGCGAGCGCCGCGCGCAACCCGGGCAGGGCAGACCGGTGCCACGCTGCCGCCATCGGCTCATACCGGTCGGCGTGTTGGGGAACTACGGAAACGGCGGCATCGCGGGCTTGCCCAGTAAGTCGCGCTAAAAAATCAGCCGTCACCAACGGAAGGTCGACGGCTAACACGGTGAGCACGGGGGCCGAGGCGGCGCTCAGTGCATCCACGAAGGCGCGGAGCGCTCCGCCCTCGGGTGATTGATCTTCGATTCGTTGAAAGCCGGCGGGCGTCGCGCTTTGCTCTGGCCGACACGAGAGCAGGAGGGGCCATGCGCCGGTGGCGGCGAGCGTGCCCGCTTGGTGTTCAATTAAGGGGCGACCGTGCCAATCGAGCTGAGCTTTATCGGTACCCATGCGGCGCGAGTGTCCGCCGGCGAGAAGCAAGCCGGCGGCCGTCGCGCAGTCGACGTGGAGAGGGCCGTCAGTTAAAATTTTAGCCCGCAGCCCGCCACGATCGCGCAACCAAGCTTCCGCCCCTAGGCCGATGGCCTGTTCCATCCAGTAGCAGGGTTTGCATTCAGCCGTTCCCCCAAAACGAATTCCTTGCACGGTAAATTCCTGGCCAATCAAGCCGTTGAGATCGACGCCCCGCGTGATCACGTTGCGGCGATAGGCGGCGGCGGATCGCGGCGGGGGCTGGAGCGCGCCGAGGAGGGCTTGATGGACTTCTTCGGCGAAGAAGGTGATTTGTCCAGCGTAAGCGGGCTTATAGTCGAGAAAGCGATCGCCGCGCAAGCCGCGGCCGGCGAGACAATCGACGGTGGTCGCAGCGGTCATCGGATGTTCGTCCGGGGGGCGGCCGTGGTGGCCAAAATAATTATGGCCGGTCGATAGCTGCAGCGCGGCAATTTTCATGGAGCGAGCCGCTCGGCATGCGTGTAGATATTAAATCGCTCCGCGCGCAAAAATCCGATCAGCGTAATCCCGCCGCGTTCAGCGCAAGCGATGGCGAGACTGGAGGGAGCGCCGATACCAGCAACTAACGGGACTCCGGCCGCGAGGGCTTTTTGCACCAGCTCGAACGAAAGACGTCCGCTCAAAAGCAGCCCGGCGTTGGTGAGGGGCAGGCGACGGTCGAGAAGCGCCCGGCCGAGTACTTTATCGAGCGCGTTGTGGCGACCAACGTCTTCGCGCACGATTTCAAGTTCACCGGTAAGATTGAATAAGGCGCAGCCGTGGAGCCCGCCGGTGGTGGCAAAGACGGGTTGGGCCGCGCGTAGTCGGGCGGGCAAGGTGGCGAGTGCGGTCGGTGCGAAGACGGGGCCTGGGGCCACGGGTGGAAAGTTTTGGAGCACGGCATCCAGCGTGACTTTACCGCAAATTCCGCAACTGGAGGAGCTGAACACATGACGGGTCAACCGGGTGAAATCGACCGGCGTGGTCGGGGCGAGGAGGGCGTTGACGACGTTGCCGGAGTTTGCGCCCTCCTGTTCGCGACAAAGGACAATATCCAAAACATCATCAGCCTGGCGGATGACACCCTCGGTGAGAAGAAAGCCGGCCGCCAATTCGCGATCATGGCCCGGTGTGCGCATGACCACGGCCACACTCCGATCGGCTACACGAATTTCCAGCGGTTCCTCAACGGCGACGGTATCACATTCTGCACCCCCGACTCCCAGTGAGCCCCAGCGATGCACCGGCACGGTGGCGGGGGCGGAATTCATAAGGTGACAGTAGTTAGCCGAAGCACGCGAATCACGCCTCGATTAGATCTTTCTCAATCTTGAGGTTGCCGATGATGAAATCCTGACGCTCGGGGGTATTTTTTCCCATGAAAAAACTCAGCAACTCATCGCTGCTGTAAAGATGGTGGAGATTGACGGGCTCGAGCCGAATGTTCTCGCCGATAAAATCTTTAAATTCACCAGCGGAAATTTCTCCCAGACCCTTGAATCGGGTGATCTCGTGACTGGCCCCGAGCTCCGTGATGGCGGCTTGTTTTTCTTCCGAGTTATAACAGTACATCGTCTTCTTCTTATTGCGCACGCGAAAGAGCGGCGTTTCGAGAATGAAGAGATGGTTATTGCGCATTACATCGGGAAAGAATTGGAGGAAGAAGGACAGCAGCAGGAGCCGAATGTGCATGCCGTCGACGTCGGCGTCGGTCGCGATAACAATTTTATTATAACGCAAACCATCCAAGCCTTCCTCGATATTGAGCGCTGATTGGAGGAGATGAAATTCTTCGTTCTCGTAGATAACTTTTTTCGAGAGGCCGTAAGTATTGAGTGGTTTGCCCTTCAGCGCGAAGACGGCTTGGGTTTGGACGTCGCGCGTCGCGGTCAGGGAGCCGGCGGCGGAATCGCCCTCAACAATAAAGAGGGTGCTTTCTTCGCCGCGCGGATTGCGATCGCCGAGATGGAGGCGGCAATCACGGAGCTTGCGATTGTGCAGCGACGCTTTTTTGGCGCGTTCCCGCGCGAGACTACGGATACCCGCCAATTCTTTGCGCTCGTGTTCGTTTTCCTCGATCTTGCGCTTAATGATCTCCGCGGTTTCGCGGTTTTTGTGCAGGTAAGTGTCCAGCGACTGCTGCATGAATTTACCGATAAATTCCTTGATCGAGGGACCGGCGGGACCGATGTCGTTTGAGCCGAGCTTGGTCTTGGTCTGCGATTCAAAAACGGGCTCCTGGACGCGGACGACAATCGCGGCGTCGATGGCCTGACGGACATCGGCGGCGTCGTAGTCTTTTTTGAAATGGTTGCGGACCGTTTCGACGAGGGCCTCGCGAAAAGCGGCGAGATGGGTGCCGCCCATGGTGGTGTGCTGACCATTGACGAAGGACCAATATTCTTCGCCGTAGTGATTACCGTGGGTCAGGGCGATTTCGATATCTTCGCCCTCGAGATGAATGATCGGATAAAGCGGTTCACCACTGAGTTCTTTGGTGAGGAGGTCCTTGAGGCCGTGTTCTGATTTAAACGATTTCCCATTTAGCGTGAGGGTTAGCCCCCGGTTGAGGAAGGCGTAGTTCCAGAGCATGTCCTCGATAAATTCGAGGCGGAATTTAAAATCTTTCCCGAAAAGCGCCTCGTCCGGCATGAACGCGATCAGCGTGCCATTGCGTTCGTCAGTTTTGGTGAGCTTGGTTTCCTTCTTTAATTTACCTTGGGCGAATTCAGCGGTCTTAGTTTCTTCGTCGCGAAAAGCCTGCGCGAGATAGGAGAAGGAAAGCGCGTTGACCGCTTTTTGGCCCACGCCGTTCAGGCCCACGGCTTTCTGGAAAGTCTGCGAGTCGTACTTCGCCCCGGTGTTGATGATGGAGACGCAGTCGACTAATTTGCCGAGGGGAATGCCCCGGCCGTAGTCGCGGACGCGAACGGTGCGGTCGGTGACCTCGATTTCTATTTTTTTCCCCTGGCCCATCATGAACTCGTCGATCGAGTTATCGATGGTCTCCTTCAGGAGGACATAGATACCGTCTTCCGCGTGGGTGCCGTTGCCGAGGCGGCCGATGTACATCCCGGGGCGGAGGCGGATGTGCTCGAGGGACGAGAGGGTCTTGATGTTGGCTTCAGTATAGTTGGACGCCATGGAGTGGGGAAAAAAGAGGGCGCGAAGTGCGGGCTGGCAAGCGTGATTGCGGGGGTGGGCTTTAGTTGGCTGGTGCCGGAGGTGCGATCTCGGGGCGGAGCGCATCTTGCCGGAAGGTACGCACGGCCAACCAGAGGGCGAGCAAGGTGATGCCTGCGCCTAGAAAAAATGGCGTACCAGCCAGCCAGGCGGGCCGATCTGCGGCGACGGCCCAGCCGAAGCTCCAACTGCCTAACAAGGGTCCCGGGATACCCGCGAGACTAGCGAGACCGCCATAAACACCTTGGACCGAACCTTGCTCGTTTGCTGGTACGTGTTTCGTAATGTAGGATTGCAGGGCGGGGCCGGAGATCCCCGCGCAGGAGCCAAAAATCATGATGACATAAATCATCCAGCCTTCGGTCGCGAGGCCGTAGCAGAGGAGAGCGATGATCGAGGCGATAAATCCAATGAGCACAGATTTTGTTTCACCCCATTGAGGCACGATTCGCTTCACGAGAGTGGCTTGCACGAGACCGGTCAAAACGCCGACCGCCATGAGGGAAAGTCCGATCGCGAGGGGGCCCCAGTTGTAACGATGTCCCGTGTAAAGTGCCCACGTGGTCTGCAGCATCGTCTGAGCGAGCATCATGATGAAGTAGCACTCCGCGAGGCCCAAGACCGATGGGAGTCGCTTCAGGGCATAAAGTGCGCCGATGGGATTAGCGCGGCCCCAAGAAAATTCGCGGCGATTCTCGAGCTTGAGGGATTCGGGTAACGCAAAATAACCATACAGCCAGTTAATGGAAGAGCAGACGCCGGCGGCGAAGAATGGTAGACGAATATCGATTTGGCCGAGGAGTCCGCCGGCCACGGGGCCGATGATGAAGCCGATGCCAAAAGCGGCGCCGAGCAAACCAAAGGATTGGGCGCGCTTTTCCGGCGGCGTGATATCGGCGATATAGGCATTGGCGGTGGAGAGTACTCCCGCGGTGGCGCCGGCAATGATGCGCGCCACAAAGAACCAGGCCAGCGTCGGCGCGTTCGCCATGATAAAATAATCAAGCGCGGAGCCCGCGGTCGCGATCAGGATGATGCGGCGGCGGCCGTAGCGATCAGAAAGCGCGCCCAGAATGGGGGAAAAGACAAACTGCATCAACGCATAGCTGCAGATGATCCAACCATAGACGTGCGAGCCGGAAGCAATTTCGCCCCCATTGAGCTGCACGATTAATTTCGGCAGGACGGGAATGAGGAGCCCGAAACCGATGACGGCGAGTACGAGCGTAACAAAAATAAAACCGACGCCAGCCGGGCGCGGAGAGGCTTGGTCCATAAAGCATCATTCAACAGCTCGCGGACCTTTGGCGAGCTTCCATATAATTTCTATCGGCGGCGGTGGCCGCTGATTTTTGGCCGCCGCGGGCGCGCGCTCAACGCCGAGCCGTCACGAGCCAGTCCCACGGCAACTCGTGGCCGCGTGGAGCGCGGGTGATGCCTTCATCAATCCACGGATACCACGCCTTGCGCACCGTGATCGAACGCAGTCCGGCGCGGGTTGCTAACTGGCGCGCGCCCGCCGCAGAGTAAAAGCGCTGCTTGCGATCATCGCGCGCCACAATTGCGGTGGCGCCGCGCAGGGGTGGCTTGCGGCCAGTTTCTAGGGCCACGACGGCATCATGACTTTCCAGCGCCGGTACTATAAATAAGAGCGCTCCGCCGGGACGGGCGCAGCGGGTAACTTCCTTCATGGCGCGGGCGCAGGCCGTCGCCGATACAAAGGTAATCACGTTGGAGCAAACCACCAGATCTCCCCGAGCGTGCAGGATTTTGGGGAGGTCAATCACGTCCGTCTGGAGCCAGGTGCAGTCGGCTAATTTGTGACAACGGCGCGCCGCGATCTGCAGCATCCGGCGCGAGTGATCGGTGCCTATTTTTTGACCAAAATGGCGGCCGTATTGCTTAATAAAGGAGCCGATGCCGCAGCCGATATCGAGCAAGGTCTTTTGGCCGCGCAGCAAGCCGCGGGCGCGCAACCACTGGGCGATTACTTTTTTCCGGTCACGGACAAAAATATCGCAGACTTCATTTTCATAGGCGGCCGCTAAGCGGTCCCAGTCGCGGGCTTTCATCGGTTAAAGGATAAAGAAAGGTTCAATGATGTTCGCCGCGGTAATTTTTCTCACCGGCAGTGACGCGAATGGGCAGCCGATTTTCTTTGGGCGGCAACGGGCAGGTGGCGAAGGGGGTAAAGGCGCAGGGCGGATTTTCTGCTTGGTTGAAATCGAGCATGATTTTGCCGTTCTGCGGGGGCGCGGCGGACAGAAAGCGGCAGGCCCCATAGGTTTCCTGGCCAGCGGTGAGGTCGGTGATCACGAAAAAAAGTTCCGCCCCGCCCTCGTCGATCGGGAACAGTTCGAAGGTGCGACCATCTCGGGTGAACACCGCTTTGCCCGGAACCGGGGTGAGGGTGGTCTGCCCAATCATGTTGGTAATGTTGACCTGATGAGGCGGATTGAACGGGATCCAAGTCGCCTCGAAGCGCCAAGTGGGGTCCAAGGGGAAGTAATCGAGACCCGCGAAATTCTTGAGCCGATCCGCCGCGCGATCTTTGACCCGCAGAAACAGACTATCGCCGCGCATCATGACATAAAAATTAGCTGAATCAAAAACCACCGTGGTGGGCGCGGTCCCTTGATAGATCAACTCCGTTGGCTGCTGGATGCGTTGATCCTTGATGGTTAAGAGTGCCCCAGGCGCAGGGGTTAACATCACGGTTCCGTTCTGGAAGGTAACGGTTCCAAGATAGGGTGGGCCCGCGGCGAGGATGATCGAATTATCGGGTGCTGTTCCGACCGTATTAAGGCCCGAAGAAATCAGGTGTCGGCCAATGAGCGCGAGCCAGCCATTCGGCGTGGTTAGCTGTTTTACGCGCTCGGCGCGAGCGGCGGCGATCGTTTGGGCGTAATCAGTGGGCAGGGCGCTGACGGCGGTTATGGCATGGGGCGGCATGGCGGAATGCGCGGGGCTGGTTGGGGCGGCGCTCGTGGCCAGCAGAGCGGGAAGAACCAGCGCAAGCATCATGATCTTAAGTTAGGACAGAAATTTTTAATGGCAGGGTATACGGCTCGCTCACTGGGGCAGCACTGCGATCCAGCCATCCACCATGGCGCGGGCCTCGTCGCCCTCCGCGAGCAAATCACCTTGCGGGCCGTACACTTTAAAGTGGGGAATGGAGCGCATGCCGTATTGTTTGGCCACGGGTGATTGCCAGTCGATGCGGTGCACTTCGGGGCGGTTGATATCGACTTTGATCACAGCAATATCTGCGCGCTGTTGATGTAGATGGAGGAGTGGCTCCGTGTAGCGGCGGCAGGGTGGGCAATATTCGCTCGTGAAATCAAACACCGTGAATTTTTGCGGTACAAGAAAATCGGTGAGGCTCACTTCCATCCCTTGGGCAATGCGCAAGGGTTTTTCAGTTTTGAGGTGGGTGCCGGCCGCGCCGAGAGTGGTCGCAAATACAAGCGCGAGAGAGCAGGCAAGGGTGGTGATAAATTTCATGTGCATAAGTTGGGGGATTTTTGGCCAAGGCCAAGCAAACAACCCAATGCGGCTGGTGGTGCAGCTCAGCGTTGAGGGTTTATTTGAGCAGATCGCGGAGATCCGTGAGGCTCAATTTGGCGGCCGCGGCCGCGCTGGCTTCGAATACATCAGCGAGGAGGGCGCGCTTGGTGTCTTGGAGTAACTGAACTTTTTCTTCGACGGTTTGGGCGCAGATGAGTCGGTAGCTAGTGACGACTTTAGTTTGGCCGATGCGGTGCGTGCGGTCAGTCGCTTGCGCTTCGGCGGCCGGATTCCACCAGGGATCGTAATGCACGACCACATCCGCGCCGGTTAAATTAAGGCCCGTGCCGCCGGCTTTGAGTGAAATGAGGAAAACAGGAATGGTCGCGTCGGCTTGAAAGCGATCAACCGCGGCCTGGCGGGCTCGAGCGGAGAGGGAGCCATCGAGGTAGCAATACGCCACCCCTTGGGCTTCGAGTTCGGTCCGGAGCAGGCCAAGGAGAGAGGTGAATTGCGAGAAGACGAGCATGCGGTGGCCTTCATCAATGCTTTCGGCCAGCAACTCGCGGAAGGCTTCCAGTTTAGTGCTCGAGGCCGTTTGTTCCGGAATCAGTCGGGGATCGCAGCAGATTTGACGGAGGCGGAGCAATTGCGTGAGTGCGGCCAGGTGCAGCGTCCCCGCGGAGGCCCCCGTGGCGGCGAGCTTGGACAATTCCTGCTCAGTTTTATCCTGCATGCGGCGGTAGAGGGCGGCCTGATCAGGCGTGAGTTCGCAATAAATAGTCTGCTCAATTTTTTCGGGTAGCTCGGGGGCGACCACGAGTTTGGTCCGGCGTAATATATAGGGAGCGGTTTGCACCCGCAGACGCTCATCGAACCAAGTTCGATCGGTCCCGCGCACGCCGGCGGGAATGGCGGCGATAAAGCCCGGCATCAGATATTCAAACAGGGAGCGCAGGTCATCGAGGGAATTTTCGAGGGGCGTGCCAGTCAGGAGGAAGCGCCCGCGGCCGCGCAAGGTGCGCAAAGATTGCGCGGCTTGGGTGCGGCGATTTTTTAAATGCTGGGCTTCATCCGCGAGAATAATGTCGAATTCTTGCGCCGTAAAAAGTTCCGCATCGCGGGTGAGCGTGCCGTATGAGGTGATGATTAAATCGTACGAGGCGAAAGCGGTGGCGGCTTCCGTCCGGCGATCGCCGTGGTGGACGAGCACCGAAAGTTGCGGCGTAAAACGCACCGCCTCGCGGCGCCAATTTTCCATCAAAGAGGCGGGGCAGACCACCAAGGAAGGCCGGCGCGGATCAGCGGCGGGTCCACGCACGGAGGGCGCGCGGCCCTGGCGGGCAGCCAGGAGCGCGAGGGCTTGGAGGGTTTTGCCGAGCCCCATTTCATCCGCCAGAATCCCACCCAATTTTTGGCCATAGAGATACCACAGCCAAGCGACGCCAAGCTTTTGATAGGGCCGTAATATTTCCGCTAGGGCTAGGGGTACCGGAGCGGGGGTGAGCGCCGCGAGTTGGTGGAGGGCCGCGCTGCGTTCTACCCAGGTGGCCGGCGGTTGAAAGTGCGGCGCCGCCTCGGCGAGGATGTCCTGCACCTCGGCGACGCGCGCGCGGACGATTCGATGCGACCGGCGCAGACCACCCATCGGCTCAGGCGCCCCCGCGAGGGCTTGATGCGCCGCTTGCAGCTGAGCGAGGCGAACCGGATCGACGAGAAAAATTTCTCGGCCACTTTCAATATAACTGCGACTGGTGTTAATGGCGTTGAGAATTTCATTTTCGGGAGCGCTGCCGGCTTGGAGGCCGAGCGTGACGTCGTAATCTCCCGCTTGCTCCTTGATCGCGGCAACCATGCTCACGGCTTTAATATGCGCAGTGTTGTGCTCGAAGTTTTCGGTAAATTCCGCGCCGTGAGTTTCCCGTAACTCGGTGCCGTAGGTCGCGAGAAAGTTGAGCGTCTTGTGGCGATTGCGTAGCCAGAATTTTCCGTTGGAAGGCTCGAGCGTAAACCCCGTGCGTTTCAGCAGCTCCCAAATGTCGTGATAATTATCGGCGTCGCGTGAGGGTAAGGTGATCGCTAGGAAATGCTCAGAGCCGTCGACCTGCAGCGGTCTCCAGTCTGACTCGCGGGGCGCCGAGGATGCTTTAGTCACCGCGCTCGGTGCTGGCGCGCTGCCGAGTTTGGCGGGGGCGGCCACGGCTAAATATTCCTCGACCCCCACGAGGTCGGCTTCGCGCCAGGCGATGGGTTCGGTCGGACGGTTCAGCCAAAAAAATACGGGCTGGCCCGCGAGGGCCTCGGTCAATTCCGCTAGTTGGGCGCGGGTAAGTTGTAGAAAAGAAATGGGTGCGGGCTGGGCGCCGAGGCGTTGCAGCACGGCAAGGCCGGCGACAATTGCCGGGTCGGACGCACTCGTCAGGTTGAGCTCCAGTCGCACCGCGATCGCGTCGCGGGGGGCGGCGCTGGCCAGGTTGGGTGGCAGTAGCAGTCGAAGCATAGGTAAAGACAGCGAGCACAACAGCCTGCTTCGCCCACCGGAGGCAAGCAAGGTTCGCGGTCAGCGCCGTAGCCGCTCGCAGCAGCGTTCACTTCCTCGCCACGATCCCATGGCGTTAAAGAATAAAGGCAGCAAAGTCCGTCGGCCTAGCTCGTCGTTAAATGCCAGAGACTGCAAAGCGTGCAGCGGTAGGCGGAGCGTTGCCGTTCCACTCCGGCCAACAGGGCGGCATCGAGGGCGTCGCCTTGCGTGCGATAGCGCCGCTTGCGCGTGCACATCCGCTGTTTCATTTCGGGCGTGGGCTTTTTCATGACCGGCGACACGTAAACTGGCGGCAGCTCGCGACGTAGTCGAATGCTTAAAGTGGCGTTGTGGGTGGCCGTAAGACTTTCCGACAAAGATCGCTGCCGCGCGAAAAATCACGGCAAGTTTGCGGACGCTCTTCATAAATCGTGCACAAGTGGGTGGACAGATCCAAGGCCAGGCACGAGCCGTCACTGCGTTGATCCATGCAGCGCACGCCGGCGTGTTCCACGACGAGCTCTTCGGGGACAAGGTCCCCTTCGCGGAGGGCGACCACGAGGTGGCAACATTGTCCGCAACCAGCACAGGCCGGGATATCGGGGTGATCGTTTAGCGTCATAACGACGCCAGCCTTAATTCAGCCGTATGATTGGCCACAAAAAACGCAAAAAACGCATCAGCTAAAAATCGCCGCTCAAAGTTAGGCGTCGGAGTCATCACTTCACCGGTGATCGTATTATTGGGCGAGTAAACTTGCTGGCCCGCTGAGCTCTCCGCCTGGTCCGCGTTGATGCGGGATTTTTAGGAGGATCATTCGCGCCGCACGCAAACGAGAGTGAAGGCTTCGTCTTTAAGCCTTAAAACCTAAACCTTAAAACTATCGCCCCACGCGGTGGGTTTAGGGCTCGACGATTACCGGTAGCCCAGTCCACGCGAGCTCAACGAGGGTGCGGGCGTCCCAATTGGCGAGGCGGAAGCAACCATGGGATTCCGTGCGGCCAACTTTTTCAGGTTCGGGGGTACCATGGATCCCGTAGCCGCTGCGATCTAAACCGATCCAGGCGACGCCGACCGGATTATTCGGACCGGGGGCGATAATTAATTTGCGCCCGAGCTCTTGGGCCTCCGGTGATTCCGAGAATACGGCCGGATCAAAGGTGTAGTTAGGGTCAGCGATGACGACCGTCACATGCAATTCCCCCACGGGACGTTTTTCGACGTTGCGTGCGATGCTGACGGGAAAGTGCAAAATGATGCGGCCGGTCTCATCAAAAGCTTGCAGCTCATGGGCCGCTAAGCCGATGCGCAGGCGGACGACTCGGCCGCTGGGAGTGATTTTGGCGACCGCCGGAACTTGAATCAGCGCACCCGGCAGCAGCTCGTCCCAAATGAGGTGCGGATTGAGTTTTTTTAATAAATTAGGACTGGCGCGGTAATGTTCCGCAATTTGCTCGAGGGCGCTGCCATGATTCAAGGCAGCGAGCTCTGATTTACCGAGCCACGTGTCGGGCACGGGTTGAATCGCAGCTAAGTCTGCGGTGCTAAAATTATGCGTGGTCAGGGGCGCAGCGGTGAGTAAAAGATTTTCGCGCGTAAGCGGATTGAGTTCACCCGTTTCCTCAAGCCCCGCATTGCGTTGGAATGCACGCAGCGCCGCTGCTGATTGGGCCCCGGGCACGCCATCAATGGATCCACTGGAAAAGCCGCGCCGCGCTAATTCGATTTGGGCTTCGAGCCAATTGCTGACCGGACGAAGCCCTTCGACCCTCGCAGTTTCGGTCGAGGCTTCGTCCCCTTGCGCTGGAGTATCCTCGGGCGCCAGCTCTCTGGGGCGCGGGGCAGCTTGCGCTAAGCAATTTGTCCAAGCGAACAGTCCGAGCAAGCCGGACAGTCTAAGGAGGGGAGGCAGGAGCATAACCCGTGCAGCCTGCGGGGGTGGGGCCGAAATGAAAATCCCGAAATACCCGGCTGCGGCGGTAGATTTCCCCTCGCTTCGGCCGCGGCGGCTCCACTAGTTCTCTGGGATGGCCACATCGCCCACCGCTCATCCTAAACCCGAACGCACTGCTGCCTGCCCCTGTGGTAGTGGGAAAAAAATGGGGGATTGCTGCGAACCAATCATCGCGGGTGCGCGGGTGGCGGCCAACGCTGAGCTGTTAATGCGAGCGCGTTTCACGGCGCATGTCCTGCGCGATTATCGTTTTCTGCATGAGACCCATCGGCCGACTGCCGGTAAGCCCTATGTAGCGGAGGAAGGTGAGCCCGTGATGCTCTGGACTAAATTAGTCGTGCACGCGCATGAAACGGGCAGCGATCCCGATAAAGCCTTTGTCGATTTTTCAGCTTACGGAACGGACGATGGCGTGGAGAAGGTCCTGCAAGAAAAAGCGGAATTCCTCCGCATCAATGGAGCGTGGCTCTATAATCGGGAAGCGCGACTTGGCCCCGCGCCCTATAAGGCGGCGGTGCCTAAACCCGGCCGGAATGAACCGTGTCCTTGCGGCAGCGGAAAAAAATATAAGCAGTGTTGTTTGCTGAAGGCCTAGGGCCTCAGCGCGCTTCGCTGGGATCAGCCCGCTTAGCTTAGGGATGATCGGCGGCTTTATCGCGTCCGAATTTAGCCATTATTTGGCGTTCTGAAAATCGTTCGGCAATAATTTGTTCGCGGCTGCCGGGTGGCGAAAGCTGGGTTGGGCTACCGGCCGCCCAATCACTACTTTCCATTTGCGCCCGTGCCGCGGGCGGACAATCCTGCGCGACTCTATGAGCGAGCTCCCCGAAGATATTTCCCACGATCAGCATGCCGTCCGGTTGAAGAAGCTGCAGGATATGCGCACGGCCGGGTTTGACCCTTTTCGCGCCAGTGTTGAGCAAACGCATTTTTCCGCTGAAGCGATGGCCTTGCATGTGGAGGGACAAGACAACGCGGTGACGGTCAAGGTCGCTGGTCGCCTCGTGGTTATTCGCGACATGGGCAAGAGCCAGTTTGTTAAAATTCTCGATCAGCAGGGCCACATTCAGCTCTACCTGAAAAAAGATGTCATTGGGGAAGAGGCTTACGCTGCTTTTAAGAAACTCGATTTAGGCGATATCATTGGGGCCGAAGGCACTCTATTTAAAACGAAGACGGGTGAAATCACGGTGCGGGTGGGGCACTATCTGCTCGTGAGTAAAGCCCTGCGCCCTTTGCCCGAGAAATGGCATGGGCTGACGGATGCGGAGCAGGTCTATCGGCAGCGGTATCTGGATCTCATCGTCAATCTGGAGTCACGGGCTCGGTTGATGCTGCGCAGTCGGATCGTCGCGAGCATTCGTCAGACGTTAACTGAGCGGCAGTTTATTGAAGTAGAAACGCCCGTGCTGGAAGGGGTCGCCGGCGGCGCCGCCGCCCGGCCCTTTGTGACGCACCACAACGCTCTGGGCGCAGATTTTTATTTGCGCATCGCGCTCGAATTGCGGCTCAAGCGTTTACTCGTGGGCGGCTATGATCGGGTTTTTGAGTTGGGCCGAATTTTTCGTAACGAAGGAGTTTCGCGAAAGCATAATCCTGAATTTACCATGTTGGAGGTCTATCAGGCTTACACCGATTTTCGCGGGATGATGCAGTTGGTGCGGGCGATCTTTAATGATGTCTGCCGCAAGGTCTTAGGGACTTCCGAGATCAAGCATGCCGCCAGTGGACAGATTATTAATTTTGCCGGGGAGTGGCGCGAGGCACGGTATTTTGATCTGATTGACGCGGCCGTGGGCTCGGCGCTCAGCGCGCTGCGCGGGACCGCTGGGTATAAGGCGGCGGCGACGGCGGCTGCGCAACAGCTCGGACTCGAAATTCATCTGGGTTGGGAGGCTTTTGAAATTGTGAACGAGATTTTTTCCAAAAAAATCGAGCCCACGCTCATACAGCCTACCTTTGTGACTCACTTGCCGAAGGAGTTGTGTCCGTTGGCCAAGCTTAATTTGCAAGATGCAGGCTTAATTGATGTCTTTGAGTTGTGCATTGGCGGTATGGAAGTAGCGCCGGCTTACTCGGAGCAAAATGATCCCCTCGTGCAGCGCGCGATGTTCGCGGCGCAAGCCGGCGAGGATCAGCAGAAACTGGATACTGATTTCTTGCTCGCGCTTGAGCATGGCATGCCTCCGGCGGGCGGCATGGGAATCGGGATCGATCGATTGTGCATTTTATTGACGGGCGCAGAAAGCATTCGAGATGTGATTCTGTTCCCTGCGCTCCGTCCGGGCCAGGCGGGGGCGGGTCTGGCCGCCGCGGCTCCGGTTTAAGCCTGGGGCGAAAGGCGGCAGCGTCACACGGAGGCTCGACCTGATTCCTGGCGCCTGCTAACTTATTTTTTAGCTATGCCTTGGTATTTTTATTTAGCGCTGAAGCAGCTGTTTCCCGCGGGACGGCGGTTGCCGTTTTTTACTTTAATTTCGGTGGCGGGCGTGGGCTTGGGCGTGGCGCTGATGTTAGTCTCGACGAGTGTGATGGGCGGCTTTGGGTATCAGATTAAGCGGATGATCATTGATACGCAGGGGGAGGTGCAAATTCGTGGGCGCGGGCCAATTGAGGCGACGGCGGCTCTGGAGCAAGCCATCGCCCGAGTGCCGGCGGTGGCGGCGGCGGCCCCGTACGCGCAGGGCGTGGTGATGTTAGAATTTAATCGGCGACCAGCGTTTCCAACCATTCAGGGCTTCGCGCTGGAGCGGATGCGCTCAGTGATTCCGCTGGAGCGTTACTTAATTGCCGGCGCTTGGTCCGACCTCGACGATGATGCGGTGATTCTCAGTTCGCTCTTAGCGAATTCGCTCGGAGTGAACGTGGGCGATCTGGTCAGTGTTTATTCACCCCTAATGTTGGAGCGCATGAAAGCGCAAGAAGTGCTCTTGCCGCGAGCGGTGCGCGTGGCGGGGATTTTTCAGATCGGCCATCAGCAATTGGATAGTTCAACCGTGCTTTGTTCGCTGCGGTTGATGCAAGATCTCTACGGCATGGAGCAATTAATCCACGGCTATAACGTGCGTTTGCAGCCCGGGGCGGATCCCGATGCAGCGGTGGCTGCGCTTAATGCCGTGCTGCCGCCGGTGGCACGGGCCCTCACGTGGTTTGAAGCCAATGCAGATTTTCAAGCCGTGATTAGCTTTGAGCGGAATATGATCTTTTTCCTTCTGACCTTTATTATCGTCGTCGCCGCCTTCTCGATCACGAGCTCGCTGTTGGTGACCGTCGTGCGAAAAACTCGTGAGATCGGTTTGCTCGGCGCGATGGGTGGGTCCGCGCGACAGGTCGCACTCTGTTTTTGTGTGCAAGGGTTGCTGATCGGGGTGGGTGGCACGCTCGGGGGCCTCGGGTTGGGTTTCGCCTTGCTGCACTACCGCAATGCCCTGGTGCAGTTCATCGCTCGCCTGACGATGGGACCCGAGGTGTTTGCGAAATTCTATCAATTTAATTCGCTCCCCGCTCATACGGAATCGAAGGACATAATTATCATTATCGTTTTCTCGATTCTCGCATCGACTTTGGCGGGCCTCATTCCCGCTTGGCGGGCGGCTAAACTCAAACCGGTGGAGGCGCTGCGCAGTGAGTAACCCCGTCACAATTCTTCGAGCGGCGGGCTTGCGCAAAAATTATCCAAGCGGCGAGCGCACCTTGGCGGTGCTGCAGGGCGTCGATTTTTCCGTTAGCGCCGGTGAGACAGTCAGCGTGCGGGGTGAGTCAGGTTCTGGTAAAAGTACTTTGTTGAATATTCTCGCGGGACTCGATCGATCGGAGGCCGGTGAATTATGGTGGGGCGCCGAGGCCGCTCATGAGCTTAGTCTCGCCGAACTCACCGCCCGTCGTGGTCGGTATCTCGGTATGGTTTTTCAATCTTATTACCTCATTCCCGAGCTCGATGCTCACGCCAATATCTTGATGGCGGCCCGTCTGGTGGGGCGGGTGGGCGCAGCAGAGAAAGCGCGGGTCACGCAGTTACTCGAGCGCGTGGGCTTGGGGGAGCGGGGGCATCATCTGCCAAGTCAGCTTTCAGGCGGTGAGCGCCAACGCGTGGCGGTGGCGCGGGCGTTGCTGAATCGGCCGGCGGTTATGCTGGCGGATGAACCGACCGGTAATCTCGATGAAGCGACGGGCGATGGCATCATTGAGTTGCTCGTGAGCGCTTGCGCTGAGGCGCAAGCGGCGCTCGTGCTGGTGACGCATAATGTCGCTCACGCCAAAAAAACTCAGCGGCAACTTCACCTGCAGAGCGGACGATTGGCCTGAGCCGATCAGGGCTGCACGCGCAGGATGCCTTTCATCACCATGGCGTGACCGGGGAAGCTGCAGATGAAATCATAATCTCCTGGGGTCGTCGGCGCGATGAAGTAGATCGTGTCGCTGGCGCCCGGCTGAATCACCGCCGAGTGATAGAGAACCTCTGGGCTATCTGGCACGTAATTTTTAGCGGCTCCCGCAATCCCAAGATTGAGGGCTAAAGCGCCGATCGCTTGGCCTTGACCGGGCGTGCAGAGAACGAAGTTGTGCAGCATATCATCCGCGTTGCGGAAAACTAAACACACGCGGGCCCCCGGTTTTACGGAGAGCAGCGTTTGGTCAAACTTCAGGCCGGGCAGCGTGCTGAGAATAATGGTCTGGTCGCCATCGTTGGACGGGCGGTTCCAATCCTTGGGGACCTTCGTGGCATGCTTGGGCGTGTAGGCATTGGCTTCAGCGGCAACGGGAGCCATGCACAATTCTGTGTCAGCCGGATCAATCGGGATGATGCGATCGCCATAAGGCCGACGATTGAGGGTGTAGTACGCCGTGGAATGCAGGAGGGTTTGGCCATCGTGAGCGGCGCGCACACCGGCGGCCTTGATTTCGTGAATGTAGCCTTCGCGCAAACAAATGCTCGCGAGGCGAACGCTGAGTCCATCGGGGGCGACCACTACCTTGCGCACAGGACAGTCGAGGCGGTTGATCGGCGCACTGCCATAGGTTTCGTGATAGCGGTAGGTGAAGCCCGCGATGCGGTAGCTATCCGGATTGGCCGCGGTCACTGGATCGACGGGTTGAGTAAAAGTGAGGAGAAAGCCGTCGGGCTGAGCCTTGACCTCTTTAATTTCAAACGGCACTTGGCCAGTCCAGACGAGGCGTTCGAGCCCTTGCTGTTTGGCGCCGACCGAACCCCAGCCGCGGGCGGTCTCTCCAGCAAAGAGGGAACCATCCTCGCCGAGGGCGAGGCGAATAATCCCGCATTCAAATCCTTCGCGAAAGGCATAGGCCGCGCCTTGCCAGACGCCTTTTACTTTTTCCATCGTGACGCGCACCACTTTGCTTTGACCTTGGTCGCCGACGAAAAACTGACCCGCAAAGGGGCCGAATTTTCCGCCGGATAAATCTTCAATGATGCCCGCATTAGAGATACCCAAAATGGTGTGGGGCAGCCAGACGGCTGGGGGCTTGATGCCGGGGATGCGCTGGGCCACTTCGTGCATTGGTTCGCCCGTGCTAGGAATATCTTCGGGGCGAAGTTTTACCGTGGAGCCGGCCAGCTTGCTCGAGTTGAGGCCGGCGGGATGACCGGTGAAATCACCGGATTCTACGTGCGTGATGCGGCCGGAACCTACCCACTCACCTTGATTGTCAGTAAAGAACCACTCGCCTTGAGACGACACGGTAAATCCGCAAGGCGAGCGCAGGCCCGCGGCGATGGGGATGAGTTGTCCATCGGGCGTAATTTCCACCATCCACCCGCGCCAAGGTACGGGCGATTGAGTGGCGCCGCCGAAGGCGACATTCAGCGTGATGCGTAAATTACCATTCGGCGCCAGCACGGGTCCGTAGGCGTATTCGTGGTAGCTGCCCGAGATCGGCAGCTTGCACACCGTTTGAAAGAGATCCGCCCGTCCGTCACCATCGGTATCGGCAATGCGGGTCAGTTCCTGACGTTGCGCGACGTAGTAGCCACCGGGCGGGGCCGCGATAATGCCGAGGGGCTCATGCAAGCCGGAGGCAAATAGAGTATAACGTGGCTGGGGATTTTCATTATAGGCACCCTCGATCAGCCAAATCTCCCCGCGTCGTGTGGTGACCATCAAGCGTTTGCCGGGTAACGGCAAAATGCCGCTGACTTCGAGGACGATGTTAGCAGGAACCGGGAGAGGGATTCGCTGCCAGTAGCTGTTCTCGCGGTCGACGAGATTATTTGATGGCGCAACAAAGCGTTCGGCCGCTGAGGGGTCGTTCGCTTGCGCGTGGGCCGTCGGCGTGAGCGAGGTGAGAAGTAGGCAAGAAAGAATGAGGCGCTTCATGGTGAGAGGTTACCAGACGAGCGTGTAGACGATGGGCTGATCGAGAGTGGCTTTGGTAATGGGCGCGACCAGCTGTTGCCGGCCGTAGCGGGTCCGCAAAAAAGGCTGCACGGGGGACTGAGCGGGGAGATCGAGGTAGTAGGCGCGATCACCGATAATGTAACCGCGGCCATTCGGCTGCGGGGTGATTTGCTCTGCCTCCGCGAGGAGCACCCACGATTCCCAATCAGTTTTTTTGCCGGTGATGAGCAGCGTGCGGGTTAGGCCGTGGGTAGCGGTGGCGGGAGCAATGCGATCGGTGGCCGTGAGTGTAGCCAAGGTGAAGTGGAAGACCGGCTGACCGTTGGGTTCGAGTCGGTAGCCTTGCGAGGACCAGAGCGGATCCGGTTGGTCCGGCCAGTCGTGAGCGGAGCTTTCAATGAGGGCGAGGACAGGTTTGGCCGATAAGGTCAGGGCTGGTCCCGCGGGTTTCGCTAGCTGATTTTCTCCGCGGCCATCCCACACTTCGAAGGTGTCGAGAAATTTCCCCCGCCACACCCGAAGCATGGCGGCGGTTTCAAAGTCATAGGCGTAATGTAAACCGTCCGGCGTTCCTACATTGATCGCATAGAGATGTTTTTTAGGCGTGAAGGGTACAAAACTGCGCTGCAGTCGCACGCGATCGGTGGCGGGCTCAATCAAGATTTCACTCACTGGCTCTGGGGCCGATTTCGCGCCAGCCAGTTTAATGGGTTTGGGCGCGGAGAGTTCTCGGCGAACTAAGCGTGGACCTTCGACGATTAACTTGAAACCCGACTTGCGATTGCTGCCGTGCATATAATCGAGTCGAATCAAGTGGCGCCCAGCCGTGAGGGCAATGGGTCTGGTATAGCCCCCTGATTGAATCGGCTCCACGACGGGGTGCCCATCGACAAACACGGTAACAGGATCAGGCCCGCGATCTGCGGCGGCTTGAAAAGCATAGGTTCCCGTGATGGGCACGACGAGCGTACCGGTATATACGATGACAAACTTTCCAGATGGAGGGACCTCTTCGCCGGAAAATTGCCGAACCGAACCGCTACCGGTTGGGACCGTGGCCTCATAGTCACCCATTTTTTCCTTGGGCATGGTGGTGTATAACTTGTAGGTCAGGTCCTCGACTGACAGGCGCGCGGCCTGATCGAAGAGTTTGTAGGTGATCGCGCGCAGGGCGACTGAGCCGTGATCACCCTGAATCATCAGCGGACCGAGCGGGCCTTCATCGGCCAGCGCGGCCGACCGCGTTGGGCCGGTGACTTCAACATTTTCATGAATCACAAAATCATTGAGGGCTACTTTGATAAAACGAGCGTTGGCAGTTTTTCGACCGGTGGCGTCAAAGCGCGGCGCTTGAAATTTAATATGGAGATGCTGCCAAAGGCCGGGGGCGCGACTGGCGTTGGCGCGGGGGGCGACCCCTTCATACCCTTCGTGGCCTTTGCCGCGCGCGCCATCCCAGCGCTCATAAATACTGCCGCAGTCAGCGACCGTCGGAACTTTTACTCCCCAACTATCAAACAACTGCACCTCATAGCGGCCCATCAGGTAGACGCCGGAGTTCGATCCGGCGGTCATTAAGAAATCAAGATCGAGCTCAAGGTCGCCGTGCTCCCAAGCAGTGAATAAATGACCGCGCGCGGCTGGGGTGGGATTATTGATCAAAATTTCTGTGCCCGGCAGCGTCGTGAGCGATTTTTCGGTGCGCGGATCGCCACCGAGGGCGCGCGCCGTTTGCCAGTTGGTGGTCGGCGCGCGAAAATTCACCAATGAATCAAGCGGTAGGTCCGTCGGCGGAATTTCAGATTGAGCAACGGCGCCGATCGCTAGCCTGAAGCTGGCGGCCAAGGCGAACATCACCCGTGAAAGGGAGCAGCGGGGGGTAGACATGAAAGCACGATTACGCTCGTTCACGGCGGGTTAGACCGCAATCGGGAAGTTCGCGTGGTCCGTCATATGGCGCGGGGGGGATGCCCGCGCCATCATTGCGGCCGATTAAAAAATAAAGCGCGACGCCGCGTTTGATCGCTGCATCGCGCCCGAGTTCAGGCTAGATTATCGGTGGCCGTCGTACCAATCAGATAAGATCAAAGCGGTCGGCGTTCATCACCTTGTTCCAAGCGGCCACGAAATCGCGGACAAATTTTGCCGCGGCATCGTTCTCCGCATAGACCTCGGCCAAAGCACGCAGTTGCGAGTTCGAACCAAACACGAGGTCGACGCGGGTAGCCGTCCATTTCACATCACCAGTAGCGCGGTCGCAGAGCTCAAACAGCTCTTCGGTGGGCGTCGTTGGTTTCACCACGTTGCCCATATCAAGCAAGTTGACGAAGAAGTCGTTGGTGAGTGTTTCTGGGCGGCTGGTAAATACGCCGTGTTGCGATTTGCCGTGATTAGCATTGAGCACGCGCAGACCGCCGATGAGCACAGTCATTTCAGGCGCGGTGAGTCCGAGGAGCTGAGCTTTGTCCACGAAGAGCTGTTCCGCGGGTAGGGTGTAGCGGGTCTTGAGGTAGTTACGGAACCCATCGGCTTGCGGCTCGAGCACGGCAACTGACGTCACCTCGGTTTGCTCTTGCGCCGCGTCCGTGCGGCCCGGCGTGAAGGGCACCGCGATCTCATGGCCAGCTTTCTTGGCCGCTTGTTCGATCGCCGCAGCTCCGCCGAGTATGATGAGGTCGGCGAGCGATACTTTTTTCCCACCGGTTTGAGCGGAGTTGAATGTTTGCTGGATGCCTTCGAGGGCTTTGAGCACCTTGGCCAGACGGGCAGGTTGGTTCGCCTCCCAATCTTTTTGCGGAGCGAGTCGGATGCGGGCGCCGTTGGCCCCGCCGCGTTTGTCGGAGCCGCGAAAACTCGAGGCGGAAGCCCACGCTGTCGAGACGAGTTCAGAAATCGAAAGACCCGCGGACAGAATCTGACCCTTGAGCGCGGCGAGATCTTTAGCGTCAACGCGGGGATGATTCGACGCGGGGATCGGATCCTGCCAGATGAGATCTTCGGCCGGAACCTCCGTGCCAAGATATCTGATTTTTGGCCCCATGTCGCGGTGAGTGAGTTTAAACCAAGCGCGGGCGAAGGCCTCGGCAAATTGATCAGGGTTGGCCAGGAAGCGCCGAGAAATTTTTTCGTAGGCTGGGTCAGCGCGCAGGGCGATGTCGCTGGTGAGCATCGTGGGCCGATGCTTTTTTGTCGCATCAAATGCATCCGGCACCGTGGCGGCGGCATCCTTGGCGACCCACTGATTCGCTCCCGCTGGGCTCTTGACCAGTTCCCATTCGTAGCGGAACAGATTTTCAAAATAATTGTTGCTCCACTGAGTCGGCGTAGTGCTCCAAGTGACCTCGAGCCCGCTGGTGATGGTGTGGGCGCCCTTGCCACTGCCGTAGCTATTGGCCCAACCCAAGCCTTGCTCGGCGAGGCCCGCGGCTTCGGGTTCGCGGCCGACATGATCAGCGGAGGCGGCACCATGAGTTCTGCCGAAGGTATGACCGCCAGCGATGAGGGCGACAGTTTCTTCGTCGTTCATCGCCATTCGCGCAAACGTTTCGCGGATGTCGCGGGCTGAGCCGAGCGCATCGGGGTGACCGTTCGGGCCCTGGGGATTAACATAGATCAGTCCCATCTGCACCGCGGCCAGGGGCTGCTCAAGGTCGCGATCACCGCTATAGCGCTTATCGCCTAGCCAGGTGCTTTCAGCGCCCCAATAAACATCCTCTTCCGGCTCCCACACATCGGCCCGACCGCCACCGAAGCCAAAGGTTTTGAAGCCCATCGATTCCAGCGCGCAGTTGCCGGTGAGAATCATGAGGTCAGCCCAGGAAATCTTTTTGCCGTATTTTTGTTTGAGCGGCCAGAGGAGCCGGCGGGCTTTGTCCAAATTGGTGTTGTCCGGCCAACTGTTGAGCGGCGCGAACCGCTGCTGCCCGGCCCCGGCGCCCCCCCGACCATCCGCCGTGCGGTAGGTACCGGCGCTGTGCCAAGCCATGCGGATAAAGAACGGGCCGTAGTGACCAAAGTCGGCCGGCCACCAGTCCTGCGAATCCGTCATTAGCGCATAGAGATCTTTTTTCAGCGCCGATAAATCGAGCAATTTAAATTCTTTCGCGTAATCGAAATCTGCGCCCATCGGATCGGAAAGCGCGGAATTCTGATGCAGCATTTTCAGGTTAAGCTGATTGGGCCACCAGTCGCGGTTAGACCGAGCGCCGGCATTCGTGGGCGCGGCGGTCGGCTTAGGTGTCGTGCCTTGCATGTGAGGGAAGGGGCATTTGCCGCCGGTGCTGCCTGTATTATTTTCCATGGTCTTATCGAAAGATATGAAGGGAGAGGTATAACGATTTTTGAAAGAAATGATGTCCACCAATAACGCAAGAGCAGCCTCGCGCGGCCGTATCCTGTGGGGGCGCAATTGCTAGCTCACTGAATTTTCATGCGCAAATAATAGCTCAAGTATTCCCTGCGGGCCCTCAGCCTTTCTTTAATTTGGCTGGTTTTTTACCTCTGGTCACGCGGTCCCGTGGTGGCATTGTCAGCCGCTCATGAGTCGTGTGATGTGTTATCGTTGTTATTGGCCGGCCCCCCATTGTTGGTGCGGGTCGATCACGCCCATGCCGACGCGCACGAAGTTTGTGTTTTTGATGCACCCTTATGAACAGAAGCGGGTGAAGGCTAACACGGGTCGGCTGACCCACCTCTGTTTGCGCGATAGTGAGCTCCATGTGGGGCTAAGCTTCGATCAGCATGCGGCGGTACAGGCCTTGATCAACGACCCACACAATTTCCCCGTGCTGCTCTATCCGGGGCGCGACTCCCGCGATCTTTCCCGAAATGAATTACCCGTCGCCGATTTGGCGGGCCGGCGGTTGGTGGTGTTTTTACTCGATGCCACGTGGCGACTCGTCCGGCCGATGCTGCGCACGAGCCTCAGTTTGCAAAAACTTCCGCGGATCATGTTTTCCAATGCCGCGCCGAGCCGCTATGTTATTAAGCGCCAGCCGGAACCCGGTTGCCTTTCGACGCTCGAGGCGACGCACGAATTGCTGGTCGCGCTGGATCGAACGGGGCTCGACGTTTATGCCCAGCCGAAGCAATTGCTCGATTTGTTTCAGCGGATGCAGGAATTTCAAATGCGGCATACGGCTGAGAATGAGCTCCGCGGTGGTGATCGGCGCCGCGGTCTGCGTGTCCAGGCAGAGAGACCGGCCAGCTCCATTCCGCTGGGGCCGAAGCGGCGCAGAATTTTTCCTGCGCCGGTGATTGAAGCATAGCGATTCTCAGGCCGCCAACTTTGTTCGTCATTGCTTGGATTCCGGCGGGGCTTGCTCCGAGAGTTGACCTCGCGCCCAACGCGCGGCCTGCTGGGGGCTATGGCTCGAAGCGTTGTTTTAGCAGGCACGCGGCGCTGTGCACGGTGTCGCCTCGCGCCGCGTTGGTGCATTTGCGAAGTGGATCACGGGGTTACCTGTCCGCTGCAGATCGACGTGCTCATTCATCAGCGCGAATATTGGCGGCCTTCGAGCACGGGGCGGCTCATTAATCGCCTGATTCCTGCTTCCCGGCACCATCTCTACCGCAGCGCAACACCGCCGGCGCCAGAGACGATCGCGCTGCCGGGGCGTACGCTGTGGATTTTGCATCCGCGGGGCGAGCCGCTGCCCACGGACGTTCCCCCGGCCGAGGTGCAAGTGTTGTTGCTGGATGGCAGCTGGCGCGAGGCGGCGCACATGTCTTTGGTGACGGCTACTTGGGGTCGGTTGGTGCGCTTGCCTATGACCGGGCCCAGTCGCTACGGGCTGCGGGAGCACCAGCAAGAAGGGAAGTATTCCACCATGGAGGCGCTACTTTTTTTGCTCACCGCCTTCGGTTTATCGACCGAGGCCAATCAGTTGCAGCGGCAGTTTGAGTTGCATGTTTATGCTGGCTTACGCGCTCGGGGGGCCAAAGCCGCGGCGGAGGAATTCTTGGCCGCTTCACCGATCCGCGCAGCATTTCCTGAGTTATTAAAAAAATTCGCTGCCGTGAAAATAAAGAGCGAGGCGCATCCATAAATACCTCGGGACTTGCGCGAGGGAGCGGCTCGTGGCAGCTTGAGGAATGCAACCGTTACGCCCAGGGCTACTGGTGGGGACCGCGTTAATTTTACTGGGCTGCGGGCCCACTCCGCCGGTGGCCCCGGTGGTTCCCGTCGTTGATGAAGCGGCCCTTCGGCGGGTAGAGCTTTTTGGGGAGAGCGCGCAAGCGGCGGACATCGCGTGGCGCTCGAGTGGGCTAGGGATTAAAATAATTACGCCCGGCGAGGGAGCGGCCCCCACGCTGGTCGATCGCGTCCGCGTGCATTATATTGGTCGGCTCAAGGACGGTAAAATTTTTGATGACTCCCGCCAGCGCGGGAAGCCCTCAGATTTTACCGTAAACCGGTTGATCACCGGGTGGGCCGCCGCGATGCCCGCGCTCAAACCGGGCGGTCGGGCGATTTTTTTTATTCCACCGAGTCTCGGTTATGGCGGCATGCGCTCAGGGATTATCCCGCCAGTATC
>CAMAVZ010000018.1:0-37836 GCA_945861645.1 Opitutus sp. GAS368 | reverse complement strand
GATTGGCTGGCCGTAGAATTTCGCGAAAGCGGCTGGGACACCAAACGATTCTACCGGCAACTCGTCACCTCCGCCGCCTATCGGCGATCGGCCCAGAGCACCGCTGCGCAGCACGAAGCTGATCCCGCCAATCGCTTACTGGCCCGCGGCCCGCGCTTTCGCATGGATGCCGAGATGCTGCGCGACAGCGCCCTCGCCAGCTCGGGCCTCCTCGTGGAAAAATTAGGCGGCCCATCCGTAAAACCCTACCAGCCCAAAGGCCTGTGGGAGGAAGTCGCCATGCCAGAATCAGACACCGGAGTCTATGTACCGGATAAAGGTGAAGGCCTCTACCGCCGCAGCGTCTACACTTTCTGGAAACGCGCTTCGATGGATCCCAGCATGGAAACGTTCGACGCGACCTCCCGCGAAGTGGTCTGCACACGGCGCGCGCGCACGAATACGCCTTTGCAAGCGTTCGTCACGATGAACGATCCCCAATGGTTCGAGGCCGCCCGCAAACTCGCGGAACGCACCCTGCACGCGGCCCCGACCGCTACGGACCGCTTAAATTTCATGGCCCGCACCACGCTCAGTCGTCCGTTAGTGGACAACGAACAAGTCGCCCTCCTCAAAACCCTCGAAAAATTCCATACGCGTTTTTCGAGCGATAAGGCCGCTGCCCAAGCAGTCTTGACCGTAGGCGACTCGCCCGCTGATCCAGCGCTCAACCCGGTTGAGCTGGCTGAATGGACGATGGTCGCGAGCCAATTTCTCAACCTCGACGAATTTCTCACTAAATAACTTTAGCTCGTTCCAGACAGCTATCGTGTCCCCTAACGCATCATCTCATGGCCTCGCCTCACCCTCTACAACCTGACCTCTGCTCCGATCATGGCGGCGAACATCCCACCATTTGGGATCTACCCAACATCCCGCTCGGCCTAAAACAGGAATGGCTAAATTTAGAAACCCGTCGCCACTTTCTCGGCCGGGGCGCCAAGGCCCTCGCTTGGGCCGGTCTCGCCAGCATCCTCGGTCGCAGCTTACCGCGGGCCTTGGCCAACGAATCATCATCCGCCCCGCTCCTCCCGCATTTCGCCCCCAAGGCCAAACGGGCCATCTATCTTTTCATGGCGGGAGCGCCTTCCCAATTTGAAACGTGGGATTACAAACCCGGGCTCTCGAGCATGTTTAATCAAGACCTGCCAGAATCGGTTCGCGGTGGCCAGCAACTCACCGGCATGACGGCGAGCCAAACCCGTTTTCCCGTCGCCCCTAGTTTTTACAAATTTGCCCAACACGGCCAAGCCGGTCGCTGGTGCTCCGAACTATTTCCCTATACCGCCAAAGTTTCCGATGAACTATGCGTGATCAAATCCCTGCACACGGAAGCCATTAATCACGAGCCGGCGATCCTCTCGATCACCACGGGGAATATGTTTCCGGGCAAACCCTCGGTTGGAGCTTGGCTCTCTTACGGGCTCGGCGCCATTAACGACGAACTGCCCACCTTTGTGGTCATGATCTCGAAGATGCCGATCCAGGTGAATGTCCAAGCGCTTTCAAACCGGCTCTGGTCATCGGGCTTTCTTTCCCCCGAGCATGCCGCCGTGGCCCTGCGCTCCGGCAGCAACCCCGTGCTCCACCTCAAAGATCCCCCCGGGGTCGACCGCTCCGTGCGCCGCGCGATGATCGACGGCGTGAATGACCTTAATCAGCAACTTTTTGATCGCGTCGGCGATCCGGAGATCAATGCCCGCATCAGCCAATATGAAATGGCTTTTCGGATGCAGACCTCGGTGCCAGAATTAACCAATTTTTCGGACGAGCCGTCTTCCACTTGGGATCTTTATGGACCAAAAGCCAAAGAACCCGGCACCTTTGCTTACAACTGCCTCATGGCTCGCCGCCTCGCCGAACGCGGCGTGCGCTTCTCCCAAGTCTTCCTCCGCAGTTGGGACCAGCATAGCAACCTCCCCACCAATATTAAAACTATGGCGGAGGATTCTGACCGACCCACCCAAGGATTAATCGCCGACCTCAAACGTCGCGGCATGCTGGATGATACCCTCGTAATCTGGGGCGGAGAATTTGGCCGTACCGTCTACTCGCAAGGCAACCTGAAACCCCAAGACTACGGTCGCGATCACCACCCCCGCTGCTTCAGCATGTGGTTGGCGGGCGGCGGCGTAAAACCCGGCATCTCCTACGGCGAGACAGACGATTTCTCCTACAATATCGCCAAGGACCCAGTGCACATTCGCGATCTGCACGCGACCATGTTGCATCAATTCGGTTTTGATCACGAACGCCTCACCCATAAATTCCAAGGCTTGGAACAAAAACTTACCGGCGTTTTACCCGCCCGCGTCATTCGTGATATTTTACTCTAAATTCTTAACCCTCGGCACTGCGCTCACGTTATTAACCTTTAACCCACGGTTGGAGGCAGAGCCGGCCACATTTGCCACCCGCGTGGCTCCCGTGCTCGATAAAAACTGCACCGGTTGTCACGGCGAGAATAAACAAAAAGCCGGCCTCCGCCTCGACACCATTGCTCACATCATGCGCGGGAGCGATGACCGGCTGGTGGTTAAGGCGAGCGATTTTACCGCCAGCGAACTCCACCGGCGGATTACTCTACCAGCGAGCGACGATGAGGTCATGCCGACCGACGGCAAGCCGCTCCTGAGTTCCGCAGATATCACGCTGCTGGAAAAATGGATCGCCGCTGGGGCCCCTGCAACTGAGCCCTTCGATGCTCCCGCGCTCGCGCGCTCGCTCGTCGCCCCACTGGCCGCGCCAGATTATCGCCCGCGGCTCGCCGCCGCCACGGCCTTGGCCCAGAAACTTGGCCTTCGCCTAGTCCCACGCTCAATCGTGCCCACCGATGGCCTTGTGCTGCGCACCGCCAGCGCACCGACACAATGTAACGATGCGGTCCTAGCCCAACTCAAGCCCGTCGCCGATTTGATCGTCGAAGCAGAATTAGCGCGCACTCATATCACCGATGCTGGGCTGGTCTCGCTCGCACTTTGCGAAAATCTGCAGATCCTCGACCTGACCCAAACCGCCATAACCCCGGGCGGCTTAACCGCACTTCATCAGCTTAAAAATCTGGCGGTGCTCAATTTGACCAGTACCGCCACGGATAAAACGGCCGCAACGGCCTTGAAGAAATTACCTTCGCTCCGCTACCTCTGGCTATTCGGTACGCCAGCGGATCCAGTCATCGCGCAGCTCGAACCAGCAACGGGAAAGTAAGCCCGTCGCCCCCGCGCCAAACGCGGACCAGTCAACTCAACCAAGCTGAGCTCGAGCCCGTGGAGCGGTTGTAACGCTTGCACAAATTGCCGCCTGACATCTAAATAGTCTGTCCGCATTTTTTTTATTTCCCCCTCCGTGTACGCGCCAAATCAGCACGCTTACATCGCCGATTTTCTCCATTTTAAAACCACTAGCCTCATGGTTGCCGCGTCGCCTCTACCGTAATTTATCTCCCGCGGCTTGCCCTGCCTAATTTCTTCATCGCAGCCGGCTACTGTGCTTAGCCTTTAATTCCCCCTATGAATATTCCCCCGCCACATCTCGTCACCCGTCGCCGCTTTCTAAAAACCGCCTCGCTCGCCGCCCTCGCGGCCGGCCTCGCCCCTCGTGGCTTCACCGCGGAGACCAATGCCCCGAGTCGTTTTAAAAACTTGGTGACCAGCGGCCGCAAACTGCGCGTGGCCTGCGTCGGGATCGATGGCAAAGGCTACAGCGATAGCATGGCCTGCCTCGGCGAAGATATCGTGGCCCTCTGCGATGTGGATTTTGCCCGAGGCCGCGCGGCTTTTGCAGAACTGCCGCTCGTCCCACGCTACCGCGACTTCCGGCAAATGCTGACTGAAATGGGTGATCGCATCGACGCTGTCACCGTCTCCACGCCCGATCACATGCATTTCCCGGTAGCCTTGATGGCGATCGAAATGGGCAAGCATGTTTACGTCCAAAAGCCTCTCACCCACACGATCGCGGAGGCGCGGATCCTCAAAGCCGCCGCGGCTAAACACGGGGTGGTAACCCAAATGGGCAATCAAGGCCACGCCAACGAAGGCACCCGCCTAACCAAGGAATGGATCGAGGCCGGCGTGATCGGTACCGTGCGCGAAGTACATTTCTGGACCAATCGTCCCGTTTGGCCGCAGGGCATCCCCCTGCCCGCAGCGCAGCCGGCGCCCGATACCATGGATTGGAATCTCTGGTTAGGCGTCGCCCCCGAACGCGGCTACCATAGCACCATCGCCCCCTTCAAATGGCGCGGCTATTGGGATTATGGCTGCGGTGCACTCGGTGATATGGGCTGCCATATTATGGATGCCGCTTTCTGGACCCTCGATCTTCGCGGCGATGTTAGCATCAGCGCCACCAGCGAAGGCGGGAGCGATGTGATCGCGCCCAATGCTTCAATCGTCACCTACCAATTTCCGCAACGCGGCCAGCGTGCGCCCGTCAAGGTGATCTGGTACGACGGCAACCACAAGCCGCCGGTGCCGGCTGAGCTCGGTGCTGGCGGTAAATTGCCCAGCGGCGGTTCCATTTATTACGGCGATAAAGGCGTGCTGATTAACCCCGATGATTACAACGCCGCTCCGCGCCTGCTGCCTGAGTCGCGCATGAAAGCATTTACCGATCGACCCAAACGCGTCATCCCCCGCGTCCCTAAATCCAATCCGCATCTCGAATGGATCGCCGCCTGCAAAGGCCAGGGTCCCGCGCCAGGCTCTAACTTTGTCGATCACGCGGTTGATCTCACGGAATTCTGTCTCCTCGGAAATCTGGCGATACGTGCCGGCCAGCCGATCCAATGGGATTCAGCCCGCATGATTTGCAGTAATTTGCCCTCCGCCGATCGCTTCGTCAGCAAAGCCTACCGAGTTTATTAATAATGATTCTCTCTTTCTTTAACATGAAACGCTTTTCTCTTCTCCTCCTCGCCGTCGGTTGCTTGCTGGCGAGCTCCTGCTCCTCGCCCACTCCAACCATAGCGCCCAGCCAGCCGCGACTCGGACTCCAAGCTTGGACGTTCCGCAATCTTACCCTGGTCGAAACCCTCGGCCAAGCGCACACGCTAGGCATTCGCTATCTGCAAGCCTATCCCGGCCAAACTTTGGGCGGCGGCCTGACTGGTAAATTTCACCACACGATGGATGCGGCGGCGCTGAAAGAAATTCTCGCCCTCGCCCTCGCCAAAGATGTCACCATCACCAGCTACGGCGTCATCACCCCAAAAGATGCGGCGGAATGGACCGTCCTCTTCGCCTTCGCCCAAGCAGCCGGCTTACAGGAAATCGTGACCGAAGCTAAGCCCGACATGTTGACGGCTATCGCCCCCACCGTGGCCAAAACTTCGCTCAAAATCTCCCTCCACAATCACCCGACCCCTTCATTTTACGCTCAGCCGCAAACCGCGCTCGCGGCGATTGCTAAACTGGGTGATCGCTTTGGGCTATGCGCTGACACCGGCCACTGGGCCCGCACCGGCCTCGAGCCTGTCGCGGCGCTGCAACTCGCCGCGGGCCACATCAATTCGCTGCATTTCAAAGATATCGCTGAACGCGGCAAACGCTCCCGCGATTTACCTTGGGGCACGGGCACTTCCAACGTGGCCGGACAATTAGCTGAGCTTCGCCGCCAGGGCTTTCAGGGCATCGCTTACATTGAGTACGAACATATCTCACCCGCCCTCTTCGCCGAAGTTGAGCGCTGCGTTACTTTTTTCCGCTCGGCCAGCGCAGTCTCGACGAATGATCTCACCCGCGGCTTGATCGCTCCCGCGGGCTATAATTTGGATGTTCACGCCGCCTTAGCCTCGGCTCGCAGCCGCGATTCCGCCCGCTGGCCCGCGCCGCAACCGCTGTTTGCGGCGGATCTCAGCAACGCCGATATGCGGACGGGGGCTTGGGCCTTCACGGCCGAGGGCGTGCTCACCCCCACGCGCCCCGCCGAGGCCAAAGCCAATGGCGATCTCTGGACGAAAGAAAGCTACGGAGATTTTATTCTTACGCTTGAATTCCGAGCACAGAAAAAATCGAACAGCGGCGTCTTTATTCGCACCACTGACATCGTGCAATGGCTGCACAATTCAATCGAAGTTCAAATCCTGCAAGGCGATGAAGTTAAACCCGTACACTTGGTCGGAGCCGTCTACGATGTCGCGGCCCCCGCTCGCGTGGTGCCCATTGCGCCCGGCGAATGGAATCGCTACGTGATTACCGCCAAAGGCAAATCGCTCCGCGTCATGCTCAACGGCGAAGTGGTTAATAAAGTGAACCTCGACGAGTGGACCACCGCCGGCTTCAACCCCGACGGCACCGCCAACAAATTTAAAACGGCGTATAAAGATATGGCCCGCGCCGGTCGCGTCGGACTGCAAGATCACGGCGGCCAAGTTGAATTTCGCAATTTATTCATCGAGCGCCTCTGATTTTATCCCCTTCTCTGCTGAGCGCTTGCTCCTAGCCTAGGGAGGTTGTAGCTCTGGGTAGAAGCACGTTCATCTTTACCCTTCTCATCATGCCCCACCATCACCGCCAGATTACCAGCGCCCGCCCCGCCTCAATCTCTCGCCGAGAGGCTCTGCGCCGCCTCGCCTTGGGCGCCGCCAGCGCTTGGGCTTTTCCAGCCATCGTGCGGGCGCGTGACGGCGGCCCTTCCGCCAATAGCCGCATCAATCTCGCTTTCGTTGGCGTCGGGGGCAAAGGCCGCGAACCAGCCCTCAGCCTGTCCGCCAATAATTATGTGGCTTTCTGCGACGTCGATCCGGACCGCGCGGTCGATGCCTACAAACAATTTCCGAACGTCCCCCAATTTAAAGATTTTCGCGCCATGTTTGATCGACTCGGCCGCGAGATCGACGCCGTCGTCATCAGCACCCCCGACCATGCCCATTATACCACCGGCATGGTGGCCATGCAGCTGGGTAAGCATGTCTATATCGAAAAACCTCTCGCCCCGACCATTTGGGAAACCCGCCAGCTTCATGCTATGGCGAAAAAATCTCGGGTCGTGACCCAAATGGGTATCCAAGGCCATAGCTTTAGCGGCTTGCGCGTGCTTAAAGAATGGATCGATGCCGGGGCTGTCGGTGAAATCAGCGAAGTTTATCTTTGGACCGATCGACTTAATCTGCAGCGCTGGTCGGGCCTCCAGACCGATGCCCCAGCGGAACCCATGCCAGATGGCTTTCCCTGGGAAGTCTGGCTCAGTGGCCGTCGCCCGCGGCCTTATACCTCTCGCTACGTGCCCCAAGCTTGGCGCTCGTGGTGGGATTTTGGCTCCGGCGCGATCGGTGATATCGCCGTCCACATGATGGACGTCGTCGAAACTGTGCTCGGCGTCGGCTTCCCGACCCGCGTCACTGACAATTCTCCCCACCGCGGCGGACCAACCGTGCCGCGCTGTTCCGATACAATCTACGAATATCCCGCCCGCGCCTCGCGCCCAGCGGTAAAACTGCATTGGTGCAATGGCTACAAGGGAGACGTCCTAAATAAACCTACTGCCGTTCCTCACGTGCCGGCGGCCTTGATCGCTAAAGAAACCAACGTCATCGCCTTCGTCGGCACCCGCGGAACTATTTTGGTGCCCGATATGCGCGCCAGCAGCCGACCCCAGATTTTCCCGCTCGAACTGGAGAAGGAATTTTATACCCACCTGCCTCCCGCCACCATCCCGCGACTCAAAGGCAGCCATTTCGACGACTGGTTCCGGGCGATTCGCGACGGCGGTAAAGCCGGCGCTGATTTTGATTACAGCGCGCCGCTCACCGAGGCTGTGCTACTCGGCACGTTAGCCCAACGCACCGGCCAGCCGATCATCTGGAATCGCGAAAAAATGTCTGCCCTCGACGTCCCCGCCGTCGATGCTTTGCTCAAACCCAATCTCGCCTCCGAGTGGATCATCCCTGTTTAAAAGCTATGCCATCTAGCCCTCAAAAATCTGACTGCGGCCTCGAAGCTTACGCCTCCAGCTGCGCTTTTATCCTGCTCCGCCTGTGGCTTGGCCTGCGCGCGATTATCACGGGCTTGGAGAAATTTGCCGGCAAGGTTTCTGAACAAAAACCATTGCTCGATGAATTTGGCCAACCCGACATCAACGGCGCCATGGTTGCGATAGATCACAAGGTCTACGCTTTGCAATATTACCAAGGCATTCCGACCGCGCTCCAAGCAAAGTTTGCCGCTGAACCTCTGCTGCCGGCTTTTTTACTCAAACCGTACGGCGCGACCCTCGGCTATGCGCTGATCATCGCCGGCGTCGCACTCCTGCTGGGCATCGCCACCCGCACGTCACTGCTGGTGCACGGATTGATTTATCTCAGCCTTTCCTTCGGCTTGATTTTAATCAACGAGAGCGCCGGCGTCGCTTGGCTCGCGATCCATCTCTTGCTCGTCGTCGCCGCCCTCGGACTCGCCAGCCATAATCGCTTCGCCCTGACCAAGCGTTGGTAAAATTATCCATGACCCTTCCCCTTGCCTCTGCCCCCACCCCCAGCGTTGATCGTCGCGAATTTATGCGGACCAGCCTGCTGGTCGGTGGCGGTATTCTTCTCGGGGCTCCTGCATTTCTGCGCGCACAGACCCCCCGCGCTGACGCCTTGCAAGTCGCCATTGTCGGCCTCGGCGTGCAGGGTCGAATTTTACTCGATGCCATGCTGGGCATTCCTGGTCTAAATTTCCGCGCCGTCTGCGATATCTGGTCCTTCAGCCGCACTTACGGACAAAATCGTCTGGGCAAAGCCGGCTTCAAGGTCGCCGCCTACGCTGATATTGAAGACATGCTGGCGAAGGAAAAAAGCCTCGATGCGGTCATCATCGCGACTCCTGATTTTTGGCATGCGCCGCACACGAATCTCTGCCTGAAGGCCGGCCTGCATGTTTATTGCGAAAAGATGATGTCCAATACGATCGAAGGCGCTCGCTCCATCGTACGGACCATGCGCGAGTCAGGCAAATTGTGCCAAATCGGTCACCAACGCCGCAGCAATCCGCGCTACCGCCACGCCCTAGACAATATTATCAAAAAAGCCCGCCTGCCCGGCCGCCTCACCAACGCTAACGCGCAATGGAATCGCGCCGTCACTCCGGATGCTGGTTGGCCAAAAAATGCGGAAATCCCAGCGGACGTCTTAAAAAAATATGGCTTCAAGGACATGCACCAATTCCGCAACTGGCGTTGGTACCGCGATCTGTCGGGCGGGCCGATTTCTGACCTCGGGGCGCACCAAATCGATATCTTTAATTGGTTTTTCCAAAGCAACCCCACCAGCGTGATCGCCTCGGGTGGCGCTGATTATTACAAGGGCCGGGAATGGTACGATAACGTCATGGCGATTTTTGAATATACTACGCCGGAAGGCAAAGCGCGCGCCTTCTATCAAGTCCTCACCACGACCAGCGCGGGCGGCGGATATTTCGAGCAATTTATGGGTGATGAAGGCTCTGTAAAGATTTCCGAAAATCCCGCCCTCACCAAAGTCTACCGCGAAGATCGCGCCCCTGATTGGGAGAAATGGGTGGAACTTAATTACATTAAAAAAAGCGCCTACGTCGCGGCCGCCCCAACTGCGGGCAAAGTCGATGTCCGCGAAACTGCCCCACTCGTGGCCTACGAATTGCCCATCGTGCTCGACAAACCGCTGCATCAGCCCCACCTCGAAAATTTCTTTGCGGCCATGCGCGGACAAGCCACGCTAACGTGCGATGCCGCCCACGCCTTCACTAGCGAAGCCGCCATCTTCCAAGTTAATCCAGCCGTCGCCGCCCGCTCGGCTTATGATTACAAACCCTCCGACTTCATTGTTTAATTTTTTTGGCATGCATAAAATCCTCGCACTCGTTCTCCTCGGTCTAGCCCCTTGCGCCGCTCGCGCGGAAGAAGCCCTGACTCCGCTCAAGCTAAGCTTCCCCCCGCCGATTCTTACCGGGACGCCCGTCCCCAACAAGCTCACTAACTTAGAATCGCCCAGCGCCCGACCGGCCCCCATTTTCGTCTCGGCTGACGTCATTAATTTGGCGAAAGGCAAAAGCGTCACCTCCTCTGACCCAGCTCCCGTCATCGGTGATCTTTCCCTAATCACTGATGGCGATAAAGAATCCGAAGAAGGCTATTTTGTGGAACTCGATCGCGGCCGCCAATGGGTGCAGATCGATCTCGGAATCGCGGCGGAACTTTACGCCATCGCCGTCTGGCACTACCACGCCCAATCTCGCGCCTACCTCGAGGTCATTGTCCAAGTTTCTGATGACCCCACTTTTAAACAAAACGTCCGCACGCTGTTTAATAATGATGATAAAAACCACGCTGGCTTCGGCGTAGGGACCTCGCCGGCTTATTTAGACAAAAATACGGGCCGACTCATTCCCGCCAACAAGGCGGTCGCTCGCTATGTTCGCCTTTATAGCGCGGGTAATACCGCCAACGAGCTCAACCACTACATCGAGGTCGAAGTCTTTGGCCGACCCCGCGCATAGCCGCCGGTTGTTCGTCTTGCTCGCCGGTCTTCTCCTCGCCGGCGCGGCCTTATTACGTTTTGCGCAAATCGATCGACGTCTTCTGCACGCCGATGAAGCAGTGCAAGCTTATCAAACGTGGCAGCTCGTGCGCGGCGATGGCTACACCTACGATCCCGCTGATAAACATGGGCCCTTGCTCTACTATGCCGCAGCGGGCTTAGCGAAAATCTCCGGGCAAACCCCGGCCACACTTACGGTGGCTAAGTTTCGCACCGTTACGCTGCTCGCCGGATTAGGCACGCTGGCCTTGCTGCTCAGCGCCGCCCCTCGCCTCGGGCGCACCGCCACCTTGATCGGCACCACCCTGCTCGCGATCGCACCTTTGGCGGTGATCTATGATACTTATTTTGTACAAGAAGCTTGGTTCAGCTTTTTCACTTGGGCCTTATTTTTTGCGACCCTGCGCTTCATCGATCGCCCCACCCTCACCACCGCCTTGATCGTCGGCATAATCGCCGGGCTGATGCAGGCCACAAAAGAAACCTCGGTCCTGCATTTCGCCGCACTTGGCGGCGCCCTGCTCATCGTTCGACCATGGCGCGAAATCGGGCGTCTGGTCCCCCGACTGCTGATCGCCTTCCTGGCCGCCAGCGTGGTTTATGTCATTTTTTATTCAGCATTCTTCACCCACTCCGCCGGGCTCACCGACGGGCTTCGCGCTTATTTTAATTATGCCGAGCGCGCCTCAGGTGGTCCTCATGACCAACCCTGGTTCTATTACGGCGCGATCCTGTGGCCCCACACGCAGGGCGGCATCTACTGGGGCGAACCGCTGTTGCTCTTGGGCGCCCTCGGCGGCGCGATCCTCGCTTTTTCTCCTCAGGCCAACCCTACCCATCGCGCCTTGGCGGCGTTCACCGCCACGCTGCTGCTGATCTATAGCCTAATTCCCTACAAAACCCCGTGGCTCTTGCTGACACCTTACGCTGGTCTCGCACTCTTGGCTGGGCTCGGCGCGGCGCATTCTGCCCGTTGGCTGCCCGAAAAAATTGGCCGCTTCACCCCTGCTTTTTTCGGCTTAGCTCTGGTACTATCGGGCGCTTGGCGCGCAGGCCCCGCACTTGGCCGCTACGCTAATGACAGTCGCAGCCCTTACCTCTATCAACCCACGTCGCCCGATCTGACCAGACTGGTGACGACGTTAGAAACTCAAGCGCTCGATAAAAAAATTGCCGTGATCAGCCCCGATCATGCCTGGCCGCTCCCTTGGTATCTACGCGACCGCGCTACGGTGGGATATTTCACCACGCCACCGCAGAATCTCTCCGCGTATGATATGGTGCTGCTCGACTCCCGACTCGATCTGCCTCCACCAGCAGCTGCCACCGCCTTCGGCCTACGACCCGACATTTTACTTTGGTCCGCGCCGCGATGAATTTTCGGCTAACACTGCCCGCCGGGCTCACCGCTTGCACCCATGCAGCCATGGCAACCGAGTGGGTATTTCACTTGGGTGGTCATGACCCAATTTATCTACGCCAAGCCGCGACGGAGGCCTTCGCCCTCATCGATCAGCTCGAGGGGAACCTGAGTTTTTATCGCGAATCGAGCGACGTCACCCGTTTAAATCGCGCCGCCCGCGGCACCGAAGTTGCCGTCAGTCCTGACACCCTCGCCTGTCTGGCTCTGGCGGCAGAAGTCGCGCACCTCACGGGTGGAGCCTTCGATGCCTTCACTGGTCGGGCCAGTGTCGCGGCTAAAGGTCAGGAAATTCCCCTCTCCTTGCATGACGTCCCGAATCCGATTGCCGGAGATCAACCTGGGCCGATGGTGCGCCTCCAACCTGAACTTGGCCGCGTGCATAAATTGCGGGCCGGGCCCTGGCTAGATCTGGGAGCGCTGGGTAAAGGCTACGCGCTTGATCAAGCGGCGGCTTTACTCGCGGAATGGGAAATCACTACGGGTTGCCTCATTGCTGGCGGTAGTAGTCTGCGCGGGCTCGGCGGCGACGGTTGGTCGTTAGAAATTGACGAACCCCGCAGCGTGCTGCCCCTCCACGGGAAATTTTGCTTGGGAGCTTCTGGCTTCCAGTATCAACCTGGGCACATCATCGACTCGCGCCCAAACTTCGCAGTGCAGCCGGCCGCGCGCGCCCTCGTACTGGCTGCAAGCGCCGGCCTCGCTGATGCGCTCAGCACCGCCGCCCTCTTGCTCAACGCTTCGCAATTAACCCAACTCACCGCCCAAGATCCGCGCATCGCTAGTTTGGTCTGCACGTCGTCAGGTCAGAGCTACCGGCAAGGCGCACCTTTCGCATGAATCAAGCAGACACCCTCCTGGTTATTCCCAGTTACCGCGACGGTAAACGGCTGATTGAATTTCTGCCGCCGCTCTGCGCCGCTCTTATAGCGAACGCCGGTCAGGTGCGCATCCAAGTCGTCGTGGACGGCTCCCCTGAGAGTGAACAGCATTGGCTTGCAGCAAAAATTGCTGAGCTGCGCGGTGATTACCCGTCGCTTCAGCCCATGCAGAGCTACCCGCAGAATCGCGGTAAAGGACATGCGATTCGCACCGGTTGGGCGACCGCTCCGCAGGCAGCTTGGCTCGCCTTTGTCGATGCGGACGGCGCCACGCCCGCCGCGGAAGTAGCGGCGCTGATTGCTCAAGCGCAGGCGGCCCAGCAGCCCGCCGTGTTTATGGGGGTGCGGACGGCGGCGACTAATAAATCAGTCACCAGATTTTGGCACCGCCGAATCGGGAGCCGCGTATTCAATCGTTGGGTGCAGCTCTGGCTCGGCCTTAAGTTTACCGATACTCAATGCGGCCTAAAAATTATCCCCCGTGCTTTTTACGCCTCCAGTGTGTGGCGTGAAGCCGGCTTCGCCTTTGACCTCGAGCTACTTCTGCGCGCCCGCGCGGCTGGTCTGCCCGTGATCGCCCGACCGATCAGCTGGTGCGAACGTCCCGGCTCCTCCCTCAGCCCCACCGCCATGCTCGCCCTCTTTGCCGCGGCCTATCGCCTGCGCCAAAATCCCCCCCACCCCCCGACTGGTCCTTAACGCAAAAATCACGGGGGCCTGTTTGTAATACATTATATTACAAATAGAATGTCCTCAAAGGATCAAATCTCGCCCTTGTTGACGAGCAGCTACCCAGCAGAGCAGGCGCAACGTTCTCTCGGCATCAAGGCAAGCGCGTTGCGATTTCAGGCAATCCTGTAAACGCTGGCGCGGTAGGCCAAGAAAGCGCGCCAACCGCGCCTTGCTGCCGCGTTTCTGGACCCAAGGCAGAGTTTGCTTAACCAGCTCATTCCAAAGGGGCGTCTTTGCGCCGGGTTGTAAGGTCGAACCCACTGGCTTCCGCGTGCCCAGCAATCCAGTTTTCTTTAAATTGCGCGCAGCGACGCGTGCGGTCGCTTCAATCGCTTCAAGCAAGCCGAGCGCCACATCCCCCGCCAATAAAGCAGATCGAGGCAAACGAAGTGAATTCATGGATTTTTAATCTTTTAATTAAAAATAACATACAAGCCCCCCGTTTGATGACGCGGAAAAGACGCTCTGTTTGTAATATAATATATTACAAACAGAGCGTCGCAAAGCATGGCCGGGGGGCAGGGATGGCGTCAGGGCACGGGGGGGCGAGGAGCACGGGGGGGGTGGGCTGAACGTGGATACCAGTATAGATGAAGCGCACATGGCGGCAGAAGGAGGCACAGAATAAGCGACTTGCGCTGGCTTTTTTATTTAGAGCCGCTTAATTTAAAACCACTTTATATGAAAAAAATCCTCCGGCCGCTGCTTACCTTAATTCTCGCGCTCACCCCGGCTCTCAGCCGTGCCGAAGAGCCTAAAGCAAAACCAGAGCAAGAGGAGACGCCCCTCGAAAAATCGATGGATGCGCTCAATAAATCTTGGCGCAAATTGCGCAAGCAGGCTGCGGATCCAGCCCAAAATGCGTCCTCCCTCGCCTTGCTCGGCCTGATCCAAGCTGCCACCAAGGAAAGTCTTTCGTACTCGCCTGACCTCGCCCGCGATGTTCCCGCGGATAAGCGCGACCAATTCATCGCTGGTTATAAGAAAAAAATTAAAGAGATAATCGTTGGCTTTGACCAAGTGGAAATCGCCCTGAAAGCCGGTGACAATAAAAGCGTAGTCGAGATACTTACTAAAATCTCCGCGCTCCAGAAAGAAGGCCATAAAGAATACAAGCGCCCGGAGTAAGCGCTGACCAGAGACGCCCTCCTGCCCTAATTAGGGGGCAGAAGATTTTAATCCCGCTAGCGCTCAATTTTTTCCATGGCGACTTAATCAGTTGGCGGCTCGTTTTATAGATAACAGGTCTGGTTAGGTAATAAATTTTAGTTTCACCCCGATCACCCCATGACCTACCTCGACCTATCCCGCCGCCAGTTCCTGCAAACATCCGCCGCGGCGGCGTCACTTTTTGTTCTGCCACGTTTTGCTATCGCTCAAGCCGGTCCCACCGCGAGCCGTAAGCTTAACCTAGCGTTTATTGGTGGGGGCGGCATTGCCGATGTCGCCTTCGATGGATGCCTCGGTGAAAATTATGTCGCGATCTGCGATGTCGATGACGCGCGTGCGGCTAAAAATTGGGCCAAATATCCTCAAGCTAAACGCTTCAAGGACTATCGAATGATGTTTGATCAAATGCATCGCGAGATCGATGCCGTGATTGTCTCCATTCCTGATCACAGTCATTTCGCGGCGGCCTACTTGGCCATGCAACTCGGCAAACACGTGTATGTGCAGAAGCCATTGACCCACGATATCTGGCAGGCCCGCACCCTGCGGCGCGCAGCCGCCTACTACCAGGTGATCACCCAAATGGGTAATCAAGGGCACACCACGGAAGGCATTCGCCTCGTTAAAGAATGGTATGAATCGGGCGTGCTCGGCGAAGTTCGCGAAGTCCACGCTTGGTTTGATGGCCCTAATTTCGTGAAAGGTCCTTATTTCAGCATTCCATCCACTTTCCCCGCCCCAACCCTGGCGCCACCCGCCTCTCTCGATTGGGATCTCTGGCTCGGGCCCGCGAAGAAACGTAAATACAGCTCTGCCTACGCGCCGCTTACGTGGCGTGGCTGGTGGGATTTTGGCTGCGGCGAACTCGGTGATTGGGCCTGCCACACCCTCGACGCTCCCTTCTGGTCACTGGATTTGGATGCGCCTACCCGCGTCTCGGTGATTAACCTTGAGCCCATTGCCGAGGGTTTCGTCTGCCGTTCCTCCCATCTTAAATTTGAGTTCCCCGCTCGCGGCAACAAACCGCCGGTCGCCTTGCATTGGTATGATGGCGGCCAACACCCTGCCCCGCCGCTCGATTGGGATCGGACGAAAAAATTCCCCAGTTCGGGCATGCTCATGATCGGGGATAAAAACACGTTAATAACTGGCGCCCGCCCCGACACACCCCGCTTGCTACCGGATAAACTTTGGGAGGAATTTAAATTAAACCTACCCGCCAAAACTATCCCGCGGATCAAGGGCGGACCTTTCCAAGAATGGGTTCGCGCCATCAAAAATGAAGGACCGCTACCTGGTTCTAATTTTGAGTACTCCGCTCGCCTCACTGAAATGTCTCTCGTCGGCTGCTTGGCGCAACGCACCAACCGTGATATTGAATGGGATGCCGCGAATATGCGGGTCACCAATCACGATGGGTTGGAGCGTATTGTTCGCCAACCCGCGCGCCGCGGCTGGGACTTTGGCGCGGAAGTATGGCGCACTTAAAGGGCTATTCCCGTGCGCCCCGCCGCACTCAACGCCGGTTCCTAGCGAGCCAGGAAAGCGTTAAAGCGGCGCTCGTTCGCGGCGGTGGTCAGCGGACCGTGGCCCGGGGCAATGACCGTATCCGGTGCCAATAAATCTAGCATCCGCCGCGCGTGTTGGAGTTGACGCTGACAACAGAAATAGCCGCCCCCGAGCGAACCGGCAAAAACGAGATCACCGGATATCAACAGTGCCGCTCCGGCCGGTTTGGTGGTCGCTTGGATGAGATAACAATTATGCTCGGCCGCATGCCCCGGAGTGCAGAAAGCCGTAACCGAAATTTTCTCAAACTGCACCGTTTCGCCTTCCCCTAATCCGTGGCAGCGCGGCCAACGACCGGTTGGGGGACCATAGAACTGCGCCAAGCCGGTTTCCTGCAAAACCACGTCGAGTCCGCCGATATGTTCAGCCTCATAATGGGTAATAAAGACCGCCTCAATTTCCTGAATGCGCGTGGGCCAAGCGCGGTGCAATTCAGGATGACTCGCCCCGGTATCAAAAAGAATAGCACTATCGCCACCGGTCGAAACCACGTACGAGTTGGCCACCCCCACACCGTACGGCATGCGCAGCGGATGAACACAGAACGATAACCCCGTGAGCTCCGCGACGGGGTAAGCGCCCTGCGCCAGCGCATTGAGGCCCACTTCATTCAAACCAAGGACCCGCGCGAGCCGCCCCAACTCCAGCTGATTCAACTCGGAACGATAATCGAGCGCATCTTGGATCCGCGCAGGATCAACGTCAGCGAAAGCTGCGAGCTTCTCTTGACTCAAATTAGCCTGGCGCGCTGCTTTTTCTAAAACATCACCTAGCTCATCTTCTAGCGCAGGATTATTGTGGGAAGGTTGCATCGAAAAAGACTGAGTTGAGTCAGCCATCATTAACGCTAAATGACACGGCTAAATGCGCCCAGCTTGACGTTATTGCAATCGGCCGAGCAGCGCGCCGGAATTAAAATTTTAAATAAACTAACCTTTGAGCGTGTCAGTGCAGCTCTTCTGCTTTTTACTTTAAGCGATTCTGTATGCTTTCGGGCCCACCCACCCCTCCCCCGCTCCTGACGTTACGCCGTGCCACTAAGAATTTTGGCGGCGTTCGTGCCTTGCGTGGCGTCGACTTTGATTTACAGGCCGGGGAAGTTCACGCGCTCCTCGGTGAAAATGGCGCAGGGAAAAGCACGTTGATCAAAATTATTACCGGCGCTCATCAACCGGACGCGGGAGAGATTATCGTGGCGGGTCGGTCACTAACAGGACTAACCCCTAGCCTCGCGCAGCAACTCGGCATTGCTTGTATCTATCAGCAGCCCGCGCTTTTCCCTGACCTCACCGTCGCTGAAAATATTGGCCTGCGCTTGGAGCCAGCCGGATCGATGCGGCGCATTAACTGGTCCCAGCGTCGGCGACGCGCGCTGGAACTACTCGCTCGAGTCGGCGCCGACCTTTCACCTGAGGCGGAAGTACGCACACTGTCTATGCCCGAACAACAATTAGTCGAGATCGCCTGTGCGGTTGGGGCCGGCGCACGCATTGTGGTCATGGATGAACCCACCGCCTCCCTGACTAGTCGCGAACAAGATCGCCTCTTCACGGTGGTGCGTGAACTACGCAGCAGCGGCGTCGGCATCATTTATATTTCACACCGCCTCGATGAAATATTCACCCTCGCGGATCGCGTCACTGTCCTCCGCGATGGGGAAAGCGTGGGGACTCACGCCGTCAGGGCGATCACGCATGCCGGGCTCATCAAGCTAATGGTGGGCCGCGAAGTTGACCAACTCTACCCTCCGACTGAATTTACGGGAGGAGAAATCGTGCTCGAATTGCGCGACGTCGGTTGTGCCGCCGCTGGAGTCAATCACGTGAGCTTCGCCGTGCGGGCGGGAGAAATCTTTGGGCTAGCTGGGCTCGTCGGCGCCGGCCGTAGTGAATTGGCGCGGGTGTTGTTTGGTCTCACGCCGGCCGACCGAGGTGAAATTTTACTTTGCGGAAAACCAATCACCCCGCGTTCGCCCGCCGAGGCGGTCGCTTTGGGCCTCGCTTATGTCCCGGAGGATCGCCGCCGCCACGGCGTCGTGCTGGAGCTGCCGATCGATCAAAATATAACGATGGCGATTCATCCTCGTTTATTTCCCAACGCGTGGCTCAAGTTGGACGCCGAACAAAAGCTAGCGCTTGATTTCATCCGGGATCTCGCGGTGAAGTGCGCGGGTCCCCAGGCCCTCGGCGGCAGCCTCAGCGGCGGCAATCAGCAAAAGATTTCCTTGGCTCGCTGGCTCGCGACTCAGCCCAAAACCCTGATCCTGGACGAGCCAACCCAAGGGGTCGATGTCGGGGCCAAAAGCGAAATCCATCGCATCATTCGTCAGCTGGCGAAAGCCGGCCTCGCCGTCATCATGATCTCGAGTGATCTGCCGGAAATTTTGGGCATGAGCGATCGCATCGGGGTGATGCGTGGGGGGAAATTAACCACCATTCTCCCCGGTCAGTCTGATGCCCACGCCGTAATGGCAGCCGCCCTCGGTCAGGAATTAGAAAAAGGCGCTGCATGAATCGCTATTTTCGCGAAATTTCTGTCACCGTAGCCTTAGGCTTAGTGCTGCTCGTAATGGCGGCGTTTGCGCCCAGTTTTTATCAAGCGCAGCCTCTACTTTCCCTCCTCACCCGGGAAGCTCCAACGCTCGTGGTGATGTGCGGCATGGCACTCATTATTATTAGTCGCCAAATCGATATCTCCGTCGGCTCACAATTTTCAGTGTGCAGTATCGGGGCCGGCCTTCTGGCCGCCCGCGGTTGGCCCCTCGTCGCGGTGTTACCCGCTGCGATAATGATGGGCGCCGCCTTGGGCGCCTTTAATGGGTGGCTCATCGCTGGCCTGCGCTTGCCCTCGATCGTCGTCACCCTAGCGACGATGGTCATGCTGCGCCAGGGACTCAATTTACTCCAACAAGGTGCTTTTGTTAATCTGCCGGATGGCGTGCAATGGTTCGGCCTCAGTCAGACCGTTGGGCAATGGACGCTCGTCGCCACCGCCCTCAGCTTGTTGTTGGCGTGCGGACTTTTTATGCGGCATGTTGCGGCCGGCCGGTGGGTTTATGCCGTCGGGACTGATGCCGAAGCCGCGCGACTCGCCGGCATCCGACCCCACTGGGTCACGTTTCTCGTTTTTGTTTTTGTCGGCGCATTGACGGGGCTCGCTGCGACCATGAATTTAGTTCAATCGCCCCAAATCCAACCCCTCGTCGGCTCCGGCTTGGAATTAAAAGTGATTGCGGCGGTTGTCGTGGGTGGCGTGGCGATCTCGGGCGGACGCGGAAACGTGTGGGGAGCTTTTGCCGGTCTGCTGCTACTCGCCTGCGTCTCGCCCGCTCTCACGCATTTGCACGTGGAGGCTTATTGGGAAAAAGCGATTCAAGGGATGATTATTTTACTGGCCGTCGTCGCCGACGGTCTGCGACAAAGAGGACTTAAAGGAGGACCCGGATGATCGCGGCCAATAATCAGCCAAGCTGGCGACGCTCCCTCCTCCGCTACGAGACGCTGCTCTTGGCCGTCCTCGTGATTGAGTGGTTAATTTTTTACCATTATGGCACCTCAACTAATCGTCGGGGCCACCTCGTAGGCTTCGGTACTCTCGATCGGCAATTCGATATTCTGCGCCACTCCTGTGAAATCGGCTTACTGGCCTTAGCCTTGACGCCGGTCGTTCTGACCGCGGGCATCGATCTGTCGGTCGGTTCCCTGCTCGGACTATGCGCGATTGTTTTTGGCAAGCTCTGGCATGATGGCGGCCTCTCCATTCCCCTCGCGGCGGCCCTCACGCTCGTCGTGGGCGCAATGGGGGGCGGGCTCAATGCAGGCTTGATCACCGCGCTGCGACTCCCGCCGCTCATAGTGACCCTCGGCACCTACTCACTTTTCCGCGGACTAGCTGAAGCGATCACGCAGGGCGCCGTCACTTATACTGATTTTCCCAGTGGATTTCTTTTCTTAGGCCAAGAGCGCTGGAACGGACTGCCCATGCAAGCGTGGTTATTTTTATTAATGGCGGTGCTCGTCTGGATATTGGTCCATCGTACAATTTGGGGACGATCGTTTCGCGTGATCGGATTTTCCCCAGAGGGAGCACGCTACGCAGGCCTCCCCGTAGAGCGCCGCGTGAGTATCGTATATATTTTAGCCGGGATCATCGCTGCGCTCGCTGCCCTGATCTACACCGCGCGACTCGGCCAAGCGAAGGCGGATGCCGGCACCGGTTATGAACTCTTTGCCATCACGGCCGTGGTTCTGGGCGGCACCAGTATTTTTGGTGGCCGCGGCAGTGTCACCGGCACTTTGCTCGGAGTAGCCGCGATCGCCGTACTAAAAAATGGGCTCGCCTGCCTCCCCGTGGTGATTCGCCTCAATGCCGCCGAAGAAATATCCGGTCTTTTAACCGGCGCGCTGCTCCTCCTCGCCTTGACCGGCAGTGCGGTGCCCACATTCTTAAATTACCTTCGAGTGCGCCGTCAGGCGCGCTAATTATCCCACCCACTACCCACTATGAATCATCACGTCTCCCGCTGCCTGTTATCCGCCACTCTTCTGTTAGCTGGTCTGCCAACTGTGTTTGCCGCCGAGGCTAAGCTCATGATTGCCATGATGCCTAAATCCAAGGGCAACGCGTACTTCATCTCGTGCAAACATGGCGCCGACCGCGCGGCCAAGGAACTGGGTTTTGAGTTACTCTTTGATGGTCCCACTGACAGTAATGCGGCCAAACAAAATGAAATCGTCGAAAATTGGATCACGCTCGGCGTCGATGTCATCACGGTTGCCGCGGAAAACAAACAGGGCATTTCCACCGCACTGCGCAAAGCGCAGAAACAAGGCATCAAAGTCATCACCTTCGATGCTGACGCTTTACCCGACGCCCGTTCATTTTTTGTCAATCAAGCCACGCCGCAAGGCATTGCCTCCGGTTTAATGGATGAGGCGGCGCGGTTGTGCGGGGCGGAAGGCGAGTTTGCCATTATTTCGGCGACGCTCACAGCCGGCAACCAGCGCGAATGGCTCAAATATATTGATCAGCGTCTCGCGGAAAAATATCCCAAGATGAAACTCGTCGCCGTGCGGCCCTGTGATGACCTCAAAGACAAAGCGCAGTCCGAAGCCACCGCGCTCATGAGCGCCAATCCCCGCCTCAAACTGCTCATGGCGATCTGCTCTCCCGGTGTGCCCGGCGCCGCTGAAGCAGTTAAACAAGCCGGCAAAACCGGTCAGGTTAAAGTTATCGGCCTCGGGCTACCCAGTGAGAATCGGCGTTATGTCCATGAAGGGGTGACCGACAGTGTGATGCTCTGGAAAACCGAAGATCTAGGGTATTTAACGATCTATGCGGCGGCGGCGGTAGCCCGCGATGAGCTGAAGCCTGGCGCGACCAGCTTTAAAGCCGGCTCCCTCGGCACCTTTGAAATCAAAGGTGACAATATCCTCCTCGGCCAGCCCTTTATTTTCAACCGCACCAACATCGACCAATTCGATTTTTAAGCACGAGAGTATGCGAGCTACTCGAACTTATAAAATATGCTCGGTAGAAAATATTCCGCTTTTGCTCTAGTCATCCGACCGAGCTGTTTTTCAGCGCTGTTGCTGGCCATGAGTATTACTGCGAGTGGCCGCACGAGGGCCCCTGTTGATTTGAAGATTTCCGGCGACTGGACGGTGATGGTATCGACGGAAGCAGCTCCAGGCGCGGTCACGACACTGCAAATCGCTCCGCCCACAATCATCACAGTGAACGCGGAGAAATTCGCTGCACTTCCGATCTTCAATCCCAAGACCTCTGGCTGGGCGAAAGGGGCTCAGCTTAGCGGAATCCGCGCGCAAGAAACGACCACGCCTTTTCTCCTCGAACCCGACAGTCTTGAATTGCGCACTGGTCCGACCGCTGCCGCCCCGATCTTTCGCCGAGGCGAGGATTATGAAATTGACCCTCAGTGGGGCACGATCGGCCGTTTAACTACTGGCCGAATCAAGGTAGGTCAGCCGGTCTATGCTAGCTATCGTCACGCCCAACTCCGCCTCGATGCGGTGATCCGCTCACGGGCTGGGGAAATTATTCTGCGCCTAGGCCATTCGCGCGCCGCGGCACCGGAGCCGCCCAAGATTGAGGCAGGCGAAAATCTGCTGGCGCACATCTGGCTACCCGGACAGTTGCCCAAACTCACTCCCGATAATTTATTTCCCATTTTAGAAACTACTTATCCCGAATCACCGCAGACGAGTCCCCGTGCCGCCGAGCGGCTGATACCTAAGGCACTGAAAAAACTGCAAGCCGGCGAACGGTTGCACATTCTCGCTTGGGGCGACAGCGTCACCGACGCGTCCTATCTGTCGAATCCCTCCCTCGAGCGCTGGCAAGAGCAGTTCGTGACGCGACTGCGCCAACGTTTCCCTCGCGCCAACATCGAGCTCACCACGGAAGCGTGGGGCGGACGTAACACGGCCAGCTACTTGCACGAGCCACCCGGGAGCCAACACAACTACCAGGAGAAAGTGCTCGGAGCAAAGCCTGACCTGATTATCTCAGAATTCGTGAATGATGCAGGCCTGAAACCCGAGCAAGTCGAAGAGCGCTACACCAAGTTGCTCATCGATTTCCAGAGCCTCGGGGCCGAATGGATTATTTTTACGCCCCATTATGTACGGCCTGACTGGATGGGCCTCACTCGCGAGCGCGAGGTGGATGAGGACCCGCGCCCCTACGTGGCCGGCCTGCGCACCTTCGCCCGTGAGCACAAGGTAGCCCTGGCAGACGCCGCGCGCCGTTACGGACGACTCTGGCGGCAGGGCATTCCGCATAGCACGATCATGCTAAACTCAATCAACCATCCGAACGCGCGCGGCATGACCATCTTCGCCGATGCCCTCATGGAATTGTTTCCATGAGGGCAGACAACCCAGCAGGTTTTTCAGAAAAATTCCGGGTAATACGATCCCCTCGCTGATCCTGCTGCGCCTTGCCTACCCTGATTGTTAGCAAATCTGCGAGGTCGCCTTATGGCGGCGAAATGGCTGATACTATTAATTTATTGATCGCGCCCTTGGCTGGAATGGCTGAAGAATATTTTATTAATTCATGAGTACATCATCCGCTACTGTTGTTCGGGTTGGCATCATCGGCGCTGGCCTCATGGGCCGAGAAGTGGCGAGCGCCTTTGGTCGCTGGTTTGCCCTGCTCGATTGCCCGGTTCGCCCCGAGCTCACCGCGGTGTGTGATATTAATCCGCTGGCCCTCGACTGGTTTCGTCAAGTGCCCACCGTGAAATATTTTGATACCGATCACCGCACGCTACTCGCTCGCCCGGACCTCGATGTAATTTACGTGGCCGTGCCGCATCATCTCCACGAGTCGCTCTACCTTGATGTCCTGCGGGCGGGCAAAGATCTTTTTGCGGAAAAACCTTTTGGGATCGACCTCGCTGCCGCTCGTCGCATTCGCGATGAAGCCGTCCGCCTCCGGCGTTTCGTGCGCGTCTCTTCCGAATTTCCCTTTTTACCCGGCGCCCAACGCGCGATCGCCATCGCTCAGACTGGCGCGCTCGGCCCGCTGCTCTCGATGCGCAGCAGCTTCCTCCATTCCAGCGATCTCGACCCCACCAAGACCATCAATTGGAAACGCCAGAATAAATTCTGTGGCGAAGCCGGCGTCATGAACGACCTTGGCTTGCACGTTGCCCACGTGCCCCTGCGCCTCGGCTGGAAACCGAGCCGCCTCTACGCTCAATTGCAAAAAATTTATACGGTCCGGCCGGATGGCAAAGGCGGCACCGCGCCGAACGATACTTGGGATAATGCCACGCTGCACTGCACCCTCGATCTACCCAGCCAGACAGGTATTCCGCTCACCCTCGAGACCAAGCGGATGAGCCCGACAGATACGAATTCCTGGGAAATAGAAATTCTTGGCACCGACAGCGGGGTGCGCTTTTCCACCAAGCAACCCAAGACCCTGCTCACTTATGCACGGGGTAAAGAGCAAACTTGGACCGCGACCGACCTTGGCTTCACCATGCCTTTTAAGACAATTACCGGAGGTATCTTTGAACCGGGCTTCCCCGATCTCTTGCAGCAAATGTGGGCGGCTTACCTGGCCGAGCGCGCCGGGCAACTCGGAGACCGCTTTGGCTGCGCCACGCCGGATGAAGCGGTGGCCCATCATGAGCTCTGGACGGCAGCGCTTCAAAGCCACGCCGAGCAGCGCGTCATCACGCTCTGATCCCAGCGACGGGAGTCAGGCTTCCGTTCAGTCGTTGCGACGGTTGCCCGATAGCATCAAGAGAATGTGCAGCAAGCTGCCCAAGGACGCGACGAAGGCCGCCACGTAAGTCAACGCCGCCGCATCGAGGGTATCATTGACCCCTTCCATCTCGTCGCGACTCAGGATTCCCAAGTTCACCAATTGCACCTTGGCGCGGCGACTAGCATCAAATTCAACCGGCAGGGTAACTAATTGAAATAAACAGATCACCGCCAGTGCCACGGCGCCGATCATCAACATTTTTCCGCCGATCGCGGTGCTGATTAAAAGCACGCCGGCTAGGATGAGAAAATTGGAGGCCCCGGCCGCAATTTGCGTAGCCGGTACCAGCGTTTGCCGGATTTTCATCATCGAATAACCGACTTTCTGTTGGATCGCGTGGCCCGCCTCGTGGGCGGATACGCCGAGCGCCGCTAGACTGGAACCACGATAATTGGCGGAGGACAGTGCTAGCCGCTTATTGATGGGATCAAAATGATCCGACAAATGACCTTCGATTTCGACAATTTCGACGTCATGAATCCCCGCACTTTCCATAACGGCGGCCGCCGCTTCTCGGCCCGTAATATTACCGCGTGAAGCGATTTTCAAATTCTTAGAATACGCGCGCGACACGCGCATCTGCGCGTACAGACCGAACAGCATGGGAACCGCGACGAGTGCAATGATGAGAAGCATGGTAAAAAAAGAGTTAAAAAGTTACGAACAGCACAAATTGCCAAAAAAGGATGATTTGCCAGCGGAAAATAGTCGGGTGGAAAAACGCCCCAGCGTTATAAAAGACCCGCCTCAAGCAAGCCCGCCCGCTTCAACAGGGCCTGTTGATCAGGAGCGCGCCCCATGAAAGCGGCAAATAATTCCATCGGATCAACCGCATTTCCCCGACGGAGAATTTTTGTAACCAACTCCGCCCCGCCGCTTGGATTGAAAATGCCCTCCCGCTGAAAACGGGTAAAATCATCGGCATCAAGTACCTCCGCCTATTTGTAGGAATAATAGCCCGCAGCGTAGCCGACCGGATCAGAAAAAATATGGTTAAATCGATGCTCGGTCGTCGGCGTACGTGGCTCGCTAACTATCATGCTGCACCTCCCGCCAAGCGGGCGCATCCGCCACGCTCATCAAATGGGTTAGCTTCCCCCACGTTTCATTCAACAGATCGGGGGCATTTTCTAACGCGAGAAAAGTCTGGGCGTAATCCACTTGCCCCAACGGTAATGTCTCAATTCGGGCGATGGCCTGAGCCGCCTCAGCTAGCGCGTGCGCGATCGCCGGTCCGGCTTGCTCGGCAGTGAGTTGCGACCAGCGAATATGAAAGGAGCGATCAAGCAAAGGATTGGCCATCGCCGGCGAAAGGACCGCGCCGAGCACGCTGCTGTCAAACGCATTGGACGTGCACCTACCAGCGATAGGCCACGCCGACGGCGTACTGGCGCCGAGCCGCGGGGACTCCCGGCACTTGTTGAAAATCGCTACCCCAAAGATTGTCCACGAGTGCAGAAAATTCCACCCCGCGCAGTCGCGGAGGCAGATAATAAAGCCCCACCGCGGCCCCCCAAGCTTGATTGCCACCGATGACCCGCAGCAGATTTTTAGCCTGCACCCTAAATTCATGATCAACGCGCAACTCCCAGCCCGCGCCTAGTCGCAGCATCACGGCCGCAGTCAGGCGATGCTCGGCAAAATTAAGGGCGTAAAAACTAGCGTCAATGTTAGCCGCACCGTAATGCGCCGCTTTACTCAGCCGCGTATAACCCAGCACTAAACGGTAGCGCGGCGTTTGCCGAATCGCGACCAACTCACCACCCCAAGTCGCGGTATCAACCGCATTGGCTGTGCGCGCGGTGACTCCGCGCGTAAACGTCCAATCGGTCAGCTGATCATCCCGACGGTAAAAAACCGCACTTTCGACTCTCCAACCGAGCACCCGAAAATCAAAACCCGTTTCCAGATTGCGACTTATTTCTCGGCCTAAATTAGCGTTGCCACGAAACAATCCGGCCCCCGGATTTGAATTCAGCGCCGTGTAGGTCGGCACCTGGCTACTCTCCGCATAGTTTAAATAAAAGCGGTCGCCCTGGGCTTGGACCAATTCGATCGCCACCATCGGGGAGAGCGCCGCGGCGTCGCGATTGGAATCATCGTAGCTGGCCCCCGCACGAAATTGCATTTGCCCCGTCGGGGACGTCCAACGCCACTCAGGGACGACCGCCAACTTGAGGTAACGTCGCGTGTTGAAATGACCAAAAGTTAGCGCCGTTGATTCTAGCTGGTCAGTCATCAACTGCGCATGGAAAGCGATGATACAGGCGGTGAAATCCTGCCGACCCTCCAATGAAAAAGCCCGCACCTGCGTCGTATGTTGATAGGGATTAAATTGCCCCGGGATTGAGCGATTGTATTCATAATCATCGTAATTGCGCCGGTAATAAGCGCCCACTTCCCAGTAATGATCTGCGGTAGTCCCCGTCCGATGATTGAGCAGATAAAGTTGTGAGTGCAGATCCTCGGTTTCGTTAACCCCGAAGGGCGTATAAAGATTGGGCCAGCCAAAAAACTTATGCTGCGTCCCCGCAAAAAGATCCGTCTGATTTTGCGCATCGCGCCATTGCACGCGACCGGCCGCCCGCTCGAAGCGGTGATCGCCAAACGGCACGGAGCCATCCGACTCCGACCGCGCCAGATCGACATCAGCCGCCAAAGTCCCACCCGCCACCATCGACGATGATACGCCTGCTTGATACAAACTCTGTCGGTGAGTGGCATAATTACCGAAAGCCATGGCCGCCTCTCCGCGTGATTCGATCGGCCGCCAACCATAAGCGACCGTGCCCACTCCGGCATTAAAGCCCGCGAATGCATTGGCGACACCCGTTAAAATTTTGGGCGAAAGTAACATGCTCGGCGCGATGGGGATTTCCGCTAAATAGTGCCCAGTTTGCGGATCACACAAACCGAGGGCGCCAATCTTGAATCCCGTGTTTTCAAAAATCCCACCGCGAATCGACACATCCGCCTGCCCCTCCGCCATATTGCGCTCTTGCACATCCACCCTCGGCTCAAAACGCAGCCCCGATACCGGCATCGCCAAGGCCGCGACGGGGGTCTGATTGGCTACTTGATCTGAGAACGTTGTAAACTTGGGCAGCGCATAAATTTTCTCGGTGGCCGCCAAATTACCCCACCCTAAAATAAAACCAGCAATACCCAAACCCCGGCGAATGATGGCACGATGCACTTAATTTACCCTAGGTTAATTGATAAAATGACAGGCTTAACAGTAGAGCCACAAAAAAACCGCCCACCTGGGACGGCTGAAAACGACGGTTAAGCGCCGTCGTTGCCGATAGCCTCAACGGGGCAGCCTTCCATGGCTTCCACGCAGAGCTGCACGTCCTCATCGGTTGTGGGCTGATTGTGAACAAAGGAAAAACCACCCTCTTCTTCACGTTTAAAAAACGCGGGAGCGGTCTCACGGCAGAGATCACAATCAATGCATTGCTGGTCGACGTAGAACTTACCGTCGGCGTTATTTTTCCACTTTTCTGCTATGTTGGCCATTGCGAGAAGATCCAATGATTATTTAGGGCTCTGTCAAGTAGCCGAATATCTTTGTGGCTTAACGGCAAAATCACCGGAGTGAAACTTGTGTTTGGCCGCAGTTCCGCTAGCATAACCCGATGTTGTCTGACCGACCCTCCATGCGGAATAGCTACCAGCGGGAGGGCACGAGCGTTCATATTTGGGTCATTTCGATTCTGGCGGCGGCCTATGTCGTTGAACTCGTGCTGCTATCCCCTTGGTGGCCGGTCGGCGGACCACTGATTACGACCCTCCCCCTGACCAGTGCGGCGCTGCACGGCGGGGAAATTTGGCGGTTGCTCAGCTACAGCCTGCTGCATGACACCCACAACCCTTTCCATCTCCTGTTCGTGTTGATCTCTCTGGCTTATATTGGCGGCGATCTGGTCCCGCGCCTCGGGACCAAGCGATTTTTGACGGTGCTGGTGGCGGCTATTTTGGGGGGCGGGCTTACTTGGACCGTTGTCCATTGGGGGCACGGCGGCACCTACTTTGGGGCGGGGGCGGGAGTAATGGGTTTGTTCACAATCTTGGCCTTGCTCGAACCGCAGCGCGAAGTGCGCTTAATGTTCCTTCCCATGGCCTTCAATGCTCGCCAAATTCTGTGGGCATTGCTGGTCGTCGATCTATTTTGTTTCGTGCTTTATGAGATCCTAGGCGCCTTCGCTCCGATCGATTTTTCGCCTTCCGCCCACCTCGGGAGTATGGCCATCGGCTGGCTGTATTATAATTTTATCCACGCCCACCCCGGTGGGACGAGGTTCGCTCAGCTAGCCCGACCAGCCTGGCTCGGGGCTACCAAAATAGCCCAAAGGCCATCGAATGCCAGCCGCGACCCCCAGCCACTGGGCCCTGAGGTCGATCGCATCCTCGACAAAATAAACCACCAAGGATTTGGCACGCTCACGGCCCAAGAAAAGAAAACCTTGGATGAGGCAAAAAATATACTCAATCAAGCGGTCAAGCGGGCGCCCTAGCCGCGCGGGCCTATTTTACCCCGAGCTTTATTTGTGGAAACAATTCTTCTTTTCTGACCTCTCATTCCGATCCCATGCCCCGCTTCCCCATTAAATTACGTCCCCTCCACCTTATTGGTACGGTCGCCCTGTTACTGCTTTTACTGCCCCAGGCCAGTGCGGTCGCCGATCGCGAGTTCAAGACGACTCCCATGATGCGGCTGGAGACGCGCACGCTGATTCAGATGCTGGAATATTTTCATTATAACAAAAATGCCGTCACCCCCGATGATTATCCCCAGTTAATTTCTGACTACCTCAAGGAACTAGATCCCCAACGGCTTTTCTTCACGACCGTTGATGAGCAAGCCTTCCGCCGACAATACGGCTCCCGCGTCGAAACTGATCTCGCTTACCTCGGCAACATCGACACGGCCTTTGAAATTTATAAAAATTACGAACTACGCGTCAAAGCCCGCACGACCTGGCTCTTCGAGGAGCTGAAGCAAACGATCGATTTCACCAGTACCGAGACCTACACCCCCGATCGCAGCAAAAGCCCTTTCCCCGCCACGGCTGCGGAGGCGGATGATCTTTGGCGCCGCCGAATTAAATACGAAATCATCCAAGATCTTTTAGCGAAAAAACCGATCGAAGACGCCAAGGCCACCGTGCGCAAACGCTACGAGCGCATGCTGAAAAATTTAAGCGATATCGAATCAGGCGATGTGCAAGAAACCTTTCTCTCTAGTCTCACGCGGATGTATGACCCCCACTCTGCCTATTTCTCCTCCGACACCTTGCAGGATTTCAGCATTCAAATGAAACTCTCATTAGTCGGCATCGGCGCGGTGCTGAGTATTGAGGATGATGGCAATTGCGTGATCCGTGAAGTGGTGCCCGGCGGACCGGCCTACACCAGCGGTCAAATTCACGCGACCGACAAGATCATCGCCGTGCAACAACCCGGCGGAGAAAATATTGAAGTCATCGGCATGAAACTGCGCCGGATCGTCGATATGATCCGCGGGGATAAAAACACGAAAGTGACTCTAACCATTCTGCCCCATGACGCGATCGACGCCACCAAAACGAAACAAGTCGTCATTACGCGGGATGTCATTAAATTAAATTCCGCCCGCGCTTCGGCTTCGATTTACGAAGTGCCGAACGGCCAGAATCAAACCACGCCCGTGGGGGTGATTGCCCTCAATTCATTCTATGGCCCCTCGGATGACACCAAAGAAAATGAGGGAAAAAATACGGCCACTAAAGATGTCGCTGAGCTCATTGGAAAATTGCAGCAACAAGGGATTAAAGCGCTCGTCATTGATCTACGTCGCAATGGCGGCGGCCTGCTTTCCGAAGCCGTCGATCTAACCGGGCTCTTCATCAAACAAGGCCCGGTGGTTCAAGTGAAGGACTCCCTCGGCCATCTCACCGTGGATAGCGACAATGATTCGGCCATTACTTACGCGGGGCCGCTCACGGTCTTGACCTCACGTTTTAGCGCCTCGGCTTCGGAGATTTTTGCCGGCGCCTTACAAAATTATGGTCGGGCCGTCATTATTGGCGATAGCACCACCCACGGCAAAGGCACCGTCCAGGCCGTGCTGGAAATGAAAAATTATCTCCCCCGACTGAGTCAAAATAGCGAAAACACGGGAGCCGCCAAATTAACGGTACAGAAATTTTATCTCCCCAACGGATCCTCCACCCAGAAAAAAGGCGTCACGCCCGACATCACCCTACCTTCGATTGATGATTTTCTGCCGATTGGAGAAGCCGATTTACCCCACGCGCTCGTGTGGGATGAGATTAAGTCGACTTCCTTCGAGGGCCAGATTTTAGCGCCTACCGTCGTCAAACCTTTGCGCGCAGCCAGCCGCGAGCGGCAGACCTCGCTCGGTGAATTTCTCTACCTGAAAAAAACCATCGATTGGTTTAAAGAGCGCCAGGAACAAAAATCGATTTCCCTGAATCTCGCCCAGCGCGAGGCCAGTAAATTAGCCGATGACGACTATAAAAAGAAAATCGAGGCCGAGCGCGACCTTCTGGCCAAAGCTAACTTTGCCACGCGCGTCGTTAAACTTGATTCGGTGTTAACCGCCGAGGCCACCGCGCCCCAAGCGGTCGCGGCCACGCTCGAAGACGGTGACACCGATGCCCCCGATGCTGACGCTCAGAGTAAGCTCGATATTCATTTACGTGAAACGCTGCGCGTCGTCATCGATGGCCTCCATTTAAAGCAAGACCAGCAGCTTTCGGCGACTAGTCAGCCGCCGAGCACGGCAATCACTAGCCTACCGAAAAGCTAGAAGGTAGCGATCGCGCCCGGTCAGATCCTGTAAAGATTCGAGCCGCGCGTACCCCAAGGTGGCGGCCAGCTCCTGCAATTCGGCATGCTGGGTGATGCCCGTCTCGCAGGCCAACAAACCGCCGCTGGCTAGATGAGTTCGCGCATCGCGGATAATTTTCTCCAGTGCCGCCGCGCCATTTTTCCCAGCCGAAAGCGCCATGGTGGGTTCAAAATCTTTCACTTCTGGCTCAGTCGCCTGCGTCTCTTCATCGGTGAGATAAGGGGGATTCGCGACGATCAGCTGAAATTGATCCTGCGCGGTGAGGCCAGAAAACCAATCAGCTAACCAAAAGCTAACCCGGCCGCTTAACCCGCAAGCCGCGGCATTTTCCCGAGCTAAAGTTAAGGCGGTTTCACTCTGATCCACGGCGGTAATGGCAGCCTGCGGATAAATTTTGGCCAAAGCCAATGCGATCGCGCCGCTGCCCGTGCCCAAATCGAGAATCCGCTCAGGCGCCACGGCCAAGCGTGGCGTGATCAATTCGATTAAATATTCCGTCTCAGGACGGGGAATAAGCGCGCGCTTATCCACCTTAAGCTTTAAATCCAAAAATTCCGTTTCGCCCACAATATGCTGCAGAGGTTCACGGTTGCCGCGGCGCACCACCAATGGGCGAATCTTCTCCAGCTCACTCTCGCTGAGGGCCCGCTCAAATTGCAAATAAAGCTGCATCCGCTTTAAGCCCAGCGCATGGCCCAGAAGCAACTCCGCATCAAGCCGTGCCGACGCCACCCCACGCTTTTCTAGAAAGTCAGTGCTGCGTTTAATAATTTCGAGTAAAGTCGGCATGCTTAATCGTCATCACTCGTGCTGGCAGAACGCACCGGCAGCGGTCCACCCGTGAGCGCCGCCAGTTTTTCTTCAAACTCCGCCCGCTGCAGCGCCTCAATAATGCTATCGATGGCTCCCTCGAGAATGGCCGGTAGGCTATAAATAGTTAACCCGATGCGGTGGTCGGTGAGCCGATTTTGCGGGAAGCTATAAGTACGAATGCGCTCGCTGCGACCGCCCGTGCCAATCTGGGTGCGCCGCTGGGCCGCATACTTTGCGTGCTCCTCATCTTCTTTAAGCTTAAGCAAACGCGAGCGGAGAACCGCCATGGCCCGCGCTTTATTTTTTATCTGCGACCGATCATCGGCACAATAGACGGTTAGCCCGCTTGGCTGATGCACAATCCGCACGGCCGAATCGGTCGTATTGACCCCTTGTCCGCCGGGCCCGCTGGCGCGCATCACGGTGATCAGTAAATCTTCCGGATCGATCTGCACATCCACCTCCTCAGCCTCCGGCAAAACGGCCACCGTCACGGTGGAGGTATGCACGCGTCCATTGCCCTCCGTCACAGGTATGCGCTGTACGCGATGCACCCCACTCTCATATTTTAATTGTTTATAAACTTGTTCACCGGTGATAAGAAAAATGACTTCCTTAAATCCGCCGCGATCAGAAACGCTGGAGCTCATCGATTGAACTTTCCAGCCGCGACCTTCGGCATAGCGCACATACATGCGATAAAGCTCGGCGGCAAATAAGCCGGCTTCGTCGCCACCGGTGCCAGCGCGAATTTCCAAGACAGTATTACGCGAGTCCGCTGATTCCGGTGGAATCATTAACCGCAGCACCGTCTGCTCCAGGGCGGCGCGGCGCGCTTGTAAATCGGGGAGTTCTTGCTGCGCGAGCGAGCGCAGATCGGCATCCGCGAGGGGATCCTTTAAAAGCGTGGAGCACTCGGCCAATTCGCGCCCCACCCGCTCATAGGCAGCATATTCTTCCACTAATACGCGCAACCCTTGTTGCTCACGCGCCACTTCCGTGGCCTTACGTGGGTTAGCGTAGAAAGCAGGCTCCGCCGTCTGCGCCTCGAGTTCATCGAGGCGACGCTGAAACGGAATGATATCGGGCAAAAGATCCATGCAGAGTGAAAGATAGGAAATTGCGAATTGCGTCAGCTTCGCGGCGGGGTTTTATCAAGGGCTACACCAACGGCCGCAAGTGCCGTCTCGTAGAAAACATCCGCGATGGCCTCAACTCTCTTCACTCAGAACATCATCGCCTGCGTTTGGGATTTTGACAAGACCTTGATCCCGGAGTACATGCAGGCGCCCTTATTTCGCCGTTACGCGGTGGATGAGGTTCGGTTCTGGGCCGAAACCAACGCCCTGGCGGCTAATTATCTCCAGCGTGGCTACCATATCGCCCCCGAGATCAGTTACCTCAACCATCTCCTCACCTACGTGCTAGCTGGCAAGATGCCGGGGCTTAATAATAAGGTACTGCGCGAGTGCGGCACCGAGATTGGCTTTTATCCAGGTCTACCCGCTTTTTTTGAATCCTCCCGCGCATGGGTAAAGACTAAGCCCGAATACGCCGAGCATGAGATCGTCTTAGAGCACTACGTCGTCAGCACCGGCCTGGCTGAAATGATCCGCGGCAGTAAACTAGCGCCGTATATCGATGCGGTTTGGGCCTGCGAATTTATTGAGAATCCGCTGCAGCCCGGCTTTCTTAAGCAAAAAGAATTTCCCCTCGAAGCCGCCGCAGAAATTGCCCAGATCGGCGTCATGATCGATAACACCACCAAGACTCGCGCCATTTATGAGATCAACAAGGGCACAAATCGGAACGCCGCCATCGACGTGAACGCCAAAGTTGCCGCCGAAGACCGCCGCATTCCGCTGCAAAACATGATCTATATCGCCGATGGTCCAAGCGATGTTCCGAGCTTCTCCGTGGTCAAAAAAGGCGGCGGGAAAACCTACGCGGTCTATAATCCCGCCGTAAAAGCAGAATTTGAGCAAAATGATCGCCTCCGCCAAAGCGGACGGATCGACCACTATGGGCCGGCCGATTATACGGAAAATAGCCCGACGGCTAACTGGCTCCAGCTCCAGATTGAGAAAATTTGCGATCGGATCGTAAGCGACCGAGAAGCCGCCGTTGCCTCACGGATCGCTAAGCCACCCCGCCATCTCAATACCGCGTCGGCCGCGGAGGATGCGCGCCAAGCCAACCCCTCAGCGAAACAGTCCTCCTTTTTGGAGTAAATAGCAGCCAGCGTTTTCTGTTTAGCGCGTCGCCAAAACAAAACGCGGTCCGGGCGCTAAGACCCGAAAACGCAACGACTCGGCGTTTTCCTCTAAATAAACTCGCTGAGGCGTGCTTGGAACTAGATCTTTTGCGACGATCGGCTGAACAAATGACTCTCGATACAGCTCAATCAAATTGGCTACGCGCCGAGCATAGTCATAGCTAGCAGTAGGAGCACGCCCGCGCAGGACAGTCGCCAAGCCGCAATTCCAAGCCATCGCGATGTTAAAGGCACTGGGATGAACCTTGGCCTGCTCAAAAGCGCGCTTGATCCACTCGTAGTGCTTCACCGCCACTTCATCGGCCGTCTCCCGCTGTACCGCCAGGTGGAAGGGCTTGTCAGTATGCATACGCCAAGTCGCTGGTCTGAACTGATAGGGCCCCAATTCTCCGAATCGACCGACGTGGGTCTGGTTCGTGGGGTTCTCGACCAAGTTGATCGCCCGCAATGTTTCCCAACGGTCACCGGCCTTCGCTTTAATGGTAAAAGCGAAAACGGTGGCGAGGACGAGAAACTTGGTAGAAGGTATTTTCATAGCCTTGATGGCCGCGACAAAGGTCATCTCTACGACCCCGACAAGGGGGATTTTATCCCTAAAATAATAGGTGCGACGAAGTGTCTCGCCTTTTACTAAATAAGAGCTCCAGTTTGTAAAAAAAGCCCTGTTGGAGCGCCTTTTTGCACAACTATTTTCAATAAATCCGCCTGGGAAAGTCCGTCAAAATCTCCCCGACGCACCAGATCCATTACAAGCGAAGCAGCCTCATATTAAGCAGGGCCCCTAGCCGACGCATTACCTCGGGTAGATGTTAGAGGCCTTGAGGGGTAAAATCGTGGCGTCGAGCAGCCCCTAAAAACCTAATCAAAGGGGGAATTCGTCTCGCTGGTATCACTCCCAGACTTTGTGCTCAGAGAACCTAAATAAGCAGGCCTGAACAGAGGTAAAGGGATAGCGAGTCTCGGTTCCGAGCGAAGCGAGAACCCGAGGCTGACAGGCCGAGGCATCAGGATTCCGAAACCGGCTGCTTAGCGGCCGAGCGGCGCAGCCGCTGCCACCCCTGAAAGTGGTGGCGAGGCTCGGAATCGAACCGAGGACCCAAGGATTTGACGGAATACGCTTTTTCGAGCCACTCGGAGAGTTAGTCGGAGTAATATATTAAGCTTGGGGTACGAGTTTTAGTTTGTCGATTGCTGATCCACGATGAAAGCGGCGAGATTCCCGCTAACAATATTGCGACCTATAAGAGCGAGCAATTGCCGATTGAACCAGAGGAGCAGCGATCGGAGGATTAATTTTGCTATAGATAAAAGCTGGCGCGTCGGCTCACTCTCCGCGCCAAGAGTAGCAAACCCAAAGCGCCGATAAACCATGAACTCACGGCTCCGCCGCCACCTCCCCCACCACCACCGCTGCTTGCGGGTGGAGGTACGTATGCTGCGTTCACGGTTAAGGTCGCGGATGAGCTAGTGACAGAACCAGCCGCATTCGTCACCACGACCGTGTAGCTACCCGCATCACCGCTTACGGGTGACGACATCGCATAGCTCGTCGCTGTCGCTCCACTGATCGCTACGCCATCTTTGCGCCACTGATAAGTAGGCGTTGGCGTACCCGTTGCCACGACACTGAAAGTCACGCTGCTACCTGGAGTCACCGTCTGTGAGCTGGGTTGCGTTGTTATGGCTGGAAATACGCTCACTGTGAGTATTGCGGCTGAACTCGTGACTGAGCCCAGAAAATTACTGACCACGACCGTGTAACTTCCCGCCGAGGTCGAACTCGTCGCACTGATCGCATAAGTTGCCGTCGTGGCGCCGGACACATCCGTGCCGTCTTTCTTCCATTGATAAGTGAGGACCCCATCGCCGCTGGCGGTAACACTCAGGGAAGCCGAACTCCCCGTCGTAACTGAGACACTCGCGGGCTGCGTCGTAATCACTGGGACCGTACCTGTAAGCGCGAGCGTCGTCACCACTCCTGCCGGGGTAATTTTTCTGATCACCGCATTGCCTGTATCAGCGAGGTAAAGATTACCAGAGGCATCAGCGGTGACGCCTTCCGGTTCATTAAACCAGGCCAGTGCCCCCGTACCATCCTTCAACCCAGCAATCGCGGATAAACCGGCGAGGGTGGTTACCACTCCAGCTGGAGAAACTTTGCGCACCGTGGAATTACCCGTATCAGCAACGTAAAGATTGCCCGCCGAATCGAGCGCCAAACCACTTGGTTTATTAAAGCGCGCGGCCGCGCCGGTGCCGTCAACAGAGCCACTGGTGCCTGCCGTACCGGCAAAAGTAGTCACGATGCCTGAGCTGGTAACTTTACGCAGGGTGTGGCTGCCAAAATCAGCGACGTAGATTAGGTCGGTAGAATTCATCGCCACTCCCGTGGGCAAATTGAAACGCGCCGCTGCGCCCGTGCCGTCGGTGGAGCCCACGGTGCCGGCAGTGCCGGCGAGGGTGGTGACAACTCCCGCGGGAGTGACGCGCCGGATAACGTGGTTGGTTTGGTCGGCCACGTAAACGTTGCCAGCCGTATCGCGGGTAATGCCGACAGGAGCAGAAAAGCGCGCCGCGGCGCCGGTCCCATCCGCGCTGCCTTTGCTGCCACTCGTGCCCGCGAAAGTTGTGACCACGCCGGCGGTCGTCACTTTGCGCAAGGAAGCATTACTGGTATCCGTTAAGAGAAAGCTGCCATCGCCGTTGATCACGAGGTCAGTCGGTTCATTAAACCGGGCGACCGTGCCCGTGCCGTCGGTGGAACCCATGGCGATGGCGGTGCCGGCGAGACTGGCGATTTTGAAATCACTCGTGATTTTAACGACCACCTGGGCGGCCGCGTCGGTGACATACAGGTTGTTGGCCGAATCAATCTTGAGCCCCACCGGCATCAGTAAATACGCCGGCTTAACACTGAGCGTGGTAGCGGTGCTGGCGGTGGTTTGTCCGCTGAGGGTGACTTGGTAGCGGTAGCGATTATTGTTGAGGGCGTTGGTGGCCTGCAAGATCTCGAGGACCGCTGTCGTGGTGCCACGGTAAGTCGCATTGTCCGCGAGGTCGGTGTAGGTCGAACCACTGTCGGTGGACACCTGCCACTTGATCGTGCCGGTAGTGCTAGTGACGATCCCCAGAGCGACCGGCTTGCCCGTGATAACCATTTGCGTCGTCGGCAAAACCGGTGGGGCGGGATTGACCGTAAGAGTCGCGGCGGAGGAAGTGACGGCGCCACTATTATTAGTGGCGACCACCGTATAACTGCCCGCATCACCTGTGCCCGTG
>CAMAVZ010000017.1:0-42774 GCA_945861645.1 Opitutus sp. GAS368 | reverse complement strand
ACGGTGGAGACGGTGAGTCCGGCGATTTGAGTTAACGCTTGGACGAGGGCGGGGTGCTGATTGCCTTCCCGCGCAAAGCGCAAACCCTCCCGCGCGGCTTCGACGGATAACGCTGTTTTGGGCAGCTCTTGAGCGAGTAAATTGCCGGCGCCATTGATACCAAGCAAACCGCGCCAGAGGAGTTGCGCTTCCGTGGGTGCGGTGGCTTTTTGCAGCACGGCGAGGATCTCAGGTAGCGCCGCGGGTAAATTTAATAGGGCGAGTGCCACCACCGCTTCACGCCGAATCGCGGGGGAGGCGGCTTGCCCGATAAGGTGCTTCAGACCCGTCGTGACTTGCTCTCCGCCTATTTCGCGCAGCGCGGTCAAGGCGCTGGTGCGTTCGGCGGGCGAGGTGGCCGCGCGGCCGGCGATCTCAAGTAAAATGGAGTTAAAAGCCGAGAGTTTCCATATCCCGATGAGTTGAGCGGCATTAATTCGAATGAGCTCATGGCCTGACTGGAGTAATGCCGGGGCGAGGGTGAGTTCTCCGGTCGGAATTTTTTTCCTTAAACGGGCGGCTTGATTGAGGGCCGCGAGTGCTTGAATCGTGGCGGCATCAGTGAAGCCACCGGCATTAATTTGGACGAGTAGTTGCTGCAGTTCAGCCATCTCGCCGGCTGAGCCGATCAGTTCAATCCATGGGCCCGAACCATCGGCCGAAATTGGTTGGCGCGCGAGGAGCGGTCCAAGCACTTCCCCCGCGCGCGCTGGCTCGAGCGCCTTGAGCGCAAAGCTTAAATAATGTTCGCGCCCGGTAATTTTCCAATTTCCTGATTTTACCGCGGCCAGCCAAGGATCGGCTAGTTCATTGACGGTTAGCCAGAGGGCATGGTCGATAAAAACATCCATGGGATAATTCAGCACCGTTAGGGCCTGATCCATGGCGGCGACCGAGGGGATTTTTCCTAAGGCGCGGACGGCTTCTAAACGAACACGAGGATTTTGATCGGCGACGAGCTGAGTCAGTTGCGCTAGGGCGTTCGGCATTTCTGGCGGTAGGGCCCGAATCGCTGCCGCTCGGATACCGGGATCATGGGCCGACAATAACGTGGTAAATATATTTTGCGGTGGCTGATTGAAGCTTTGGTACAGCCAGAGCGCTTGAAGCAACGCGGGCTCGGTGGCATGAGTCAGGGTCCAGCGGGCGAGTTCAGGTAATACGCGTTCAGCACCACGCTCAATGAGCACACGGCGTGCGCTGGCCAGATGGTAATTATTGGGGGAGAGCAGCTGATCAAGCAGGGCGGGGACGGTCAGCTGGGTGAAATCAGTTTTGAGTAGAGGGGCCCGGCCCTTGGCCGTTACGCGCCAAATGCGACCGTGGACTTTGTCCCGCCGTGGATCACGGAAGTCGACCTCGCCGTGTTGAATAATCGGATTGCTCCAGTCCGCGATATAGAGCGCGCCGTCAGGTCCGAGTTTAACATCGATGGGACGAAATGAATCAGCCGTGGTGCGCAGGATATCAGGCATCTGCTGGGTTACATAGCCGGCGCCTTGATCGGAGATTTTAAAGCGCACGACGCGGTTGCCCCGAAAATCGTTAGTGATGAGGTCGCCTTGCCAGTCGCTCGAAAATTGGGCGCTGTGCACAATCTCGAGTCCGCAAAATTTGGGATAGCTGCCTACGCTGACGCTCTGCAGCACCCGACGAGCCGGGCCGAGGGTGAAATAGGTCGCCCCAGGAACGCCCCAGCTGATGCCAAAACTCCCAGCTCCATCGGTGAAGAAGGATTGGCCGTAGTGATCAAATTGGTGGCCCCATGAATTAACCCAGCCGCGGTAGACGATTTCCATTTTTTGATCGCGGGGATCAAAGCGAAAAACACCACCCGCGTTGAGGCGTACAATGCCGGAGGGCGTTTCCGTATTGGTTCGCGTGTACACGGACTGATTCATGTAAAGGCGCCCATCGGGGCCCCAGTGCAGCGTGTGGAGATTTTGATGAGAATCTTCGGTGCCAAATCCACTGAGCACGACCCGCCGTTCATCAGCTTTGCCGTCGCCATCCGTATCTTTAAGAAAAAGCAGATCAGTGCTTTGGGCCACATAGACGCCGCCGTTGCCGGGCTCCAGGCCGGTCGGTATGAGGAGGTCCTGAGCGAAAAGGGTAACTTTATCGGCGCGTCCCTGCCCGGTGGTGTCCTCGAGGATAACAATTTTATCGGTGGGCGCTTGGCCGGGTTCGATTTGGGGGTAGACGGGCGAGCAGGCGACCCACAGCCGCCCGCGGGGGTCGAAATTCATCTGGATCGGTTTATCGAGCAGAGGATTCTCGGCCCAAAGCGTGACTTCGAGGCCCTCGGCGACCTCGAATTGGGGGTGGGCCTGTTCAACGCGCTGCGTGATCAGATTGCCGCTGCGGCGCGGGATGGGCGGAACCTCCGCTGGTTGGAGGGTACGGAGTTTCTCGATGCGGGCTTCTTCAGCAGAAACATTTGCGTCAAATTGGAGAATTTCGACGGCATTGACGCCTTGTTCTTTTTTTCTAAAGCCAAAGATGTAGGCCATATTTCCGGGTCTCGACCGATGAAAATACCATTCATCCTTTCGTAAAATGGCTTGGCGGAGAATTTCTGTCTGGGGACTAGTGCGCCAAGCGCCGGGGCTCGCGAAAAGCTGCTGCTCGATTAATTCAGCCAAGGCGCGATAACCCTGATCATTGAGGTGAATGCCGTTGTCGGTCAGCTTAGTCGTCGACGAACTGGCCTGAAGGTTAGTGAGCGGAATAAATACGGCGGGGGTCGTTTTTTTAGTCGTCGGGAAGAAAAGAGGCGGGAAAGCCGCGTGCTGCGATTGGGCGATTTCACCGATCGCTTCAGTATAAAGCCTCAGTTGCTCATTATGTTTGGCCGCGTCGCCCCAAGGCGGGCCCAGTGATTCATGGGGAACGGGTCCGAGCAGGACGAATCGCACGGTGGGTGAGACGCGTTGGATGACCTCAAGCAGTCGGGTATAATTTTTTTTGAAATCCTTTAAACCCGCTTCCCCGGCGAAGGAGCTCGCCATGCCGTAGCCGAGAAAAACGACATTGGGTTTGGCTGCTTCAAGCTGCTTAACCAGTTGCTGCCAACTTTCGCCCGCAGGCTCATGGCCCGCTTGCAGCAGGCTTAATCCTAGGCGAGAATCGCCATCAGGCGTGTCAGCGCTCCAGCCGAGGTTGCGAAAGGTAATGTTACGATCGGCAAAGCGCGTGGTGAGCATCAGCTCAATCCAGCCGTGATACTGGGCGCGTTCGATTAAGGTATCGCCCAGGAAAACTACGCGCTCGCCGTCGTGTAGTTCAAAAGGGGCTGATCGTTTATTGAAACTGAAGGCCAACAGGCCAATGAGAGCTAAAGCCGTTGCGGCTAAGAGTAATTTAATAAGCAAGCGCATGGAGAGAGGAGCCGCGCTACCGCGTGAGGCCGCCTAAACTGTTTTAACTTACGGGGAGAGAGTCTTGAGCAAAATATCCTTAAATTGTACCGTCATCGGCAAGCCGGCGTGAAGCTGGAGCGCGAGCACACCCGTGCTAGCACTTTTGGTGCTATCAGTGTCGATGGCTTCGGCCGTGAGCTTCCCATTGACAAAATGACGGAGGTGGTTGCCTTCGGCGATAATGACGAGGTCGTTCCACTCACCAGCATGAATGGCTGCTTTTATTTCAGTAGGCGCGAGACGGACGCCAATCGGTGAGAGTTGGGGTTTCCCGGTCGAACCGAACTCGCTGATGCGGATACGTTCGCCTGGTTGGACGAGAATGCCCCGGCCTTTCTCCTCATAAAGCATTCCGGTGTAAGTATTGCCTGCATCCATATCGGCTTGGTAGCCGCCGACGACCCAGTGGGCTGGATCAATCAGGCGACTGCGATATTGCACGCCGGAGTTGGCGAAATTTTTATTGTTGTTAGCGACTAACTTAAATTTTGCACGCAATTCGAAATTGGTAACCTGACCACCTTGCCAAACAATAAAAGTATTTCCTTTGAGCGGGGTTTCGACCGTGCTGCGTCCGGTAATCGCTCCATCTTGGACCGACCAAAAATCAGTATTACCAGACCAACCAGCGAGATCGTGGCCGTTGAAAAGTGAGCTAAAGCCAGGTTCGGCGCCTTGGGCTAAGCTGGCCAAAAGGCTGAGTATGGTGCAGCGAGCGATTAAGCGGAGGGATGATTTCATGGATGAGCAGCGATAGGAGGCGGGAAGCTCGCGGATAAAAAATGCCTGAGCTCAAGCGAACGAGGGAGTTGACGAAAAATCAGGGCGGCGGGGCAAACATCGCATCGGCAGGATTGCCGCCGGAAAGAATATAAGCGAGCAGGTCTTTGAGCTCATCGGGATTGAGGGCGTTGATGAGTCCGGGTGGCATCATCGAAACGGGGTAAGGTTTGCGTTCGATGATCTTGGCGATTTCCACGCCCATGGCCTCATCTGGCGCAAACGGATTAGTCATTACTTTAATCCAGCCATCCTCTTCGCCGAGCACGCGACCGACGATGGAGTTGCCCTCGGGCATGGTGAACTCCTCGCTGCCGTATTGATCGCTGATCACGAGGGAAGGCTCGATGATGTTTTCTAATAAATCACGCACGCTGTAGCGCCGGCCGGCGTCAGAAATTTCTGGAGCGATGCCGATTCCCTCCCCATTGAAACGATGGCAAGCCGTGCACGCGGTGGCGGTAAACATGGCTTTGCCTTGGGCGAAATCGCGACCGGTGAGCTTCGCGGGAAAAAGTGGCAGCGTGTCTTTCAGGGTGTAGGCCCGACCGGGACCACGCGGAATTACGGCTCCAGTGACGATCGCATGCACGGGGGCATTGGAAAGTTCATCGAGAGCGGTGCGTTCGGTTAGGTTAGGAACTTTGGCGAGAGATTCATTTCTGATATTTTTTAAAAATCCAGTGAAGCTGGCGCCTCCCATCCAATGATGGGTGCGCGGGAACCAAGCGAAAAATTTCTCGCGCAGTGCCGGAGTCCAGCCGACCGTGGCGTTGCGGAGGGTATAGGCGATGGCAATTTGCTGACGATCGGGCCGGCTGGCGGCTACTTTAGCGACGGTTTGACCGTAATCATCGTTACGCGCGAGGAGCGCGTGACTCGCGAGTTCTTCGGCGGAGGTTCCGCGGGGTTCTGCTACGGTGAGAAGGGGAACTGCTCGTTCCACGATCGTCGGTGAATCAAGATAAACTAGGAGCGCCAAAAGTTCGCGGTTGAGCAAGGCGTCGGATTGCGGAAAAAGTGGATCCAGTTTTTTTAAGAGGCGGGCGCAGGTGACGGCATCTGGTTTTCCCATACGGGTAAACGCGAGTTGCCAAGCGCGCAGGAGGCGAAAGCGGAACTCGGTGGGTTGCTGGGCGAAGTCGAATTTAATGAGAGCGTCGATCAGCCGTGCCTGATAGGAATGTTCGCCAACCCGGGCGAGGGCGGTTAGAGCTTCGAGGGCGGTTGAGGGATTTTTTTCCTGTAAAGCGCGCTTCGCCCAATTTTGGGGGAGTTGACGCTCTAGGGCGGCGCGAGCGGCGAAACGAACAAAACGGTCGGAATGCCCAAGGTGTGGCCAAATGGTATCGATGGCCTCTGGACCAACTCCCTCACTATGTAAGGCTTCGAGTGAATGCCGAAGTTTCGCTTCTGGGGTGGGGGCCGGCGGCGCGACGGGCTTAGTATTTTCTGTTCCGACGTAAGTAACGCGATAAAGCGCCGATTGGGTCTTGCGGCCGCCAACGATGAAGTAGAGCGCGCCGTCATGAGGGTTAACGACGAGATCAGTGAGCGGGAGCGGTTTGCCGGAAACAAATTCTTCCTTGGTTCCGCGAAAGGTGGCGCCATCCGGCGTGAGGTGGATGGCGTAGAGAGTCCCGTAGGTCCAGTCGCAGGCAAAAAGGGCTGTCTGATAGGCCGCGGGAAATTTAGCGTTCGTGCCGAAGACGGTCCCCGTCGGAGAACCGGGCCCGATATCGAGGGCGGCCGGTAAGCTGTCACTATAGTAGGCCGGCCAGCGACCGGCACCACTGCGCCAGCCGTAATCACCGGCGTCCACCACGTGATTGATTCGGGTGGGCATATACCAAGGCGCACCTTGATCCCATTCCATGTCGGAATCGTAAGTGAAGAGCTCACCATTTTGGTCGAAGGACAGATCGAACTGGTTGCGAAAGCCGAGCGCAAAAAGATCCACCGATTTACCCTCGGGATCAGTCCGGCCGATATAACCGCCCGGCGCATATTTATTTTTGGCATGGCCGCGGGCATCCCACAGGCGGGGCAGGAGGTGGTCTTCATCCCAGCGGACCGCGCGAGATTTTTCCATCTGCACGGGTAAGTCGGTGTGGTTGCCGTTGGCGAAGTAGATGGATTTTCCATCCGGCGACAGCGCGAGTGAATGCGGGCCATGTTCGCCGCCTCCTTTCATCGCCCGGAGATACTTCAGTTCATCGAATTGATCGTCGCCGTTCGTGTCGCGCAGCCGCCACAGGCCGCGTTTATTGGGAGCCTCGCCGACCATGACATAGAGACTGTCAAAAGCGTAAAGTAGGCCATGCGCTCCGATGGCGGGCGTACCTCCCTCCGCGTCCTGCATGCGCTTCGGAGTCGTCTCCGAATCAGGTGTCAGCGGGACGGCCGGTAAGGCAATTTTGAGCCGTTCTACCTGTGTTCCCTTGGCCGTGTTAATCGGCGGCAAGCTGATCCGGTAGAGGCTACCGTATTGGTCGGCCGTGAGGAGCCGGCCTTGGGGATCCAGGGCGATACTGACCCAAGAGCCTTGTTCTGCTTTGGGCACACTGTAGAGCAAGTCCACCTTGAAGCCTGGCGCCACTTGCAAGGCGGCGGGAATACTGGCCTCAGGTAGATCGCTCGGTTTTTCGTTGGGGATTGGTTCAGCGGAGAGCGTAAGCGCGGCGCAAGTGCATAGAAACCAAGTCCGCGTCAGTGTGGCGGCCGCGTTAAGGCTTGGGTGAGTGGGGCAAAAGCAGGCTGAGCGAAATGATGCAGAAGTGATCATGGGGTGAGGCGCGAGTTGCCGGATGTGCTCGCCAGCGCTTGATTAAGGCGGGGATCGCAAAGTTCGATCGTTGTCACCAACGGCTGTTTGGGCGGCAAGGGGTGATCCTTGAGATACGCTGAAACATTTTTAGTTACAACCAATTGGCCATACATCATCGCCCAATGGCCGGGGAAGGTGCAGACGAATTCGTAGATCCCTTCGCTCGTTAGCGCCGAAATTTTAAGCGTCGCCAGTTGATCCGTCTCGAGGATTTTGGTGGCCGCGATTACATCGTCAAAATCGGGAACGTAGGCTCGGCCATTCCAATCCAGTTGTTCCGGCAGCAGCGTCATCGCCGCCAGCCCGACGCGTTCGCGTGAGCCGGGTTTAACCACGACTAAATTATGGGGGAGGCCATCGATATTTTCGAAAATAATTTCGAACGGTTTGCCCGCTTCAACGACGAGGCGCGCGGTATCAAAACGCATCTCTTCGGGCACGGTGGTGACAGTGAAAACTGCCACGCGCAAGCCGGCCAGAGTGGCGCGGAGCGATTCGGCTTCAGCGGCTGGCAGAGTTCCCAGCAGATCATCGGCGACTTGCACGGTTTCGCTGTAGTCGCGCCGCAAGTGGCCAAAAATGTCGCGCTCGGTGCGTTCGCTCGGGTGGGTGTTCGCGGCCCACGCTACGAGGATGCGGGCGGTGGCGGCGGCGCTGTCCGCCGGCCAACTGGCGCGGGGTAGGACGCGGAGTCCTTGGGCCGCCGCGGGGATTTGATCGCCGCGCGCAATCAGGTCGGCGAGTGCGTTGAACACCGCCGTGGGTTCGCGCCGTGTGCTGACCGCCGTTCGAATCGCCTCGCGCTGGATCGCCGCGACCGTGGCGGGCGGTCCCGGAAGATCGGCCACTTTGGTCGCTAAGATTGGCATCACGATTTCATAGGCGGTCGCGCGAAGGGCGGCATCGGGGATTAAGGAAAGTCCGCCGAGAAAACTGGCCTCGGTCAGCGGAGATTTGAGGGCTTCAGTCCAAAGAGCCGTGAGCGAACCGTCGGCGAGGGCTAGCGCTGCCCAAGCGAAGGAGCGGCCCTCCGCGTTGTCGGTCAGGGCCAATGCATGAATGGCGGGTCGTTGGGCGCGGAGGTCAGCGGCCGGTTGAGCAAGGAGGAGGCGGCCGACGCTTTTAACATCGATCTCGGCTGGTGAATCAATGGTGGTGAGCAGCAGTGCCACGCGATCGATCTGACGAGCCGCGGCCACGGCGGCCAGAGCTTCGGCGCGCACGGTATCGTTGATCCCTTTACGACCTAAGATATTTTCCTGCACGTCGACGGTGCGCGGTAATTTAAGGAGATCGGCTACGGCCAAGGTGCGGAGCAGGTAACGAAAGCTAGCTGGATCACCGCCGGCGATGGCGGTACCCTCGCTGATATTTTTGGCCCATAAAGGCCGCAGTTGGCGGAGCGTTTCGCCGATGGTGTAATCGAGATAATAATCGATGGGTAATTTAGTCGCGGCGAGGGCGATTTCGGTGGCGCCAGTTTCGGAGAAAAAGCTAGCGGCCCGAACCGCGTGCAGCCGCACGCGAGCATTTTCATCGGTGGCTTTGTTTTGGAGCAATGTGAGCGCGGTGGGCAAGCGGTCGCGCCAGTAACTGAGCACGCGAACGGCCGCGGCCCGAGCATCGGCGTTGGGGGAATTCAAGACCCGTTTTAGCAAATCCTCATCGACGACATTGTGCCACTGGTGGAGCCAGAGCGCTTCGGTGAGGTGATGGGCGTAGTCCGGCGTCGCGAGATCAAGTGCAGCGAGCCAAACTTTCGCCGCCGCGATAACTTTCGCTGTGTCGTGACGGCCAAGTTCAATTTTAGCTAAGTTGCGGATTTGATTCTCGGGGCGCTCGAGAAGTTTCAGCAATGCCGGAATGGGTTGACCAGCAATGGCGGGCGGAGTGGCCAGCGGGCGACCTTCATAGGTGAGGCGATAGATGCGGCCGTGGACGTGGTCACGGTTGGAGTCGCGCAGGTGGCTCTGGAGATGGCCGATCAGAGGCGTGCACCAATCGATAACGTAGATCGCGCCATCGGGGCCCACGGAGGTATCGATTGGCCGGAAATCTCGATCACTCGACGACATCAGATCGGGTTGACGTTCGCCTTTGATCCCCGCTCCGTCGTCGACGAGTTTTAGCCGATAGATACCCTGAAAGCCAATGACATTGGGATTGAGATAATTCCCCCAATACTCCGGCGGGAAATGCGTGCTAGTGATGATGCTACTCCCAGCCGAAGGCCGAGAAGGCCGGTCCCAGATCGTTTTTAATTTGGGATGTTTTTTCGGATAATCGATCTTCCCGCTGATGGCGGCGCCGAAATAAGTGTGGTTGCCGGTGGCGTCGGTGATAAAATCATTGCCCCAATAGTCGAAGGCGCGGCCATGCGGGTTCATGAAATTATATGAGGCGTAAGTCTCGAATTTCCCGGTGCGCGGCTCAAAGCGGTAGATGGCTCCGTCGATGTTGCGCACGGGTCCGAGGGCGGTCTCGATCTGCGAACGGTGAAAGACGCCGTCGCTTAAGAGAATCGCGCCCCCGGGCTCGTAAACGAGTGAGTTGGCCGTGTGGTGGGAGTCGGCGGAGTCGAGGCCCATCAGGACGCGCTCCTTGGTGTCCGCTTTGCCGTCCCCATCTGTATCGCGGGCAAACCAGAGATCCGGCGCCTGCATTACGAGGAGGCCATCTTTGTAAAATTGAAACCCCGTCGGACAATTTAAGTTGTCGAGAAAATGAATGCATTTATCTGCGCGACCATCGTGATTGGTATCTTCGAGGATAATAATACTGTCCCCGAGAGTAGACGTTGGCGTGCGTTCAGGATAATTAGGCCAGACTGAGACCCAAAGCCGGCCTTGCGGGTCCCACGCCATTTGCACCGCATTGGCCAATTCTGGGAATTCTTTTTCGCTGGCGAAAACATTTACTTTCACGCCGGGCGCCAAAGTCATTTTGGTGAGCGCTTCATCCGCGCTGAGGAAATCGTAAGTGCCGTCGGGGTTTGGACCGGGTTTATTTGTACCAAAAGGCGTGACTGGCGGCAGTGGGATAACTTCCGGTGGAGTGGTTTCACCCCGCGCCAGCGCCCAAAGCTGGCGATCGCGATTTGCAGTCAGCACATCGCGTTGCGCCATTTCTTCCTGCATAATCTGATTATTAGTCAGCTTAGGTTTATCCTTCGCAGATTCATAGGCCAATTTGGAGCGATCACCGTAAACATTGAATCCATCCATCGTCCGATAGCGCGCATGCCACTCTTGATTTTTAGCCGTCACCGCAGTTTGGAGCGCGGTGAAATTACCAACGGGAGCGGACTCACCGAAGAGGGTTTTAAAAATCACGGGCGCCAGCGCCGCGTCCCCCGCGGCGGTCAGATGGAGGCCGTTAAAAGTCAGCGCTCGACCTTGCGCCGCCGCTTCCGCGTAAAGTTTCTGCGAGGGCGCAAAGAGATCGATAAATGTCACGCCAGCTCGGTCGCGCGCGACCTCCGCCATGGCGGCCGCATAAAGCGCGAGGTTGCGATTGTTGTCCGCGGGGATCGCGTAATTGCGATCGGATAAATTTTCGTTGGCGATCGGCGAGAAGAGCACGATGTGGGGGGCGCCGTGGGTGCCATAGTTTTTGCTGCGCGTTGCACTGAGAAAAGCGGCCAGATCAGCTTTGAATTTAGGTAAGCCAGCGGGCCCCGCGAAAGATTCATTGAAGCCAAAAAAAGCAAAAATCACATCGGTGCCCGTGCGGCTGAGCCATTCATCGGGGGTGCCAAAATCTTTGGACCGGGCGCGGGCGACGAGTTCATCTCCGGTGACCGCTAGGTTACGAAAAACCAATTCATGCTTTGGGTACTTGGCATGGATCAACGTCTCGAGGGCGCCCGCGTGCTGCATGCGATCAGCGAGACCGTTACCAATAAAGGCAATGCGGGCCCCTAGGTTGAGCGTGATTGGGGTATTGATGGCGGTCGGGGTCGCTCGGGGGGGCGCCGAGGGAACCGTGCCGCCCGAAGGCAAAATTCTACCCAAGGCGTGATCAGCGGGAGTGAGACCCGTGCGATATCCAGCAAAACCGTAAGGGCGCGGGGCGTAGTTATCAAAGGGGGTGACGTCGGCTTTGGCGGGCACCGCCAGTTCCGCGGCCCAGTAGGTAGCATTAACAATCAGCCGCCGGAGCGACGCTTGTTCAAAATCAGTGGCGGCACCGAGTGTGGTGGTGAAGATTTTAGCTGATGCCCCGCTGCTCGTTAAATAATTTCGCGTCCAGACGATGGGCATCGCAGGGGCGTTGACGGCTTGTTCGATTTTAGCGGCGGTTGTTTTGCGGTAAGTCGCGGGAGCGTCGGTGGGCCGCATCCCTTGGAGCACGAGTCCCCGCGCAAGAATTTTGGCGTCAGCCGGTGGGGCGGCCTCATAGACATCGGTCGTGCCGAAAAGCTCGGTCACACTATTAAACAATGCATCGGTGGTGGCAGCGGGTTCGAGGACACCCCGCGTGGCTTCAAATTTATGTTTACCCCAGTGGCTAACCCAGGTCTCGCCCAAGACACGTTTGCCGAAGCCGCCCGGATGGGTGGTTTTATTATTCCAAGTATAATTGGACCACGAACTGCCGGCCGGAAAATTAAAGGCGTGGGTGGAGGTGCGGAGGGCAATAATGGGGACGCCCCGGCGGTGCGCGGCATCGAAATGCTTCATTGCCTCATCCGGCCAGGCGCGGAAGCGCAGGGACATAATGATCACATCAGCCGTATCGAGGGCTTCGGCGCCGGGGAGTGATTGCACCTGAGTGGGGTTGATTGTGCCGTCAGCATCAAGGGCGAAGAGCACCGTGGTCTTGAAGCCGTGGCGTTGGCTCAAGATTTTCGCCAACATGGGCAGCGCTTCTTCGCTGCGATATTCTTCATCGCCGGATAGGAGAACGACGTGTTTGCCGTTCGCGGGCGAGCCCGGCGGTGGCGTTAGCACGAGTCGAGCAGGATCAGTCCCGCTCATGGTCACTGCGGCGAGGAGCGGCAGTAAAAGACGAAGCGAAAAATGGAGCTTACTCATGCGCGGTAGCCGGCCGCGGCAATTTCACGACGGAGAAAAGTGTGGCCAGATTCGGCGATGTCCCAAGCCGGCGAGTACTCGCGCCAGACGTTAATCGCGTTGGCAAAGGCTGGATCGGAGCGACTAAAGGCTTCGATCGCCATCCAGCCGTCATAGCCGACTTCGCGCAGGGCGATGAGATTTTCTCGGAAATTAATATGCCCAGAGCCAGGGGTGCCGCGGTCGTTCTCGCTGAGGTGAACATGCTTGAGGACCGGCGCGATGGTGCGGATGGCATCAGGGAAAGTTTTCTCCTCCATGTTGGCGTGGTGCGTATCATACATCCCGCGCACGTTGGGATGATCGGTTAGTTCAACTAACATGCGCAGTTGGGCCATGGTATTGCACAGATAACACTCAAACCGGTTGAGTGCTTCCGGGCAGAGCGTGACGCCTGCCTGCTGAGCGTAGTCGCCAGCGGCGCGCAGGGTGTCTGCGCTGCGCTGGTATTCATCAGGGTGAATATCGGTCCGCGTGAACGTCGCAAAGGCTGAGTGAAATGGCCCGCACAGTAGGCTGGACCCGCAATCCACGCTGCGGTCGATATTCCACTTGAGCAAGTCGAGGCCTTTGGCGCGGATTGCCGCGTCGGGGCTGGCGGGATTAGCGTCGGCCCCGAGAATGGTGACGCATGTCACGCCGAGGTTGAGATCCGTGAGCAATTTTTTCAGCCGCTTGTACGCCGCGGGTTCTTGTTGGCCGTTGCAGATCTCAATGCCGTCATAGCCGATTTTTTTAAGACGTTCGATGTACGGAAAAAACTCGTCGGAGATGGAGGCGGTCCAAGCGAGGAGATTGAAGCTGAGTTTAGGCATGGGAGTTAAAGGCGGTGGTAAGCGAGTAGGGCGAAGCGGAGGGGAGCCGGCCGATGACCGCGGTCAGGTTAATGGCCGCGGCCTGCTGGGTAGATTTCAACAAAGCTAAGTTAGGCTTTTTTTACATTGGTCCAGCGACCGGAGGCGGCTGATTTAAGGACGGCATCAGTGACGTAGTCAGTGGCGAGACCATCGCGGAAGGTGGGGGCCGCCGGCCGGCCCGACTCCACGCCTTGCAGAAAATCGGCGATTTGGTGCACGAAGCTGTGCTCGTAACCGATGGCGAGACCCGGCACCCACCAATTTTTCATATAAGGCTGGTCGCCATCGGTGACGTGAATGCTCCGCCAGCCGCGGGTGAGGCCACCGTCCTTATGATCAAACCATTGGAGGCGGTGTAAATCATGGAGGTCCCAGAAAATGGAACCGTTCTCGCCATTAATTTCGAAGGTGTAGAGCGCCTTGTGACCGCGCGCATAGCGGGTGGACTCAAACGTGGCGAGGGAGCCGTTGCTGAAGCGCGCCAAAAAGGCGGAGGCATCGTCGATGAGGACCTTCTGCTTTTTGCCCGTGAGCGAGTGTTGGCGCTCTTTGACGAAGGTCTCCGTCATGGCGGTGACGGAATCGATCCCGCCGTTGAGCCACAGGGCGGTATCAATACAGTGCGCGAGCAGATCACCGGTGACGCCGCTGCCGGCGACGGAGGCGTCGAGGCGCCAAGTGCCGGGCCCGCCTTGGGGGACGTCGGCATTGATCGTCCAATCTTGCAGAAATTTAGCGCGGTAGTGGAAAATTTTCCCCAGGCGGCCTTCATCGATCAGTTGTTTGGCCAGCGTGACGGCCGGAATCCGGCGATAGTTATACCAGACCATATTAGCAATTTTGGCCTTCTCGACCGCCTTGGTCATGGCGAGTGCCTCGGCGGGATTCATGGCCAGAGGCTTTTCACACAGAATCATCTTGCCCGCTTTAGCCGCGGCGAGGGCGATTTCGGAGTGAACGTTGTTGGGGGCGGCGATGTCGATGAGGTCGATATCTTTGCGCGCGATGAGGGCGCGCCAGTCGGTTTCCACGGACTCGTAGCCCCAGTTGGTGGCAAACTCGGCGGCTTTGACGCCATCGCGGCCGCACACGGCTTTAAGGACCGGCTGAATTTTTCCGGGAAAGAAATTACGAACTTTGCGGAAAGCGTTGGAGTGCGCGCGACCCATAAAGCCGTAGCCGATCAGACCAATGTTGAGTGATTTCATAAGAGGAGAAGTAAAAGAACCGTGAGTAGAGATTAAATAAAACGAGCGCCGTGGGGGAGGGGAATTAGCCTGAAGCCGGCTAACCACACCGGGTAGTTAGCGAGCGCTTAGTCCCGCCCCCGCTGGCCTTAGCCGACCCAGCCGTGATTTTTCCGCACCTCGATCATCGCGGCGAGAATGTCATTCCACGTCTGCTGCTTCAGCATCACTTCATTGGGGAACATGCAACCATCCCAGCAGAGGTGTTTAATTTTCTTGGTTACTTTACCTTGGGCGTCGCGGAGCCAATAGCCGGAGTCGCGTGGGATATTTAATTTACCCTTGGGATCGGTCGCGAGGCAGTGGCGGCCGGTCTTTTCGTGGGAACCTGAGCCAAAAACGGTGCCATCGTTCTGCGCGACGTGAAAATCGATTGTCCAGGGACGCAAAGCCGCGGTGAGCTTGACCATCGCCTGGTGGAATTCGGCTGGTTCCCAGTGGAAATTTTTCGGCACGATGCGGTGGGCTTCAGCATTTTCGCCGAGGGTGTAGAGCAGCGTATGCGACATATCGGCTTGGAAGCCGACAACTTTTGGCATGTTCACCGCCTCGAGGAGGTTCACCATGTTCTTCCAGCTGTGCATGCCACCCCAGCAAATCTCGCCTTCGGCCGCCAAGCGCTCGCCGGCGTCTTTGGCGATTTTGCCCGCTTCACGAAATGATTGCGCGATGAGTTTGGTAACGCCCTTAGGATCGGCGTCCCACGTCTTGACGCTGGTCGCGCTGTCGATGCGCACGATGCCATAAGGCCGCACACCGAGTTCGCGCAGTTTTTGCGCAATGCGAATCGCTTTGCGGACATGACTAACCCAATTCGCGCGGGCGGTGGCGTCACCACCCGCGGCGGCGTCGAACCACACGGGGGCGACAACAGAGCCGACGACTAATCCCTTGGCCTTGATTTTAGCGGCGAGGGCTTTGATGCCATCGTCTGAAATATCGATGTCCGTGTGCGGATTATAGAGAAAGAGATCAATGCCGTCGAATTTCACCCCGCCAACCTCCGCTTGGGCCGTAAGCTCAAGCATCGTGTCGAGGGAGATGAACGGTTCTGCGCCAGGGCTGCCTTTGCCGACGAGGCCGGGCCAAGCCGCGTTGTGGAGTTTGGGGAAGTTATGGTCAGACATCGGTAATAGGGGGTTGAGGTGAAGATAAGGGGAGAGATCAGAATTTGTTCTGGCGATAGGCACCCATTTTAGGCGCGGTGGGATTTACTTCCGGACCGAAGTAGCGCAGGCAAACCAGCGGTTCGGTGCTGCTGGTGTTTTCAAAAGTGACGCCCGCCTTGGCGCCGTCTTCCGTACAGAAATATTCATCCTCGGTGAGTTCGTGAAAGCGAATCAACTTGGGGCTCACGAGGGGTTCGCCGTTAATCTTGCCTGAACCCTGCACACAGATGAGCCCATAGGCGCCGGTATCTTTGACGGTGCACTTGGTGCCCGGGTCGATCGTGATTTCCTTGGCGGTAAAACGCTGCTCGCCGTCAACTTTGCCGTAAACGATCCAGCGATCCACGTAACCCTCGCGGCGGGTGTCAGCGACGGGGACCGGTTCCAGGTAGTGGTTGTCCTTGAAGTTGGGGTCGACGTTTTTATCCCAATCGAGCTGATCGACAATGTAATCGATGTCTTGGTGTTTGGCTTTGGGGACATCTTTGACGAGCAGAGACCAAGGGACCTCGCGGCCCTCGACGAGATTTTGATACATGCCAAAGACATCGCTGCCCCATTGCGGTTCGTAGGTGCAGAGCGAGCCGGGCGCGTGGAGGATGCACGGATCAATCAGCCAGCCCGTGCCCGGCTTTAGGCGGTAGGCTTTGGAGAGATCGAGGATGCCGTTATCACCTTGGTTCCATTTGGCGATGCAGGCCCGCACCTGCGCTTTGGTGGTGCCGGGCTCGAGGCCCATGAAGGTGTAGGGGAAATTGTTGCCTACGTTATTGTGCTGCGGGGGGAAATAATAGGACTCGGGCTTGCCCTCTTGGCCGACGAGTTTTGCCTGAGCGGCATTCTGGTGCATGTGGTGCGGAATGGGCCCCATGTTGTCGAAAAATTTCGAGTAGACGGGCCATTTGCTGTATTTTTTCCAAATGGCTTTGCCCACGAGGGTCGCGCCGGTGTCGGCGACGGCTTGGGCGAGGGTGAGGCGTTCTTTGCCCATCACCACGTAGCTGAGCCCCTCGTCAGCGGCCCGGCCTTCATTGGCGGTAACAGTCGTGGAGGCGAACCAGCGCTCATCGATCCCTCCTCGATTGAGTCCGTAGGCGTAGGTATCGTCTGGATGAAGTTTAATTCGCAATCCCGGTTGCAGGAATGAGCGGGGCACCCAAGCGGGAGCCAACCGAAGTAAGCCGCCAGTACGGGAGATCTCGGCTTCGACGAGGCTCTGCGTTGATTTTTTTACGATCTTCAAATCGAGGACGGAGGGAATAGCCATAGGAGGGAAAAAACTAAAAATTAAACGAGCGAGGTGCTGGTGAAATTACGAAAATAAAAAAATGAATGGGGTCGCTTCGGTATGGAGGGAGGTGCGCGCAGGGTAATGGCGACGCGAATCAGGGGTGGAAAGCAGGCGAAGGGGTGAGCTTTGGAAGCAAGACAATCTGAGCGGCCAATGATATGCTAATCGATGATTTTTCTCTAGAAGACTGACGACAATATTTGGAAGGAAAACGTCGAGGAAAAACTCAGGCCAGTGCTATTTTTATCCGGTGGTATGGCTGGCGTAACGGAGCCGATAGGCCCGAGGGGTTTCTCCCATGAGGCGGCCAAATTCTTTGGTGAAGTGACTTTGATCGGCAAAACCCGACTCGGCGGCGATTTCTGCTAGCAACTTCCGCGTGAAAACAAGGGCGCTACAGCTCATGCGTACACGGAGGTTACGTACATAATGATGCGGGGATACATGATAGGTGGCCTGAAATTGACGTTCAAAAACCCGCAGGGAGAGGCCGCAAATTTTGGCTAATCGGCTATTGGTAATCGATTCGCTGTAATTTTGACTAACAAACCGAATGGCCGCACTCAGCGGGGAGTCACTGGGGGACACCGGGGCCCGTTCGTCGATCGGTCGCGTGACCCCGGCCGTCCCGACGATGCGCCCTTGGGCATTATAGAGGGGGATTTTCGAGGTGATGCACCAGCGCGCGGTGTGATTGAAGCGGCCGATCAGTTCCACGCGGGCGAGAATGCGTTCACCTTGGAGCACGCGCTCGTCGTCGACGCGATACTGGTTAGCCATGACCGGCCCGCAAAAATCAAAATCAGTGCAGCCGATGATATCAGCGCGGCTGGCGACGCCAAAATTAAGCAGAAAGGCCATGTTGACCCATTGGTAGTGGCCCTCGGCGTCTTTCACCCATACCAGCAAATTTTCGACGTAATCTAACAGCTCGATAATCTCGGGTGGTTTAGCCCCGATCCGGCGTAGTGAGGCTAGGAGATGGGGATCGGCTGATGGCGTTTTCATGACGCCATAGCCGCCGTCGACGTGAGCCATGATAGGTCAAGTGCGGTGTGCGTTTGCCGGCCATTGGCCGCGACCAGGTCAACGCCATCGCCGCGGGCGGTAATCGAGGCCACGCGATCAAAGCTTTTTGGAATCACGGCCATGGCCATGATGGTGCTGATCGAGGTGGGACGCTGCGCGTGTAATTTAAGCGTGGTCGGAATTCCCCGGCGATTGAGCGAATTAGGTCGGGCGGATTCGGCCAGCCCCAGATGGAAATAACCGGTGATATCTTCCAAGCCCATGACATCCGTATGTCGACCGTTCCAAGGGGCATAATGCCGGCCGCCGTTGGAGATCCACATGACCGTGTGCCGCAGTACCCGTGGATCACGCAGGGCAAACCAAACATAGCCTTCAGCGGGGAAAGTTACGGCCGTCCATGCGAAGGGAAGTTTCGCGTCCGCCGTCAACAGGGCGAGATCCTCATAACCGCGGCGGGCAGGATAAAGACTGAGATCAGCTTGGCCACCATCAAGCCGGGGCACGCGCTGCAAGGAACGAAACACCGCGCCCGGCCGCAGGCTTTGATAGCCGCCATTTTCTGGTAATTCGAACGGCTCGGGTAGGACTTGGCCGCGGATGAAACGACTCGTGCTGATGACCCCGCTGCCGGGTGAGGCGGGAAATTTTAGCGTAGCGTGATGACCGACATTCATGGGCCCGGTCATGCCAGTGAGAATATGTCGCGAGTAGATCGCGGTGTGGCCATCAATAAGGCTGATGAATTTATCCACGCGCCCCTTTCGCACCGTAGTGGCGAGGCTGGTCTGCAGAGTAACTCGGGCGCCGGAGCGCGTGAGCGATGCTGGCCGCCAGGTAGCGTTAGCCGTTTCGCCATGCGGCGGGTGTTGTTCGCCGCGCCAAGCGGTGGCGTTACCACCGAACGGGCAGCAGAAAAAATCCCCCCGCAAGGCGCGGAGGATGGCCGGTGATCCCGCGGCGAGGGGTTCCTCGGCCCAAGGGGCGACGGCATAAGGCTGGACGATTTTCCGGCCTAACTGGAATTGCACGGGGCCGAGGTGGCCGCCTAATTTGGTTAGCCAGCCCTTAACCAAGCTCGATTTGATCGGCCAAGAAGGTTGGCCCTGGATGGTCATCAGCGGCAGGGAAGACATGGCAGATTGGGGACGCTTTTAAAATTAGAATAATTCAGTAAGAGCGCGCTATTAGTCTTACTACCCGTGGAAAGATTATCGAGATCGGCAATTTCGGGTTTTTTCGCGAGAAACTTGTCGCACCAATGTCTGCCCAGAAACCCCGCTTCGCCGGTGATGAAAATGTGCATTGTAAGAAGTAAGCCAAAAGTGAAAGAGGCCCTAAGCAGCTTGGCGAGCCTCCAGTCACGCGCTGAGGGAGCTACTTATCTGCCGTCTTACTGCCATCAATCATGAGCGTAATGCCCGTAACCATGGCTGATGAGTCAGCCGCGAGGTGAACCGCCGCCGCGGCTATTTCCTTGGGCCAAATCATGCGCTGGTTAAGCTGAGTTGCTGACCTCTCGCGGTAGGCTGGAGCGGGATTGGGATACTTCGCGATGCGCGCAGAGACAAAGAGTGTTTCCACTCGGTCGGGGCAGATGGCATTGCAACGAACGCCCGTATTCGAGTGATTGAGGCCGATACCCGGGGTCAACCCGACCATTGCAAATTTTGTCATAGCATACGCCCGCCAATCACGAACCGCGACGATACCTGTGACTGAGGTCATATTATCACTCAGTTCACCAGTGACCTCAGAAACGCAGCGCGAAAATATTTACCGGTGTTAACGCGAGGCTCGGTGGGTGGCTACCCGTTGAGTTTAGCCGCAACTCACCTTTGCATGACATGGTTTGCGAAAACAAGGGGCGGGCAGGGGCTAGGAAGATTGCGGGGGCGCCGCGAATGGGCTTAAGGGAGAGGTTGGCACGCTGGGAGTCCGATTCGGCAACTATGTGCGCTAAAGCCCGCGCCGAAACTTATGAGCCAAAGATCACCGGCGTCGCTGGGAACGGTTGTTTTGAGGGTCTCCTCCAGAGCGAAGAGCACCGCCGGACTGCTCATGTTGCCGTGGTTCCGCAGCATCAGAGCGCTCGCCTCAAGCAGATGCGGCGCGAGGACCGGCTCGAGCGCCTCCAGTACATCGCGACCTCCGGGGTGGGTCACGACGCGGGCCACGGGCCGCGGGCCGCGCTCCGCCCACAACCGGGCGACGGCATCCGCTGCCAGCTCGGGCACGGAGCGGTGCAGGAGATTACGCAGCTTGCCGTCGCGCTGCTCAAAACGGAGTTTATCCCGGTCGGCGGGTAAATGGAGAGTGTTGAAATCAAAGCAGGCCAAGCCGGATGGCCCGGGAGAGGCGCGCCAGATCGTGGCTGCCGCGCCGTCGCTGAACAGGCAGGCGCTGATCAGCACGCCTGGGTCGTCATCAAGATAAAAAGCTGCCGAGCACATCTCGATCGCCACACAGGCCACTGTCGCGCTCGGCTGCGCCGCCAGCACATAACTGGCAGCGCGTAGGGTGGGAATCGCCGCACCACAGCCAAGCCCGACGAGATCTTGCAGGAAAACGTTCGGCCGGAGGCCGAGCAGCTCCGCGACGTAGCTTGTCAGCCCAGGACAGAGATATCCTGTGCAGCTGCAAATAAGGAGAGCATCGAGTTCGGCCGGCTTGATGCCGGATTTTTCCAGTGCAGCGCTCAGGGCCCGCGCCGCTAGCTTCGGGCCCTCGGCGCGATAGGCGGCGTTGAGCTGGTCGGAGGTCAGATCGAACACGTCCTCGATGGCAGGCATCGCGAAGTGGCGCGTGGCGATGCCGTGGTCACCTTTAAGGATCGACTGCAGAATGAGCATCGAGCGTTTCTTCAGGCGTTCGCGTACTTTCGAGCGCTGGACGATTTCCCAGCATTCCTGCTGGGTGAGAATCGCTGGGGGTACGGCGGTAGCAAGGGCGTGGAGATACATGGGAAAACTAGTGGAGGGCAAAGTAAAGCGGTCGGAGCGGAAGCAAATGAGCCCGCGACAGACGCGTCAGCCAGCGCTGTCGGACCGGCTCCAACACGAAGGGGTGGAGTACTTTCGCCGTCGCCAGCCGCAACCGAAAACAATTTTTCAAAGTGGTTTGGACAGCGGCGCAAGTCGTCGGCCATTCCGCTTCGCCGCGCGTATAACTGAGGAGCGGGTCGAGTGCAGCCGCCGCGCTTTGAAAGGCCATCGCCATGCCATTACCCGTGAACGGCGGGATCATCGCACAGGCATCGCCGAGGGTGACGCTGCAGTTCGCTGGGACATGCTGGTCGAAGCCCATGGCGGCAACGGCGCTGAATGATTCCCCGTCGAAATCAGCCCCGGCCAGCCGGTCAGCGAGTACGGTCAGCTTCGCCGCGCGCAGATAATTGATGATCAAAGCCGCGCCTTGGGCCACCAATTCGCGGCGCCGGAATAGGCCGCATACGTTGACCCGTCCATTCTCCACGCGGGTGAGCCCGATATAAGACTCTGCGCCCAGATGGAGCTCCAGATCACATTCGAGGGGAAGGTTCAATGCGTGGATCTTCAACCCGATCCATGGGGAGGTAGTACGCCGCCTTCCGGTCGTTAAGACACAGCCGGCCTTCGCCTGCCCAACGCAGACCCGTGCCTGTGTCTGAAGTCTACCGCCTGCTTCAACAAAGGCGTTCGCGAGGCGGGCATCAAGTCGATATCGGCTCAGGGCGCGGGCGGGTGAGGGGAGGTGCTGCCGGCGGGCTAGTTTACCCTCCAGGAACCAGGACACCTCATGATGCTGCAGCGCATCCGACAAAAACGGCTCGAGGCCCAGTTGTGCGACCGTGCTATCCGACAAGCCGGCTATGAATTCGCCACAAACACGATGTCGGGGATAGCTGCCCGCCTCGGACACGCTGACCGGCACCCCTTGGCGGCGCAGAGCTAATCCAAGCGACAGACCGGCTAGCCCGCCGCCAATGATTTCGATGGGGCGCAGTGATTTCATATCCGCTGGGCCACCATCCGATAAGTGCCGAGCATCGTGCTATGACAACGGCAGTCCCAATCGGGCTGCGTCAGTCCGAGCATTTGCGGAAGTTCATCGCCAAGAAAGCCGGCTGAGATGCTGACATGGGCGTCATGCAGGCTAACATGATTGGCGCCGAAAACGGGGGCGATCGCGGCGAACAGAAACTGCGACTCGCGCCGGCGTAGCGGTTCACAGGCGAGAATGACCCGGGTAGTGCGGCGCAGTTTTTCGCCCAGCGCTGCCAGCTGGCCGGCAGTGAATTGATGGAAGATCAAGTTGCCGATGATCACCGGATAGCTGCTATAGCTGTCGAAGGTCAAAAGATCGGCGCGATGCCAGGCGCGGCAGGACGGCCAGCCGGCAGGCTTCGGCCACAGATCAAGTCCCGCGGTCGCGAAGCCTCGGGCGGCGAGTAAATCGCCGAGTTCGCCCGTGCCGGCACCGACTTCCAGCACCGGCTTTGAGGGCGGCAACAGTTGAGCCAGGGTGCGGGCCAGCCACCGGTGACCTCCTAGCGCTCGATTGATCAGGCGCAGGTCGCGGCGGTTGTGCAGGGCATCCGGGTGGTCCGACGGCAGAGAATCGAGTAGCTCGGGTTTAAGCTCGCGCTGCATGTAGGGGTGGACGGTTATCGGAGTCAGAACTGATAGAACACTAGATTCGTGCGCGATGTGCCCATAGTCGTTACTCAACGCCGAATCTCACAGAATGCAAAAAAATTGGCAGGACTCTGACGTCCCTACTATGAGAAAGTGGCGGAGAGAGAGGGATTCGAACCCAATGAAGCCTCTTTTTAGAGAAATTGGCAAATGATTAAAATGGAGAGATTAAAGGATTTCTCCTATGAGAATGAACAATGGGACGCCCCCGGTAGATAGAACCAGAAAGAACCGAAAAGAACTAAAACGAAGCAAAATTGGCAAGACTCTGGCAGGACTCCCAAGGGGATGATTGCCCTAAGGGGGGAGGGGGCCAGCGCGGCCGAGACCGCGAAACAATTAATAGATTTAGTCGGAAGGATTTTTTGTGACAATGCGACATCGGCCCAGGTGTGTGATTATATCTGGGATGAACAAAACATGTGGCAGATGGGCACTTTTCCAAGTGTGAGTGGTTATCAGGCACTGCGCCCCTTTTGCGGCTACTTCATCTCGAGGTTGGCCGGCGCCGATGTTAACGGCATTCTGACTGAGGCGTGTGGACTACGCAATGCGTCGTGGCCCATCCTGCAAATTCTGGAGGAAGTTCGGCGCGCTGCCAAGGTCAGTGTAATCTGCCCCAACCCTTCCCACGGGAAGCGCCCCTGGGCTATGACATCTGGTAGGTGGTTTAGGACGACGTTGCGTTTCTGCGCGAGAGGCTACCTGACTTGGAAACACTGATGGCCTGAAGGTGTGCCCGTAGATTATGCCGACGGAGCCTTACTTTCAATCGGAGGACTTTCGCCATCGCGGTGGGCGACCAGCATGCGGGGCAAAAAAGGAATGACCAGGAGCGCGAAGGCGGAGGTGCCTGAATTAAGCATGATCATGCCAACAAAGCTGTGGTCGAGTTTTTCATAGATCCAAGATCCCAACAGATCCGAGCCCGAAACCGACAGGCTGCCCAAGCTGAAAATCAAGGCATAGCCGAACGCGGCAATATGCTTGGGCGTGGCGCGGGCCAACAGATCGAAGATCGGCATAAAGGCCAAGGCGGTGCAAAGTCCATAGGCGGCTTCGATCGCGATGGCCGAACTCATCGACCGATAAGCGAAGAAGGCCAGCGAGGAGGCGGCATGCAGGCTCACACCCAGCCAAAGCAGCTTGTTGAGGGCGAGGCGGCGGCAAATTTGCATGTAGCAGAGGCTGCCCAGCAGTCCGGCGGACGCCGAGATGAAGCCGAGATAGCCGATAGATTGCGGCGTGAATCCTAGCGTCTCGCTCTGATAATAAAACAGCGGAGTGCCAAAACCCGGAGAAAACTTGATCAGCACCCAAAAGCCGGCGGCGGTCCAGATGGTGCGATGCTGGAACAATTGCTTGAACTGCATAAGGGTCCACTTGGGCTTATCCGGTCCGGTCGGCTCGGCCTTATCCTCTCGGAGCATTTTCGCAAAAATCACCGCCAAAATAAACATGAGGACGGCATTGATCAAGAAACCATAATGAAGCAGGTGCACCGCAATCCAGCCACTGAGGAGCCCCGTCAAGAGCCAACCCAGGCTCTCGGTGCCGCTGCGCACCGCACTGATGCGACCGGTGGCGCCAAGTGACTGGCCCACCTCCACCAGCAGGCCGCCCAGCGTTGTGTGCACCATCATCAGCGCAAAGTTGATGGCCAGGACTAACCACAGCATGGAACCGTACGTATTATGCGCAAAGGGCAGCGCAAACCAGAGGCCGCCCGCGACCACTGAAAAGACGATCAGATACCCCTTCCGGCGGGTGCCAAAGAGCCGCACGTTGTCGGAGAGCAGGCCGGCGAATGGCTTGCAATACCAAGCCAGTTTTGTGATGAAAAAAAAGCCAGCCAGCTGGGGCGCCGTCAAATGCAGGTGGTCCTTCAGCAGAAATCGGAGGGCAAGATTGGCGACCCCCTCCCGATAGTCGCACAGCGTCAAAAACAGATACCCCGTCCCCACGAGCATCAGCGCCGAGCGCAACCGCGCGCTTTCGGGCTCGGCCGGTGAGGAGGCAGGAGAATTTATCAAGGGGCGGACGGGTTGACCGGAGCCACTACAATAAAGAAGGCCCCGCAAAGTGGCAGGCCCGTCACCTGCTGCATGAATCCGTGCAGACGCTCCAAGCGAACCGGGGAAAACCCGGCGGCGGCCGGCTCGCCCCGGGTCAGTTCCGGTCCTGTCGCGAGGGTCGCCGGGCCGACCGCGCTCAGGACGAGCGCGCAGCCGCAACGCAGCCACGGAGGAAAAGCTCTCGTCATGTTGCTCCGGAAGGTTTGATGACGACTCCGGCCGCCACCAAGCGGGTATAGGAGGAGTTATCCACGCCGACTTCGGCCAGCACGGCGCGGTTGTGCTCGCCCAGCCGCGGGGCCCGCGTGCGAATCGCGCCGGGCGTGCCCCCGAGGCGCGGCACGACGTGATGCATGGGCAGAGTGCCTGTTTCTGCGTCGGGGTAATCGGCCACCACTTCGCGCTCGATGAAATGAGGGTCCTCGAGGATTTGCGCGACATCATAGATTGGCCCGACGGTCACGCTGGCCTTTTCAAAAAAGGCAACGTTCGCGGCTTGCGGGTGCCGGCCGATATATTCGCCGAGGATGGCGTCGAGTTCCTCCGCGTGCTTCACCCGGCTCGCGTTGGTGCGGAAGCGCGGATCTTCGTTCAACTCGGCGCGTCCGATGGCGCGAAAGATGCGTTCCGCCATGCTCTGGGTGGATCCGGAGAGGGCGACGTACTTGCCGTCCTGACAGCGGTAGACGTTTCGCGGGGCGGAGTTGGTGGAGCGACTGCCGGTGCGCGGCTTGACCTTGCCGGTCAGCCGGTAATTGGCGGCTTGGGGGCTGAGGATGGCGAAAAGCGGATCGAGCAGCGGCAGGTCGATCACCTGCCCGCGACCGCTGTTGTGCTCGACCTCGCGGAGGGCGATCATGACCGCGGAGGCGCCGTAGAGACCGGCGACGGCATCGGCCAGATACATCGGTGGAAGGACAGGCTCGCGATCGGCAAAACCGTTGAACGAGGCAAAGCCCGACATACCTTCGATCACGGTGCCAAAGCCGGGGCGTTGGCTGTAGGGGCCGTCCTGGCCCCAGCCGGAAATGCGCGCGATCACGAGTTTGGGGTTGAGGGTGAGCAGCTGGGCGGGGGCGAGCCCCATCATTTCCAGGACGCCCGGACGAAAACTTTCGATCAGCAGCGTGGCCGTCGGCACAAGACGGCGGAGCAAGTCGATGGCCTCCGGTTTGCGCAGGTCGAGGGCCAGACTTTTTTTATTACGCGCGTAGATTTTCCAGTGCGTGGAGACGCCGTTGGTCTGCCAGGCGCGGAGGGGGTCGCCTTCCGGCGGCTCGACCTTGATGACCTCAGCGCCAAAATCACCTAGGATCTGGGTGAGCACATTGCCCGCGAATAGCCTCGAAAGGTCGAGCACGCGGATACCTGCCAGTGGGCCCGTTGCGCCGGGGTCATAATCGCGCTTTTTCAGAGGCATGGCAGCAAGCTCATGGGGCCCGGGGAGGCAACTGGCGGGCGATGGCGAGGACGGCGCGGGCTCGTTTGAGGAAGGGCGCGTCAATCATCCGACCATCGACCGTGAAGGCGCCCGCGCTCGTCTTGCCCGCGGCTTCCACGACCCGTTGCGCAAAGGCGATCTCCGGATCGCTTGGTCGAAAAACTTCGTTGGCGAGCGCGATCTGGCTCGGGTGGATGCAGGATTTGCCAATGTAGCCGAGACGCTTGGCGGCGTGAGCTTCGAGGCGGAAGCCCTCGGGATCCTGGAAGTTCGCATAGACCGCATCGCAGGCCCAGATGCCGGCCTCGCCGGCGGCCAGGCGCACCGCGAGCTGGAAGTGGTGGATGGCGGCGGCATCAGTGCGATCGATGCCGAGGGGCTCCAGGAGATCGGCGAAACCGACCTGCAGGCCGGTCACGCGCGGATCGGCGCAGGCGATCTCCGCGGCCAACCGGAGCCCACGAGGGGACTCGACATTGGCTAGGATGCCGATGGGGCGGGTGAGGCCGCGTTCCGCTTCAAGGCGGGCTAGAGCCTTGACCACAGTTCGGATGTCCTCAGCCGACTCCACCTTGGGAACATTGAGCAGGTCGAGGCGCGCGCCGACCACGGCGTCGAGGTCCGCTTCGAAGTGCGGCGTCGTGAGGCCGTTGACTCGCACAAGGATGATCTTCTTGGACGCGGTGCATTCCGGGGATTGCAAGACCTGCCCGACAAGGCGCCGAGCCTCAGCCTTGGCTGATTCGAGCACGGAATCCTCCAGGTCGAAGCTCAGGCTGTCAGCCTGGCCGGCGAGGGCCTTGGGGAAAAGTTCCGGCCGGGCACCGGGCACGAATAGTTTGCTGCGCATGGGGACGAGAATGTTGAAATTTCAGTCCGCATCGACCGCGCAGCGAAAGCCGAGCATGCCGCTGCGATCCTTGCCGGGGGCCATCAGCAGATATTTACCGTGCTGGTCGAGCTGGTAGGCCTGCGGAAAATACCAGTGCGAAGTCTGCGGCTGGTAGGAACTGCCGCCGCGCAGGGCAGCGGCCCGGGTGTGTTCATCCACGAACTCATCGGTCCACTGCCAGACGTTGCCCACAAGATCCAACACGCCGAAGGGACTGGCTCCGCCGGGGTGCGCATCGACATCGTCAGGGGGCAGCAGCGTGCGCCCGCGGTTGGGCTTTGCCAAGTGGGCGGCGTTCCACTCGTTGCCCCACGGGTAGAGGCGGCCGTCGGTGCCTTGTGCGGCGTATTGCCATTCCCACTCGTGGGGCAGGCGCTTGCCCGCCCAGGCGGCGTAGGCGCGGGCATCTTCAAGCGAAACCCAGGTGACCGGTTTCTTTTCCCAGCCGGACTGCGGCACGCCGTCTTTCCAGTCGCGAAGAAAATGATGGTCGTCTTTCGGACGGTAGCCGGTCGCGGCGGTGAACTTTTTATAGTCGGCGTTCGTGACCGGATACCGGTCCAGATGAAACGCCGGCAGGGTCATCCGGTGGAGATGCGCCCGGCGCGGGGAGTTTTCCCAAGGGTATTGGAAATCGAGACCGCTCCAGGTGAAGCCCTCGATCTCGATGCCGGTGACCTTGAATTCGAACTCGCCGCCAGGGATCGTCACCATGCCGGGCGGCGTTTGCGCCGCCGGCTTGGTCGGTGCGATCGGCACGAGCTGTTGCGGAAGCGCGTGCCACTCGGCCGAGAGACTGCGGAGCGGGGTGCGGGTGAGTTCCTGCCGCTGGGCCAGGAAATCGACAAGCCCTGCGACCTTGGCGCCGGCTTCGACAGCCAGCACGGCACCGAAACCGCGCGGCTCCAGGGGAAAAGCGAGCGCGGCCTTCCCGTCCGCGAGGCGCGGTGCAATCTCCCCGCCGTGCCACGCGTCGTAGTAGCGACGGCCCTCGAGGTGGGCAACGAGCAGCTGGTCGCCGGCCAGTTCGTAATCGTAGCGGTTGACCACTGTCCAGAGCGTGGTTTCGCGGCCGGGAAACATTGTGGCGAAAACGCCGGGCTGGAGCGTGTGCGCGTAGGGCTCCCAGTCGGCGCTGACGAGCAGCTCGGGGAATTTACGGTAGAGATGAGCGATGCGCCGGAGCGCGGCGCCATCGCGTGGCGTGAACTGGTTCCACACGCCCCAGATGTTCTCCCAGGCGTTGTAGCCGGTGCCGTTGAAGAAAATATAGTGAAAATCGTTCGTGCGGTCGCGGCCCCACCGGTTCTCCGTGTTGGTCATGTGGCGCGGTTCGAGCCACTTCAATTTGCTGACCGGGGGGATGACTTCGGCGGGGAGCAATTTGCCCCAGCTTTGGAGATTCCACATCAGGGCCTCGTCGGACAGCGGCACGGCCTCGGGTTGAAACACGAGCGGATGGCCGAGCTTGTCGGCTGTCTCCAGGAAGGCTCGGGGCACCCCGCTGTAAGTATCGCCATTGACCCCGTCAGCCCCGATGGCCTGCGCGAGTCGGGCGACGGCCTCCCAATCGGGCCGGCCCTCCGGTTTCGTGCCGTTGTCCCACGCCATGGTGGGGATGAAGACCTTGACGCCGCGGCGGTGGAAATCCGCGACAGCCTGCTTCAGGCCGGCCAGCCCGCCTGGCAGGTCTGAAGCCAGCGCAGTCTGGTTGCGGTCATCGATCCCAATGTTCGGGTAAACATACCAGAGCAGCACGCTATCGATCCCGCCGAAGCGGCGCTCGAGATCATCGAGATATCGATCGACGGTATATTTCCCAGCGGCCGGGTCGTAGAAATATCGGTCTTCGACCATCATCTGGGCGTGTACGAAGTTGCTTTGCGACCATTTGAACTCGGGTCGCTCGTAATTTACCCCGTCGTAGCCCATCCTGATGAGATGTTCATGGCGCCACTCGCGGAAATCACGCACCCACGCGGCGGACGCGCTATTCACATCCTGCCGCCAATAACCGGTGGTCTGGAAGGGCCAGCCCGGCGTGCTTGCCGGCAGCGGTAGGTGCGGGCCATTGCGCGCGTGGGAGAGTTGAAACTCAGTCTGCTGGGCGGTCGGGGCGCGCTGGGGCTTGCTCATGGGTGGGCGGATTTAATGGGCAGGGCGGGGCGAGAAATCAGTATGATCGGATTCACGGCCGCGGCCGTCAACAGGACATCGCTATCATCAGGCGTCGGGCAACTCATTAATTTTGCGCAAACGTTTGCGCTCGCTAAGGCGTCTGTCCATCCTTAAAACAGCCCAATGCCACTCGGTCGCCCGCGACATAACTGCGCGGCGACTCACATCCCACTTTGCTCCCGGCGCGCTCCTGCCCATTTAGTAACGAGAACAACCATCCCTTTGCATCTGCCATGAAGAAAGCCCCCAGCTTAGTTGACGTCGCCCGGAAGGCCAAGGTGAACATCTCAACTGTCTCGCGCACGATCAACCAGACCGGCAAAATCGGCGCCGAAACTCAGGCCCGCGTACTCAAGGTCATGCGCGAGCTGGGCTACAAGCCCAACCGGGTCGCTCGGCGGCTGCGGGTCCGGGACGCGAGCACGCATCTGCTGGGTTTGATCATTCCGAACATCCAAAATCCCTTTTTCGCCGATCTTGCCCGAGGGGTGGAGGACGTCGCGTATAAGAACAATTTTGCCTTGTTGCTATGCAACTACGATGAGGATGAGAAAAAGGAGCAATTTTATCTCGATGTCATGCAGGCCGAATCTGTGGATGGCATTATCCTGCCGCCGATTCACGAAAACGACCCGGCCGTCATGCAGGTGGTCAAAAACGGCACGCCCGTGGTCTGCGTCGACCGAATCCTCGAGGACAGCGCGCTCGACAAGGTCGAAGTCGACAATCACATGGGGGCCTACAAGGCCGTCGAGCACATCATTGCCCAAGGTCACCGCCGCATCGGATTTATCGCGGGGCCGTCCAATTCTTCCACGGGGCGCGAGCGCTTGCGGGGCGGAAAGGATGCGCTGATGGCGGCCCGGCTGCCGGTCAAGTCCGAGCTGATCAAATTTGGCGATTTCAAGCAAGAAAGCGGTCGACTGCTCACGCGCGAACTTCTCGCGCTGGCCGAACCGCCCACTGCGCTGTTTGTCAGCAACGGCCTGATGATGATCGGGGCGCTCGAAACCATCGCCGCGCGGGGCTTGAAAATTCCGAAGCAGATTGCGCTGGTCGGCTACGATGATCTGCCCCTAGCCGCGGTTTTCAATCCGCCCCTCACGATGGTCAAGCAACCGGCATATGAAGTGGGCAAGTATGCCGCGGAGTTGCTGCTCAAGCGCATCAAGGACGGCAAGCAACCGCCCACCAGCCTGAAGCTGCTGCCCGAGTTGATCATCCGGCGGTCTTGTTAGCAGCGGACTGCAGCCCCGCACGGTTTCGCTTGACCTTATGTCAAGCAAACGTTTGCATGAATCAAGCGACTAATCTCCGACACGCGGCGGTCTCGCACCAGCCTTTCCTCCCGCTATGCCTTCCTTTCCCGCCGTCGTCGTTATTGGCAGCATCATGCAGGATCTGACTTTTGCCTGCGACGAATTCCCGGCGCGCGGCGAAACGGTGGTGGGCCGATTGCGGGTCGGCCAAGGTGGCAAGGGCTCGAACCAGGCGATTGCCTGCGGCCGGGCCGGTGCGCGCACTGTTTTTATCGGAGCCATGGGCCCGGGCGCATTCACCGGGCAGGTGCGCGCCTTTTATCGCCAGGCCCGCATTGGCTGTCGGCTGGTCGTTAAGTCCGGTTGTCCCAGCGGTACGGCGATGATACTGCTCAATGCGGAAGGGCAGAACCAGATCGTCATTGAACCGGGGGCGAACGCCCGGCTGGTCATGGCCGATATTCCCCGCCGCCTGTTGACGCACACCAAAATCGTATTGACCCAGCTGGAGTCCAACCAGGAGACCACCGCCCGGGTGCTGCGGGTCGCCCGTCAGGCGGGCGTGACGACCCTGCTCAACCCTGCCCCGATGCCGGCTGATTTTAATCCGGCACTCCTGGCTGACGTGGATATTCTCGTGCCGAACGAGACGGAATTTGCCGCGTTGCTCCGCCACCTGCCGCAAATCCGCCACCTGCCGCAAATCCGCCAGCGCGATCTGCAGGAGATGCCGGCCGCGCAGTTCCAGGCGCTTTGCCGGAAATTCAAGGTGCCCACTGTGATTGTCACCCTGGGCAAGCGAGGCTGTTTCATTTCCAGCCGGGACGGCTGGCGGATGATCCCGGCGCATACCGGCATGAAGGTTGTCGACACGACGGGCGCGGGCGATGCTTTCTGCGGTGGTTTGGCGGCTGGATTGGTGCGCTATGGCGGCGATATGGTGGCCGCCGCCCGGCTCGGCACGGCGGTCGCAGCGCTGTCCATCACGAAGCCCGGAGCGGCCAATGCAATGCCGACCGAGGCGGAAATAAATCGTTTCTATCCCGCTGGTATCACCCGGTAGCGATGTCCGGCTGAGCCGGAAACAAGCGGATGAGTTTCACCACGAAAAACGAAGCGCCAACCGTCGCCAACGCTATGGCTGGCTGGCACGTAAGGATGAAGTTGTCCCAACGTCTCTTTGAATTTGGATTTTAGGTAGGGGCCGTTGCCCTCAACGGCCTTTTGCATCGGTCAGGCGATTGAGGGCAACGGCTCCTACCAATTGTCCATCAGGACGGATCGAGCTGCATCCAAGTGAGCCGCCAGGCATGGTCCTGCCTTCCGCCCGCTTCGTAATAGGGATGGAACGTCAGGGCCGGACGGTACCCAAGGTTCAGGCGGATGGCCGGTCCCTCGCAACCGGGCGGAGCATCTAGAACTTCCAGCGATACTTGATTACGGTCAGCGGGTAAACGCAGCGTCTCCTCCACCTTGAAGCCATCGATGAGGCTGGTCGCATAGACCAACGGTCCGCGGCTGATGGCGGCATAGTCAAAGCGCAATACTTCCTGGTTGATGCTGGAGCCATCGGGGGCGCGTGACTCCTGCACGTTGCGATTGGTCTGCTCGTGCCAGAGCGGTCGGAGGGGAAACCGCAGGGTGATCGCGTCGCCGGCCTGCCAGGTTCGCCGCAGCGGCAGGAATGTATTGGGTGCCGGCCTAGCCTCCACCGGCTCGCCGTTGACCGCTACGGTCGCCTCTTCCGCCCAGGCCGGGATGCGCACGGCAATTACGAAGTTGGCCGGCCGTTCCGGCCGTACCACCATCCGGATATCACCGTCGAAGGGATAGCGGGTGATCTGCTCAAAATGGACCGAGCCGGCGGTTGGCGTCGTGAGGGTCGCGTGATTGGGTCCATAGAGATTGACCGAGATATCACCCGTGGCGGTCGTACTGTAGGCGAGGGGTGCTAGTTCCTCCAAGGCCAGCGGTCCGCTCGATTTGCAACAGCGCCAATAGGTCGTGTAGACCCGTTTGCCATTGGGAAAAGAGTAGTAGCACCAATCAATGCCGTCGGGAGCCTGCGCCCCCAGCAAATCATTGTAGGCCGATTTTTCGATTTCCTCGGCATATTTGGCTTCGCCGGTGAGCAGGAATAATTCGCGGTTCAGCTGGATCCACGACAAGGTAGAACAGGTCTCGACATACCCGTAGGGACTAAAGACTCCGGCGGGGTTGAAGACCTCGCGAGAACGGTGGGCCACTCCGCCCCACGGGCCACCGCCGAGCGTCAAGTGGTATTGCCGGATACTGAACCATACCTTTTGCGCCGCCGTCAGGTATTCGGGGTTGCCAGTGGCGCGATGGAGTTTGATGAGCCCGACCAGATTCCAGGAAAGCTGGTAGGATTTACCGGTGGCTATAGCGGCTGCATCCGTGCCGGCCAGGGCTTGGGGGAGCAATGCCAGCGGCGGATGCTGGTTGGCCTGCCGCAGGATCAACTCAGCCAACTCCAGATAGCGCTTATCCTGGGTGGCGAAATAGAGTTCCACGGCTGGATCCAGCAGGACCGTGGCGGACAGCCCATGATGGTTGCCGAGGGCCGTGATATTGATCCGGCCCTCGGTCAGGGTCCGCGCGCAGAGATCGCCGATTTTTTTTGCCGCCTGCAGATATTCGGCCCGGGGAAAATATTTATGCACCTCCAGTAATCCCAGAATGAGATAGCTCAGCACCCAGATATCCCAGGTGCGCTGCCCCGGGGCTCCATCCCAGGTGCGCGGTCCGGGCGCCACGGAATGCATGAAGCGCCGGGCCGGGGCATAAGTTCCCAGATAGCCGTCGGGTTCCTGCACGTGCACCAGATACCCCGCCACTCGGTGCAAATTTGCGATGAGCCCGGGATCAGAGGTGCGCTGGGCTGCGCGGGCGGCGGTGTACAGCCACTTGCCGGCGTGTTCCCCATACCAGTCGCCCTCGTGGTTGCAGCAGACCCGAGCGGGAGCAAAGAGGGCAATGGGCCGGCTGGTTTCATCGGCCACAAATGCGGTCAGGTGCCCGCTCCGGTTCGCTTGGAGGGCGCGGCCCAGCAGTCCCTCCAGTTGCACTTCGTCGGGACGGGATAAATGCTGCGGGTGGTTCATGGGTTGGACGAACAGGTTTGAGTAAAAGTGTTGACAAGGCGGGGATACTCAAACCATATCTATGCAAACGTTTGCTTTAGTTGAACCCATCCTGGCAAAAACTTCGTTTCTTTGCCAGTGTAACCCAACACCTATGAATACCACCCTAAAAGCTGCTACCTTCCTCCGCCCAGCGACCATTCTCGGTTCGCTGCTTTTTGCCTCGTTCTTTGCCCTAGTCTCGGCTCAGACCACGGCCGCGACCGCGGCGGAGGACAAGGACGAAACAGTCAAGCTGGAGAAATTGACCGTCACGACCGGCTACCGCTCGCCCAAGGCGATCGACCAGATTCCTGGCGCGATCAAGTTGGTCACGATTCAGGAAATCGAGCACACCCAAATTCTCACTGACGATATGACGGCCGTGCTGGCGCGGACGGTTCCGGGTTATGCCCCGGCCACCCAAGCGATGAACAATACCGGTGAGACGCTTCGGGGGCGGGTCGCGCTCCGCCTGTTTGATGGCATTTCCCAGACGACGCCGCTGCGCGAAGCCAGCCGGAACGGGACTTTCACGGACATGGATATCATCGCGAATATAGAGGTGATTAACGGGCCCTCGGCGGCCGAGGGCATTGGAGCCGCGGGCGGTATCATCAACTATATCTCCAAGAGTCCGACCAAGGAAGGCAGCCAGGCCACGCTGCGCACCAAGTTTTCCACCGAGGGGTTCGATGACGAAGACAGCACCAGCTATCGGGTGGGGCTCAATTACACCCAGAAGAAGGACAATTTTGATCTGATTTTCGGTTCGGCCTTTGCCAAGCGAGGCATGTCATATGATGCGAACGGCCGGAGAACGGGCATGAGCCAAAGCGGTTCCACGGTTGATAGTAATTCGACGAGCCTGTTCATCAAGACGGGGTATAACTTTGGAGACAATAACGCCCAGCGGATCGCGCTGACCGTCAGTCAATTTAAGGTCGAAGGACAGGGGCATTATGTCCAGTTGCTGGGCGATCGGTCCCTTGGTCTTACCGATTCATCGAAACGCGGCGTCCCGGCTGGCGCAAAGACGGAATTCAACGATTTTAGTCAATATGCGCTGGCCTACAATCACAATGCCCTCCTCGGCGGCTCGCTGAACGTCCAGCTTTACGACGCCAGCCAGGCCATGCGCTTCGTGGCGGAACTGGGCGGCTCCGACAAACAGGATCCTCTCTTTGCCCCGCTAGGCACCCTGACCGACCAATCCGAGGTCAACTCCCAAAAGCATGGCATGCGCAGTTCCTGGATGCGCAAGGATATCTTTTCCGTCGACGGTCTGGAACTGAATGCGGGATTTGACTACCTAGCGGAGACTGCGCAGCAGCTCTTGGCCCTGACCAACCGCGTGTGGGTTCCTCCGATGAATTACGCCAGCAAGGCGCCGTTTGCCCAAGCTTCATACAATCACGGTCCGGTGACGCTAAGCGGTGGCCTGCGCCATGAAAACGGCGAGCTGCAGGTCGACGACTACACTACCGTCTATTTCCGGGACCGGAGGTTTGTTTCGGGCGGCACGCTAGACTATAGCGAAACCCTGCCCAATGTTGGTGTGATCGTGCGACTGCCGCGGAATTGGTCGGCAACCGCTTCCTACAGTAAGGGCTTTACCCTGCCAAATGTGGGTATACCCCTGCGCAATGTGAACACCGTCGGTCAATCCGTGGCTGGCATTCTTGATCTGCAAGCCGTCGTCTTCGACAACAAAGAAATTGGTGTTTCCTGGCAGGGCAAGCAATTGGGCTTCAGTGCCTCCTATTACAAATCCTACTCCGAGCTAGGCTCGTCGCTGACCACTGATCCCATCACGAGGGATTTTGTGCTGCAGCGCCGACCGGTCGAACTCAAGGGATTTGAATTTGCTGGAGAGTACAGAGTGAATAACGTTTTGAAATTTAGCGCACTCTATGCACACGCCGAGGGTTTGACGAGGACGGGCGAGACCGGGCCTTTAATCAGGGAAATGGGCATGGGCAATGTCAGTCCGGATAAAATCAATCTTTCCGGAACTTGGAAATTCATCAAAAAGGGCAGCGTGACTTTGGATTGGGATAATCTTATGGCGCGCGACATCAACGTCGGGGCCTCCGGCGAAGAGCATACCACGGGTATAGCGCTGTTTCATCTCACAGCCAGTTACTCCACCAAATGGGGTGATCTGGCGCTGGGCATTGAAAACCTGACCGATAAATATTATATTCTGCCATGGGCTCAGATCGACCAGTACCAGAATTATTTCGCCGGTCGCGGTCGGGTGCTCTCGGTCTCACATACCATTAAATTCTGATCGGGAAGCCGGTCTCGGCTCCAGCTGTTCACCCGCCGGACAGCTGGAGCATTTTTTTACCCCCACCTTGGGAGCCGGGCGATCCGGTGGCACCAAGTCCTCGACGTTCTGCCGCAGATAGTGCCATGCTCTGTGCTAACTCATGAAACTCCTGCAGTCGCACCGGCTGGTCATTTTTTGTCTGTGGCTTTGCTGGCTGGCCCCGCTACGGGCTGAGAATCTGGTGGCGGTGCTTGACGGGGTGCTGGTCGCGCCGCCCGAAGCCGCCGGCAGCACGGGTCTGGCTGCGACCGAGACGCCCTTGCTCGTGAACAACGGCGCGGTCTGGCGCTACGATTCATCGGAGGGGCGTTGGAACGATGTCAGTCCCCGGATTGAGGGCTCAGTGGCTCGCGGAGTCCTGGCGTCCGGTGCCAGATCGTGGCTGTTGCTCGGTCAGGGTGCTGGCCTGTCCTTGGAGCGAATGGTTCCTTTTGACCTGGCCGACGGGCCGCGTGAGGACCAGCCGCCGCCGTTCCCCGTGCCGCTGCGGATTGCAAACGGCGCAGTGCTTGGAGGGGTGTTTTATCTGGCCGGAGTTGATGCTGACGGCGGCACGCATTGGTGGTCCCTCAACTTGGGGGCGACTCGACCGCAATGGACGATCCATCCGGCTTGGACCGAGCAGTCGCGAGGCTTGGGCACAGTGGTGGCGCAGGATGCAACCCTGCTCCTCACCGCCCCCGCTCCCAACGGAGGAAAGGATGAACTTTGGTGCTGGACCGCGACAGCAGGATGGCTGCTGAAGCGCACTCTGCCCGGCGAGGTTGTCCTAGGTGCGGCGCGGCCTCTCGGCCAGGCTCACGTCCTGTATTTGCTCCGTCTGCCGCCCGACGCAACGGGGACGCCGCGCCTCCAGCTTTTAACCTACCACACCACGACGGCCTCAGTCGCCTCGCAAGGAAGGGAGAGAACGGGGGATGCCTTGCTCGGCGCCGGTTGGCGAAATGGCCTCGTTTGGCTGGATTCCGCGGCGAAGTTTCACACGGCGGAAATCCAAGGCAACAAGCAGTTACTGCGGCCGCTCGATTGGGTAATGATCATCATGTATTTCGCCCTGATCGCAGGAATCGGCGCTTACTGTTACCGCGTGGAGAGCAAGAAGACGACCGCCGAGTTTTTTGTGGGAAGCCGCTCGATTCCTTTCTGGGCCGCCGGCATCAGCCTTTATGCTTCTAACTCTAGCTCGATCGGTTACATCGCCACCACGGCCAAGGCCTACGCCACGAACTGGACCTATCTGCTGGGCAACATCACCAATGTCTTCGCGCTGGTTTTTGTTGCCATCTACATCGTGCCGTTGCTACGCCGCCTCTCGCTTACCTCCGTCTTCGATTATCTGGATCAGCGCTTCAACCGTGCCGTGCGGCTGGCCGGCAGCGGCATGTGCATCCTGATGCATCTCGGCGGGCGCATGAGTGTGATCCTCTTCCTGCCTTCGCTGGCCATTTCGACGGTGACGGGGATCGACGTGATCTGGAGCGTGCTGATGATGGGCGTCGTCACGATCGCCTACACCGCGCTTGGCGGCATGAAGGCGGTCATCTGGACCGATGTCGCGCAGGTGATCGTGAAATTTGGTGGGCTATTTTTCGCCATCGCCTATATCATCTGGGCGCTCAAGGGCGGCGCTGGCGAATTCATTGCGACCGCCGTCGCCGACGACAAGTTCAAGCTGGTCGACTGGAGCTTCGACCTCACCAAGGCCACGGTGTGGGGCTTCATCTTCCTGCAACTGATGGAGACAGTGCTGACCTTCCCGAAGGATCAGGTGTTGATGCAGCGGGTCTTCGCGACCAAATCGGAGAAGGACGCCAGTCGTTCAATTTGGTTGTTTGCCGCGATCATTTTGCCCGGCAGCCTGATCCTTTATCTCATCGGCACCGGCTTATACGTTTTCTACCTTAGTTTCCCGGAGCGGATGAATCCCCTGTTGCGGACCGACGCCACTTTGCCGCTCTTCATCGCCGCCGAGCTGCCGGCGGGCGTGACCGGTTTGGTGCTGGCGGGGCTGTTAGCCGCCGCCATGGGGACGCTTTCCAGTATTCTCAACAGTGTTGCGACCTTGGTCTCGGTGGATTTCTACGAAGGCCTAGCGAAAAAACCTGATCCGGCCACCAGCATCCGGCTCGCCGAGTGGGTCACGGTCATAGCGGGCGTGATCGGCATCGGCCTCGCCCTGCTGCTCTCGCGCTTCAGCATCAATTCGTTCCTGGACATTGCGATCGAGTTCGCCGGCCTCTTCGGCGGCGCTTTCGGCGGGGCCTACACGCTCGGGATGTTCACGCGCCGCTCCAATTGGCAGGGGGTGCTAATCGGCATGGGCTTCAGCTTCATCGCGACCTTCGTGGTTTGGTGGCACCATCTGGTCCACCCGTTCCTCTACCTCGGCATCTCGATCCTCTTCTCGATCGTGGTCGGATATGCGGCCAGTCTCTTTTTTCCCGCCCCGGCGGCGGAGTCGCTGCGGGGATTGACCGTCTTCACTCCGAAGGAACCAGGCAAAGGCAAGCCCGCCTGATCAGCGTTTGGCCTCGGCAGCCGGCGGGAGCTTGGCAAAGACATACTGCACGCCCTCGATGAAGGTGGGCCGCCAGGTCGCCCAGTTATGAGGCCCGTTGACAACGCGCAGTTCGGAAGTGAGCTCCGGAACCCGGCGGATCCGATTGTAAAGCGTATGGGCCTCGTAATCGAGGTCGTGGGCCGCCTCCGCCGGATCGGCCAGGGCCTTTTCATCATCACCCACGGCAATGAACATGATCAGCGGTCGGCCCGCGGCGACGAAGCCCGGTATAAGAGCTGGGTAATTTTTCGCCGTGTAAATCTCTGGATCAAAAGTCTTGGCTTCGTTGCCAAACGCGCCGAATTCGCGGGTGCTGGAATCTGGCGGCGGCAGTGGTAAATACACCGCTGGACTCAGGACGATGGCTCCGCCGAACAATTCGGGATGAGCTAGAGCCAGCCGCATGGCGCCATAGCCGCCCATCGAGTAGCCGGCGATGATTCGTCCCGTGCGACTGGCCTGCGTGCGGTACACTCGGTCAACCTGCGCCAGCAGGTCGATGGTGATTGCGGACTCCAGGGCCTGGCCGGGTGGCAACCGAGCGTTGCCGGTGAATTGGGAATCGATGTAGTAGCCCGCCCGCTGACTGCCCGGCGCATCCGGCATGATGGCAATCACAGGGGGAATGCGTCCTTCCGCCGTCAGGCGGAACAAGTCCGGCACGAGCGGGGCCCACGCCTGCATCTTGTCGCCGCGACCATGCAGCAGGTAGAGCACAGCGTAGCGTTGCGTCCCGGACTCCGCGTATCCGGCTGGCAGGAGCACCTGGTAGTTCATGGTCTGCCCCAAGGCGGCCGAGTGAAACGAGACGGATTGAATTGCGCGGATGACGGTTTCGACCGGCGGGGCGGGGGATGGCTCTGGTGAGGAGGCGCCGTTTACGCCGACGAAGCAGCCCAGTAGGGTGAAAGTGCGCATCAGCCGCAGGCACCCCAGAGCACAGCGACCCTGGCGGCCGCTACAGGATATGACGAAATTCAGCATGATGCGTAGAATTGAAGCACGGATAAAAATCAGAGCGGAGTGAACTGGCGCCAGTCAAGCGCCCAACCGGCCTGACGCAATTTGATACGTGCAGTGAGGAAGGATCTCTAGCGTTCGATCCCGTTCCACCTTACGCCACCGTTCGTGCTGCCGCCGCGTTGGCGCGGACCTGGGCGGCGTCCTTGCATCCCGGAATCACCGCGGTAACCGCCGGGTGGCGCAGGCACCACGCTAGTGCCCATTGGGCCATCGGCAATCCGGCGGGCACCTCGGTAGCCGCGATTTTCCCGATCTCCTCCAGCCGCGTGTCCCGATCTTTTTTCTGCCAGACCTCGCGGACATCGTTGGCCGGAAAGATGTGGCCGGGCAGATATTTGCCCGAGAGTAAGCCGCTGGCGAGCGGCACCCGGGCGAGCACGCCGAGTTGCTGCCGTTGGCAGGAGGGGAAAACCTCTACTTCAGGTTCCCGCTGAAGGCGGTTGTAGATCACTTGAATCACATCCACGCCGACGGCGGTCGACGCGTCGGTTTGCTTAAGATTGGTGTTGGCGCCAATCGAGTTGCCCAAATAGCGAACCTTGCCCTGCGCCTGCGCCTGCCGAGCCGCCGTCCACATGGCCTCATCGGCAAAAGCGTCGTCATTGCCAGAATGAAATTGCAGCAAGTCGACATAGTCCGTTCGCAACGCTTTCAACGATTCCTCCAATTGCATGAGCAGATCGGCCGCCTGATAACAGGGATCGCGCTTGAAGCAGGTATGGAACTTGTGGCCCCATTTGGTTGCGATCACCCAATCCTGACGCTGGCCTGGCAGGGTCTCGCCGATCAGACGTTCCGCCAGATGATCGCCATAACACTCTGCAGTGTCGATGAGATTGAGCCCCTCACTTTGGGCTGCCGTCAGGATTTCCCGGGCATCGGTGGAGGTGTAGGCTCGGCCCCACTCGCCACCCAGTTGCCAGGTGCCGACACCAATTACAGAAACTTTGAGCCCCGTGCGGCCCAAGGTGCGATATTGCATTAAATAATAGGGCGCGGGAGTCGGTGCATCTGCAAACAATTTCCACGTTGGCGGGGCTTGGGCAAAGTGACTGTGTAGCGCTGCTGACTCGTATCAGCCATCAACAAACCGGATCGCTGTTCAGACCATTTCCAGTCCGCGCATTGTTCCGGTCGAAGACGAAAAATGGTCCGCCTCGATGCCCAACCGGTGGAGCATCGAGAGGTGGAGATTGGTCAACGGGTAGTTGTGTACCGTGTCGAAAACGAGGTGCTGGCCATGCTTGAAGCCACCACCGGCAAAGAGGGTCGGGAGGTTGGCCGATGCGTGGGAGTTGCCGTCACTGAGATTGGAGCCGTAAAGCACCATGGTACGATCCAACAGGGATTCGCCTTCCTCGGTCACCGTCTTCAGACCGGCAAAAAGGTCCGCGAGTTGTTTCAGCTGCGCGATATCCAGAGCTTTCAACTGCGCAAGTTTGGCCTCGGATTTTCCATGGTGCGAGAGCCCGTGATAGCCTTCGGTGATGGCGACTCCCAGATTGGCGCTGTCGACCACACCAGTCGACGCGGAGTTGATGAATAACGTAATGGCCCGGGTGGAGTCGGTCTCCAAGACCAGCCGGCTCAAATCATACATTGCCTTTATTTTCTCGATGAATCGCGTCTGGCTGTCCACGTCGACGGGAGCCGGCACATTCACCACCGGCTTCGGTTTCTTTTCCCAGCCCTCGGAGATCAGAAGGCGATTCTCCAAGGTGCGCACACTGGTCAAAAATTGGTCTATTCGATCGCGGTCCGGTGAGCCAGAATAGCGCTCGAGGGTTTTAACCTGATCGGCGATCGTGTCTAAAATACTCCGGCCCGCGGCGAGTTTTCGCATCTGGCCCTCAATCTCTTCCGGGGTCCCTTGGACAAACAACTGCTTGAATACATCGGCCACTTTTTGTTCGGGCGGAATCGAAACGCCGTTGCCGGTCCACGAAAGACTGTTGCTGCCGTTCACGGCGAGCGCCAAGGAGGGAAACCGGGTCCGGGTTCCGATGGCCTCGGCCACGACCTGATCCAGCGAGATCGTATTTCTGAAAGAACTACTACCCGGGTTGGGCGCGCCGGTCAGCCAGGCGTTGTCGGTAGGATGACCGCCATCCACGTTTGGGAGCGACACCCCGGTGAATACGGTGAAATCGTCGCGGTGGTCTTTAAGCACCTCCAGATAAGGCGACAACTTGTATTCGCGGCCCGCGCCGGTTGGCCTGAAATCGGCTGCCACGATACCGAGATTCGTAATGATCGCGAACATCCGGCGCGGTTTGGTTCCTAGGTCGAGTGAAGCGAAGGCCGGCCGCGCCCGAGCAAACGTGGGCAGCATCGAATTGAGGAGCGGCAACGTAAGCGCAACGCCCGCCCCCTTGAGAAAGTGACGGCGAGATATCGGCTTTCGGAGCGAGAAGTAAGGCCCAGTGGTCACTTTGGGAGGGAGCGGCGTTTTCATGGGTGAATGGACTATTTGTTACGAAAAAGATCGCTTTGGATTATCTCGTGCAAGATGGCGCGTATGCCGTACTGGCTCGAGGCCGTCTTCTCCAATATTTGTTCGATCGTCCTGCGATCACCAAACCGCACTGGCGCACCGGTTGCATATACCGACAGATGACGCACAAAATTGCGAGCGATCTGCGCTTCATCCTGAAGAAGCAGCCGCTTGAAATCACGGATGTCTTTGAATTCGCGCCCGTCCGGCATCTGGCCGCTGGGGTCAACTGGCAACGCATAATGAAAGGCCAGCGGCAAGCCGTTATGTCCGATGCCCCGCTCCAGAGTTTCCCCCTTGCCCGCCATGGCCCGATAACGGTCGCGCCAGGCGCCCATCACGTCAAAGCTCTCCAGCGCAAAGCCCGGCGGATCGATTTTCTGATGACACCGCGCACAGCTTTGATCGGCACGATGTTTTACCAGCTGCTGCCGGATGGTGACGGCACCTCGAATATCAGGCTCAACCGCAGGTACAGCCGCCGGTGGCGGCGGGATCTCCTGGCCAGCAATACGCTCCATGATCCATTTGCCTCGCAAGATCGGCGAGGTGGTCGTGCCATTCGCGGTCACCTTTAAAACAATCGCCTGTGTCATCATCCCGCCACGGACGCTTCCCGCGGGTAACGCAACCCGGCGCATCGCGACGCCGTCGATGCCTTCAACGCCATAATGCGCGGCCAGACGATCGTTGAGAAACGTAAAGTCGGAATCTACGATATTTCGGGCCGGCATATTCTTCCGAAGTAGTTCGGCAAAGAACAGCCGGGTTTCGTCCACGGAGGCCTCGAGCAACGCATCGTCCAGATAGTAGTCGTTGTACAGTACCGCATCGGACGTCGTGTCGAACATTTTCCTGACATCGAGCCAGTAATTGAGAAACGCTTCAATGAACCGCCCGCTTCTCGGATCGGCCAGCAGGCGCTCGGTCTCCGACTTGAGAATCTCACTGCGACGCAACTC